>CADFJN010000016.1 GCA_902834555.1 Atopobiaceae bacterium
CGCCTCTCGCTCCCCGCCGTCGCCTCTCGCTCCCCGCCGTCGCCTCTCGCTCCCCTTCCCTTCTTTATCGGTTTTTGAGAATCTCAACGACGTTTGCGCAGGTAGAATTCCGTGCGATTCTCAGATACCGATAAAGAACGCCAGGCGGGGGCGGCACCGGGGCGGGGGCGGGGCGGGGGCGGGGCGGGGGGCGGCGGGGCCCCAGGCGGGGCGCCGCCGGCCCGGCGAGACAACACGATTTCCACCGAGAGGAGCCGCAGGCAAACCCCGCTTCAACTGCATATACTTGTCAGAAGAGTGAAGCACTCACCTTTCTTTAAGGAGAGTGCTATATTCAACGATTTGTATTTGGAATAACCACGGATTCGCAGGTAGAACCCACGGAAATTGGAGCGTCATGGTTACATCCAACGCACCGGCCCCAACCAAGCGAGCCAGGAAGCCCGCCAAGAAGGGCGGCATTCCCCTCTCAGCAGGTATGGTGCTTGTAACGCTGGGCGTCGTCTACGGCGACATCGGTACCAGCCCCATGTACACCCTCAAGGCCATCATGTCCGGCAACGGCGGCCTGGGCACCATGAGCGAGGATGTGGTTCTCGGCGCACTGTCGCTGCTCATCTGGACCATTACCCTCATCACAACGGTCAAGTACGTGCTGGTGGCAATGAAGGCCGACAACCACAACGAGGGTGGCATCTTCGCGCTGTACAGCCTCGTCAAGCGCTGCGGCAAGTGGCTCATCATCCCCGCCATGGTCGGAGGCGCGGCACTTCTCGCCGACGGCATCCTGACGCCCGCCGTCACCGTGACCACCGCCATCGAGGGCCTGCGCACCATCGACTTCTTCTACGGCATCATCGGCGACAACCAGGCCATCGTGGTTGGCATCACCCTCGTTATTCTCTGCATCCTCTTTGCCATGCAGAAAGCGGGCACCTCCACCATCGGCAAGGCGTTTGGCCCGGTCATGACCGTGTGGTTCCTCTTCCTGGGCATCACCGGCCTTCTCAACGTGGGCCTTGACCTCAACGTCTTCCGCGCGCTCAACCCGCTGCGCGGCATCCTGTTCCTCTTTGACCACAACCTCAACGCCGCCGGCCTCATGGTGCTGGGCAACGTCTTCCTGTGCACCACCGGCGCTGAGGCCCTCTACTCCGACATGGGCCACGTGGGCAAGGCAAACATCTACTTCTCCTGGCCGTTCGTGAAGCTCTGCCTTATCCTCAACTACCTGGGCCAGGGCGCCTGGATCATCGCCAACCACGGCAGCGTTGAGCTTGCCGCCATCACGGACCTCAACCCGTTCTTCCAGATGCTGCCCGAGGAGTTCCGCGTCTTTGCCGTGATTCTCTCCACCTTTGCGGCCATCATCGCGTCGCAGGCCCTCATCACGGGTTCCTACTCCATTGTTTCCGAGGCCATTCGCCTCGACCTCATGCCCCACATGAAGATCAACTACCCCTCCGAGACGCGCGGCCAGATCTATATCCCGCTGGTAAACAACATCATGTGGATCGGCTGCATGGGCGTGGTGCTGCTCTTCCAGAGCTCCGAGCACATGGAGGCCGCCTACGGCCTGGCCATCACCTGCACCATGCTTATGACCACGCTCCTGCTGTTCACGTACCTCTCGCGCATTCGCCGCAAGCCCGCGGCGGCCGTGGTGTTCCTCGTCTTCTTTGGCGCCATCGAGCTCATGTTCTTCTTCTCGAGCCTCACCAAGTTCTTCCACGGCGGCTACGTCACCGTGCTTCTCGCCACCGTGCTCTTCCTCGTGATGTACATTTGGCGCCGCGGCACGGCCATCGAGCGCACGCAGTCCGTCTACCTGCCCGTCCGTGAGTACCTCGACCAGCTCTTCGACCTCTCGCACGACGAGTCCTACCCGCTGCTTGCCGACAACCTGGTGTTCCTCACCAACGACTCGTCGCTCGACAAGCTTGACCGCGACATCCTCTACTCAATCCTGGACAAGCGCCCCAAGCGCGCGAGGGCTTACTACTTCCTCAACGTCCAGGTTACCGACGAGCCCTACACCCACGAGTACATGGTCAACACCTTTGACACCGACTTCGTGTTCAAGGTGCAGCTGCGCCTGGGCTTCCGCGTGAACCAACGCGTGAACACCTACCTCTACCAGATCGTCGAGGACCTGGTGGAGCATAACCAGCTTGCCCCGCAGAACCACAAGTACTCGATCTACCGCAAGCACAGCATCGTGGGCGACTTCCGCTTCTGCCTGATTCGCAAGGTCCTCTCGCCCGAGACGGACATCTCGGGCACGGACGCGCGCACCATCGAGGCAAAGTACTTCATCCGCCGCCTGTGCGGCACGCCCATGCGCTGGTACGGCCTGGAGAACTCCTCGGTTATCTTTGAGTACGTGCCGCTGTTCGCCAAGGCAAAGCGCCAGCACAAGCTCACGCGCATCCCCATCGACGCCAACGCGGTGCTGGCAGCGACGCCTAAGAAGGTCGAGGCAAAGCCCGCCGAGAGCAACGGCGACTCCGACGACGAGGACATCTTCTCCGCCTCCATGCACAACGAGCGCGAGGAGAATGCCAGCGACGCCGAGAAGACCCTGGTGGGGGGAGACACGGCAAGCTTCAAGCCGCTGCGCATCGACGAGGACTCCGAGGAGGAAGAGCTCGAATACGCCGTCAAGGCCGCCGAGGCAAAGATTGGCGAGCAGGACCAGGGTGACGATAAGTAGCGTGCGGCCCAGGTAGCCAGCAGGTCTCATTGCCACATGGCGAGAAAAACGCGGCTCCGGCGCAGAATTGGCGCCGGAGCCGCAACTTTGTACGCACTTGCTGCTAGAACGTGCCTACGGGCGTCAAAACGGCACCGGAAGGTACTTTTATGCAGCTACAGAGTCTGCTCGATGGCGCTGACCTCATCGTCGGTAAGGAACGTGCCGGCAGAAATCTGATCCTCGTACTCCTCAATCTTTTCCTGTACGTCGGCGGGCACCTTGTCCGAGAACTTTCCCAGCGAGACGCCTCCATTGTCCATGCTTGCGGTGATGACTTCGCCGTTCCCAAAGGTACCGGCCTCAACCTCATCCAGGGCTTGAGCAATCATCCAGTCCAAGACAGTAGAGGCGATAACCGTAGGCTCACTGTCACCAACGATGTCGATAGGTTGCGCAATATCAAAGTGCGTCTCCGCGCCTGCCTGCTCAAGGGCCTGTCGTGCGCCGTTGTCTACGCCCGAAGCGTCACCCCACATCACGTCCACGTTGTTCGAAGCGATCCACTGATTTGTGAGGTTCGCCCCAAAAGCGGAATCAGTAAACCCGGCGTCAAAGTTGTACATGCCGGTCACCTGAGGATTGACCTTCTGCGCGGCGGCAAGGTAGGCAGCGTACTTTGCCGTTGAGGACGGCAGCTTCATGCCAGCAATGAACCCAATGCTGTTGTTGTTAGTCATGAGACCCGCTATAACACCCGCAAGCGCACCAATCTGTATGAAGTTGGGAAGGACGGTCTCAACGTTGGCAAGCGTGGTATAGTCCGCCAGCTCGTCCATGGGATTGGTGTTGGTAAGAAGAAAGTGCACATTGGGGTTACCGTCCGCAGCGCTCTCGATAACATCCTTCCAATCCGAGGCAAACTCGTTGCCTGCACCAATGATGAGGTCGACATCCTGGTCCACATATCTCTGGGCTGCATTTGCCGCATCAGCACTTGCCGTGTTCTCCCGTGGCTGGAGCATGGTCCAATTTGGATGCGACTCGACGGCACGTTGCAGGGACTCATAATGCCCTTGGCCCCAGCCGCGGTCGGTGAGCGTTTCGCTCATAATCATGGCAACTTTGTAGCTTTTCTCGTCTCCCCCATCGGATGAGCCGCTAGACTGGCCATCCGTGGACGAAGAACTGCAACCAGAAACGCCTAATGCCCCGGCCAGGCCAAGGATGCCCGTCGCCCCCTTAAGCGCTTGTCGCCTTGTAACCGCGTGAAGACCGTGATCGATGCTCGACATGGATGGTTCCTCTCCTCCTTGGGCGGACAGTGCCTGCAGCGATTATCGATAGGACGACATCTACATAGCATTAAAAGGTATTATCTTTTTTAAGAGCTGTAAGTGTCGAGAAATACTCTGGTTAAATTCGGTAAAAGATTGGTAATACCTAGCGGACGGTATCTATCGAGAATTGCCCTTCGCCCGTTCATCTCTTTGATACAAGGGTAGATAATCATGCGTCTTTACCCAACAGAAGGCCAGGAGTGCGGAGGCGGGCGTGGAACTCGTTCGGACAAACCTCAGCGGAACCGCAAAGCAGCAGCTCACCACCTATGTCATGTCCCTGTATCGCAAGGGGCAGACAAAGCTTCCGCCCGAGAACGACCTTGCAAAGCTCTTTGGCGTGAGCAGGATTACCATCCGTCGCGCGCTTGGGGAGCTCGAGCGAGAAGGTCTTGTACTCAGGGAGCAGGGCCGCGGTACCTTCATCAATCCTGCCTCTGCTAGCATCAAGATTAACCTCGTTCCCGGCGAGGAGTTTACCAAGCTCATCGCCGGGAGCGGGCATCAGGCGACCACCGCGGTCATGGACATTTCCACCAGGCCTGCAACACAAGACGAGGTGAAGCGCCTTGGTATTGCGCCAGGCACCGAGCTCTGCTCCGTCGAGAAACTCTACTGCGCAGACGGCACGCCAGCAATTATCAGCGTGGACAGGTTCCCCACGACCCTTGTCGAGAATCTCCCAACCGCAGAGTATCTGTCAGGCCATCCCATATTCGACTATCTGAGGGATGAGGCGGGCCTCGCCATTGTGCGAGACAAGATCGAGATTGAGTCCATCACGCACCTCAGGGCCTGCCAGCTTGCCAAGGCGGGTGCGCAGCTGTGCTGCGAGACGGCGCTCGCTTTCAATGGCATCAACTACAACCGTGACAACGCACCCGTGATGATGGACACCGAAATCTACGACACGAGCATCGTAAAGTTTGAGCTTCTCCGCGTTAAGGACGTGTGTTAGAAGCCAACGTGCTGCGCACAAACCGTCACCGCCTATGAATCTTCCCTTCGCCGAGGTATCCTTCACATTGACATTATAGGTATTACCATATGTCCTTAAGATTCATTTCTATCGGCAGGCACGCTTGCAGGTACCGTAGCAGAAGGGAGGGACGCCGGGGGCCATCCCCGCGGCGCACCAGCATGAGGACATTCGAGGAAATCAAGGGGACCATCGAAGCGGGACTCGGCAAGCGTCCCTGTGACACCAAGCTTGTCAACGTTCGTCTCGTCAACGTCTTCTCCGGCTCGGTGTACCCAACGAGCATCTACATTGCCAACGGCAGGATTGTCTCGATAGACCCCGAGGCAAACCTTGAGGCACGCGAGGTCATCGACTGCCACGGCCAATACGCCCTGCCCGGCCTCATCGACGCCCACATGCACTTTGAGTCCACGATGCTCTCGCCAGAAGCGCTGGCCAGCGTCGTTGTGCCGCAGGGCACCACAACGCTCTGCGCCGACCTCATGGAGATCGCCAACGTCGCCGGCAAAGACGGTCTGCGCACCATGCTCGAGTCCATCAGCCGGCTTCCCTACCGCATGCTCATCGAGGTGTCCTCGCGCGTCCCCACGGCGCCAGGACTCGAAACCACGGGCGCTGTTCTCGATGCCAGCGAGGTCGCGGACATCATGGGCTGGGATGAGAGCGTGAGCTTGGGCGAACTTGACCCCTCGAAGATCCTCTTCGTGAAGGACGAGTACCTCCACAAGGTCGCCGACACGCTCGAGCGCAGGAAGATCGTGAACGGACACGCCATCGGACGCCTGGGGCAGGAGCTCAACGTCTATGCCTCGGCCGGCATCTCTGATGACCACGAGTGTGTGAACGCGGAGGAGATGGAGCAGCGCCTCAAGGTGGGAATGTGCGTCTTCATCCGCGAGGGCAGCAGCGAGAGAAACGTCGATGCGCTGGTAAGGGGCATTCTCGACCGGCACCTGACAACAGATAACATCATGTTCTGCACGGACGACAAGCACGCACGCGACATACAGGTGGAGGGTCACATCAACTACAACGTCACCCGGGCCATCGAACTGGGACTTGACCCCATGCGTGCCATCCAGATGGCAACCGTGAACGCTGCGCGTCACTTCCGACTTGAGGACGAGATTGGAAGCATCACGCCGGGGCGTCTGGCAGACATCATCCTGGTAGACGACTGGAGGGACGTGCGGCCCACCACGGTGATCTTTGAAGGCAAGGTCGTGGCTGAGAACGGCGCGCTTACCAGGGAGTGCCCCGTGGGACCGTACCCCGAGTGGATCAAGCACACGGTGCAGCTCAAGCGCCCCATCACGCCAGAGAGCTTCCGCATCCGCACGCACGCGCCCAACGGCACAGTGCGCTGCCACGTCATAGACCTCATCCCGGACCAAATCATCAATAACGATGCGGTGGAAGAACTAGAGGCCAAGGGCGGCGAGATTCTTCCCAGCACTTCTCGCGACATCCTCAAGATGGCAATCGTCGAGCGCTACGGTAAAAATGGCAACGTGGGGCTTGGCCTGGTGCGTGGGTTCAAGCTCACGCGCGGGGCGCTTGCCTACTCCATGTCTCACGACCACCACAACATCGTGGTGGTAGGCACAAGCGATGAGGACATGAGCGTTGCGGTCAACGAGGTCGCTCGTCTCTGCGGCGGGCTGTGCGTGGTCTGCGAAGGCAAGGTGACAGGAAGCATGGAGCTGCCCATTGGCGGCCTCATGAGCGAGTGGCCTGCCGAGAAGGTCATGGACCGCATGGACGAGCTCAACGCTGCCGCGCGAGAGCTTGGGTGCCAGATGGCGGCACCGTTCATGTCGCTGAGCTTTGTCTCGCTTCCCACGGTGCCCGAGCTGGGGCTTACTGACAAGGGCCTGGTCGACGTGTTGGGCGTGAGGCTAATTCCGCTCGAAGTGGACGACGAGACGAGAGCGGCACCGGCGCGGAATTGACGCCCGACCGCAACTTTGTGGGCACTTGCTGCCAAAACCTTCGCTCGGGCGCCAAAACGACGCCCGAGCGGCCCTTTCGTACGCAATCGCGTCTAAAACGCGCCTATCGGCGTCACCAGGCCGAGAGAAGCCCCTTACCCGAGAAGTGCCTCCAGGTACGTCGCGAAGCCGCTCTCGGCGTTGGTCGCCGTCACGTGGTCCGCCTCGGCGAGCAGCGCCTCGCACGCGTTGCCCACGGCCACGCCGTCCCCCGCCGCGCGAACCATCTCCAGGTCGTTGGGCGAGTCCCCAAACGCCACGCTCTGCTCGCGCGCAATGCCCAGCCTGTCGCAGAGCCACGCCAGCGCGGAGCCCTTCGACGCCCGCGCATCCACCACCTCGATGGCGCTGCCATAGGAGCCCGTATGCCGCAGTGTGGAGTCCTGTTCCACGGCCGCACGCGCAGCGCTGGCAACCTCGCGCGAGCCCTCGACAACGCCCCAGCACATGCCCACGCGCTCGACCGTGCGAGCGTCGCGAATTACCTGCTCAAGCGGCTTTTCCACCAGCGTGCGCGATGCCTGCATGTACGCAGTCTGCGCCGCAGGCAGCCCCAGCTGCTCGATGCGCTCCCAGCTTGCCCTGTCGGTAAGCACGCGGCCGTCGGCAAACACCTCGAAGGTCATGCGGTCGAGCAGCCCGCCCACGCGCGAGAGCAGCGCCAGCGCGCGCCGTGCACCCAGGCTCTGGTCGAGAAGAACCCTCTCGGACGTGGCGTCAATCACCACGGAGCCATCCGAAGGCACGCCGAAGTGCGTCGCCGGGTGGCGGCGCACCTCGGGCGGAATCGCGTGCCATGCGCGCCCCGTGCAGGGCACAAACTCGATGCCCTCCTCGGCCAGGCGGTCGAGCATAGCCATGTTGCGCGGCAGCAGCGACTTGTCAGGCGCAAGAAAGGTGTCGTCCATGTCCGAGAAGACGATGCGCGGGCAGGTGCAAGCGCCCTGCGCATCAGTGCGAGAGCTACTGCCCATCTGTCGCGCCAGCGCCCTTCTCGCCTGCGGCGGCGGCATCGCGCTCCTCCAGCGGCACGTACTCGCGCATGTCGAAGACAGAGCGATATGCCGGCCTGATGATGCGGCCCGCGCCGTAGAGCTCCTCCATGCGGTGCGCCGCCCAGCCGGCAACACGCGCCATGGCAAAGATGGGCGTGTAGAGGTCCTTGGGCACACCGAGCATGGAGTAGACAAAGCCCGTGTACATGTCTATGTTGGCGCAGATGGGCTTCTTGGTGCCCTTGACGTTGCGCATGACCTCGGGACCCAGGCGCTCGATGCTCTCGATGAGGTCGAGCTTGTCCTCGGCGCCCTTGCTGTGCGCAAGCTTGCGCGCATAGCGCTTGACCAGCTGCGCGCGGGGGTCCGAGAGCGTGTAGACCGCGTGTCCCAGGCCGTAGATGAGGCCGGTCTTGTCGAAGGCCTCGCCACGTACGATCTTCTCGAGATAGCCCGCCACCTCGTCGTCGTTGGTCCAGTCGGCCACGTGAGCGCCAATGTCATCGATCATCTGGCCAACCTTAAAGTTGGCGCCGCCGTGCTTGGGACCCTTGAGCGATCCCAGCGCCGCCGCGTAGGCGGAGTAGGCGTCGGTCCCCGAGGACGAAAGCACGCGCGTGGTGAAGGTGGAGTTGTTGCCGCCACCATGCTCCACGTGGAGCATGAGCATAACGTCGAGCATCATGGCCTCGTCGTGCGTGAAGCCCTCGTCGCCGCGGAGCACGTCGAGCACCGTCTCGGCCATCGAGAAGCCCTCGCGCGCCGGCGGCACCACCAGACGGTCCTCGTTCATCGCCGCCACGCTTGCGGCGTGCGCCACGGCAGCCGTGCGCGGCCAACGGCCAAGCAGCGAGAGGGCAACGTCAATCTCGTGCTCGGGCGAGGTATCGTCCGGCGTAGGATCGAAGGCATAGAGCAGGAGCGTGGCGCGCTGCAGCACGTTCATGATCGAGTGGCTGTACGTGGTGCGGGGGAAGATCGAGAGGTAGCCGTCAGGCAGCTGCCTGCGCGAGTCGATGCGGGCGCGGAAGTCGTCCAGCTCGACGGTGGTGGGCAGGTGCCCGGTGATCACGAGGTAGGCCACCTCCTCGTAGCCAAAGCGGTCCTCGCGCTGCGGTCCTGCCACCAGGTCATCAATGTGATAGCCACGAAGGATGAGGTCACCCTTGTCGGGCACGACCACGCCGTTCTCCTTGGTGTAGCCGTGGACGTTCGAGATGGTAGTGAGACCCACGAGCACGCCGGAGCCATCGGCGTTGCGCAGGCCGCGCTTCACGTCGTAGCGGCTGTAGAGGTCGCCGTCCAGGACGTCGGCATCCTTGTAGCCGTCATAGAGGCCATCGGAGACGGCGGGACGGCCCAAGGCCTTGGATGGCATGGGGTAGGCATCCGCCACGTGCGTCATGGCGGAGGTGTCGAGCGTCGAGAGGATGGGCCCAAAGACCTCGTTCCTGCTGCGGTTTGACTTGAAGATGGGCATGGCCTAACACCTTTCTTGCCGCCCCGCAACGCGAGACGGACGCGCCGAAGACCGTTGTATGCGCTGAGAAGAGCTACAGGCGGTACATGTAGTGGAAGACTTCTTCTCGCTGGATGCGAATCTGAACGCCCAGGCGCTCCGAGAGCGCGTCGAGGGCACCCTTGAGCTCGGAGAAGTCTGTCTTGACCTGTGCCAGGTCCACGAGCATGGTCATCGTGAACGTGCCCTGGAGGATGGTCTGCGAGATGTCGAGGATGTTGGCGGAACGCTCAGAGAGCTCCGTGGACACTGCTGCAACGATGCCCGGGCGGTCTTCTCCCAGGACGGTGATGATTGCACGGTTCTGGTCTGTCTCGTCTGCGGTAGGCACGAATCCTCCTTGGTCGAGGCCATATGGTTGAGTGAGTCCAATTCTACCCAAGGTGAGCGCAATGCCTGCGCTTTGGCGAGAATGGCAACGCAGCGGAAAGAATGTGGTGGGGCACCTGAGGCAAGAACTCTGCTGACGACAAGAAAGCCGGCCGCATGTGGCGACCGGCTTTGCGCACGAGAGGCACCTGCAATCGCGCTGGCTAGTTCTCCTCGGCAGCCGCGTCAAGCGCACCCTCGAAGAGCGCCTGGACATCCTCGGGCGTGGTGTCAAGCGCGACGGAAAGCTCCTGAAGCGAACGAGCCGTTGCCAGCTTGAGGATGCGGTCAAAGGCCACGGGCGGCTTCTTGTTGCGTGCCTTGACCTCGTCGATACGCTCGCGGAAGGTCTTCACGATGCGAACGGAGTCCTGGCAGCTGCCGCGGCGAATCTCGTCCTTGAAGTGCTGCTCCTCCAGGGTTCCGCTGTGCTCGGAGTAGGACTCAACCGCCATGGTGGGGTACTCGTCGATGATGGCGCGGGCCTCCTCAGCCGAGAGGACCGGGCGCAGGCGAGACTCGCTGGAGACGGGGTAGCTGATGCGCATGGGGTGACGCTGCCCAACAGGCATGAGCTGATAGCAAGGGGTGGGGCCATCTGTCACATCCTCGACACGGCACACGCCCTGACCAGGATGGACAACGTACTCACCAATCTCATACATGAAGAAGCTCCTTTCTCATGCATATGATATTAGCACGATAACGTCGTTTTCTATACCGTTTGGGTATATGCCCTTGCCTATTGCAGCAAAGCACACTATCTTGATTGGTTTATTTCGTTGTGGCGAGGAGTGCAGGGCGTGCCCATCCCTAGTCGATCATCGTGATGGAGGCAATGACGGGCTGATCCTCCTTGGGGAGAATCCCGTTGGAATCGCCCTTGTCGGCAGTCGCATTCACAATGGCGTCGACCACGTCCATGCCGTCCGTCACGTTGCCAAAGGCGGCGTACTGGCCGTTGAGCGAGGCTGCCGTCTTCTGCACGATGAAGAACTGAGAGCTGGCCGAGTTGTAGTCTGACGAGCGTGCCATAGAGATGGTGCCGCGAACGTGGGCAATGTCGTTCTTCACCCCGTTGGCCGAGAACTCGCCCTTGATGGTAGTCCCCGAGCCGCCGGTGCCGTCTCCGTTGGGGTCGCCGCCCTGGATCATGAAGTCACGCACCACGCGGTGGAAGGTGAGCCCGTTGTAGATTTGTCTCATTCGCAGCAGGAGGCGATCCAGGAGAGGAGGTTCTCGCTCGCGGTGCCCGAGCGCTCCGCCATCACATGGCCCTGGCCCCACACGGGTTCGTAGGCGACGTCCTCGACGCCGCTGAAGTGGCGCAGCGCCAGCACCAGGTTGGCCGAGGTGGCGAGCGAGGTCGAGGTGTCGAAGACGCCCTCGTTCACGCGCCAGTGCGGCGCCACCGTGCCCGTGCCGTAGCCGCTGTAGGTGCCGCTCAGGAAGTAGAGCGGGTTGACCATGGAGACGCGCGTGGGGATGTCGGAGTCAAGGGAATCGGTCTTCTCGAGGTCGTCCTGCCATGCCGTGGTGTAGGACTCGTCCCAGCCCTCGAGCGAGGCGTAGGCGTCGACGTTTGCCGCCACGCGCTCGCCAACCTTCTCGTCAAAGTGCAGGGTGCTCTCCTCGCCAATGCCAAAAAGCTGGTTGGTCTTCGTGGAGCGGTCGATGGCGTCAAAGGCGGGAACCGAGAGCTCGGCGGGACGCAAGTGCGTCGAGAAGTCGCGCAGGCTCGAGATGGAGACCGTCTGGCGGCTCACGTTGTAGTTGATCCACCAGTAGTCGGAGTTCAGCGCCGCGAAGTAGTTCTGAACGGTGTCGTAGATGGTGGACTGCACCTGCGTGGTACCCGTGGGAAGCGTCGTTGCGTTCGTGGTGGCAGCATCGGTCGAACCAGTGGCGTCCGTAGCGGCGCCGTCGCCCTGGGCGTCCGCCGCGGCAGAGGACTGCGCCTCCTGCTTTGCCGCCGCCACGGCAGCCTCGGTCGCGCGCGTAGTAGCAAGGTTGGGGTCGCCCGGGAAGGTCGGGTCGTCGATGTGCTGCGGCGTGTACGTGTACGGGAATGTGGTGTCCGAGACAAAGTTGGTCGCCGAGTCATTAAGAATGGAGAGGAGCTGGCTCGCGTAGGAGCCGAGCGTGTAGACGCCGCCCTCGGACTCGTCGAGCGTGAGCTGGGAGTCATCGGAGTCGCGCAAGTCCATCGCATTGATGTAGCTCGCATAGTCTGCGGCCAGACCCTGCGAGAGGGCGGCCGTCCAGGTACCGTCCGCACGATTCCCAGCCGTCGAGAACTGCCCCATCATCCACTCGTAGGAAGCGTCGGCAGTGTCGAAGGAGGTGACGGGGCACCATGATGCGCTGCCAAAGACGGCGTCCGAGACAGCATTGCCCTCGGCGTCGTGCGTGATGGCGCCAATGGAGTCCAGGTAGGGCTTGTAGATCTCGGCGTCTCCAGCAGAGCCGAGCAGCGCGCTCACGCCCCCGCCGGAAGAGAAGCCAAACGAGAAGACCCGCGAGGTGTCGCAGGGAAGCGCACCTTTGTTGTAGCGCAGGTAGCGGATGGCGGCCTTGAGGTCAACCACAGGCCAGGGTGCGCCACCAGGATAGAGGTCGGTGGATCCGGTCGAGGAGTCATAGCCGGCGCTCCTGCCGCGGAAGCCCGCATACACGTAGACGCAACCGGCATCGAGGAAGGTCCCCAGGCCGTCGTAGCCGTACTTCGTGGGGCTCGCCTGCGGTGAAAGCGTGCCGCTGTTGATGGGGAGAAGGACGGGCGCCGTGGACGGCGTGAAGCCACCCACCACGGCCTTCTCGTTCACCGTGCAGGAGTAGGTGTCACCCTTCTTCTCAGCCGTGAAGAACTTGCCGGGAACAAAGATCGCAAGTGACTCGTAGGCCGTCGTGGCGGGCTTCAGGCAGTAAGTGAGGCCCAGCTGGTAGTAGACATCGTTGTCCTTGTCGTACTTCCAGGCGTTGGTGTCGAGCGCCAGGCTCTTGAACTCACCCAGGTCGACGTTGTCGGCGGGCTGCGTTGCGGTGTTCGAGGACTGGTCGGAGCTGTTGTCGGCCTGCTGTCGCGCCGGAGCGCCGCAGGCGGCAAGGCCCATGCTTGCGGCACCGGCCGATGCAAGCTCGAGGAATTCCCTTCGTGTCCAGCTCATCGCAGACCCCCTGAGATGGTAACGGGCCGCGGTGCGGCCCGGAAAACGTTAGTGAGAGGTACGGCGCCTACTTGGCCGCCTTGCCCTTGTTCTTGGCGTCGTTGTACTTGTCGTCGCGGCGATCCGGCCCCCAGAAGCAGCAGGAGTACATGCCGGGGCCAACGTGGCAGCCGATGGTGGGCCCAATGCTCGAACGGTAGACCTTGAGATCGCGCTCGGTGGGCTTGAGCATGCGGGCAAGCGAGTCGCCATCGGCCACGCAGTCCGCGTCTCCAATGGCCACCACGTGACCCTCATAGGACGAATCGTGGAAGTCCTCGTAGAACTCGGCCATCTTGCGCATGGCCTTCCTGCGGCCACGCGCCATGCCCATGATTGCCAGCGAACCGTCGAGGTTGAAGGTGAGGAGCGGCTTCACGTCGAGAAGGCCGCCGACCACGGCGACGGACTTGGGGATGCGGCCGCCGCGGTGGAGCGCGTCGAGGTTGTCCACCATGAAGATGGTGTGAGCGTGGAAGCGTGCGTCCTCTGCCCAGGCAACCAGCTCCTCGGCCGTCAGGCCCTGGTCGCGCTTCTCGATGGCGGCATGGATGAAGAGGTTCTGCGTGGTGGATCCTATGAGGCAGTCGACCACGTAGATGGGCGTGGGAAGCGTGCCGCCGTGCTTCTCGCGCACGCGGTCAAGCGCCGTCACGGCACCGTTGTACGCGCCGGAGATGCCGCTCGAGAGGGCAAAGTGAACCGTGGGGATGCCGGAGGCAATGGCCTTCTCGAACGCCTCCTCGTAGACCATCTGGGAGGGCTGCGAGGTCATGGGGCAGGCGCCGTTCTCGATGGCGGAGTAGAAGTCGTGGGCAGAGCGTGACTGGAAGAGGTCATCGACGCCCGAGAGGCCACCGTCAGGCTTGCCCGCCTCGGTATAGGTGAACGAGAGGCACGTAATGCCCGCCTGCTCGACCTCCTCGGGGGAAAAGTCGCAGCACGAGTCCGTCATGATGTTGCACTTGGTCGCCATGTGGTCTCCTCGGTCGCCCTTGTTGTCCGGGTAGTATTGTAAGCGTACCCGCGCGTGGGGTCGTTTGCACAGGCAACAACCACGATAAACGGAGAGCTCACTGCCGGGCGAGCGTGATGGCGGCAGGCACTCGAGGGAGACGCTATGTTCGCGAGAAGGAACAGGGACGAGGCCGAGGGCGGCGGCGCGACTGCGAGCGGCGCAGCCGGCGGCGACACGCGGCGGATCCACGTGCGCTTCGTTGGGCAGGTGCAGGGCGTGGGCTTTAGGTGGACCAGCCAGCGCGTGGCCTTTGACCTGGGGCTTACCGGTTGGGTGAGAAACGAGCCCGACGGCTCGGTGAGCATGGAGCTCCAAGGACCAAGCGAGGCCGTGGCCACGTTCTTCACGCGGCTGCTCGAGAGCTACCGGCGCTTCCCCATCAGCTACACCATCGACTCCAAGGAGGACATCCCGCCCGTGCCGGACGAGGCCGAGTTCTCCGTGCGCTTCTAGGCGGCCGTATGGCAGCGATTGCAACAACGCTCTTCTCGCTTGACGCCATAGCCGCGTCGGGCCAGGTGTTTACGTGGCGGCGCGCCGAGGACGGATGGCTCGTGGCCAGCGGAGAAAGGCGGTGTCTGCTCTCGCAGGAGGGCGACGCCGAGAGGGGCGTTGTCTTCGTACGGCGCGCGGACGGAAGCGACGTCAACGCCAACGAGCTTGCCTATTGGCGCCACTACCTGGCCCTGGATGTGGACTACCAGAAGATTCTGGACAAGCTTGCCATGCCAGCCGAGGTCATAGAGATGGGCGCCGGGATTAGGGTGCTCGCCCAGGACTGGTGGGACACGGCCGTGAGCTTTGTGGTGTCGCAGAACTCGAACATCGTGCGCATCCAGCGGACGATGGACGCGCTGCTCGACGCTGGCGGTGGGTGCGTGCCGGGGCCAGGCCGGCTGTCGGCGTTTCTCGGCAACGAGGCGTTTGTTGAAGGGCTCAAGCTGGGTTACAGGAGGCCCTATCTCGAGGCGCTTGCGGCGCGGGCGCAGGCTTGGCACCCCACGCGGATTGACCGGTGGGACACCTCGCTTGAGGAGTCCATGGCGGAGCTCGAGGAGAGCCCCGGCATTGGTCCCAAGGTAGCAAGCTGCATCTGCCTCTTTGGGCTGGGGTACCTCGAGGCGGTGCCGCGCGACACCTGGATCAAGCGGGCGGAGCGCGAACACCACGTAACGTGGGACTCGCGGTGGGGCGGGATCCAGCAGCAGTTTGTCTTCGCGTGGATGCGCGAGAAGGGGCGTGGGAAATGAAGGTCGTCAACATCCTTGAGATTGCAGATGTGAACGAGGCCCTACTCAATGCCGGGGTGCCCGCGCGCGTGCGTCTGCGCGACGCGTGCGGTGGACAGTCGCTATGGGTGGAGGTAAGCCGCGAGGCGGTGGCCGAGAAGGACGATGACGCCGTGCTGGCAGCAGCTCGCGAGGTCGTGAGCTCGTACTTTGCCGGAAGATTGAAGCCCGTGGCGTTCGACGAGGATGGGAAGTCCTTCCGCCTAGCGTAGGGGCCAACGGAGACACCAAAACGCCGGCCAACAGATACAACTCGTGGCAATAGAAAGCAGGAGCAGGATGGCGCCCTCCCCACGATAGCGGTGAGGGCGCAGCGCCAAGGTAATTATGCTTTTTGCAGCCTGTCCGCGCCTGACCTTGCACGTTAACTAATGCTTTTTCGGTCTACAGTGCCAGATGGAAGCGTGGCAGAGCAAAAAAGTTGCATCGAACTTGCCTCCGTTGCACATTTCTGGACACTATTGCGCCGAACTGCCCCTCGTTACACGCGGTTTTGGGCACGCAACAAGTATCGGCTGTCTAAAGGTACTGCAAATGACCAGGTAGGAGGCAAAATCAAAAGCGCAACTGCTTCCGGCAATCGCTCTGGTCGCGAAAAGAGCGTGTAACGAGGGGCAGTTCGGCGCAACTTAGAAGCAGCGCATGCCTTCAATGCCGCCAAGCCTTCCTTCCAACGCGATATTTTTCTCGGCATTGCAAAGATTGTCGTTGACCTTTCCTCGGGGTTTGGTATAGTAAACGAGCTTGCAAGAGCAAGCCTTTGGCTGGGTAGCTCAGTTGGTAGAGCAGGGGACTGAAAATCCCCGTGTCAGGGGTTCGACTCCCTTCCCCGCCACCAGTAAACGCGCAGGTCAGGGTACTAGTTGCTCTGGCCTGCTTTTCTATGCAATCCACTGTGTAATCCGTTTGCAATCCATGGATAGCCTGGGGATTGCAAAAGCCCAGTTGGCGGAGAGCCGCGCGAGGCCCTGCGGAACCACAACGGCATTGGGGTTTGGTCCGGGTCGCGCCAAGGGGTAGGCAGGATTTGCCCACCCCGCCCTGGGGCACGCACAATCTGCGTACCCATGCGTTCGGCACCGCTTAGCCCATGCCCTAACCGCTGCCTAGCCCATGGCGGCGCAAGCAAGTTGCGTCACCTGAACTGACGGAAACCCAACCCCAACCCCCTCCGCTGGGATACAATCGGGGTCGCAGGGGCGAGGACGCCAGACACACCAACCCGCGCCCCCAAGGGCTATAACCCCCTCAGATGCTTTGGTTTGTAGGGCCTCGCATCTTTGGGGGCTTTTTTTCGTGCGCGTTCCCCGTGGCCTCTGGTACCTCGCACCCTTGGCCTCGGCCAGCTCGCGCGCGACGTTCTCCTGCACCTCCCTGCCAATCGCGTCCCACTTGGCCCTCGCCTCGGGGGACTCGCAGTGCACGTAGAGGTCCATGGCGCGGAACGCCTCGTGCCAGCCCTTGTCCCCACCGTGCAGCTGCCGCATGCCCCGCACGCGGGCCAGCTGGCGCTCAAGCTCCGCCTGGTCCTCCCAGGGGTCGAGCGGGTAGTCGTGCTCCTCGACGGAGATGACGTGCCACTTGCCGTCCTCGCGCCGCCCGACGTGGTAGAAGACGGGGAACTCGTGCGGGTCCGTGTCTGCCAGAAGCTCGCGCCCGTCCGTGTAGATGCCCCACGTAGTGTCGCGGTTCCCGAAGAGCGGTATGCTGCCCTTCCTCGGCTCCGCCTGCTGGTAGCTCGCCCCCATGCTCCTGCTCGCCATGGTGGCCTCCGTTCCGTGTGGCTCGGGGCGGCAGCAGCCGTTGCCCAGGCCGTCGTTTGCCCAGTTTGTACCCGCAGCCTACAGCCGCTCAATCCATTTCTGCGACGTCTGGAGCCGGTTTCGGTTTGGTCCTGGCCAGCATCACCGTCACTCACCCCAACGGAGCCTCTCGCCTACGCATCAATAGAGCCCAAACAGGCACGCCCTTATCATGCATGTGAACATACATGCCGGTAGACAAGGACGGTCATGGATGGACGAGCGCCGCAGTGCTGGTTGAGGTGCATAGGCGGGCGATACGATTGGAGCAAGGTATGGACACCAACTCGTGCGTACACCACATGCTTGACAAGGCCGGCCTGTCTTCGAATGCCGCATGCAAATCGATGGGGAGAGCAAACGGCTATGTAGACCAGTCCCTCAAGCGCAAGGGTGGCATAGGCGCACCGGCGTTGGCGGAGATAGCCCAGGCGTGCGGTTACGAGCTACAACTCGTCGGACGAGGAGAGACGCTGAACATAGATCCAGCGAACAAGAGCGAAGCCGAGAACACGCAGAAGACGCCGCGCAAAGGCAGCTTTCCACTCTTTGGCAATCCAAGCGTCACATGGGATCCGTTCAGAGATGGACAGGAGCCCTTGGCAATTACGGAGCCATACGAATCCCCCACGTTCTACCACGTCGGGCAGCACGAGGACGGTTCCTGGCACGTCATCTCCGTCGAGAAACACGACTATGCACAAGAGGGAGAAGAGTCGCTTGAGACGCAGCTAGCGCGAGTCAGAAAGATGCGCAGGCTCCAACCGGGAGACGAGGGACGCGGAGAGGTCATAGACTCCCTGCTTCACTACGTCTACGACGAGTCCCCCGAGGCAAAGGCAAAGGCCGAGAAGCGCTGGCAGGAGGTACAGGAGAACGTCGCCCACGAGCTTGCCGAGGCCAAGAACGCAAAGTACAAGAAGCCAGAGGGGCCGCCCGTTGAGCGCAAACCCCACAAGAGAGGCCCCAAGTTCTTCACGGGACTCTTCATCACGTTCGGTGGAGACAAGTAGCACCCGTAAGGATGGCCCCACGTACTTCTCGCCAAAGCGGCCCGCGACGCACAGGCGCCGCGGGCCGCAACATTGTCGTTCGGCGGCAAACTTGGAACTGACCGTCTTCCCTACTCCGCCAGCTTCGCCACGATGGCGGCTGCGAGGGCATCAATCTGCTCGAGCGCGCCCTCGTCCACCGCTGAGGTCACATGCACCTCGGGATCGAGCACCTCCATGCCCTTCATTCGCTGGATGGCGTCAAGCATGAGCGAGCCCGCCTGCGGCGCCCAGGAGCCGTTATAGATGACGCCAACCGTGCGGTTCTTCATCGCATGGGCATTGAGGTCCTCAAGAAGCTCGCGCATGCCGTCGAAGATGCCCATGTTGTACGTGGCAGAGGCAAAGACCAGCACCGGCGAGCGGAAGGACTGCGAGACCATCTCGGAGACCGGGGTCTTGGAGACATCGTAGACGCGGACGTCGTGCACGCCCGCCTCGGCAAGCTTGGTCGAGAGGATGTCTGCAGCGTTGGCGGTGCCGCCATAGATGGAGCCGTAGAAGATGGCGACGGACTTGTCCTCGGGCTCATAGGCTGCCCACTTCTGGTAGCGGGAGAGAATCTGGTCGAAGTCGCGGCGCCAGATGTGCGCGTGAAGCGGCGCAATCTCCTTGATGTCCAGCTTGGATGCCTTCCTGAGCAGCGACGTCACCTGCAGGCCGTACTTGCCCACGATGTTGGTGTAGTAGCGGCGCGCCTCGTCCGCCCAGTCGCGCTCCCAGTCGACCTCGTCGGCAAAAATGGCACCACCGGTGGCACCAAACGCGCCAAAGGCGTCTGCCGAGAAGAGCGTGCCCGTGAGCTGGTCAAAGGTCACCATGACCTCAGGCCAGTGGACCATGGGCGCCAGGACAAACTGCAGCGTGTGGCGCCCGAGAGAGAGGGTGTCGCCTTCCTTGACCTTGATGGCGTGCGGCGTGGAGTCAAAGCCATGGAACTGGCGGACAAGGTCGAAGGCCTTGGGGGTGCCGACGAGCTTGAGGTTGGGCCACCTGCGGACAAGGTCGGGGATAACGGCGCAGTGGTCGGGCTCCATGTGGTCGATCACCAGGTAGTCCAGGGGACGGCCGCCCAGGACATGGGCGAGGTTCTCCTCGAACTGGCGCGAGACCGCCTCGTCGACGCCGTCGAGCAGGCAGGTCTTCTCGTCCATGATGAGGTAGTTGTTGTAGGACATGCCGTTGGGCACGGGGTAGGTGTTCTCAAACAGCTGAATCCTGCGGTCAGAGGCACCAAGCCACCAGGTGTCCTCGCAAATCACGCGCACGTTGTACATTGCTCTCCCTTCGCCCGCCACCGGGCGGCGTGGGCGGCGCTTTGCCACCCGACTGCCATCTCCACACCAAACGCCCCGCGCGATGCGTCGGGGCGTTCGTCAAGCGCTTGCATAGTCCGCTCTGATGATATTCGATTACGCGGGGCCGTGCGGCCAGGGAGCCAAGAGAACCTCAAAGTCGTACGAGGGCGCGGCGGTTCGCCGGAGCGAGAGACGCCGGGACGAGGGACGTGTGAAGCCCAAACAGCAACCAGTAAGGCTTGCGGTGACGCTAAAACGCACCGCCACCTCCTCCGCCGCCAAAGCCGCCGCCTCCACCGGAGGAGAAGCCGCCACCTCCACCGCCGCCGCTGGCGTCGACCGAGTTGGCGATCGCAGCCACCGAGGCGTCGTGGATGGCACCGCTGAAGACATCCGCAGGTGAGCCCATACCAGAATGGCCAGCGTAGTACCAGTAGTAGACCGGCATGAAGTCCGGATCGTCGATGAGCTCGGGCATGGCAACCTTGAGTTGCTCGATGACCTTGTCCGCAACGCCCAGCGCAACCGCCATCACCAGCAGGCGGTTCCAGAGGATGACGTCGCTTGGCACCGCCTCGTCCAGGCGGGTAAACTCCTGGAGCCAGCGCTTAAGGGCAAGGACCTTAGCCTTGGTCTCGACCCCCTCGACGCTGATGTCCTTGAAGAACTTGTCGCTGAGCAAGTACAGCGAGAGGCCTCCGCACAAGCCGCAGATTGCGGCAACGCCAAGGGCGAGAAGAATATCGCCGTCAAACATGACGCCCACAACGAACAGCTCCAGGAATGCGGCGAGAATGGAGAGCACTCCAAGCCCGAGAGCAACGCCGCGACCAGTCCCCTTGAGGGAGCCATTCCCGGCAAAGCGCTTGAGATACTCCACCTTCATCGAGGTCTGCCAGGATTCGTAGGCGTTAGAGTACGCCTCGGGCGAGGACTTTGCGTACTTCTTGATGGCCGAGAAGTACAGGGCGCACTCACTTCCTGTATACGAGGGGTCGTTGGGCGCAGCTATCCTGCGTGCCACGTGGCGGAAGAGGAAGTCCACCGCTGCCTCGTCCGCACGCTTGGCAGACTCGCGCTCCGCGGGCGTACCAAAGGTCCCCTGCGGAATGGGTCCCTCGATTGACGCACGGTAGTCGTCGAACTCCTTGGAGCCAAACGTTTTCTTCTTGCTCACTTTGACCTTGTCAAGCTGCACGACATGCTCGTCGGTAAGGCGCATGAGGGAGGCGGTGAGGCCATCGGGCCCCGCTTCCTCACCGGTGGCGAGCATGACGAGAACCACCGGGTGGTCGCCCGTAGGAACGTCGCGGAAGTACTTGTCGTCAAACTGCGCCGTGTGCGAGGACTTGTAGCGACGCTTTGCAATGACGGTTGCCGCAATGGCCGCCACAGCGACGGCAAGGCAGATTCCCGTAATCCCATACACGGCCGCACGTGCCGCGGCGCGACGCGCGTTGGCATCGTCGGCGTTCTTCTGCTCCTCCGCGAGGATGGAGCTGAGCACCGTCCCCGAGGTCTCCGGGCAGTCAGAGATCCAGCTTGCCGGGAAGGTAATACGCGCCTCGGCATACTCGCTCGTGCCAACGCCAGGAACCGTATAGACGATGTCGTTCCCGTCAAACACAAGGCTTGCGTCCAGTGGACCGTGGCCCCAGGCGCGAACGTTGTCCCCGCCCACAACGGACTCGCCACTCGGTACCGGCAGGTGGATGGTGCAGGTGACGTTTTCTGACTCGACGTCCCAGCCATCCGAGACAAACTTCCAGTACAGCTCGCCCGTGTCCGACCAGCGCGTGGCAATGCCATCGGCAAGGTAGGACACGTAGAAGTTGGCAGTGGTGTCGCTCTGAGCGGAGTAGAGCTTAATCTGCAGGTATGAGCCATCATCCGTGATGGAGTAGGTCTCGTTGGCGCCAGAGCTTGACTCCGTAAACGACCGAGCCACGCCGTCCTCGACGATCCCGGCGTCAAGCACCTGGATGCTCACCGTGCGACCGTTGGAGCCGTTCTCCCCCTTGGGAATCTTCCAGTAGACGCCGTGGAAGTCTCCGCTGAAGTCGAAGGTTCTCACCTCTGTCACGGTAAGGCCGCCCGACGTGTCCAACGTCGCGTCGATGTCCGTCTGCGTCATGCTGTAGTCATCGGCACGTGCGGGGGTGGTACCAAATACCATGACAAAGAGCATCGCCAGGAGTGGGAGCACGAGAAGCGCAGGTCGGTGGCGCCTGAGAACGCAAGCAGGGTGCCAGTCTCTCATTGAATCCCCCAATGCATGGTTGTGGAAGACCGTACGGCAGCGCGGTCCCAGCATACCAGAGCATGGCTCAAGTCTTTGGACGCACCGGAGTGACCAGGGCACCGCAAACGGAGACCGTCCAGCCAAGGGGAACGAGAACCTCCCCTCTCACCTCCCTCCCGGAGAAGATTGCTGGGTTGGTTGCCCCTAGGTCAATGACGCGCATGCCCTCCTCGTCATCCTTGGTGGGAAGTATCCGCAGGTGCGAGCGGGACACAGCACGCGAGTGGAGAACGATGTCGCTTGACGGGTCACGCCCCACGACAAGCCCCTCCTTGGGTATGGGAAGCCTCACGTCCACCGAGGGAGTGCGAACCCAGCAAAGTGCCGGGGTGCAGGCCAGCTGAGCTTTGGGGACGAGAGGAGCACTGGAACAGTCCTCCCCGCCAGAGCCGGAAAGGTCCAGGGTGTCATCCTCCCACCCAGGCTCTGAGGGAGGAAGACCCGCGTCCCAGAGGAACGGCTCGTCTTCTTGGAGCTGGAGCAGTGCGGCATCGCCCGCAGCAGGGTCTGCTTCTTTCGGCTCAAGCGCATCTGCGCTGGCCGCCATCGCGGCGTCCCCCTTGGCGGGAAACTCGTAAAGGCATCCATAGCAGACGTGCATATCGGCGAAGAGCTGCTCCCCGCAACGGGGGCACACCTTGGTTGCGTATTCCCTCATGACCCCACTACCTCTCCCACGGGCTCGGGAAGGGCAATGCATGCCTGCGATGCTCGCCTCGAATCAAACGAGAGCGAAGTCACGCACAGCGTCTCTCCCACAACAGGCCAGGGAAACGGGCTGGCTGGTCGCTCGAAGGCGCAAAACGCCGCCGCATGAGAGAGGACGCGCCCGGGCGGCAACGCACGCTCTGATACGAGCACCTCTCCACGCCTCCCCACAAGCGCAACATCAATTGGGTATGCCATCCCATACGTGTGTATGGACCCACACCTCATGAGTACCACGGGGAGGGCGGAGGGGCCTGTGCCAAGAAGGCCCACGAGCCTCTCGAACCATGACGAGAGGACCTTGAACCTTAGCACCGGAGAGCTCCGCTCGACCTCAGGACTTTCAATCTCGACGCATATCCACCTCATCAGACCACCACCCCCGGTCGATACCTATCGATGACAAGCGCCCGCTCGTGACGCAGCTCTAGTGGCGCCACATACGTGATTCCCGGGAGGCGAAGCTCACTTGGCCACGGCCTAAACACCAACGTGCATGTGTAGCGCGTGAGCAGGGGTGCCACAGAGAGCAGCTGCTCTCCTCCTCCTGGCGATACGCGCTCTGCCCTCACCTCCACGTCGCAAGACCCCTCGCGGCCGAGCGCCGCGCGAAGAGCGTCCTCGACCGCAGCGACGGATGCCGCCATGCTCTGCTCGCCTGCGGGGGACACCCCCTCCGCGATGACCTCGTCCAAGCTCAGACGATCAAACGCCGCGCAGGCATCCACGAACTCCATGAGGTTCGCCACAATGAGAGCAACCACGATGACTACGGGCACGAGCACAGCAAGCTCCACGCTCATCTGCCCCGACTGCCTGCTCGGAGACCCGTTTGGCCGCCGCCAGGTAGCAGCCCCAACAACAGAGTCACTCATGACACCTCCAAAAGGTCATCGAGCCTGATGGTGAGGGGAATCGAGATGTCCGTCCCCGGTATTTGAAGCTCGGCCACGGTGATTTCGCCATAGTCAAGGGAGTCGGCTGCCCATATTCCAAGCGTCGCAGCAAGGTCATATGAGCTTGCACCGGAGGGCAGCGCCTCGATCATCTGTCTTGCCTTGCCGGCGGCGTTATAGCCAGACTTGTCGAGCACGCGCGTCCACCCCACGAGTACGGGCTTCATGAGCCTCATGTCCACAGGCTCGAACCCGCAAGCGGCCACTGTGTCCTTTATCTTGCCCCTGAGCCACGACCCCACGGTTCCCCCAAAGACCCCGTCGACGTTGTCGAGAAAGCCTGACACCGAGGACGAGACCGAGCTATACCGCGACCCATACCCAACGAGCAGGCGTCCCCATAGCTCGCAGACCCCATCGAAGGCACCGCCCAGGACAGAGCCCGACCCCCGGGAGGCAATGCCATCGAAGAAGCTTGCCAGCACGTTGTTCTCGGCCGTCGACTCGTCCGGCGCGAGCGCCGCCGCCGAGACCGCAGCTCCTGCTGGCAGCTCGCCCGACGAGAGAAACGACGCCGTAAGTTCTGTGGGAATGGTTGTCGCCTCTGTTCTTGAGACAACGGCAACGCAGCCCCAGGCCCCAGGCGGGCAGATGCGCGGCCGCACAACCGAGAGTTGGTCCAGGGCCCGCTCGAACGAGCCATGCGTGTCATCCGCCTTCCCCTTCAGACGCTTCTCGGCAGCTGCCTGCTGGTTTCGGGCATCCTCATAGTCCTTGGACGCCTCGACGATATCGCGCCAGTAGTGCTCGAAGCCGTTTGCCGTGGAGGTTGACGCCGCGGCAACCGATCCCATGGCAGATAGATCCATACGACAGGTCTCGCATCTTGCCACCACGCCCGCATCCAAATCCTGAAGCGAGGCATCGCCTGCAGAGGCTCCCGTTGCCGCAGGACAGGCGAGCGTTGCGTGAAGAACCGGACCTGCATCCTCAGCGCTGCATGGCCAGAGGTCATCGGTATAGAGACCGCACGCTTTGGTCTCCTCGGCATTGTGCGGGAGGCTTGGCAGGTTGATGTCAACCGAACCGTCTTCGTGCTCTGCGTAGGTCCCACCGCGCACCTGCCCAAGCACAAAATCGTAGAAGGCAGCTCGGGCAGCAGAGTTTGTAAGCTCGTCCACAGATGCATTCAGCGGCTTTTCCTTCCCCAGACGAACCACGTAGTAGGCACGCGCACGCAGAAGCGGAATGCCAAAGTTCCACCCCTCAGCGCTTGGGTAGTGAGGATTCTTCTCCCCAGAAAGACCGGCAAGCGCAGCAGCGCGCTCTTCCAGGCAGTACGGCGTGCTCCCGCAGTCCGCCTTCCATCCACGCAGACGCGCGTCATCTGCCAGGGCCTTGGCCTCGTCCACCTGCTGCGCGAGGCCCCGCAACTCCTCGGCATCCTTCTCCATCTCGTCGGAGGAAAGCTCTGCGGCAAGCGACGAGAAGTCGGACTGCGACTCCGTGGGAAACGGCACCGCACAGCCAACGTACGGTAACCCCTGTGCACGAGCGTTCTCTGCGACACAGGCGGCAGAATTGGCGACAACTACTGCAGGCAAGACCTTCTCTAGGCGCTCAAGTCCCTCTGCTGCACTTCGAGCGAAGTCCCGCCGGACATCGAGGACCTTTTTTCCTGCATCGCATACGGTGCCCCCAAACGCCTCTGCCATGGGAATGCACGAGAGCACGAGACCCGCCCCAAAGACTGTGACGCCAAGAAGCCCCAGGCTAAGCACGCACGCGTCAAGCACCTTGGCAATGGTGACGTACGCCGCAACGGAGTTTGATCCAGCCATCGCAGCGGCATCCGCCACGGGTTGGACCTCGTATGAGCGTGCCATCACCCATTCGGCCGACGCCGCAGCAAACACGAGCGAGATGCTCACGAGCAAGGCAACCGCAACAGCCACGGTAGTGTAGCCGCCCTCATCGTCCAGGAAGAGAGATAGGCCCAGGTGCAGCCTGCCGGTCTTCGCATGTATGCTGCGTTCAGTCCCACACCTCAACCCAGTCATCGTAGTCACCCCCAACCCACTCGGCACACATGTCCCGCTCGACTTTGGTCGAGAGGCACACCCTTCCACCCTCCATCTGGCCAACCAGACCCGCTGTCACCCCAACCAGGGGCAACGGCCTAGCGTGGCCACCAATAACAACGCACACGCGACTGCCGTCCTGCGTCACGGAAATGTCCCAGGCGTCGCTTCCACCCTCGTGAAAGCAGGCCGCATCCGGAACGGCCCTCAGCCTTCTTCTCACGTAGCCATCCACGAGGGACTCCACCTCGTCATGCGAAGCAGTTGTGGCAAGCCGTGCCCCCTCAGCCGCGGCGCCACTCATGACGGCGCGCGTGTAGAGGAGCATCGCAGGCTGGAGGAGAAGGGCGAGCACCACCATCACAACAGGGAGAAGGATTGCCGCCTCGACAGTTGCCTGGCCCTCCTCGCAAGTCCAACTCCCCCGCTCTTCCATGCAACGCATCTCAGAATCCCAGCAAATCCTGAAGCCAGGGAACCGTTCCACCCGAAGCTTGGTGTGTCGCGGCATCCGTTGCCATGCGCACAAGTGCGCCATCGCGCGCAGCGTGCCACAAAAGCCCCAGTGCAGCTACCATGGAAAGAAATGCCATGAGAACCAGCGCGTACTCGAGCGTGGACTGTCCGCTTGTCTCGCCTAGCCACCAAGCCCAAGCTCGCCCAGGGATGCCGCCCACTCCGCAGCATCCATATGCATGACCTTGGTCTCGCACGTCCCGTCGTCTGCACGTTGGACAATACACACGTCGACCCATCCCGATCCCTCCACGACCATGCTCCAGACCCTGCCCGAGAGGTCGAGAAAACCGGACCTCACGAGCACGCAATCACCGCGCTGCTCGTACTCGCAAACGAGGTTGGCCGCCACCTCCGGCACCGAAGTGACACCGGAGGATTGGCCAGCACCCTCCTCACCTGATAGGGGCTCCTCGGTCGGAAGCCTCGGGCGCCCACCGTCCCGTCCATCACCACCCGCAGTCTCATCGATGCCGCCGGTTTCGGGTGCCCCGGTGGAGAAAGCTGCATTGTCAGAACTCACCGGAGGCTCCCCGAGGCCTGCCATAACAACCGCAGCGATAACCGCGCATGCGGCGATTGCCAGGACAACGGCTACGCGCGGCCGTCTCACAGAGAGTTGATGCCGCTTGCTATTGCCTCCCACAGCTGCGAGACTCGCTCTCGAAACGCCACGATGGCCACGATGGCGATCACTACCAGCACCCCAACGAGAATCGCGTACTCCGTGGTGCCCTGGCCGCACTCGTCTTGAATCGCGGCGAAGGCGGTTTTCCGAACCTTCCGAACAACGCCCATCCATGTCATATGACGCTCCCTTCCCTCAAATCCCAACTACCTCCCAAACGAGGTCGCCGATGCTAGCAGCGGCCCCAAAATCGCAAGGAGCATTGCCGGCACAACCAGTACCCCCAGGGGCACGAGCATCTTCACCGGCGCCTTCTCTATCTCCTCCTCTACCTGCGCGCGCTGTTCGTCGCGGATCGCCTTCGCCTGCACCTCAAGCGCCAACGCAAGCGGCGAACCAAAGGCAAGCGACTCGCCTACAACCGCCGCAAAGCGCGCGAGCGCATCCACCCCCAGCTCGCAGGCCATATCATCAAGTGCTTCCTCCCTGCTTCTCACACCCATCTGCCAGCTGAGCATCGCCTCGGAGAACGCTTGCGAGAGCTCCGTCTGATAGCGGTCGCAATACAGCGAGAGCGACGCGTCGAACGAAAGGCCAGCGGAGAGTCCCAACGTGAGGACGTCGATCAACGTGGGCATCTCGTGCAGGCACGCAGACCTTCTGCGCACACGCAGATCTCTTTCCTTTGCTCGGCGAACGACAGGCACGGAGCAAATGGCCGCCCTTGCATTGGCAACAGCTCGATTGAGACCGCCTTCAGCTGCCATGTGCTGAGCGATGTCACCTCTGGTCCTCTCGGGCAGAAGTCCGGCAAGAACGGCACACAGCGCGCTAGCCGCAATGAGCGCCACACCATCCATCAGAGCACCGACCTCATGAGCCTTCGAATGACAAGAATGGCTAGCGCATCAAGCGCGGCAGCCAGGGCAACGGAGCCAAGGCCAACGGGCGAGAAGAGACCCCGCTGGAAGTCCGGAGAAATGACGGCGAGAAGCACCACCATGAAGAACGGCAGGCTGCACACGATGCGAGCAGACAGACGCACCTGGGCGGTCTTCACCTCCAGTTCTCGCTCGAACTCGCCCTGCCGCTCAACGAGCGCAGCCGAGCGCGATAGCAAGTCACGCAGCGGGCTCCCCGTGCGATGCGAGATCACAAGAGCCGTGGTGAGAAGCCCCATGCCAGGGGCGTCGAGGTTGTGCGAGAGGGACTTGAGTGCCTCCTCGGTAGAAACGCCGCAGCGCAGCCCAAGCGAGGCGGCGGCAAAACCGTCAGAAACCGGTCCATGACCGTGAGACCCCACGTACTCTATTGCCTGTGCAAGAGTCTGGCCAGCTCCAAGCGCCACGGAAAGAGTGCGGAACACACCCGGCATCTCCTGTGAAATCTTTCGTGAACGGCGACGATCGCGCGAGGACCGCCATGCAGCAAGTGCCACCCTCTCTAGTGCGACAAGGGCAAGTGCCGAGACAGGCGACAGGAACAATAGCCCTCCCACGCAGGCAATCCCAACACCAAAGACGAGCAACGCGGCACAGGCAGACTCGCGGCGCAGGGCAGGACGCCCCTCGTGTGGAAGTGCGGCAAGCGCATCGGAGGCCTGTCTCCAGTCCTCGCCTTCGAGAAGCAGCGCCACCGCCTCGCTTCGCCCAACAGATTCAAGGCGCCGCGAAGCCCAGCGTTCAAACGAGCGGAGTGACCGTGACATCAGAGTCTTGGCGCCCCGCTCCCCGCTTGCAAGAAGCACGCGGACGGCAATAAACGAACAGGCAGCCACTGTCAGCGGAACGAAGACCTCCATCGCTCCACCTCGCCTCCATCGAGAATGCCGTCACATATCCCCTGCTCTACAAAAGCCGGCTCACGGACAAGCTCCCAGGACCTTCTCGCTACGTCAAACGAGACGCACTCGCCAAGATTCACCGCCTTTGCCTCGCTTGACCACCCAACCTCGTGAGTTGTGGTGATGCAGCGCGTACCATCTGACGCCCTTCGCGACATCACAATGAGGTCGAGCGCCGAGGCAATCTGCTCCTCGATGATGTCTGCAGGAAGGTCCATGCCAAAGCGCGCCATGAGCACCAGACGGAGCACCGCTTCCTCGGCAGTCCCGGCATGCAGCGTGGTCATGGAGCCGTCGTGCCCCGTAGTCATTGCGGCAAGCATATCGACGCATTCCTCACCGCGAACTTCCCCCACCACGATGCGGTCGGGCCGCATGCGCAGTGAGTTCTTGACCAGGTCGCGAATAGTGACCTCTCCAGATCCCTCAATGGAGGCACCTCTTGCCTCAAGGCTCACCACATCCGGATGCGCATCAAAGCGCAGCTCTGCCGAGTCCTCGATGGTCACGATCCTCTCGCCTGGATCAATCTCGCAAGAGAGGGCATTGAGGAGCGTTGTCTTGCCCGACCCAGTACCGCCCGCCACGGCTATCCCCCGACGCGTCCTCACTGCCCAGCGCAACAGCTGCGCGTACCAAGCGGGCAACGAACCAAGTTCCACCAGCGTTTCCAGCGACGTAATGCGATTGGAAAAGCGCCTGATGGTGACCACCGGCCCGCCAATGGCTATTGGGTCCGCCACGGCATTCACGCGATCTCCGTTTGCAAGCCTCGCATTCACGATGGGACAGCTGCGATCGAGTCTTCGACCCAGCGGCGCGAGAATGCGGTCAACAACAATCATGATTTGCTCGGGCGAGTCGAACACAGCAGGTGCCGAGAAAATCTCTCCACCACGCTCATAGAAGAGAGCGTCACAACCGTTAATCATGATCTCGGAGACGTCCTCGTCCTCAAGGAGCGGCTGGATGGGCCCAAGCCCGCATATCTCGTCTGTCACCTGGCGCACCAGATGGGATACGTCCTCTTGCGTGAGGCCTTCGTATCCACCGGTGTTAATGATGGCGTTACAGGTGACGGCAAGCGCAGATCGCGCCTGGGTGGCATCGCCCGAAGAGAGCATCGATGCTATCGTGGCAAGCCCCAGCCTCTCAACCAGCGCAGCCTTGAGGGTTTGCCGCTGTAAACGCAAATCACGTGCATCTGAGACAGCAGTTCCTCTCCGCGCTTCCTCCTCGCGGACCATCTCGAGAACAGACACTTAGACCGCCTCCCTCCTTCGCCCAAAAAGCCCTCTGCGCCGTGGCGCAAGCCCCTCAGCCGCATGCTGTGCCGCCTCCACCTCGGGAAGCGCTCCCAGCTCCTGAAGAAGCTGTGCTACGCAGACAGCGACGGATTCTGCAAACGGAGAACCAACCTCCAGAAGGCCTGCTACGTCCCCATAGCCCAGATAGCTTGCAACCTCATCCCCACCGTCAAGAGCCGTGAATGCGCGAGCTGCCTCAAGCCCCACTTCCGCCCTGCCGTAGGCGGGGTCCGTTCTGTCACGCACGTCCACCAAGTTTTCCAGGCGTGCGATGCGCGTCCGTGGCACACCCAGACGCACTACCAGCCCGCTTGTGCGAGCAAGCGCCGCCAGCGAGCCGGGACGCCTGTCGTGAACGAGCACCACACGGTCGCTTGCGCGAACGGCAAGGGCCACCGCATCAGAGAACGTGGGCGATGTGTCGACAAGGATGAGGTCCGATTCATGCGCGAGCACACCCAGCAATTCCGGAACGATTGGCGCCGCAAGCTCGTACGACTCAGGACGCTCGCAAGGCCCCCACACTCGAATGCGATCACCACAAGACACCCCAAGATGGGCTAGCCGCTCTTTGTCCGCAAAGTCATCAGCCGAAAGGCGGGAAAGGTCTGCCCCACGGCCCAGTCCCAGCATCGCGAAGAGGTTCCCGCACGAGAGGTCCAAGTCCACCGCCTCCACGCGCATGCCCCAAGAGGCAGCGGCAACAGCCGCAAGCGCCACGACCGACGTCTTACCAACTCCTCCCCTACCAGAGCAAAACGTAAGTATGGGTGCATGCACGCCCTCAAGCGCCCGCGCCGGCTCCGAGGCAGCCAAAACGCGACCCCCATCGCATTCCGTTAGGAGTCCCGGAACCGGCACGGTGGCTTTCTCCGCAGGCGGCGCAGGGGACACGCCGTCCAGGTCAATAACATGATCTACGCCCGCACGAGTAGCACGAGATCGCAGCGACCCCGAAGGCGACCTTAGTGCGAGCACGACCTTCTCGGCGTGGCCATCAGACGCAACAGCTGCCGCAAGGTTAACGTCGGATATTCCACTCCTGGTTAGGCCAATGAGAGCAGACCTCTCGCCGCGTCCAGACTCAGCCAAGCGCTGTCGAAGACCATTGGCGTCTTGGGCAAACTCGCATTCTGCCTGGGAATCTATCGTTCTGAGTGCCGTAAGCATCACAGACCGCTCCTCTTCAGGGCACAGGACGCTCCAAGCGTGTCTCATCACTCGCTCACCTCCTGGTCAACCTTGGTTGGTGCTGCGGGAACGCCTGCGTCCACGCCCTCAACATCATCTGCAGGGAGGCCAAACCGGAGGCTCCCCTCGGTCGAGGCCGCCAAGACGGCAGATACATCCCCCGGCTCAAGCGCTATGGTCATGGTCTGGCTCCCTGAGGCGAGCGTCTTTGTCCCCTCGGGAATCGAGAGCACTGTGACCTCCTTTGCAAGCACCGTCGCGGCACCGTCGGCCACACGGTAAGCAACAAGCCTGTCACCAGCGACAATGCCCTCTCCAACGCCAAGCTTCTCTGCCATGGGGACAGAGACGGCAATCCTTCCCGAAGGTACGTCGACCGCCGTGCCAGCCTCCCTAAAGTTGAGCCGCGTAAGCGGAGCACCGGATGCGGCAGCAACCGTGACCTTTTTGCCCACAGCGTCATCCATATTCGTGATGGCACCCTCTGGCACGAGGTCGGAAACCCAGTCCCTTCTTGCGACGTCGCCCGCAGACACGACCTGCCCTTCTTCAAGCTCTGTCGTGGCAACCACAAGCTCAACGACCTCGCCGCCATAGCGAGTAAGCGTCTCTTGACGCCGCGCCTCCTCCTCTGCCCGTACGCTTTCGCCGTATGCGAGGCACAGCACAATGGCAAGCACGGCAAACGCAGCAGAAAGCACAATCTTGAAGCGGCGTGACATAGGCTTCCCCCTCCCTCGTAGCGTGTTGCGACTTAGGAAAATTGTGCGGTGGGAATAGCCCTGTTCTGCTGCCTTTCTAAGAAAGAGCGACCAGGTCCTGACGCCTTTCTTGCAGGTGGCTGTCACATTGAGTTGTTATCGCTGGAATCATGCGATTCGAATATTGGATTTCATGTTATCGGGTGCCACCGCCGGCACGCCTCGCCCAAGGCACCCGCCGCACATCCGCGCAGGTGGGATGCCCATATCAACTTGTGTAGGAATTGTGTGCGCAAGGCTCAAGAGCCGACATCAAATACTTGCCGTTCTCCGCTGTACTGCGATGTCAAGCGGAGTCATCGCGCACGACCGGCAGGCTACAGCACGATGTCCGGATCGAGCGTCCGTGCGCTCTCGCGCATCTCGGCTGCCAGTGCCACATATGCGTCGTAGCGGCGCTGGGAGATGCGTCCCTCGGAGAGAAGCTCACGCACCCGGCATCCCGGCTCGTGCGTGTGCGTGCAGTCGCAGAAGCGGCAGCCGCGCGCGGCATCCGCCACCTCGGGGAACACCGCAGCAAGACCGCGCTCGTGACCCACGATGGGAAGGCTCCTCAAGCCAGGCTCGTCCACAATCACGCCGCCACCTGGCACCGAGACCATGCGGCGTGCGACCGTCGTGTGCCGGCCAGCGTCATCTGACCCGCGCACGGCGCCGGTCTTGAGCACGTCGTGGCCCAACAGGGCGTTGAGCAGCGTGGACTTTCCCGCGCCAGACTCCCCCAGCACAATGGCAACGGTGCCCGCTGGCACAAGCGAGCGCACGGCAGCGGGGCCCCAGGCAACTCCCAGCGTGCCCGCGTCCTTCTCTGCACGCTCGGCCTCCACGCCATCCGACGAGGAGGTCATGACCAGCCCACACTCCTCGCCCAATACGTCACGAACTGCAGAGACGTCCTCTGCCAGCACAGCGCTGGGGGCGCGGTCTGCCTTGGTGAGGACCACGGCAACCCCCGCGCCGCAGTCGCGCGCAATCACTGCGGACCGCGCGATCCTCTCGCATGAGATTGCCACCGCACCCAGCTGCTGGACGACAAGCACAACGCCCACGTTTGCGGCAAGCGTCTGCCGCTCGCCGCGCGAGCCTCCACGCCAACGGGCAATGTCGCTCTCACGCGGAAGAATCTGAAGGATAAGGCCCATGTCGTGGCCTGCGGGCACGCGCGCCAGGACCCAGTCGCCCACGGCCACGCGCGAGTCGCCGCCCTTGGTGAGGTGCGCCGAGAACTCCGCGCGGAAGAGTGCGTCTGCCGTCACCACGGCAGGAAATCCGCGGTCTAGCCGCACCACGCAGCCAAGCGCCATCTCGTCCACGCTGCAGCCAAGAGCCCGCGCGGCCTGCGCTGACGCCTCGCCAAAGGTGCTCCGCTGCCGCTCGGACGGTGTGAGCTCGGAGAAGGCGGGCAGGTCCGCAAGAGAAGAAAGGGCCGGCAGGCCCTGCTGGGACCTGCCGGCACTCGAGACACTACGCTTGCGCGAACCCTTCTGAGAGCCCTTCTTTGGCGCGCGCTTGCCCATGAACGACTAGTTCCTGCCCTTCTCGACCGCACGCATGATGGCCTTGTAGATCTCCACCAGCGGGATGATGGCTGCCGCAAGCAGCATGGCAATGCCGTACTCGAACGCATTGATCTCGGCGAAGTCGAATGCCTGGGCGAGCGGGGTCTCGATGACCACAAAGGTGAGGACGAGCGAGCCCGCGAACGCGAACCACAGCCACTTGTTCTGGGTGGGCAGCTTGAAGATGGACTGGCGACGGCTGCGCATGTTGAACGAGTGGAACATCTCGACCATCGAGAGCGTGAGGAAGGCCATGGTCATGCCGTCGAGGCCCTTGTCGACACCAGACAGCACGGACGCCAGGGGCACGCCCTCGATGTTCAGGCCAATGAAGTACGAGATGAGCGTCAGCGTACCAATGAAGATGCCCTGAATCAGGCAGTCGAGACCCATGCCGTTGGCAAAGATGCCGTCGTCGGCGTTGCGGGGCTCGCGCTTCATGATGCCCGGCTCGGCCTCCTCCATGGCCATGGCGAGCGCGGGGAAGCAGTCCGTGATGAGGTTGAGCCACAGGAGGTGCGTAGGCTCAAGGATTGTGAAGCCGATGAGCGACGCCACAAAGACCGCAATGACCTCGGCGAGGTTGGACGAGAGCAGGAAGGCGATGGACTTCCTGATGTTGTCGTAGATGCGACGGCCCTCTTCGCAGGCGTTGATGATGGTCGCGAAGTTGTCGTCGGCAAGAACCATGTCGGCCACGTTCTTGGTGACGTCGGTGCCGGTGATGCCCATGCCCACGCCAATGTCGGCGCGCTTGATGGACGGGGCGTCGTTCACGCCGTCGCCGGTCATGGCTACGACCTTGCCGAGCTTCTTCCAGGTGTCGACGATGCGGGTCTTGTGCTCGGGCTGGACGCGGGCGTACACGCCGTACTTGGAGATGTTCTTCGCAAACTCCTCGTCGGACATGCGGTCAAGCTCGGCACCAGTAATGGCCTGCGAGCGGTCGACGATGATGCCCAGCTCCTTGGCGATGGCGACGGCGGTGTCGATGTGGTCGCCGGTGATCATGACAACGCGCATACCGGCGGAGTGAGCCTCGGCCACGGCCTGCTTGACCTCGGGACGAACCGGGTCGATCATGCCGCACAGACCCAGGAAGGTCATGTCGTGCTCAAGCGCCTCAGGCGAGAAGTCCGTGGGGGCCGTCTTGCCGTAGTTCACGCGGGCAGCCGCCATCACGCGCAGGGCGTCGTCGGCCATGGCCTTGTTTGCCTCCATGATGCGCTGACGCCACTCGTCAGTCATGGGCACATCGCCCTCGGCGGTGTGGACCTTGGTGCAGCGCGCGAGAATAACGTCGGGGCCGCCCTTGGTGTGCTGGATGTAGTTGCCATCCGGCGCCTTGTTGACCACGGACATCATCTTGCGGCCGGAGTCGAAGGGTGCCTCGCCCACGCGGGGGTTGGCGGTATCGAGGTCGTCCGAAGTGAAGCCGAGCTTGGCGGCATCGGCCACGAGCGCGGCCTCGGTGGGCTCGCCCACGGCCTTCTCGTGCGCGGCGTCCCACTTGGCGTCGGAGCACAGGGCCATGCAGCGAACGAGGCGATCCTGGTCCTCGGTGAAGTGGCGCACGACGGTCATCTTGTTCTGCGTGAGGGTGCCCGTCTTGTCCGAGCAGATGACCTGCGTGCAGCCCAGGGTCTCGACGGCGGAGAGCTTGCGGATGATGGCGTTGTGCTCGCTCATCTTGGTGACGCCAATGGAAAGCACGATGGTCACGACGGCGGCCAGGCCCTCGGGGATGGCGGCAACGGCGAGCGACACGGCGACCATGAAGGTGTTGAGCACGAGCGTCATGTTGTCAAAGAAGCCCATGCCATGCTTGAGCCAGGTGACAGCAAAGACCAGGGCGCAGATCACGATGCAGATGATGGAGAGGATCTTGGAGAGCTCGTCCAGCTTCTTCTGGAGCGGCGTCTCCTCGTCCTCGGCACGCGTGAGGGCGTCGGCGATCTTGCCCATCTCGGTGTCCATGCCCGTGGCAACAACCACGGCGCGACCACGGCCGTAGACCACGGTGGAGCCCATGTAGCACATGTTCTTGCGGTCGCCGAGAGGAACGTCCTTGCCCTCGTCGAGCACGTCGAGGACCGTGGCAATCTTGTTCACCGGCACGGACTCGCCCGTGAGGGCAGCCTCCTCGATCTTCATGGACGCGCTTTCGATGATGCGGCAGTCCGCAGGGACGGAGTCTCCGGCCTCAAGAATCACGAGGTCGCCAACAACAAGCTCGGAGGACGGCACGGTAACAGCCTTGCCGTCGCGTACGACCTTGCTCTGCGCGGCAGACATCTCCTGGAGCGCAGCCAGGGCCTCCTCGGCCTTGGACTCCTGCACCACGCCGAGAACCGCGTTCACCACAACCACGAAGCAGATGATGATCACGTCGGCGAAGTCCGCCTCGCCCTGAGCCATGCTCGTAAGGGCCGAGATGACCGCAGCCACGATGAGCATGATGATCATCGGGTCTGCCATCTGGGCAAAGAAGCGCTTCCAGAGCGGGTCCTTCTTGGCTTCCTTGAGCTTGTTGGGGCCGTTCTTCTCGAGGCGTGCAGCCGCCTCATCTGCGGCGAGGCCGTAGGTGTCGTCTGACGCAACATCCTTGACGACTTGCGCAGACTCCTGCAGGTACTCCTTCAATTCTCCTCCTGGGGTCACGGGCGCCCAGCAGATTGATGCCCGATTATAATTCCCCAGGAGGGGCAAGGGCTCACCAAGGCTGCCATGCTGGACGCATGGTTGATACCGCATCATTCTACCCGATGAAACGCGCGTCAGTCTTTATTGGATGAAGGTGCAAGTTGGTGGTGAAGTCCCTCTCGTATTGCATTCGTAAGGACTTATCGGCGTATGCCCCACGGCGTCTGCCCCATGCGGTAAACTTTCGCTAAGTCAGCACGTAACCGCGTGCGAGATTGATTCCACAGGGTCTCGAGGAAAGGGCAACGATGAAGATTCTGTTCTACGGAACCGCCAGCTATGACAAGGATTCTTTCACCAAGGAGCTCAAGGACTACCCGGACGTCAAGATCGACTTCACCGAGACCAACCTCACCCCCATGACCGCACCCCTTGCCCGCGGGTATGATGCGGTCTGCGCCTTTGTGAACGCGGACTGCGGCGCCATGACCCTCGAGATCCTTTCCGGCTTTGGCGTGAAGCTCGTCCTCATGCGCTGCGCCGGCTTTGACGCCGTGAACGTCGAGGTCGCCAAGGACCTTGGCATGAAGGTCACCCGCGTCCCCGCCTACTCGCCTGAGGCCATCGCCGAGCACGCCATGGGCCTTGCCCTCTGCGCCAACCGCCGCATCCACAAGGGCTACATCCGCGTCCGCGAGAACAACTTTGACCTCACCGGCCTTGTCGGCGTGACCCTGCACGGCAAGACCGCCGGCATCATTGGCACCGGCCGCATCGGCGCTGCCCTCTGCCGCATCTGCAAGGGCTTTGGCATGTACGTCATTGGCGCGGACCTCTACCCCAACCAGAAGCTCATCGACGAGGAGCACGTGGTTGACGAGTACGTCGACATCAAGGACGGCAAGGTCGACTACGACTCGCTCTACGCCCGCGCCGACCTCATCTCGCTGCACGCCTTCCTCAACGAGGAGAGCTATCACATGATCAACGACGACTCCATCTCCAAGATGAAGGATGGCGTCATCTTTGTGAACACCGCTCGTGGCGCCCTGGTCGACTCCAACGCGCTCATCCGCGGCATTCGCGCCGGCAAGATTGGCGCCGCAGGCCTCGACGTCTATGAGGAGGAGAACGCGAACGTCTATCAGGACCGCGAGGACGAGATTCTCGGCAGCTCCATCACCGCGCGCTTCTGCTCCTTCCCCAACGTGGTCATGACTTCTCACCAGGCATTCTTCACCAAGGAGGCCCTTGGCGAGATTGCCCGCGTGACGCTCGACAACGCGCAGGCATTCGCTCACGGCACGGACTTCGTGCCCAGGAGCGTCGTCTGCTAGCCATAGTGAGATCGCACCAAAGAGGACAGTAGGCAAAGGAGAACAATGGCATTCAGCAAGAAAACCAAGATCGTGTGCACCATGGGCCCCGCCACCGAGAGCGATGACGTCCTTCGCTCCCTCATCGAGAGCGGCATGAACGTCGCCCGCTTCAACTTCTCCCATGGCAGCCACGATTATCACCGTCAGATGATTGAGCGCGTCCGCCGCATCTCGGCCGAGCTGAGCATCCCCGTGGCCATCATGCTCGACACCAAGGGCCCCGAGGTCCGCACCGGCCTTCTCGAGGACGGCAAGAAGGTCACCGTCAACACCGGTGACGCCATCGTGGTTACCGCCCAGCCCACCAGCGAGGACTTCCACGGCAACGCCGGCCACATCTCCCTCGACTACCTCAACCTCCCCAACGAGGTCGAGAAGGGCTCAATCCTCCTCATCGACGACGGCCTCGTTGGCCTTGAGGTCGACCACGTTGAGGGTTCCGACATCCACTGCGTGGTTACCAACGGCGGCGAGATCGGCGAGAAGAAGGGCGTCAACGTTCCCAACGTGAACATTGGCCTGCCCTCCGTCACCGACCAGGACCGCGCGGACATCATGTTTGGCTGCGAGCTGGGCATCGATGCCATTGCCGCGTCCTTCATCCGCGACGGCGCCGCGGTCAAGCAGATCCGCGACATCTGCGTCGAGATGGGCGCACCGCACGTCCAGATCTTCCCCAAGATCGAGAGCGCCCTTGGCGTCAAGAACTTCGATGAGATTCTCGAGGCCTCCGACGGCATCATGGTTGCCCGTGGTGACCTGGGCGTCGAGGTTCCTGCTGCCCAGGTGCCCCACATCCAGAAGACCATCATCCGCAAATGCAACAACGCGTACAAGCCGGTCATCACTGCAACGCAGATGCTCGACTCGATGATCCGCAACCCGCGCCCCACGCGCGCCGAGGTCGCCGACGTTGCCAACGCCATCTATGACGGCACCGACTGCGTCATGCTCTCCGGCGAGACCGCTGCCGGCAAGTACCCCGTGGCTGCCGTGCGCACCATGGCAGAGGTCGCCAAGGAGACCGAGCGCTACCTCGAGGAGCGCAAGGTCTACCACGATCGTGGCGGTGTGCGCAACGTGAACGGCGCCACCGGCTTTGCAGCCGTCGAGATGGCCGACCGCGTTGACGCCAAGTGCATCCTGTGCCCCACGCACTCCGGCCGCACCGCGCGCATCGTCTCCAACTTCCGTCCCCGCATCCCGCTCTACGCCATGAGCCCGAGCGATGAGGCCATCCGCCGTACCTGCTTCTACTGGGGCGTCTACGCGTTCAAGACCACGGAGCAGGGCTCGCTTTCCAACACGCTCTACAACGCCCTCAACGTTGCCAAGGCGAACAAGGTCGTTGACCCCGGTGACATTGTGGTCATCACCGCTGGCGATCCGCAGACCTCTCCGCGCCAGGGCGACTACACCACCAGCACCAACATGGCCATGGTGGCGCAGGTCCAGTAGGGTTTGCACCAGGTTTTTCTCGCATGACACAAGCCGCCTCGGGCTTCTCGCCCGGGGCGGCTTTTCTTGGCGAGAAGGACGATGCGGCGCGCTGCAGGAACGCGTGCGGCACCGGGGGGGGGCGTGCGGCGCCGGGGGGTGCGGCGCCGGCCTTCTCGGACATGCCGCGCAACCTCGCCGGTTAGGAAAAATTCGAACGTTTAGGGCACCTAAACGGCGAAATGGCGCGGCATCCCGGGGGATGCCGCGGGATCCGAACGGTTAGGCCGCCCTAACCGTTCGGAAAATTCCTAAACGGCGAAATCACGCGGCACGTTACGCCGCCGGTGACGACAGACTGCCCTCCGGCGTCAATCTGACGCCCAAAGGCACGTCTCGTACGGAATCCCGTCTACAACACGCGCTCCGGCGCAGCGTTCTCGCCGGAGGATGGAACAAGCGCATCGGCTCGGCATTCCGTAACAAAGAGAGAGCCGCCATGGCGTTCCACGACCTCACGCACGAGAGCCGGATCAGAGAGCGCATCGCCGTTTCCCTCCACGCGAATGCTCACGGCACCGCATCGGCGCCTCACGGTGAACGAGACAGACGTGCTTCCGGCATCGATGACAGCCCCTATAAGCCCGTCGACCAACGCAGAAAGGTCTCCGTCTGCCATCCCGTCAAGCGCTGCCCCATCCGCCATACAGGTGAGAGCTATTCCTCGACGTCCACAAACCAGCATCTTCTCCGCGAGGATTGCGTCGAGCGCAGCGTTACCCGTATCCATCTGGGTGTCGTAGACCTTAATCTCTCGAATGACATCCTCGAACAACTTCCTGTCGCTCTCATCGGCATCGTCCATATGCCTCATCACGACATGGATAATGTCGTGGAGCAGGGCGTTAATCGCGCTCACGCTCTCCCGGGTTCCACGGTGCTGTCGGTTCCTCTCCGCAAGGATGCGCCTTTGGACCTCCACGTCCTTCTCGAGGTTGCTCCGAATGAGCAACACGTACAGTAGCCATAGGACAAAGATGCAAGCGAGTCCGTGCATCGCTCGAAGAACAACCACGGCCGTGGTCGAGAGCTCGCCGGTGAGCGCGAGCTCCTTCACCACGATGTCGAAACCAATGACCACCATCACCACCACTGCCATTACCACCAGCAAGGAGCGGTCTCGAACACGAGCACAACCAACCTTGTTCACGGGACGCGCAAAGAAGAGCCAATAGGGGACGAAGCACGCCAGTGTCGTTGCGGCGAAAAGCACAAAGTAGCCAACCGACATGCTCCTAGGCTCGCCGGGACCACTTGCCAGCACCCGAACGAGTTCCTCGGTGCCCGAGGATAGGTTCTGGATGGTATAGCCGCCCAGACAGCAAAACATCGCGGAAAGCCATGGCATCTGAAAGACGTATCGCACAACCACAACACAGCACACAAGTGCAAGGGAGAAAAACGAGAACAGCCAGAGCCCCAGCATCAAGACGCTCCTTGACGAGGCCTCCCACAGGCCAGCCGCAAGAAAGAGCGTGACAGAGACAACCGCGACCATCCCTACTATCCCACGAGCAACCCGTAGCGCAAGCCCCTCTCGCGCTGGAGCACCGGCAACGAGACAGGCACCCAGCATCACACGGAAGAGCACGAGAAGCACCGAGGCAATTCCGGGGAGCAGGCCAATAAGAAGGCTATTCTCCATGCTCTAGGACTCTCCAAGGTAAGCGCTCAGCGCCTCAAGACTCGCGCGTCGCCTCGAGCGCCCTAGACTAACCTTCTCGCCGCTTGTGAGCACAACCGATCCTGCACGTACCACCGCAACGTGGGCCATGTTCACAAGGTGACTCGCAGAGACACGCACGAATCCCTTGGGTGACAGCGCTTCTTCCAGTGAAACAAGGGATCCTCTTCTGCGCAGCTCCTCTCCATTCGCAAGATGGTACCTAACGTCATGGCGAACGGTATCGATGTAGACGATGTCGCGAATTGCCACAACGTGGTCTCCATCGGGGATATGGATGACGAGGGACTCGTTGGACTTGCACTCGAGGATACGCATGACCCTGTCCATGCGCAGGGCAAAATCGCCGTATGACACAGGCTTCACCATGAAGTCGAGGGCGTCCACCTGATACCCCTTGACCGCATACTGGGCGAGGTCTGTCACAAACACGAGGGGCGTCTCACTGTCATAGGAGCGCAGCACCTGGGCCGCCTCCATGCCGTTGATTCCTGGCATGGCAATGTCCATAAAGAAGAGTTCGGCTGCGGGACGGCGCTCGAGGAACTCCATGGCAGATCCTATGACCTGCACGGAGAGGGAGAGATCTTCGTTCTCGCGCTCGTAGCGACGCAGGTGGCCCACGAGGCGGTCTGCCTCGCGGGTATCGTCCTCGACTATGACAACGCGATACCTCATCAGCTGCCTCACGATACCCAAAGAGTACGGGGAATAATAGCACAGCAAAAACGTAAGACGCGTCAACGGCAACGTCAATTGCGTCAGCCCCTCATTCTCCCCCGCGCCGCCCAGATATACCTGAAAGGCATATCGGGATATGCCAGGGTTCCGGCCGGCATTCGAGACAGAAAGGCATGCATGAGCAAAGTGATAAAGAAGGGGCACAAAGATCGGAAGGCAAAGCGCCCACGGCGTCTTCCTTTCGTACTCATGTGTATCGTTAGCGTCATCGTACTTGCGGTGACAGTGCTGGGCATTGTCATAGCCCCGTATTCTGGCATCCTCAACACGTTTGTGAACAGCCCATCGCGCGCAAAGACCGATGAGGCTCAGCAGGCGTCCACGCAGACAGCCGCAATCACCGAGGAGGCGGAGGGCATCGTCATGCTCAAGAATGACGGCTCGCTGCCCCTCTCCAGCGGCTCCAATGTCAATGTGTTTGGGTCCACGATCTCGAACTTCTCGTATGGAGGAAGCGCTGGGTCTGGCGCGGGCGGCGAAAGCTCTCGGGTGACCCTCTATCAGGGGCTGGAGAACGCCGGTCTCACGCCAAACCCCGACCTTATGAGCTTCTACGAGGAGAACCACACCGATGCAGTGAGCTATGGAGCTGTTGGAGTGGACTGGAACCTCTACGAAGAGCCCGCCTCCATCTACACCGGTGATGTGATCGACTCGGCTAAGTCCTACTCTGACACGGCCATCGTCGTGCTTACGCGCAAGGGCGGCGAGGGCTCGGATCTTCCCGTCGACATGGCAGACTACCAGGGATCCGAGGCAGGCCGCAGCTACCTTGAGCTTACCCCCAACGAGGAGGACCTTCTCGCCCTTGTTGAGGAGAACTTTGATAACGTTGTGGTGGTGCTCAACAGCCCCAACGTTATGGAATGCGGGTTCCTCGATGACGAGGGCGTAGACGCTGCGCTTTGGGTTGGGACACCCGGGTCAACCGGCTGCAACGCCATTGGCAAGGTGTTGACCGGTGCCGTGAACCCCTCCGGAAAGACTGCAGACACGTTTGCGTACGACCTCTCCTCCGCACCGAGCTACGCCAACTTTGGCTCGTACAGCTACACCAACGTCGATTGGACGGACACGTCGACATTCGGCGGTAGCGGCGACGCACAGTCTGGCACGAACCCCTATTACTACGTCGAGTACACCGAGGGCATCTACGTTGGGTATCGCTACTATGAGACTGCGGCTGCTGACGGCTACATCGACTACGACGCCACTGTGCAGTACCCCTTTGGATACGGACTCTCCTACACCACATTTGACGAGACACTCGATTCCGTCGAGGACGATGGCGACACCATCACGGCAACGGTCACGGTGACCAACACGGGCTCAGTCGCAGGCAAGCAGGTAGCAGAGATCTACTACAGCGCACCCTACACCAAGGGTGGCATCGAGAAGAGCTCTGTGGTACTCGCCGGCTTTGACAAGACCAAGCTCCTGGAGCCGGGCGAGTCTCAGACACTCGAGATTTCCTTTGACAAGGAAGACATGGCATCGTACGACTACACCGGAGTCAAGGCGCCGAACGGAGCCTACGTGCTCGAGGCCGGAGACTACGAGATCAGCCTGCGCACCGACTCGCACACCGTGGTCGATTCCCGCACCGTCACCGTTGACCGAGACTACATCTACGACGACGAGCACGATGGGGCTAGGTCCTCTGACCTTGTCGCCGCTACGAACCAGTTTGACGACGTCTCCTTCGGCGACAACCTGACCTACGCAAGCCGCGCAGACTGGGTGGGAACCATGCCCACTGCGCGCTCTGCCTCGACAAAGGAGGCAACCAGCGAACAGGTTGAGGCGCTCACCAGCCCCTCCCCCATCGACACCACAAGCGTTACCGAGGACATTGTCACCGGGGCAAGCAACGGGCTTAAGCTCTCTGACATGGCAGGGCTTGCTTACGACGACCCGCAGTGGGACAAGCTGCTTGACCAAGTCTCACTTGATGAGATGGAGCGGCTCGTCGGTAACGGTGGTTGGACCACGCTCGACGTGAGTTCTGTTGGAAAGCCCGCCATCGTCGACTGTGATGGCCCCAACGGTATCAACAACATGATGAACGGCGTCACCGGCACGCAGCTGACCGGCGAGGAGGTTCTCGGCACCACCTGGAACAAGGAGCTTGCGCAGAGGGTCGGGGAACTTCTCGGCGCCGAGGCAAAGGCATTTGGCATCGGGGGCCTCTATGCGCCCGCCGTCAACATCCACCGCAGCCCATTTGGCGGACGTAACTACGAGTACGTCTCCGAGGACCCAATCCTTACCGGAGACATCATCGCTCCAGAGCTCGAGGGTATCGAAAGCCAGGGCGTCTACGCGTACCTCAAGCACTTCGTAGCAAATGACCAGGAGACCAACCGCGCTAACGGCGGCCTCCTCACCTGGACAAACGAGCAGGCACTGCGCGAGATTTACCTCAAGCCGTTCGAGATCTGCGTGAAGGAAGGCGGGGCCACGGCAATGATGAGCTCGTACAACCGCCTTGGTACCACTCCCACGGCAGAGAGCTCTGCCCTGCTGCAGGAAGTCCTTCGCGGTGAATGGAGCTTCCGGGGCATGGTGATTACCGACTGCACAATGGCGGCGACGACGTCGGACATCAATCGCATGCTGTTCGCGGGTAACGACCTCTCGCTCAACATGCTGCAGAACCAGCGCCTGAGCTCTGAGGTGACCAACACCGCGGCGGGGCACCAGGCGCTGCGCACCGCCACGCACAACATCCTCTACACCATCGCGAACTCCAGCGCGCTGGAGACCGCAACGCCCGAGCCGTACTGGTTCCAGATCGTCTTCTGCGTCCTGCAGGCGGTTCTTATCGGCCTCTGCGTGCTCTTCTTCGTACGCCGTCACCGTAGGATGAAGGCGTGGAAGGCGCTGGAGAGCAGCGCTGGCGGCGCGAGCGAGCCAACGGCGAACGCAAAGGAATAGCCGCACCCTTCGCTTGGCCAGGCCAATCGCCTTGCCAGCACCGCCTCGGGCTTCTCGCCCGGGGCGGCTTTCTTTTGGCAAGAGAGACAATGCGGCGCGCTGCGAGAATGCGCCTATCGGCGAGAAAACGGTTCCCGAGGCGCAATTTCTGTCAGGGGCGGCAAGTCGCCGACAAGCGCGACCGCATCCGGCCGCCGGCAGTCCGCTATCGCTCGCAGAGCCACCAGTACGCCGAGAAGGGCGCCAGCTCGGAGCCGCCGCCAAAGTCGTGCGGCTCGCCGGTGATGAGGTCCACGGCGCGTCCGCATCCGGCGTCGAAATGCGCCACAGCAGGCTCGGCCGACGCGTTAATCGCCACTATGACCCGCTCGCTACCATGGCAGCGCTGGAAGACCAGCTGCTGCGGCTGGCACTGCAGCTCGTGGTAGTCGCCCCACACAATGGCGTCGCTCTTCTCGCGCGCATGCGCCAGCGCGACCACCCAGTCCGTGAGGTCGTTCCACTCCGGCGCGTCAAGCGCGGGGCGCAGCTCGTAGTCGCCATAGTGCTGCTCGCCCTCGATGCCCCACTCACTGCCGTAGTAGACGCAGGGCACGCCGCACATGGCAAACAGCAGCCCGTATAGCGGCTTGAGCTGGCGCTTGTCGTCCAGCTTGGTCGCAATGCGCGGCACGTCGTGGTTGTCGAGAAAGTCCAGCAGGTGCTTGCCCGTGTAGAGGTCCCAGGGCTGGGAGCCGCTCTGGCGCTCCAGCGCGTAGGCCACCTCGTGCATGTTCGCGCTGTTGAAGCTCGACCAGAGGCCCTTGTAGGCCTCGTAGTTGGTCACCGAGTCGCACAGGCCGTCGCCCATCCACTGGTTGTAGTCGCCAAACATGGTCTCGCCAACCAGCACGAACTTCTCGCCACGCTCCTGCGAGATTCCGTCGGCAATCTGGCGCAGATAGCCAAGGTAGCCGCGGTCAAGGCAGTAGGCCACGTCCAAGCGCAGGCCGTCGATGTCGAAGTCGCGCGCCCAGCCGCGGATGACGTCGGCTAGGTAGTCGTTGAGCTCGAAGTTGCCGTGGTTGAGCTTCACGAGCGTGGAGACACCCGCCCAGGTCTCGTAGCCAAAGCCATCGTTGAACTCGCTGTTGCCGTTCCAGTCGATGTTGAACCAGCCGGCGTAGCGGCTCTGCTGACCCTTCTCGCGCACGTCGCGGAAGGCAAAGAACTCGCGACCAACGTGGTTAAAGACGCCATCGAGAAGCACGCGGATGCCCGCCTTGTGGCACGCGTCCACAACAAAGCGCAGGTCGTCGTTGGTGCCAAGGCGGCAGTCGACGGTCGTGTAGTCCGTAGTGTCATAGCCGTGCGTGAGACTCTGGAAGACAGGGTTGAGCATGAGGCAAGTTGCCCCGAGGCGCTTCATGTGGTCGACCCAGCCGTCGTCGACGAGCTTGCGCAGGCGCGGCACGGTGACCCCGTCGTTCTCGTGCGGCGCGCCGCACAGCCCCAGCGGATAGACCTGATAGACAAAGGATGGCTCGTACCAGCTCATCGTTGCTCCTCTCGTCGTGGGCGAGACGCCCGTGCGGACGGCGTCCAGGGGGGCGCCGTGCCAGCCACTCAACCATACGCGATAAACGTTGTGCAAACGTGAACGGATTTGTACGGGGTGTACGAGAAGTGCGTAGCCGCCACAGCTGCTTGACCTCAGGGGTTTCTCGCCCCTCCCTTCTGCAAACCTGCGACTTAATAGCAGTCTCGCGTGGAAGCTCCCGAGAATAATCGCAGGTAGATGGCTTGCAGCTCCCGCTGGCACTGCAATTAAGCCGCAGGTTTCTCCGTTGATTGAAGTTGGGCCAAGTGCTGGTTGCGAAACCCTTGTTGCGGCATCTGGCCAAGGTCGTCATCCAGCCGAGAGCTGTAACCAGCCAACGTCGGCATCCAGCCGAAATCTGGATTGAGCCGAGATTATTGCGCGTTTTTCCGGAATCCTTTCATGACCAACTGGCCAAATGTGATTCTATCGAGAAATAACGTTCAATAACTGAGGAGCCTTGGAGAGAGCCTTGAGGGAACCTCGGAGAAACCCGAAGAGAAGACCGCGGAAAAGGCCTCGGAGAATCCTGAGGTAGGCCTTGACTACCCGCCACCGGCGCAGATGAGACAAAGGGACTGTCCCTTTGTCTCATGCGAATGGCCGCGGTCTAGGGCCGCGGCCACCGGGAAGGGGTCCCTCGAAGACCGAGGGACGGGAGAGACGGCCGGGTGTTCGGGGGGACCCAGCCGTTCCTTTCCCATGGTGGCCTCCACGGGTTGCGGAACGGTGAACCACGAGTAACAACGGGTGCAAGATTGGCAACGTAACACGTAACGCCGCAGGCAGAGGGGCAAGCAGAAGCCCCGCGTTACGAGACCTGTCCGAGAAGCCCGGCCACAATCGTCTCGTTGGCCTCCTCAGACGCTGCCGAGAAGAACCCCGGCGTGAGCAGGTCGTATGCGGGAACGCTGCGGATGAGCCCCTCGTGGTTCTCGTCCACAATGCGCCCCGCCACGGCAACAGCCTCGCGCACGTCCGCCTCGATCACGGGGTACTGCGGGTACGCGGCACAGGCGGCAATGAGCTCAGGCGTCACGCACGGGCGCAGCGAGATATCAAAGGTTCTACCAAAGAGCGCAAAGTCGCGCTGCTTGCGCTTGCGGGTGACGTCACCAGCCTTCACGCCAATAGAGGCGATGTACGCCCGCGTGCGCGTGTTGTACACAGAGTCGCACACAAGGTGCGCCCAAGCGCCCAGCACCAGGTCGTGCAGGGAGGAGCCCGCGGTCTCCGCGTCGCAACCCTCAACAAAGCGATCCCAGAACGCCTGGTAGTTTGGCGAAGGAATGGCACCGCCGTCGGCAAAGTGCGTCTCGCGGTAGTCGCGCAGGCGCGCGACGGGCACCGGCACCATGTAGCCCACATAGATGTCGGGCAGAAAGTTGCCAAACAGGAAGGCGTTCACGTCGCGCACGCCCAGCCGAGCGGCCCCCTCCTCGCGAAGGAGCCGTTCGACGTGGGCGGTATGTATGTTCCAGCTGGGCACGTGCGTGCGTCCTTGCGGCGAGCGGACAGCCCGCTAGCCGCGGACCTCTCCGCCGGTGGCGCGGCAGACCTTGTCCACGAGCTTCTTGTGGGCGCGGTCCACCTCCTCGGAGGTCAGCGTGTGGTCGGCAGAGCGATAGGTGAGCGAGAAGGCCATCGACTTCTTGCCCAGGCCAACGCGCACGGGATCACGGTAGACGTCAAAGAGGCGCACGTCCGAGAGGAGCTTGCCGCCGGCACTCTTGATGCGCTGCTCGAGCTGCTCGCAGGTAACGGACTCGTCGACAACGATGGCCAGGTCAACGTCCACGCCAGGGAGCGTGGGCACGTCGACGTAGGGAAGCTCGCGGTGAGCCAGGCGCAGGAGCGACTCAACCGAGAGCTCGAAGGCAACCACGGAAGCGTCGACGCCAAATGCCTTGAGCGCCTTGGGGTGGATGTTGCCAACCCAGCCCATGAGCTCGCCCTTGTTGCCGTAGACCTCGGCCGCGCGGCCGGGCTGCAGCCAGCCGTAGGTCTGTGGGTCCGCCACCTTGAAGCGCACCTTGGTCACGCGAAGCGCTGAGAGGAGCTGCTCCACCACACCCTTGGCGTCAAAGAAGTCGTAGTCCTCAAACTTCTGGCACCACTCGTCGTCGCGGTGGCCGGAGAGCACGCCGCACACAAAGCTGGGCTCGTCGGGCTGGCTCTTGTTCTCGTGGCCAAAGAAGACGCGGCCAATCTCGTAGAGCGCCACCGCGTCCACGCCGTGGTCGAGGTTGTAGGCAACCGAGCGGAGAAGCCCGGGCAGAATCGAGCGGCGCATCTCGGCCTGGTCGGCAACGAGCGGGTTGATGATCTTGACGGGGATGCCGCGGCCTTCCTCGCTCATACCAAGCTTGGAGAGGTCGTTGGCATCGGCAAAGCAGTACGTGGTGGTCTCGGAGAGGCCGCAGGCGCGCAGCGTGCGACCAATCTTGCGAATGCGCTGCTGGTCAACGGTCAGGCCACCGGCGTGGTTGCGCGCAGCGGGAAGCGTGGGCGTGATGTCGCCCTCGCCCCACAGGCGCACGACCTCCTCGATGAGGTCGACCTCGCGGGTGAGGTCGGGGCGGTTGGTGGGCGCGGTCACCGTATAGGCGCCGTTCTCGGCAGGCTCAACCTTGCAGCCGAGGCGCTTGAGGCGCGCGACCATGAAGTCGTCCGGGATGTCCGCACCGGCGAGCGCGCGTACGCGGGCGGGGCGCATGGTGATCACGGGCGCGGGAACCGGAGCGGGGTAGACGTCCACGATGCCCGGGCAGACCTCGGCCGAGCAGCACTCCTCAAAGAGCGCCGCGGCGATGTTGGAGACGTCCGCGCAGCCGGCGCCGTCGACCTGGCGCTCGTAGCGAATGGAGGCCTCGCTCATGAGGTCAAGGTTGCGGCTCGTGCGGGAGATGTGGCCGGCCGAGAAGGTCGCGCTCTCGAGCAGTACGTCGGTCGTGGTCTCGTCGATCTCGGAGTTGAGGCCGCCCATGACGCCGGCAAGGGCGATGGGCGTCTCGCCGCCGTCAGTGATGACGCACATGTCGGGCGTGAGCGTGCGCTCCTTCTCGTCGAGCGTGGTGAGAAGCTCGCCGTCGCGCGCAGCCCGCACCACCACGTGGCGCTTGCCATCCTCGCGCTTCTGGAGCTTGCCCAGGTCGAAGGCGTGGAGCGGCTGGCCGGTGAGGTACATCACGTAGTTGGTGACGTCCACCACGTTGTTGATGGGCCTGGAGCCGGCGGCAATCACGCGACGCGCGAGCCACTCGGGGCTGGGGCCAATCTTCACGTTGCGCACCACGCGGGCCGTGTAGCGCGGGCAGAGCTCCGCGTCGTCGATCTGCACGTCCACCAGGTCGTGGGCATCCGGCCCCTTCTCCTCCTTAATCGAGGGAAGCGTGATGTGCGTACCTTCGTCGAGAACCGCGGAGGTCTCCACCGCCATGCCCACCATGGAGAGGCAGTCAGGGCGGTTGGGGGTGATCTCGCAGTCGATCACGGTATCGGAGCTGCCCAGGTAGTCCGTGTAGAGCATGCCCACGGGTGCGTCAGGCGGCAGGATGATGATCCCGTCGTGGTCGTTGCCCAGGCCAAGCTCGCGCTCGGAGCAGTTCATGCCATAGGACTCGACGCCGCGGAGCTTTGACTTCTTGATCTTCACGTCGCCGGGGAGCACTGCCCCGATCATGGCGGTCACAATGTGGTCGCCCTCGTTGAAGTTCTGGGCACCGCACACGATCTGCAGCGGCACGGGGTTGCCGTTCTCGTCGACGTTCTTGTCGCCAACGGAGACCTGGCAGAGCCACATGTGGTCGGAGTCCGGGTGCGGCTTCTTGCTCACCACCTGGGCGGTGTAGACGTGGTCGAGGTCGGCGCCAACGCGCTCGACGCCCTCGACCTCGGTGCCGGTGCGGATGTACTCGTTGACCAGGTCCTTGGGGTCTTCGGGCACGTCCACCATGTCCTTGAGCCACTCATACGAAACGCGCATGGTATCTGCAATCCCTTCTGGGCGGGCTTGGTGCGGCCGCCCTGGTTCTTCTCGTCCTGCCGCGGGCTTCTCGCCCGGGCGTTCCTCGCTGCCCTGGTCCGGCCTAGAACTGGTTCAGGAAGCGCATGTCGCCGGTCATGAGCATGCGCAGGTCAGGCAGGTCGTAGCGGAGCGCGGCCACGCGCTCGACGCCAATGCCAAAGGCGAAGCCGGTGTACTTCTCGGGGTCGATGCCGCAGTAGCGGAAGACGTTGGGGTCGACCATGCCGCAGCCCAGAATCTCGAGCCAGCCGGTGTTCTTGCAGAAGCGGCAGCCCTTGCCGTGGCACACGCCGCAGGAGACATCGACCTCGCAGCTGGGCTCGGTGAACGGGAAGAAGTGCGGGCGATAGCGGGTGGCGCGGTCCTTGCCAAAGATCTCGCGGGTGAAGTAGTCAAGCGTGCCCTTGAGGTCGCCAAAGGTGATGCCCTCGTCAACGACAAGGCCCTCTACCTGCGTGAACTGAGGCAGGTGGTTGGCGTCGGCGGTGTCCGGGCGAAAGACGGTGCCGGGGCAGATCATGTAGATGGGAGGCTCGTGGGTCTCCATGGTGTGCACCTGGACGCCCGAGGTCTGGGTGCGCAGCAGGATGTCGGACTCGCCCTGGACGTGGGTCTCCTTGCCCTCGGGGGCGTTGTCCACCACGTAGAAGGTATCGCGCGCGGAGCGGCTGGGGTGGTCCTCCGGGGCGTTGAGCGCGGTGAAGTTGTAGTAGGTGGTCTCGACGTAGGGGCCATCCTCGACGGTGTAGCCCAGGCCGCAGAAGATGTCCTCAATCTCCTCGCGAATCTGGTTGATGAGGTGCTGCGTGCCCGGCGAGAGCGTGCGGCCGGGAAGCGTGACGTCAACGGCGTCGGCGGCCATGCGGCGCTCCAGGAGCTCGTTTGCCAGCTCCTCGCGGCGGGCGGTGATGCCGGCCTCTACCTTGGCGCGCACGGTGTTGGCCATCTGCCCCATGGTGCGGCGCTCCTCGGGCGGGACCTGGCCCATCGTGTGCATGAGGGCCGTGAGTCTGCCCTTGCGGCCGAGCATGGAGACGCGCAGCGCCTCCAGGGCCTCCATGGTCTCAGCGCGCTTAAGTCCCTCTTCTACCTGCGCCTCAATGGACTTGAGGTCATCGGACATCGCCATAGTGCAATCCTTTCCAAAGCCAATAAAAAACCGTCCCGGGCCAACGCTGCCCAAGGACGGATGTCTCCGCGGTACCACCTTGATTGACGTGCGCGTTTTCTCTCGCGCGCGCCCACTCGTTGCACCCCGTGCCGTGGGGCCTACGGCTTCCCTACTCGCTGGCCGTGCAGCCCGCTTTGAGGTTGCGGCTGGTGGAGTGAACTCTGGACGTCAGCCTTGGAGGAGCCTCTCAGCCGGTGAGCTCCATCTCTTGTCCGCTGGCGACGCGACGACCAAACCTCTCCGTCATTGCCTAGGGGGCATGGTAGCACGATGGGGCGGCGACGAGGAGGGCGGAGCGAAACGGGCGCAAGCTCTGCACGATTCTGGGGTGACTGCGGGGCGGCGATGACGGCGACACTGGCGTTGGCGCCCGAAGGCTTGTTTTCTCAGCAAGGACGTATGAACCTCCTGCTCCGGCGTCATTTCGGCGCCGGAAGGCGAATCCCGTACGGAATCCCGTCGGGAACCCAAGCCCGGCGCCACTTTCTCGCCGGAGAAGCCATTTCTGCAGCAGCAGCGTACGAAGTCTTTCCTCCGGCGTCATTTCTGCGCCGGAAGACCGATTTCGGTGCAGCATTGGTAGATGAAGCCCCAACTCCGGAGCACGGTTTCCCAAAGGTATCAGTCACGGTAGCCAGACGGCCATCAGCGTCTATCTTCACCGGAGACTATCTGATGCAGCGCATCATAGCGAGAAATCACAGTGGGCGGCAGGGCAATGTGCACTAGAGCACCTCACTCTTGACGCCCGCCAACCAAGACTTACGTCAACAGCACAGAACTGCCCGCCGCAATTACCAAGGGCAACGTAATGATAGAGAGGAGAGTAGTAGAACACACCGTAATAACGGCCGTGCGGTAGTCTCCGTCGCATTGATGCGCATAAATGGCAACGTTTGCTCCGACTGGAGCACTCGAGGCAATGAGAAGGGCGAGACCCGCAGTCCCATGTCCCCAGGGGAGTATCGCGAGGAATACCAGGGAAAGTGCTGGAATAATCAATAGCCTAAGAATGCAAACCATCCAAGCCCCACGGTTTTCTACGAGATCGTGAACTCGTACTTGGGCAAGGTAGGAGCCCGATACGATCATTGCCACAGGTGTATTGAGTGCTGCCACGGTAGAGAACAAGTCAGATAATAGCGATGGCTCGGGCAGGCCTATAAAATACAACGCCAGTCCTAGCCCAAACGAAATCACGATAGGGCTGGTGACCACTGAGCGCGGAGAGACAAACGTACGGTCACCCGAAATCATCAGCACGCCCACTGTGCACTGGAGCACGTTTAACCAGCCAATCAGACATACGATGTAAATAACCGCTTGCTCGCCCAAAGCTGCTTCCACCAAAGGAATTCCAACAAATCCAGCGTTTGAGAAGGCGGTAGCAAATGCCAGTAGACCGTCTTCCCGAAACACAGAGCGTGATACCACCAGTGCAAGTACCAATAGTCCCAGCGCCAATATGAACGTGGACACTAACGCTTCGGTTGTTTCCTGAGTACGATCCGTCCAAAGGGACCGCACGATTACCACCGGAATTACAACATTAACCAGAAGCGAACCAAAATCTTTGGCTCCATCCGTGCCCATGCGTCGAAACCTAAAGAGCACCGTCCCCACTGCTATGAGCACAAACATCTGGGCTATTTGCACCAATATAATAGTTGCGTAGCTCAACGCACGCCTTCTTCCAACCTCTCCGAACAAATGCGTGTCAGTTTGTGCCGATGCTCATCCGACCTTCTTACGGCATACGGTTCAAAGAAGGCCATCCTTGTCCCATCCACGCGTGCCTCTACGCGAGTACCGCCGAGTCCCCCCGACACAGTAAGAGCTCTTACCTGATTCCATGTGCCCGTACACGCGAGTGAGACAGCCGTGCCTGAGCCCATTGCAACCAAACCTTCTCGCGTGATTAGGAGCACACCAGCGGCCTCTTCTGGCATGGGTACAGGGTCGTGGAACACCGAGAGCCCGCCTACCAAAACAAGCTCCACCAAATCGCCTTCGTTCAGAACCGCACAGGCCTTCTCAAGGCTTCGCCGCGCGGCTCTTCTAGGATGCACTCTGTCTTTCTCGAGAAGCTCAATCACATCCTGTCTCACGAGGCCCCCTACTCGTCTTCCTCGCCCATCTCAAATGTCATGTCATTCATAATCACAATGGCCTCACGGGACTGCGCAACGATTTCTTTCAATCCCTCTGCCGTCACGTCCTCGTCCAGCATTGCGAGCTGAAGGCAGAGCGGCAAGTTCATCCCTGCAATCAGAAAAGTGTTAGGGCGTGTCAGACATGGCATTGCCGTTTGGTTTGCACTCCCACCCATTAGGTCAGAGCACACTACTACCTGCTCGTCCCCACATGTCGAAAGGAACTCGTCGATATCCTTGGAAAGCCCAGCAGCCCCACGCTCCATGCTCACGCATGCCGAAGTAACGTTATCCAATCCAAAGAAGTTAGTAAGCACATCGGCCATACCAGCAGCAAGACGACCGTGGCTTACGAGCAGAAGTCTCATACCAACTCCTCTTGCCCCATTTGGGTCATTTCATTGAGCATCTCTCAAAAGAAGCGGGCGCGTGCCGCATCCATGCGCCGCGCACCCGCCAGAACCGAACTCGCTACGCGCAAATGCCGAGCGCACCAAGAGCAATTCCCGCGATCATCACAATCCACACCATCTTCCCGGGGCTCATGCCCTTAATATCCAGGCCCAGATAGATGGCCACCATGGTCACCAAGTTCATGAAGCACGGCAAAATCCCATTCAGAAGGTCATCTAGGTTCTGCGTGAGATCGCCAACCTGCCAGGAGATCGCAAGGTGAACACTCACCGTTGATACCGTGAGCGCACCAATCACGATAATTCCCAAGATGGCACAGGCATCCGTAAGGTGTGAGAGCGATTGGCTCTTCTCGGTAATGAAAGAGATGCCCTTATCATAAACCGTGTATGAAAGCCGCCAGAATACTAGCCACAAAAGGATGTTTACAATGGCAGCCATCGCCCAACCCACGAGTGACCCCTGAAGTGCCGAGTACGATGCAATGGCGCCCATCACCGTAGGGAGAAGTACCCATACGATAGAGTCCCCCAATCCAGCAAGTGGCCCCATGAGACCGGTGCGCACGTCGAGTGCCGTTTGCGTGGCATGCGGGTCCTTCGTAGTCTCAATTGCAAGGCACGCTGTGAGAATCATGCGGCCAAACCAAGGGTGAGTGTTAAAGAACTTATAGTAGGACTTATACTTTTCGCTCAACACCTTGTCATCAGGGTAGAGTTTCTTCATTGCTGGGTGCATAGACCAGACAAAACCTGCCGACTGCATAGTTTCGTAGTTGAAGCATATTTGGGCGCTCATTACATAGCGTAGAAGAGTACGCGTGAGGTCCTTCTTTGTCAGCCGATCGACACCCTGTGCTGTTGTCATTTCGGCATTGGTCTCGATGTCACTCATCTTCCATGTCACCTCCGACAATGGCAGCCGCTGGAACGACGGACTCCTTCTCAAGGTTCTGGTACACGTATGCGCAGATCACCACGCCAATAAGGGCGATAGCAAGGACGCCAAGGTTGACGTAAGAGGCAAGCACATAGCCGAGAATCAGGAAGTAGCCGTATTTCTTGATTGGCAAGTAGTGCAGGAGGATTGCAAAGCCCATAGCGGGCAGCATCCCCGAGGCAACCTTGAGACCCACAGAGAGCCATGTGGGGAAGTTATTAACAATTGCCTCAACCGCACCAGAGCCTGCGGTTAGAAGGATGGCGATTGGCAGCGCGTTGAGTCCCAGCATCGCAATTTGGGACGCCCAAGTCCATACAGCCATGCCCTTCCAGTCGCACCGATCGGAACAAGCCATGGCACGATGAACAAAGAACGAGCCACTCATCTTACCTAGCACGTCAAGCTGTACGCCCAGCGCCGCCACCGGGACACCCACGGCAAGGGCAGTCGAGAGCGCGGCGTCACCGGATTGGCCCATCCCGATGGCAAACATCGTGCCTGCAATGCACCCCAACTGATAGTTGGGGACGGACGAACCGCCATATCCTGCAAGGCCCAAGCTCATAAGACACATGGTGCCGCCCACGAGAAGGCCTGTGTTGACATCTCCCATCACTAGGCCACAGAATGCACCGATGATGACGACCTGTGCATAGTACAGAATCTGCAAGTTGTACTTGTGCCAGGTCATCAATGCCGTAAACAGCGTGACGACAATGATCTGGAACGCATTAAACATCTAAGACTCCCCTCCAAAGACCGAGCAGACAGCTCCTGCCCATACCCCTCGCGCCCCCGGGAGACCCGCGTGAGAGCGCTTAATTGTCTAACCGAGCAGTGCGCCTATATCCTGCTCGACATCGCCCGGAAGGAACCGGACGGTGATTTTCACACCCCCATCCCTCATTTCTCGAAGCCTGTCCCTCTCCTCGCTAGAGATGCGCACTGTTTTGTCAAGCACCGTAACCTCGCCTGTGTTTTGGGTCACGTTTCCCAAGTTGAGCTGCGGCATTGGCACACCAGCACACCAGAGGTCATATGCAGTCTCGATGTAGCGAAAGACACAAAAGACGCGCTGGTTGGCATACTTTCCTGACTGGATATTCGTGATAGCCTTCTCGCGGCTAATTACCGAAAGTGCAACTCCTGGAGGGCATGCCATCTTTAGTGACGCACGTACCACATCGTTGGTAGATGCCGCATCGTCGACAACCATCGCGCGCGTTGCTCGCGAGGTTGGGACCCATTGTGTCGCTACGATTCCGTGAAGCATGCGGTCATCGGGGCTGCGGACAAAAAGTTGGACCGAGGAGGTCCGGGACTGGGGGTCCGCATGT
>CADFJN010000017.1 GCA_902834555.1 Atopobiaceae bacterium
GCGGACCTCCAGTCCCGGACCACCCCGTGGTCCAACTTCGAGTCCGCACCCCCAATCCCGTCGGGAACCTTCGTTCGGGCGTCATTTTCGCGCCGGAGGGAAGGTTTCTGCAGGCCAACAGCAGGAAGCGCGCGCTTCGGCGTCACGTACGAACGGTGGCGAGAAGCGCGCCGCGTCGTGCGTGAGGGCGCCATGGGCTTCGGGTACAATCGGTTCCCGTTGGCGCCACCATCCGTGGCGCGAGAAGTACGCAGCCAAAGGGGAGGGGGTATTCGTGCGCTTCGCGAGCGTCGCGCTTGACATATCCACGCGCTCCCTCGAGGGCACGTTTGACTACGCCATCCCTGGTGACATCGAGGACCAGGTGAGTGTTGGTGCTACGGTGCTCGTTCCCTTCTCGCACAGGAGCGCCGTGGGCTATGTGATGGCCACCTCGGACGAGCCACCCGTAGACGTGGCGCCATCGCGCCTGCTCGCTGTGGCGCAGGTGCTTGCCCCCGCGGCGTTTGGCTCGCACTCCGCTGCCGTGGCGCGCTGGATCGCGCACGAGTACGCATGCCCGCTCGCAGACGCCGTGCGGCTTTTCCTCGCCCCTGGCCAGAAGGTCCGCGTTACCCGCGAGTCGCCTGACGCCCCGTGGGAGCTTGTCGCCGAGAAGGCCGCACCCGCCGACGCCCGATGGGTCTCGCTCGCGCCGGACGCCCAGGGCTTCGTGCCCGCGCGCAACGCCAGCAGACAGCGCGAGGTACTGGAGGCGCTCTCTGCGGGGGCCATGCGCCTGGCCGAGCTCTCCGCTACCATCCCCGGCGCCTCGACGGCCGTGAGCGCCCTCGCAAAGCGCGGGGTGGTGACGGTCGAGACACGCCGGCAGATTCGTGGCGGCGAGAAGACCACGCTCTCCTCGGCGCAGGCCCCACGTCCTCAGCGCCTCACGCAAGGCCAGCTTGCAGCCGTCGCGGCTATCGACGAAGCTCGCTCCCACGCGGCGGGAGACGTGGTTCTCGTGGACGGCGTCACCGGATCCGGCAAGACGGAGGTCTACCTCGAGGCAATCGAGCGTACGCTCGCCGCGGGTAAGGGTGCCCTGGTCCTCGTTCCAGAGATCTCGCTCACAGCCCAGACCGTGGGTCGTTTTCGCTCGCGATTTGGTGACGACGTGGCCGTGCTTCACTCGCGCCTGTCGACAGGCGAGCGCTTCGACCAGTGGGACCTTGTGCGCCAGGGTGCCGTCCATGTGGTGGTGGGTGCGCGCTCCGCGCTCTTTGCGCCGCTCGCCAACGTTGGCCTCATCATCATCGACGAGGAGCACGAGTCCTCCTACAAGCAGGACTCGAGCCCACGCTACCACGCCCGCGAGGTCGCGGCGCGCATGGCGCAGGAGTGGGGCTGCGCGCTGGTGCTGGGCTCCGCCACGCCCTCGCTCGAGAGCCTTCGCCGCTGCGAGGTGGGCTCGTGGCGCGGTGCGCGCTGGACGCGCGTGGAGATGCCCGAGAGGCCCGGCGGCGCCGTGCTCCCCAAGGTCAGCATCGTTGACATGGCGTCGCAGTTCCGCGGTGGCTCGCGCTCGGTCTTCTCGGAGCCTTTGCGCCGTGCGCTCGAGGGCGTGGCCGAGAGGCGCGAGAAGGCCGTGCTGCTCCTGAACAGGCGCGGCTTCGCGAACTTCCTCATGTGCCGCGAGTGCGGCTGCGTGCCCGAGTGCCCGCACTGCTCGACGGCGCTCACGTACCACGAGCGAACCCACTCGCTCGTGTGCCACACCTGCGGCCGCAGCTGGCCGGTGCGCGCCTACCCTGACCCCTCCACGCGCTGCCCCAACTGCGGCAGTCGCTACCTGGGCGCCTATGGCGTGGGAACCCAGCGCGTGGAAGACGAGCTTGCCATGCTCCTGCCAGAAGGCGTTGAGGTCATCCGCATGGACGCGGACACCACGCGCGCGAAGGGAGCCCACCAGCGCCTGCTCGAGCAATTCGACGCGGCGGAATGCGCGGTGCTTGTGGGCACGCAGATGATAGCCAAGGGCCTCGACTTCCCCGAGGTCACGCTCGTGGGCGTCATCAACGCGGACACCATGCTCAAGCTGCCGGACTTCCGCGCGGCGGAGAGGACCTACGACCTCCTGGAGCAGGTGGCTGGCCGGGCCGGCAGGGGAGGGCGTCCGGGCGAGGTCATCGTGCAGACCTACTGGGCCACGCACCCGGCAATGCAGGCGGTCCTCTCGCACCGGCGCGACGTCTTTCTCGTCCCCGAGCTGGCCGAGCGCAAGGAGGCCTCGTATCCGCCGTTCTCGCGCCTCGCAAACGTCTTGGTGTGGGGCAAGGATGCCCGCGCCGTTGGGGACGCGTCCGCCAAGATGGCAGCCGCCCTGCGCGAAAGGGTCGCCGGCCTTCCCGGCTGGGATGTCCTGGGGCCTGCAGACTGCGTGAAGGCCCGCGTGAAGGACAGGACTCGTCGCCACGTGATGGTGAAGGCACCCCTCGACGCCGACCTTGGTGGTGTGGTCTCGGAGTGCGCTGCAGGCATAGGGCGCGGTATGGGTATTAACATGGCATTGGACATAGACGCCTACGACCTCATGTAGGCAAGACACAACCCGCGCGAGAAGTCGCGCTGCATTGGAGGATGCAATGAACCCCCTGGACGAAATCGTTCTCTCGCCCGCGCCCGTGCTTACCGAGGAGTGCGCGCCCGTCGAGAAGATCGACGACGAGATTCGTGCCCTTGCAAAGCGCATGCTGCGCGACATGTACGCCGCCGACGGCTGCGGCCTTGCTGCCCCGCAGGTGGGCGTTGCCAAGCAGGTCGTGGTGATTGACGTCGACTGGTCGGGCAAGGGCTCCAAGAAGAACCCCTACGTACTCATCAACCCCAAGGTCATCACGGCGGACGGCCCCGAGCGCACCACGGGTGAGGGCTGCCTCTCGTTCCCCGGCATCACGGTCGAGGTCAAGCGACCCAGCCACGTGGTCGTGCAGGCGCTCGACCTCGACGGCGACCTCTTGCAGTACGAGGCGGCGGACAACCTCCTAGCCGTGTGCCTGCAGCACGAGATCGACCACCTGCACGGCGTGACCATGATCGACCACCTCTCTCCCTCGGCGCGCGTGCGCGCGATGTCTGAGTACCAGGACGCGCTCGACGCCGGCGCGCGCCCTGGCGACGTGGAGGTCGAGGAGGACTAGCATGCGCATCGTCTTCATGGGCACCCCCGAGTTTGCGGTGCCTTCGCTCAAGGCCGTCGCCGCTGCATACGACGTCACGCTCGTGGTGACGCGCCCCGATGCCGTGCGATCGCGCGGCAAGAAGCTCGAGCCCTCGCCGGTGAAGGCGTGCGCTCTCGATCTTGGCCTTCCCGTGCTCGAGGCCAAGCGCATGGACGCCGAGGCCATCGATGCCGTGCGCGCCGCCGCACCGGACCTCATCTGCGTGGTGGCGTTTGGGTGCATCCTGCCGGACGAGCTTCTTGCCGTGGCGCCCCTGGGTGCCATCAACGTGCATGGCTCGCTGCTGCCGCGCTGGCGCGGCGCGGCACCCATCCAGCGTGCAATCCTTGCCGGGGACGAGAAGACTGGCGTCTCCATCATGCGCGTGGCGCACGACCTTGACGCCGGTGCATGGTGCAGGCAGGTGGCTACGCCCATTGGCACCAAGTCGGCTGGCCAGCTCTTTGACGAGCTTGCGCAGGCGGGTGCGCCCGAGCTTGTCGCCGCGGCGGCACAGATTGCCAACGGCACCGTCACCTGGCACGAGCAGGATCCCACCAAGGTGACGCTTGCCGAGAAGGTCAAGAAGGATGAGATGCACCTTGACCCGGCAGACACGTGCACGGCAAATGCGCTTCGCGTGCAGGCCTCGACCGACGCCGCGCCCGCACGCTGCAAAGTGGCTGGCAAGGGCATGCGCGTCGTGCGTGCCGCGGTCGCAGATGCCAATGCGTCGCAGGTGGCGACGGGCGCTGTTGCGCTTGCCCACGGTCGTGTGCTTCTCGGCTGTGCCAACGGGACGCTTGAGCTTCTCCGCGTGAAGCCAGACGGCAAGCGCGAGATGGACGCCTCCGCCTGGGCGCAGGGCCTTCACGGCGGCAACGGTGCCACCTGGGAGCGTGCCTAGCGCATGGCGACGCTCTCACCCGCCCGCATCGCAGCAGCGGACATCCTCTCTAACGTTCGACGCAGGAATGCCCGTGCGCGCGACCTTCTGCGCACCTCTGCCCCGGTGGCGCGCCTTACTCCCGCTGACCGCGCGCTGGCAACCAGGCTCGCTTTGGGGAGCGTCCGTACGTCCGGAACCGTGGACGCCCTTCTCGACGCCCACCTGCGCCGCGGTCACCTCGAGCCGCGCGTGCGAGATGCGCTGCGCATCTCGGCGTTCGAGCTCCTGTGGCTCGCGACGCCCGCACACGTGGCTATAAGCCAAGGCGTCGAGCTGGTGCGGCGTGTCTCGCCCTACGGCACCGGGCTTGCCAACGCGGTGCTGCATCGCGTGGCCGAGGAGGACCTCCCGGCGCTTGCCCGCGCACGCGAGCGCGTGGAGACGCGCAGCTGCACTTCCTCGGATATCGCGCTCGTTGCCGCGCTGCCGCAGTGGCTCGCAGACGAGCTCGTGGTCTCGCTGGGCACCGACGGAGTATGCCGCATGGCGCTCTCGGCCTTGGACGCACCCGGCTCCTACGTGGCCGGCAACGCCTGTCTGCACAATGACGCCGAGGTCGAGCACCTGCTTTCTGCCTCAGGCCTCATGCCGCGCTCGACCAGCCTGCCGGGGTGCCTCTCACTCTCTTCGGCAGCCGGCCTGGCGGCCTCTGGACTCGTGGATGTCGTTGACATTGTCCCCGCCGACATGGCGGCGCAGGTCGTGGCGTGGCTTGCCTCGCCCGCGCCCGGCACTCGCATGCTCGAGGTGGGGCAGGGGAGGGGCACCAAGTCGCTCCTGCTCGAGTCCTGCGCTCTGCGCCGTGGGGGACTCGCGCACCTTGCTGCGGTGGAGTCAGAGGCCTTCAAGGTTGCCGTTTCGCGCACCCGCATGGAGCGCGCCGGCCTGGGCAAGGCTGTGACCTGCACCGTATTGGATGGACGGCGCCTTGGCGAGAAGGGCCTCCCACCCGAGCTTTCCGGTAGCTTCGACTCCGCGTTCGTGGATGCGCCCTGCTCCGGCACGGGCACGCTCCGCCGTCACCCCGAGATCGCCTGGGCGCTCCAGGAACCCGCAATCCGTCCTCTGGGCCTGTCGCTCCCTGCGCTCCAGCTGGAGCTTCTCAGGGCGGCCTCAACTCGCGTTGGAGCTGGGGGCACGTTGGCCTATGCCACGTGCTCAGAGCTACGCCAGGAGAACGAGGGCGTTGTGTCGGCGTTTCTCGCGGGCCAGGAGGGCGCGGCCTTCTCGCTGGTGAGCCCCCGTTCGACGGCTGCCTTCGCGGCGCTGCCGCCCCAGGCCCAGCGCCTGGTCGCGGCCATGATTGGCCCTGATGGCATGGTGCGCACCTCCCGCGCGGACACGTCTGAGCTGCCCCTTGACGGTCACTTCCTGGCGCTTCTCGTCCGCGAGGCTTAATTAGAACATTTGTTCCGTACTTTTGCTCAAGGTACTTGAATTGTGCCTGAGCTGCGCTTAATATAGGCCCTCTATTGTCCGAAATCGTATCTTTGGAGGCATCTCATGCCGGAGGAGCAGCTGGGAGTCGCTGGCACGGTGGCGCCAGACATCCCAACCGTCCGCGACATGGACATCGTGTACCAGGAGGTCGAGCGCCTGTACTACGAGATATCGAAGAGCTGCGGCCTCTCGGAGACCGCGTATTGGATTCTCGTGGACATCGTGGTTGCCGGCGGCAGCTGCCCGCAGGGGTCAATCGCAACTTGCCACTCCCTCTCGCGCCAGACGGTGAGCTCGGCCATGCGGTCGCTTGTCGACCGTGGTCTCGTAACGCTCGAGCGCGACGAGACCAACCGCCGCAGCAAGATCGTGACCCTCACGCCAGAGGGACGGGCGTTCTGCGAGAGGGAAGTCACGCCTGCCCTCAAGGCAGAGCAACGCGCCTTTGAGTCCCTCTCGCCTGAGGACAGAACGGCCCTCGTTGCGCTCATCCGTCGCTATGTGGTGGCAATCGACGTAGAGGCGCGCGCCCTGCATGCGGACGCGCCCATCGGGAAGGGGCAATCTGTGCGTACCCAGGGAGGCGATGCCTGATGGCCGCCCAACGTGACTACAGCAAGCGCGCGTCGTGGAGGGTTCTCACGCAGCTCGTGCGTCCGCATTGGCGTCTGGCGGTTGCTGCCTGCGCGCTGCTGCTTGCCGATATCGTGGGCATGCTCCTTATCCCCACTCAGCTTGCGGCTCTCGTGAACGTGGCCGTGGGCACGCGCAATACTGCGGAGCTCACCTCGCATGGCGTGGCCATGCTTGTGGCTGCCGTGGTGGGCTCCGGCGGGTGCGTGGCCTCCTACTACGTGGCCTCTCGCCTCGCCGCCTATGTGGGTCGAGACCTGCGCGTGGCCGTGTACAAGAAGTCGCTTGCACTCTCGGGTGCGGACTTCAACTCGTTCGGCACGGGCTCGATGATTACCCGCACGCTATCTGATGCCAATGTGGTGCAGCAGACCCTGCTCATGACCTTCATGATGGTCTTTCCGGTACCTGTGACCTGCGTGGTTTCCATCGTCCTGGCATATGGTATCGACCCCGTGATGGGGCGCATGCTCCTTGTCATCACAATCGCGATGCTCGCCATCTCGGGCGTTGCCGTTGCCAAGTCCACTCCCATCTTCCTCGCCATGCAGAGCTTTGTCGACCGCATGAACTCGCGGCTGCGCGAGGTGGTCACCGGTACGCGCGTAATCCGCGCCTTTGGCAAGGAGGAGCGCGAGCGCGGCCGCCTAGACGAGACCTTCGAGGACTACGCTACGAATGCCATCCGTGTGAACATGCTCTTCTCGGTTGTGGACTGCTCGACGTTCTTCCTCATGAACGTCGTCGAGGTGCTTGTCATGTGGATGGGCGCAGACCGCGTGGGTGCGGGTGCCATGCAGATCGGCTCCATCTCTGCGTTGCTCGAGTACGCCATGCTCATCCTCTTCTTCATGATGATGGCCCAGTTCGCGATCATCCAGGTGCCCAGGGCACTTTCGTGCCTCACGCGCACGGCGGCCGTCCTTGAGGCGGTGCCCAGCGTGGCAGACCCTGAGTCGCCCAAGTGCCTGGCTGCGCCCGCGGACCCACGGCCGGGCGACGAGGTGGCGCGCTTCTCGCACGCGAGCTTCCGCTTTGCAGACGCCGACGAGGACACCCTCCACGACCTCGACTTCTCCGTTCGCCGAGGCGAGGTCACGGCCATCATGGGCAACACTGGGTCGGGGAAGTCGACCGTGGCGAAGATGCTGCTTCGCTTCCACGACGTGACGGCAGGGTCGCTCCTCATGCTGGGGACAGACGTGCGTGAGGTAACGCAGCAGGAGCTGCGCTCCCGCATTGCCTACGTGCCGCAGCAGGCATGGCTCTTCTCGGGGACAATTGCCGAGAACCTGCGCGAGGGCGATGCCTCCGCCACCGACGAGGACCTCTGGCACGCTCTTGATGTGGCGCAGGCTTCCTTCGTGCACGAGCTTCCAGACGGGCTCTCCACGCGCGTCGCGCAAGGTGGGGCGAACTTCTCGGGCGGCCAGCGCCAGCGCCTGGCCATCGCCCGCGCGCTCGTGCGCCATGCGGACCTCTACGTCTTTGACGACTCGTTCTCGGCGCTCGACTACAAGACCGACGCTGCCCTGCGCCATGCCCTCGAGGGCGAGCTTGCCAACGAGGCTGTGGTCATTATCGCCCAGCGAGTGAGCACCGTACGCCACGCGGCACAGATTGTGGTGCTGGACGACGGCCGTGTGGTTGGCCGCGGTACGCATGACCAGCTCATGGAGATGTGCCCAGCCTATAGAGACATCGTTGAGTCCCAGACGAGGGGAGGTGCCACCGCCGATGAAGGACGATAAGAACGTGCGTGACGAGAAGGACCAGCTCGACGAGGAGCGCCCGCACGACGCCATGGGGACGGCGCGTCGACTGTGGCAGGCCGCCGGCAGGCAGCGATGGCGCCTTGTGGTCGCCGCCGTGAGCGCCATCGTGTACGTGGCCGCGAGCCTGAGCGCCGCTGCCTACAGCGCGCACGTGGTCGACGTGCTGTGGGGGCACATCCAGCAAAGCCTCGCCGTAGGCGAGGCCTACGTGGTAGGCCTGGAAAACGGCGGCCGCGAGGTCCTCATCTACCTGGGCATCTGGACCTGCGCCTGGGCGTTTTACAGCGTACAGTCCCTCGTGATGTCGAGCTTTGCCGAGCGTCTCAACCTTGCCCTGCGCAAGGAGATCTCGGCAAAGCTGGGGCGGCTCCCGCTCTCGTACTTCGACGCGCACCAGCCCGGAGACACAATAAGCCGCGCTACCAACGACCTCGACAAGGTCTCCGAGGTCCTGCAGCGAGGCCTTCTGCAGCTCATCATCGCCTTCACCACGCTCGTGGGCGCGATTGTCCTTATGCTTGTCTCCAACCTCGTGCTGGCGCTCGTGTTCTGCGGGTTTGCCGCCCTGTCGGTAATCGTTACCAAGTTCGCTGCAAGTCGTACACTCGACGCTGCCGCCGCGCGTCAGGAAGCGCTGGGGCACCTCACCGAGAGCGTCGAGGAGGCGTATTCCGGCCGGACTGTTATCAAGGCCTTTGGCGTCGAGGACGCAAGCCTCGAGGCAGTGGAGTCGCGCGCCGAGAAGGTCGCTGCCACAAGCGCCCGGGCAGACTTCCTCACCAACGCAATCTCGCCCGTGATTCGCTTTCTCATGCGCCTCTCGCAGGTTGCCATAGGCCTAGCCGCAGGTGCGCTCGTGGCGGGCGGGCAGATGTCTGTCGGCGCGTTCCAGGCCTTCTTCCAGTACGTGACCCAGGCTTCGGAGCCGCTCACGCAGCTCTCGCTCACGGTGAACATGCTCCAGGGCGCCCTTGCGGCTGCCGAGCGCGTATTTGCGCTGCTCGACGCGCCGGAGGTCTCTCCGGACCCGGAAGTGCCGGCAAATTTGCCACAGCCCGTGCGGGGTCGCGTTGCCTTCGAACATGTGCGCTTTGGCTACTCGCCTGAGGCGTTGCTCATGCGCGACGTCTCCCTTGTGGCGGAGCCTGGCGAGAAGGTCGCCATCGTGGGCGCCACTGGCGCCGGCAAGACCACCCTCATCAACCTGCTCATGCGCTTCTACGAGGTTGACGGCGGTCGCATAACGCTTGACGGCGTCGACACCAGGCAGCTGCGCCGGCGTGACCTGCGCCGGGAGTTTGGCATGGTGCTCCAGGATGCGTGGCTCTTTGAGGGAACCATCGCTGAGAACATCGCCTACGGCAGGCCGGGTGCTACCCGGGAGGAGGTCGAGGCGGCGGCGCGCGCCGCGCACGTGGACTTCTTCGTGCGCACGCTCCCGCACGGCTACGACACGCTGCTCACCGATGGCGGCGAGAACGTGAGCCAGGGCCAGCGCCAGCTCCTGACCATCGCGCGCGCCATGCTCACCGACCCCGCCATGCTCATACTCGACGAAGCTACTTCAAGCGTGGACACCCGCACCGAGCAGGCCATCGTTCGCGCAATGGAGGCCATCATGGAGAATCGCACGAGCTTCGTGATCGCGCACCGCCTCTCCACCATTGTGGACGCTGACCTCATACTGGTGATGGACCACGGTAACATCATCGAGCAGGGCACGCACGAGTCGCTGCTGGCCAAGGGCGGAGCGTACGCTACGCTCTATCGCAGCCAGTTCGCCTAGCCTATCTCGTCCGGCCAGACAGCGTTTGAGGGCATGGTCGAATCGCAGCTCGCCACGTAGTCCGGGAAGGAGTCGTCACTGGCGAGAAGCTCGCTTATGGTCACGAAAGTGTAGCCCTGCGACTGGAGCGCGTCGATGATCTTTGGCAGCGCCTCGACGTCCTGGTCGCGGGGGCCGCCGCCATCGTGCATCAGGATGATGCTTCCGGAGTGCACGTTGTCGCATGCGGCAGAGACAATCTTGTCCACACCGGGCTGCTTCCAGTCCTCGGTGTCGATGTCCCAGCGTACGGCTACCGTGGCTACGCCCTGTGTGGCAAGCCATGTGCGCTGCGTGAAACTCCCGTAGGGCGGGCGGAACGTGGTGGTCTTCTCGCCCGTGGCGTTTTCTATGGACGAGAAGGACGAGGTCAACTGGTCGACCACTGTCTGTGGCTCCGCGTACCTAAGATCGGGATGGTCGTAGGAGTGGCTGCAAATCTGGCAGCCGGCATCCACGATGGCCTTGGCCTTGTCTGGATGGGCGTCAACCTCCTTGCCCAGGCAGAAGAAGGTCGCCTTGACCCCCTTGTCCTGCAGGATTTTCAGGTATTGCGGCGTGTACCCACTTGGCCCGTCATCAAACGTGAGCGCCACAAGCTTCTGGTTGTCCGGTGGCTGAACGTCCTTCACGGTGACCACGCAGTCCTGGCCCTGCTCGTAGACCGTTCCGTCGACCTGCTCGCCAGAATCCTGGCCCGTGATCACATCCTTCACTGTGGTGGAACCCCACTGCGAGATGTAGTTGATTGCGCCCACGTTGCCGTTCATGAGGAGCTTGGGCGGCTGGTTTACAGTCTCGATGGTGTGGGGCTCCGTGCGGTCTTGGCCGTCGCTCAGGGCAATGCGCTCTCCGCCGGCAACCTCATAGCTGTGCGCATCGTCGTAGTCCGTGTCCTTGCCGTTGATAGAAGCGGAGTACGGGTAGCCTTCGCCCTCCGCAATGATGCTTCCGGAGACGCTCACGTAGTTGCCTGGCGCTGTCTGGATGCCCGCGTCGCTTTTCAGCTGGTCGATGGTGGTGCCCACGGTCACGCTCTGGAGCGTGCCGTTTACCGTCACCTGCACCGGACGGAGCCGCGTCCACCAGAAATACCCGCCGCCGAGAAGTGCCGCAAGTACAAGGAGCGGAACGAGTGTTCGCACCGCAAAGCGCCTGCCACGGCCATCATCCTTGCCTTGCTCGGTGCCTGCGGGCATCGCGTTAGCGTTGCCCGTGGGGATGAACCCCGCACCCTTGCCCACAAGCCCAATGTTGTTGTCCTCGAGCTTCTTCGTATGCTCGAAGGGGTACTTCTCGTCATCGTCGCTAGACATGCTGCCTCCGGAACCTGTATCCGCCTCGTGGTGTTGTTTTTTCTGCTTCGTTGTGTCGAGGGGCTGTGCCCTGTTGGCTGCGTGTAAGCAACCATAGCTCACTTTGTTACGGAGCATTCCCTCCTTTGGTGGTCTTTCATGTCTCTAAAACATCGACAATTGTTGGACATAGGGTTGATGTTTGTTAGTGTATGACGGCAATGGGGCGTTTCTAACGGAGGCGGTTCGTCCTTACTTCTCGCGTTATTCGTCCCAGGAAGTCTAGAACAGGAAAAGGCCCTCCCGACAGTCGGCAGGGCCTCCAAACGTGCAGCTATGGAGTGGGGACTACTTGCCCTTTTGATCGGTGTTGTAGAAGCCGGAGCCCTTGAACACGATGCCCGAGGTCTCGAACACTCGCTCGGCCTCGTGGCCGCACTTGGGGCAGTTCACCTTGGGATGGGCGCTCATGGGATGCTCTACCTCGAAGGTGGAACCGCATGAGGGGCACTTGTAGTCATAACGAGCCATGTTCTTCTTCCTCCGGAAGCTTGGTGCAGATGCTGTAAGGTGGCCGGCGCGAGCGTGACTGCGCGCGAGCCATGGGATACTTTACCCAACCGGAGGGATTGCTGCCAGCTTGCGGGCGGCAAGCCTGGGGACAACACTGAATCTGCTCGCCATGGCATGGCCTGTAACGCAGGGGAGAGGAAACGATGGCTTTCAAGGGTGCGATCTTCGACTGTGACGGGACGCTCGTCGACTCCATGCGCATGTGGAGCCATGTGATGATCGAGCTGGCACACGCCCACGGCTGCGGGGGCGTTGACCAGACGTTCTTCGATCGAATCGAGAGCGTGACCCTGCGAGACGGGTGTCAGATCATGCATGACGAGCTTGGCATCGAGACCCCCGTCAGCGATCTCTACGAGGAGGTCTGCGCCATCGTTCGCCACCACTACGCGACTGACATCCCGATCATGCCTGGCGCGCGCGAGTTCCTCGAGGAGCTGTCGGAGGCGGGCATCCCCATGGTCATTGCGACCTCCACGCCGCTGCGCGAGGTGCGTGTGGCGCTCGAGGCGCACGACCTCTCGCACTTCTTCAAGGACATCGTGACAACCGAGCAGGTGGGCGGTCGCGACAAGGTGTTCCCCGACGTCTACCTCGAGGCGGCCCGTCGCCTTGGCACGCCGGTGGGTGAGACCTGGGTCTTCGAGGACGCCCCCTTTGGCGTGCGCACCTCCAAGCGCGCGGGGCTCAACGTGGTTGGCCTCATGAACGACCATGACGGTCGGGACGAGAGGGACGTGCAGCCCTGGTGCGACATATACGTGCATGGCTTCGCGGAGCTCTCGCTGTCGCTTATCGAGGACTATGCGGCGGTACCGGCGGCGCAGGACGCGCCGTCTGATGCGGAGCCCCTACGCGTGCTTGTGGTTGATGGGTCGCCGGCGCCCAGCTCGCCGGCGCTTGTCGCGCGGCTAGCCGACAGGGCGGACTACGTCGTTGCAGCCGACAGGGGCGTCGAGACGTGCCGTACTGCCGGCGTGGTGCCAGACGCATACTGCGGCGACCACGATTCCGTCTGTGCGATGGATGGCGCCTGGGCAAACAGCGAGGCGGGCCGCTCGATTGCGTTTCCGTCCGAAAAGTACGCTACGGACCTCTCGCTTGCCATCGACTGTGCGCGCCACGAGGCCGCGCGGCAGCAGCGACCGCTGCGGCTTACGGTGACCTGCGCGTCTGGTGGCCGGCCGGACCATGCTCTTGGCGTGGTGGGGCTTCTCGTCGGAGCTGCCAACGCGTGTCCCGCACTGGTCGAGGACTCGTTCGAGATGCGCGTTGTGTCGGCGGCGGGCTCGCGCGAGTGGCGACTGGGCGCTGGCGCACGCGGGCGCACCTTCTCGGCCGTGGCCGTGGCACCGGGAACGGTGGTGAGCGAGTCTGGCATGAAGTGGTGTCTTGACGAGAAGCCCCTTGGCCTTCTCAACGACTTGGGCATCTCGAACGTGGTGGAGAGCGAGGACGCCGTTGTGTCCGTGAGCTCCGGTGCGGTTGCGGCGTTCCTGCTGCGGTAGGGCGCTATCTTGGCTGTGGCGTTGCGGCGCCATTCGAATGCCGCGCCTTCTCGCCGGTTAGACCGCCTTAACCGTTCGGAATCCGCGCCAAGCCCCGCACCGTCCCGTGCCGTCACAAAAAAGAGGGCCGCACCAAGTGGCGCGGCCCTCCCTGCATACAATGTCCTAAAGCTTAGCCGCGGACGAGGTTGCCCTTCTTGAGGCACCTGGTGCAGACGTTGAGCTTCTTGCGCTGGCCGTCGACAACGACGGAGACGCGCTGAATGTTGGGCTTAAACGTGCGAGCAACCGTGCGGTGGGAGTGGCTGATGGAACGACCGGCAACGGCGTGCTTGCCGCAGATATCACAAACCTTCGACATGACCTTGACCTCCAAAGTGCGGCGCTCGCGCGCCCGTTAATCAACAAGCCTTGCAAATATACCACTTGGGCGGCTTCTCGCAAGCGATACACACAACTTCTTGGTATTGGCTCCTGCCGGGGCCCGCCAGACCCGCCGGGGCGTGCCGGGCACATACCGGGGTTCCTCCCAACACTCTAGCCGGCGATCCGGCCTTGCCGCTCGATGATGGGGTGTCGCCCACAGAACATACTTGTACACCAGTCCACCGTCCAGACCAAACTCAAACAGGGGAGGGCCACTTCGTTGGTCCTCCCTTTCTGTTGTCATGGGGTGGGGTCGCGTGCGTGCGCTGCCCTGCGCTATAATCGATAGGACTTATGTCAGTAACAATGCCTCCGTCCTGCGGAGGCTTTGAGAGGAGACCCCATGGCCGGTGTCGTTCCGGGAACGCTCAAGGTGTCTAACGACTGCATCGCAGACCTGGCTGGCTACGCCGCGCTTGAGTGCTATGGCGTCGTAGGCATGGCGGCCATCGACGAGCAGGCTGGTGTTGCGCAGCTCCTGCCAACCAACCGCCTGCGCCGCGGCATCGACGTCGACGTCACCGCAGACGGGCACCTCTCGGTCGACCTCCACGTCATTGTCGAGCAGGGTGTCAACATGGCGTCCGTCGTGAACAACCTCACCAGCTCGGTCAAGTTCATCCTGAAGCAGATCGCCGAGCTCGATGACGTCAAGGTCACTGTCCACATCGAGGGCCTCCGCTCCAATCGCTAGGCCGCCGCAGAGAAAGAACAGAGGTCCAATAAGATGATCGCGTCAGTCATCCGCACGTGCTTCCCCGTGGCGGCGAACGTCGTTGCCGAGCGAGCCGAGGAGATCAACAAGCTCAACGTCTTCCCTGTCCCTGATGGAGACACCGGCACCAACATGTCGCTCACCCTGGGGACCGTCGTCAAGGAGGTGGAGGCGCTCCCGCAGGACGCCACCATCGAGGACATTGCCAAGGCGATCACCCATGGCTCGCTCATGGGCGCACGCGGCAATTCCGGTGTCATTACCTCCCAGATTCTGCGCGGCCTCGCCGAGGGGCTCTGCGACGCCAAGGATCAGGACAACCCCACGGCCGCCGACATCGCGCACGCGTTCCGCCGCTCGGTGAAGGTTGCCTTCAAGGCTGTGCGCAAGCCCGTCGAGGGAACCATCCTCACCGTCCTGCGTGACATGTCCACCCGCGCCGACCAGCTCGAGAAGGCTCACATCACGGCAACCGAGATGCTCGATGCGCTGGTCATCGAGGCCTACGAGTCCGTTGCCCGCACGCCCGAGCTCCTGCCCGTCCTCAAGGAGAATGGCGTTGTCGACTCCGGCGCCTTTGGCTTCGCCACCTTCTTCGAGGCCTTCGTGAACGCGGTCGAGGGCAAGGCCGGCGAGGTCTCTGACTTCAAGACCACCGTAGACTCTTCGGATGCCAAGGCTGCCGTCTCCTCCAAGGTGGCCATCGAGCTCAACGACGACTGGGAGGGCTCGCAGTACCGCTACTGCAACGAGTTCCTCTTCCATGCCAACGACGAGTCCTTCGACCGCGACGCCGCGCTTGCGTTTCTCGCCACGATGGGTGATTGCGAGCTGCTCGTGGGCGAGTACCCAGACTTCAAGGTGCACGTGCACTCCAATACGCCCGACAAGGTCCTTGCCTACATGCTCGAGCGTGGCCAGATTTTCGAGGTCTTCATTCACAACATGGACCTCGAGGCCCACGAGCGCACAGCAAAGATTGCGGCCGACAAGGCTGCCGAGGAAAAGGCCCCCAAGAAGCCCCTGGGCTTTGTCGCGGTTGCCGCGGGTTCTGGCGAGGCGTCGATTCTCACCTCGCTCGGCGTCGACGTGGTTGTCTCCGGCGGGCAGACCATGAACCCCTCCACGGCAGACATCCTCGCTGCGGTCGAGAAGACCAACGCGGAGAACGTGATCGTACTTCCCGACAACGGCAACATTCGCATGGCCGCCGAGGCCGCTGCCTCCGCCTGCGAGGACGCCCACGTTGCCGTGGTTCCCACCAAGACCGTCCCGCAGGCCTTCTCGGCAATGTTCGTGGCAGACCCCGAGGGTACCCTCGAGGACAACGTCGAGGCCATGACCGATGCCGTCTCCGGGGTGCGTGGTGGAGAGGTCACGCGCGCCGTGCGCGACTCCCAGGCCGCAGACGGCTCGCCCATCCACGCCGGTGACGTCATGGGCATCGAGGACGGTGCCATCACCGTGGTGGGTTCCTCGGTGAAGGACGTCACCGTCGAGCTCATCCGCCGCATGCAGGAGGCCGAGGAGGGCGACACCCTCACCATCCTTGCCGGCGCAGACCTCGACGATGCCTCCTTCCAGGAGATTCTCGACGCCGTCTCGGCAGCCGAGCCCTCTCTCGAGATCGACTCTCACCGTGGTGAGCAGCCCCTCTATCCCATCGTCTTCTCCATCGAGTAGCTGCCCATGGGTGTCCCGCAGCAGGCGTCCGCGGGCACTGCCCCGAGCGTCGGGGCCGCTGCGGGACGCATCGACAGGACGCTCGCCCTCACAGACGGCGTGTCGCGTCTGCGCTACGTCTCGTCGCGAGGCGCGTCCTCCCGGCTTGGCGCGCTGGAGCGCCTGGGAATCCATCGAGTGCGCGACCTCTTCCTGCACATCCCGCACCGCTACGTGGACTACTCGCATGTGGTGCCCATTAGCCATGCGGACGTTGGCAGCGAGGTCACGGTGGTGGGCACCGTCGACAAGGTGGAGCTCAAGCGGCCCCGCCCTCGCCTCACGGTGGTCGAGCTCTACGTGTTCGACCAGACTGGCGTGCTCTCAGCGAGCTTCTTTGGGCAGCCCTGGCTGGCCGAGCAGGTCAAGCGCGGCGACAAGGTGGCGCTCTCGGGCAAGGTCGAGTTTGCCTACGGCTTCAAGCGGATGCGCGCGCCCTTCCACGAGGTTCTCGATTCTGACACCAGCGCCTCGGCCTACAGGCGCGTTCTGCCCGTGCATCCTGTGGGGGAGGGCATCACCACCTCCTGGATGCGCCGCATTGTCTCGTGCGCCCTTGCCGACGTGGGGGACGTGGCAGACTGGCTGCCCGCCCCGCTTGTCGCGCGCCACGGGCTCGTGACGCTCGCTCGTGCCATCCGCGAGGTCCACTTCCCGCAGACCCTTGCCACCGCCGAGCAAGCTAGAAGGCGCCTCGCCTACGACGAGCTCCTCTGTCTCCAGGTGGCCCTTCTCAGCCGCCAAGCCATTGAGCTGGGAGATGTTCGCGCTACCACGCACAAGGTATCCGGCGTCCACATGGACGCCCTGCTCGCCGCGCTGCCCTTCTCGCTCACGGACGAGCAGAGCTGCGCCGCAGACCAGATCCTTGCCGACATGGCGGCCCCCCGCATCATGAACCGCCTGCTTTTGGGCGACGTTGGCACAGGCAAGACGGCTGTCGCCGCCGTGGCGCTTGCTGCTGTGGCAGACACGGGCACTCAGGCCGCCGTCATGGCCCCCACCTCGGTCCTTGCGCGCCAGTATGCCGAGAAGCTCGGGCCCGTGCTCGATGCGGCGGGCATCACCTGGGCACTTGTCACGGGGGCGACGCCCGCTGCCGAGCGCGCGGAGACGGCCAGACGCACGGCGGCTGGCGAGCTCTGCGTGACCTTTGGCACCACGGCGCTCCTCTCGGACGACATCTCATTTGCTCGCCTCACGTTTGTGGTCATCGACGAGCAGCACCGCTTTGGCGTGGACCAGCGCGCTTCGCTGCGCCGCAAGGGGGCGGGCGCTGACCTTCTCACCATGACGGCAACGCCCATTCCGCGCACGCTCGCGCTCTCCATCTATGGCGACGTGTCACTCTCGTGCATACGCAGGCGCCCCAGGGCCACCGCCGGCGTCACCACGCGCGTCATCACGCCCGAGAACCTCGACCTCGCCTACGGCTCCATCCGCAACGCCGTGGAGGCTGGTCACCAGGCCTACGTGATCTGCCCCCTGGTAGATGATGCCGACACCGGCGACAGCCTGGGGACGGACCTCGACGACGTCCCAGAATCGCAGCGCAGCCGGAGCGCCCACGTGCGCTCCGCCACCGCAACCTTGGCCGAGCTCTCGGAGCGCATCTTCCCGGACCTTGCCTGCGCGCTGCTCACCGGCCGCATGTCCGCTGCCGAGAAGGACGCGGTCATGGAGGATTTCCGTGCCGGGAAGGTGAACGTGCTGGTTTCAACCACGGTGGTAGAGGTGGGCGTCGACGTGCCCAACGCCACGGTGATGCTCGTACATGACGCCGACCGCTTTGGCCTGGCAACGCTGCACCAGCTGCGCGGCCGCGTGGGCCGTGGCGACTGGCCGGGCGAGGTGTGGCTCTCCTGTGCGGCCAAGCAGGGCACGCCGGCGCGCAAGCGCCTCTCGGCACTGGAGCACACCGCCGACGGCTTCGAGCTTGCGCGGCTCGACCTCAAGCTGCGCCGCGAGGGCGAGGTCCTGGGGTATCGCCAACATGGCGGCATCACGCTGCGCGTGAGCGACCTTGCGGCAGACGAGGACCTTGTGGTGGCCGCGCACGAGGATGCACAGGAGATCTTTGCCAAAGACCCCTCCATTGCCAGCCCGGCCTTGAGGCCCATGGCGCTGGAGGCCAGGGACCGCTTTGGCGCCTACTTCGAGGAGCTGGACAGGGCATGAGGGTTGTTGGCGGCAAGTGGGGCGGCGTGCCCCTGGAGTCACCGGAGGGTCGTGGCGTCACGCGTCCCACGACAGACCGAAATCGCGAGGCCATGGCGTCGATGATCCTCTCGGCGCGCGGGCTTAACCTGGGCGGCGCCTCGGTGCTCGACGCCTTTGCGGGCTCTGGTGCCATGGGCATCGAGCTTCTCTCGCGCGGGGCGGACCGCTGCACCTTCATCGACCAGGATGCGCGTGCGGCCGCCCGCGTGCGCCGCAACCTTGCCAAGGTTGGCGCCGAGAAGGTGGCCTACGCCGTGCTTCGTGGCGACGCCTGCCAGCTTGCCGAGCGCGGCCGCATAGCCGGGACACCCTTTGACGTTGTCTTTCTCGACCCGCCCTATGTGCTCTCAGCGGGCGTCGTGAGTGCTATGCTCAAACACCTTGTCGCACAGGGTGCGCTGCGCTCGGGTGCGACCGTGGTCTACGAGCGCTCCTCACAGGCGCCGGGGCTTGACGTGCCGGGTCTTATCCCCATGCGTACCAAGCGCTATGGCATCACCTGCGTGGACCTTCTCGAGAAAGGACAGGACGTTGACTAGCGAGCTCTGCACCCACGTGGTGGTGCCCGGCACCTTCGACCCGGTGACCCTGGGCCACATGGATGTGATCCGCCGTGCCCGCAAGCTCTTCCCGCAGGTCACCGTTGCTGTGGCGGAGTCGCGCCACAAGCGCGGCACGGGCACCGAGTTTACGCTCGAGGAGCGCGTGCACATGCTCAAGCGCGCCTTGCTCGACGAGAACATGACCGATGGCATTGAGGTGGTGCCCTTCTGCGGGCTTCTCGTGGAGTTCTGCAAGGAGCGCGGGGCAGGTGGCGTGGTCAAGGGTCTGCGTGCCACGACGGACTTCGAGTACGAGCTCCAGCAGGCAGACCTCAACACCTACATGGCGCCTGACCTGGAGTCCATCTTCGTCATGTCGAGCCCCAAGTACGGCTATGTTTCCTCATCCATCGTGCGCGAGATTGCGGCCATGGGCGGTGACGTGGACTTCCTCGTGCCGCCGTGCGTGGCCGAGCGGCTACGTGCGCACTATGCGTGAGCTTTGGCTCGTTTAGGGACTTGCGTTGCTTTTCTGCTACCATCGATGTGATATGCCCCTCGGGCAGCGCGCGGGAACGCCCGAGCAGTGGCCCATACTCGAAAGGAGACCTGGATGCAGCCGGGTGAGGAAATAGAGAGCCTGGTCGACGAGCTCGAGCAGCTAGTGAACGAGGCGAAGTCCCCGCTTACCGGCGGTGGCCAGAAGAAGATCGTCGACGCCCAGGACGTGTACGAGATTCTCGACGAGATTCGCAGGGTCTTCCCGCAGGAGTTCCAGGATGCCCGCCGCATCCTCAAGGAGGAGCAGGAGACGCTTGACCGTGCGCAGCAGCAGGCAGACAGCATCATCGCCGATGCCCAACAGCAGGCCATGATTCTTGCGGGTGACCAGGAGGTCGTCCGACTTGCCCAGCAGCAGGCCGACAGCATCAAGGACCAGGCGGCCCAGTACGAGCGCGACACCCGCTACAACGCCGAGGAGTACGCTGACACCGTGCTTGCGCACCTCGAGGAGAACCTCAAGTCGCTCACCAACTCGGTCTCCCGCGTTCGCCAGACGCTCGACGAGAACTCCGGCCCGCGTAACACCTCGAACAACGTCCCCTGGTAAGCGCCATGCAGCCTGTGATTCTTGCACTTGACGCGCGCCTGGGGGAAGCAGGCGACACCCTGCCCTTGAAGGGCCACCTCGACGAGACGTCCTACACCCTCGGCGAGCGCGAGTTCTCGCTTCCCTCTGGCATCGACTACGACCTCATGCTCACAAACGCTGGCGAGGGCATTCTCGCCACGGGCATCCTCACCACGCACGTGGTGGGCACCTGCGACCGCTGCCTCAGCCCGGCGGAGTTCGACGTGAGCGGCGAGGTCGACGAGTACTACCTCTTCGAGGAGCCTGAGGACACGGGCGACGACGATGACGACGAGCTGGACTTCTCGCTCGTCTCGGCCGACAACACCATCGACCTTTCGGGCGCGCTTCTCTCGACCCTTGTCATGGAGACGCCCTTTGTTGTGCTGTGCCGTCCGGACTGCAAGGGCCTCTGTCCCGTCTGCGGCGCCAACCTCAACGAGGAGGACTGCGGCCACGCCGCCCAGATCGAGGAGGACCGCCTCAAGGCAAGCCCGTTCGCAGTTCTCGCTTCGCTCGACCTGGACCACGACGAGTACGGCAACGGTGATGCACCCGCTTCCGGCGAGCAGCCCCAAGACGACAAACCGGACGCGGAGTGAAGATATTGGCGCATCTGGCGCATATGCCCAATTGCGTGGTATAGTCATCTACGCATGATTTTTGGTCAAGTTGCCCCGCGTCTCCACGAGGGGCGCGGTGTAAGAGCAAGAGAGGTTCAAGATGGCAGTTCCTAAGCAGAAAAAGGGCCGTGGAGCCACGCACACCCGTCGTTCGGCCAACAGCAAGGTCGCCACTCCGGCCCGTTCCGTGTGCCCGCGTTGTGGAGCTCCCAAGCTCCCGCACCACGTGTGCCCCAACTGCGGCTACTACAAGGACCGCGAGGTAGTTGTCACCGAGTAGCCCCATGCCTGCAACATGGCCTGGGAGGTCGGTCCCTTCTGGGGTCGGCCTCCTTTTTTAATCTTGCGCGCGAGCGCCCACAGCGATCTTGGAGGATAGATGACCACCATCTGCGTTGACGTCATGGGCTCCGACTGCGAGCCTTCCGTGCTGCTCGAAGGGGTTGCCAAGGCGCTTGAGCTCGATTCCGAGCTCAAGGTTCTTGTGGCAGGCGACGCCTCTGTGGTCGAGCCCTTCGCGCGCGACCACGAGCGTGCAGAGGCCCTCGTTACCACCGAGGTCATCGCTATGGACGAGCATCCCGCCTCCGCCGTGCGCAAGAAGAAGGATGCAAGCATCGTTCGCGCCGCCTCAGCGGTGCGCGCCGGCCAGGCGGACGGCCTCTTCTCCGCCGGCTCCACCGGCGCCGTGCTCACGGCTGCGACCTTTGGCATCGGGCGCATCAAGGGCATCCGCCGTCCGGCGCTCACGCTTGCTGCCCCCGGCATCTCGGGCAAGAAGACCGTCCTTCTCGACTGTGGCGCCAACGCAGACGTCCAGCCAGACGCGATTGTGCAGTTTGCGCACATGGGGCGCGCCTACGCGCAGGTGGTCCTTGGTGTCGAGGAGCCCCGCGTGGCGCTTCTCTGCAACGGCTCGGAGGACACCAAGGGCTCCGAGCTCGCGCTGTCCTACCACAAGGCGCTGGCAGAGGGCAACTGCGGCTTTGTGGGCAACGCCGAGGGCACAGACCTTCTCGCGGGCACCTTTGACGTTATCGTGGCAGATGGCTTCACGGGCAACGTTGCCCTGAAGACCATCGAGGGCACGGCAAAGTTCATCGTGTCGCGCGTCAAGGCCGCTGCCGGCGAGTCCAAGCGTGCGGGCCTGGGTGCCCTCATGCTCAAGCCGGCGCTCAAGACCGTTGCGGGCGAGCTCTCTGGTGACGAGATGGGCGGTGCCGTCCTTCTCGGCCTGCGCGCTCCTGTGGTCAAGGGCCACGGCAGCACCAGCGCCGAGGCCGTGGCCAGCGGCACACTTGCCTGCGCCCGTGCCGCCCGCGGACAGCTCTGCGAACGTATCGCCGAGGCCTGCGAGAAGGCCGAGTAACGGGTACCATAAGCTCGTGTGCGCGGTGCCACGCGGCCCGCGTGAACCGGCAACGTCAATCCGCTAGGAGGAACCCATGGACCATGACGCCATTCTCGAGAAGGTCATCTCGGTTGTGAACGACACCCTTGATGTCCCGGCAGACGTCGAGCTCACCGAGAAGACTGCCTTCAAGGACCTCGGCGCTGACTCCTTTGACCTGCTCGAGCTGGTCACCGCCCTCGAGGACGAGTTCGACCTCACCTTTGATGACGAGGCCCTCGAGAAGATTGCAACCGTGGGCGACGCCGTGAGCGCCATCGAGGCCGCTCAGTAAGCTTTTGTAAGGGGAGCTCTCTCACTTGAACACGCATGAAAGGGTCAGCGAGGTGGAGCGCATCTGCGGCCATCACTTCACTGACAAAAGGCTCATAACGTCTGCCATCACGCACCCCTCGGCGGTGGAGGGAAAGCCCGTCTCGGCCTCCTACGAGAGGCTCGAGTTCCTGGGCGACTCCATCCTGGGTGCAATCGTCGCCACCGAGCTCTTTGAGCGCTTTCCCGGGCTCGACGAGGGCGCGCTCACAAGGCTCAAGATCTCGCTCGTCTCGGGCGAGACGCTCTCAGAGGTGTCGGGCGACCTTGGGATAGCCCCGCTCATCGTGGTGGGCGAGTCCGAGAAGGGCACGCACGCGCGCGGCATGCACTCCGCCCTCGAGAACGTCTACGAGTCCATCGTGGGCGCCCTCTACCTCGATGCCGGCTACGAGGACACGCGCAGGTTCGTGCTCGACACGCTTTCCTCGCACTTCACGCCCGAGCTTGTCGACCGTCTCTCCGAGCGGCCGATAAACCCCAAGTCGCGCCTGCAGGAGATCACCCAGCGCGACCTGCGCCTTGCTCCCGAGTACAAGCTCGTGGGCGAGGAGGGGCCTGCCCATGACCCCACCTTCACGTCTGTTGTGCTGGTTGACGGCAAGCGCGTGGGCAGGGGTTCTGGCCCCTCCAAGAAGAGCTCCGAGAACGCTGCCGCTGCAGACGCGCTCGAGCGCATGGGACAGGACGGCGACAAGGGAGCAGACGCCGGCGTCGCCCCCGCTGACGCCGACGAGCGCTAGCCCGAGAAGCGAGAGGACCACCCTTGTATCTGAAGTCGCTCACCCTCAAGGGCTTCAAGTCCTTCGCCGACAGGACATCCATGTCCTTTGATCCCGGCCTCAACGTGGTCGTGGGCCCCAACGGCTCGGGCAAGTCGAACGTCTCTGACGCAATCCTCTGGGTCCTGGGCGAGCAGAGCGCCAAGATGCTCCGCGGGCAGGCCATGGAGGACGTGATCTTCTCGGGCAGCTCCGCGAGGCCCGCCGTGGGCGTGGCGGAGGTCACCCTGGTTCTCGACAACTCCGATCACACGTTGCCCATCGACTTTTCCGAGGTGGGCATCACACGCCGGATGTATCGCTCGGGCGAGTCCGAGTACCTCATCAACGGGGCGCCCGCGCGCCTCATGGACGTGCAGGACATCCTCCATGACTCCGGCCTGGGCAAGGACACCCATTCGATCATCAGCCAGGGCAAGCTCGACTCCATCCTCCAGAGCCGCCCCGAGGAGCGCCGCGAGCTCATCGAGGAGGCTGCAGACATCTCCAAGCATCGCAGGCGCAAGGAGCGGAGCCTTCGCAAGCTCTCCTCGATGGATGACAACCTGGCGCGCGCAAAGGTTGTCGAGCGCGAGATAAACCGCCAGCTCAAGCCCCTCGAGCGGCAGGTCGACAAGGCAAAGCGCGCCCACGACATCACCGAGCGCCTGACCGAGCTGCGCACGCAGCTCGCCGTTGACGACCTGCGCCGCCTGCAGGCCTCCTACGGCACGCTCTCGGCCCGTGGCCGCGAGGCAGATGCCGCCGTCGAGCTTGCCCAGTACCGCCTGGACGAGAAGTCCGCCGAGCTTGAGAAGTACCAGTCGCTCCTCGAGCAGAAGGGCCTCTTTGTGGGCGACCTCGGAGAGCAGCGCCGCCGCATGCAGGACATCCTCGGCCGTATGGACTCGGACATGCGCCTCTTGGAGGAAAAGGGCAAGAACATGGTCTCGCGCCTCTCCGAGATGCGCATGCAGCTCTCGACCATGCGCAAGCAGCGCGCGGACGTGACCGAGGAGCACGAGCGCGTGGCTGGCGACCTCTCTGATGCCCGCGTGCGCCAGCGAGAGCTCGAGGAGGGCATGGACGCGCTCTCGAAGGCGTCGCGGGAGGCGGTGGCGCACCGTCGCGAGCTGGAGGACGCCCTCAGCAAGCGCCAGTCAGACGAGCGCCAGGCGCGCGCCGAGGCGGACAGGGAGACCCTCGCCTTTGCTAAGCTCGAGGACCAGATCTCAAACGCCGAGGTCGAGGATGGCATGTACAAGAGCCGCCTCGAGCAGGTCGCCGAGACCCTCGCCACAACAGAGGAGGCGCTGGCCGAGAGGGGAGAGCGCAAGGCCCGCCTTGAGGAACAGCTCGCAGACGCCCGCGCCAAGGCGGAGGAGCTCGCCGGCACCATTGTCGAGGCCCAGGCCGCGCTCAAGCACGCGCGCGACGAGGAGCGCTCTGCCCGTACGAAGCTCTCGTCCTCCGAGGCCACCCTCTCGGCGCTGCGCTCGGTTGACGCCAACGTGGAGAAGGCGAGCCCGCTTGTGGAGGCCGTCTCCAGGGGGCAGGCTGCCAGCCTCGTCGAGTGCCGCCTGGCAGACCTCATCGACGCCGACGAGGCAACGGAGTCCCTGGTCGAGCGCCTGCTCGGTGATGACCTTGCCGCCTTCGTTGTGGCAAGCGCCGCGGATGCGGGCACGCTCGCGGCCTCCGCGCTCTCGCAGGGGCGCGCCGAGGGCAGGGCGACCGTGGTCTTCCGCGAGGCCGTACCCGCTGCGGTGGCGGCGGAGGGCGCCCCCGGCGAGGCGCTCATCTCGCACCTGCGCGTCTCTGACGCCGCGCGCCCGCTTCTCACGGCGCTTCTCGGCGACATCAGGCTCGTGGGTAGCGCCGAGGAGGCCATCCGCGCGCATCAGGCCATGCCGGCGCTCACCTACGTCACGCAGGACGGCGTCACCGTCACGCCCGATGGCCGCTGCGTGGTTGGCACTGCGCCCTCGACCGAGGCTGGTGCCCTCGAGCGCAAGCGCCGCATTCGAGCCCTCGAGGAGGGCATGGGGGAGCTGCGCGCATCGCTCGGGGCCGCGACGGAGGCCGTGAGTGCAGCAGAGGCTGCGCTTGCCGCGTCGCGCGATGGTGCCGCGGCCGCAAAGGGCGACGTCGCGCGTCTCTCGGGCGAGCTCTCCTCAGTTACGTCCGAGATGGGCCGCCTGGACGCGCAGCGCCAGCGCGCGGCAGACGAGCAACGCCAGGTCACGCGTCAGCGCGACGCTGCGTCCGAGCGCGCGGCAGACGCCCGCTCGCATATCGAGGAGCACAAGGCAGCCGCCGCCGCAGCCCGCGCCAAGGCGGAGGAGCTTGCCGGTGGCCTGGGCGACCTGCGCACGCAGCACGACGAGGCCGTGCGCGCCCAGGGCAAGGCGTCCCACGAGCTCTCTGATGCGCGACTTGAGCTTGCGATGGCCAAGGAGCGTGCCAAGAACCTCTCGTCCCGCGAGCGCGAGCTTGCCAACCGCAAGCACGACCTCGATGCGCGCATCGTGGCAACCGAGGAGGGCTCGCGAGCGCTCGAGGTGGTGCGCCTGCGCGTTGACCCGCTCCACGACCGCTACGACGCCATCCGCACCCGTGCGCTCGACTGGGCCGCGCGCCTCAAGGACCGCGCCTCGCTCGCCGAGGCTGACTCCGACTCCCTGAAGCGCACCATCGGCGACGCCAAGTCTGCCGTGAATGACGCCACCGCCGAGCTCACCCGCGCCCGCGACGTCGCCTCTGCGGTCAAGGTCGACCTTGGTCGCCTGGAGGTGCAGGTCCAAAACGCCATCGATGCCATCCAGGCAACGGGCGCCGTTCTCGACGAGGCGCTCTCGCTCCCCGCACCGGACGACCGCGAGGCCGCCGAGCGCGAGGCGGACCAGCTCGAGAGCCAGCTTGCCTCCATCGGCCCCGTGAACGAGGTCGCAATGGACGAGTACATCCGCCTGAAGCAGCGTGCGGACTACATTGGCGAGCAGGTCGCAGACCTCGAGGCCGCCCGCGTGGCGCTCAAGAAGATCAACGCTGCCATCGACCGCAAGATGCGCAACAGGTTCCTCGTGGTCTTTGACAAAGTGAACGAGAACTTCTCGGAAATCTTCTCGATGCTCTTCCCGGGCGGCCACGCCCACATCGAGATGACCGACCCGGACAACCTCTCCGAGACGGGCATCGAGATCGTGGCGCAGCCCAGGGGCAAGCGCATCACCAAGATGTCGCTCATGTCCGGCGGCGAGAAGTCCCTCACGGCGCTGGCGCTGCTCTTTGCCGTCTACAAGACGCGCACGGTGCCCTTCTACGTGTTCGACGAGGTTGAGGCCGCGCTCGACGACTCCAACCTCTCCAAGCTCCTTGACGCCATCGAGCAGCTCAAGGACACGACGCAGCTCATTGTCATCTCGCACCAGAGAAGGACGATGGAGCAGGCCGACGTCCTCTACGGCGTCTCCATGCAGGCCGACGGCGTGAGCCACGTCGTCTCTCAGCGCCTCGACAAGGCGACTGGAAAGGTGGTCGATGCCTGATGGGCTTCTTCGACAGGCTGAAAAGCGGCCTCTCGCGCTCTCGCGAGGCCATCAACGAGATTTTCTACATGGGCGGGGAGGTCGACGAGGACTTCTGGGAGGACCTCGAGGACACGCTCGTGATGGGCGACATGGGCGGCGAGCTTGCCATGCGCGTGACCGACGACCTGCGAGAGCAGGCCGCGCGCGAGAACCTCACCCGCGCGGACCAGCTGCGCGACGCCCTGGCGCGTCGTCTTGCCCAGGAGTTCCGCACGGCCGACCGCGACCCCTTCGAGGACGTGCCCTCGTGCGTCCTCTTTGTGGGCATCAACGGTGCCGGCAAGACCACCACGGTGGGCAAGCTCGCCGGTCGCGCCCGTGGCGAGGGCAAGAGCTGCCTCATCGGCGGTGCCGATACCTTCCGTGCCGCGGCCATCGAGCAGCTCGAGGTGTGGGGTACGCGCGCGGGCGTGGACGTCATCACCCGCGAGCGCGGGGCGGACCCGGCGAGCGTCTGCTACGACGTGGTCGAGGAGGCCGAGAAGCGCGGCACGCAGCTGGTGCTCATTGACACGGCAGGACGCCTGCACACCTCGTCCGACCTCATGCGCGAGCTTGCAAAGGTGGTCAACGTCACCCGCAAGCGCTGCACCTCCATGCCGGTCACCGTTGTCCTTGTGATTGACGCCACCACCGGCCAGAACGGCCTTGCGCAGGCCAAGGAGTTCAACGACGCCCTGGACCTCGACGGGCTTATCGTCACCAAGCTTGACGGCACCGCCAAGGGCGGCATCGCGCTTGCGATCTCTGACCAGCTGGGGCTTCCCATCTACCGCATTGGCGTGGGAGAGTCCATCGACGACCTTGAGACCTTCGACGCGCTCGACTTCTGCCGTGCGCTCGTTGGGGAAGGAAAGTAGCCATGTTCAACAGCCTCTCCGAACGCCTCCAGGACACCTTTGACAAGCTCCGCGGCAAGGGCAAGCTCACCGAGGCCGACATCAACGTGGCCATGCGCGAGATCCGCATGGCCCTGCTCGAGGCCGACGTCAACTTCCGCGTGGTCAAGGACTTTGTCGCCTCCTGCAAGGAGAAGTGCCTCACGGCCGAGGTCCTGGACTCGCTCACGCCTGCGCAGAACGTGGTGCGCATCGTGCTCGACCAGCTCACCGAGCTTCTCGGCACCACCGAGTCCAAGCTCGTGCTGGCGCAGAACCGCACGCCCAACGTGATCATGCTCGTGGGCCTGCAGGGCTCGGGCAAGACCACGGCCGCGGCCAAGCTCGCCTATCTCTTGAAGGGCCAGGGCCACTCTCCGCTGCTTGCCGCCTGCGACACGCACCGTCCCGCAGCTGCCGACCAACTTGCCACCCTTGGTACCGAGATTGGCGTGCCGGTCTATCGCGGTGACGGCAAGGACGCGGTCAAGGTTGCCTCCGAGTCCATCCACGAGGCTGTCGATCACCTGAACGACATCGTGATTGTGGATACCGCTGGCCGCCTTCAGATCGACGAGGAGATGATGCAGGAGGCGGTCGCCATCAAGCAGGCCGTCAAGCCCGACCAGATCCTCATGGTGGTCGACGCCATGACCGGCCAGGACATCGTGAACGTGGTTCAAACCTTCGCCGAGCGCGTGGACTTCGATGGTGTCATCATGTCCAAGCTCGATGGCGACGCCCGCGGTGGCGGCGCACTCTCCGTACGTGCGGTGACGGGCAAGCCCATCAAGTTTGTCTCGATGGGCGAGAAGCCCGACTCGCTCGAGGTCTTCCACCCCGACCGCATGGCCAAGCGCATTCTGGGCATGGGCGACGTCTACGGCATCATCGAGCAGGCCCAGAAGGTGGCCGACCAGGAGCAGATTGACGCCGCCGAGCGCATGCTGCGCGAGGGCTTCACGATGGACGACCTTCTCGGCCAGATGCAGCAGATCAGGAAGATGGGAGGCCTGGCCAAGATTATCTCGGCGCTGCCCGGCGGCGAGCGTGCGATGGCGCAGCAGGGTGGTATCGACGAGAGCTCGCTCTCGCGCATCGAGGCCATGATTCGCTCCATGACCAAGGAGGAGCGCGCGCGGCCAAAGATCATCAACGGCCAGCGCAGGAAGCGCATTGCGGCGGGCTCCGGGCGCAGCGTCCAGGAGGTCAACCAGCTCCTCAAGCAGTGGGGCGAGATGAACAAGATGATGAGCAAGATGCGCGCTGCCACCCAGGGCGGCAGCAAGAAGCAGCGCCGCCAGATGCAGTCAATGATGCGCAACATGGGCATGGGCGGTGGCATGGGTGGCCGCGGCTGGGGCATGTAGCAGCGGCTTTCGCGTGTGGCCGCCGTGGCCTTCTCGGCTCCGGTGGCCGCTCTTCCTCCGCTACCGTTGCCCCCCGGCTGGTGGCCATCACTACCCCCAATGCCACCCCCTTCTCGGATAATAGCTCCTTTTCTTAATTAGGCTTCCCACCAACTGCGGAAACGTCGTCTGCGTTTAAGAAAAGGAGCTAATCTCTGATACGAAGAGACCCCCCTTGGCGCCCGAGACGACGCCGGAGAGGCACGTTGCCGCAGCCGTCACGTGCGAGAGACCCCCTCCGGCGTCATTTGTCGCCGGAGGGGGCTCCGTTTACTCCCCGCTGTATAAAACGCGGCTACTCGTGGATGATAACCACGTCGCCAACGTTGCACAGCGAGTAGAGCTGCTCTGCCTTCTCGTACGAGAGATTGATGCAGCCGTGACTGCCGTTGGTGAGGTAGATGTCACCGCCAAAGGCGGAGCGCCACGGTGCATTGTGGAACCCCATGAGGTTGCCCACGACGCCCATCCAGAAGTCCACATGGCTGACCCACGCTGGGTTACCGGACTCGTCGTTGGGGCCAATGAGGGTGGAGGGGCTCTCCTTGTTGGTAATGGTCCATGTTCCCTGCGTGGTGTCGTGCGAGAGACTCGGCTGGCCGGTCACGACGTCAGCCTCCCAGATAACGGAACCATCAGAGTCGAAGAAGATCGCATGCTGGTCGGAGATGTCCACGTCGATGAAGCGCGTGGGCCAGTCCTGCCCACCAGGGTTGTACGTTGCCGCAGTCTGGTAGCAGGGCAGCTCAAGCGTGGTGGGGGAACCGGCGGTGATGTTGTTGTAGATAGCCTGAGCCGCCTCGTCGCCGTTGATGGACCAGCCATAGACGCCGCCTGCAACCACGGACTCCTCGACGCCGTCCGGCCGCGTGTAGGTGCGCGCCGTGCCAACGGAATCGGTCTTCTCAGAGAGGTCACCCTTTGCCCAGGTGGTGATGGCATCCTGGTTAAGCGTGACCGAGAGATCGTCTCCAATGGTGATCCACTGAGAGATGAGGTCGGCGCCAACTGTGGTGACCTCGGTCCCTGCAAGCGTGAGCTTTACGGTTGCGCCGAGCATGGCATTGGCGGTATTTACCGCAGCGTCAACGGACTCGCCGCCTTGGAGCGACTCGTCCCCCAGTTCGATGGAGGTTGCAAGCGAGCGGATCTTATCCTCAATGAACTGCGCGGCACGTTCCTGGTCGATGCGGTTTGCCTGCGCCGTTTCAGATGCCACGTATGTCTTGTTCTCTGCATCGTAGGTGATGCCCGTACTGCTGGACCCACCGTCGCCTGCGGTGACCGCGCTCACTGCGTTGGCAAGGGCTGCCGAGACGGCGTTTGCATCAAGGCTGGTGTAGGTGGAGTCATCTCCGGTCGAGAGGTTCTGTGCCCTCTGCTGTGCAAGCTCAACGGGCCACGCCCAGGGGTGCTGCTGGGCTATGGCGGCGCGTGCCGCGCTCTCTCCGTCATAGGCGAGAGAAACGTCGGTGGCCGTAAGGTTAAAGGAGATGCCGTCACCAGAGACGCTTGCCTTCCACCCAGACGTCTTAGCGGAAGAGAGCGTGCTAGCAACATCGGCCACGCTCATAAGCGAGACATCCTGGCCGTCAACGCTGATCGATGGCATGAAGAAGAAGTTGAAGTACGCAACGCCGCCAAAGTAGGTGGCGAGAAGCACAGCGAGAATGACAAAAAGAGCAATGACGGGGCCGCGGCTATGACGCTTCTTCTTGGGCGTTTGAGCGAAGTGTCCGCCCCGCTTGGACTGTTCCATGGTAATGGCTGTCTTCCCCTCGATATTGGACGGTGGGCCGCCTCAGTATGCGTGTCATGTTTGACTATAGTAGCCCAGGGTGGCCAACTGGCCTGACCGCAGAGTCCGTACGAGAAAAAGCTTCAAAGGAACTATCAACGTGAGTTCGAGGTCCCGGCAAGCAGACGAGGTCCCGGCAAGCAGACGAGAAGGAGAGGTCGATTTACGTGAGCATGCAGGTGACGCGCATCGAGAGCGCAGGAGACTCGCGGCTCGACGCTTACGTCCGGCTTACGGACCGCCGGCTCAGAAACAAGCTGGAACCCGAGAAGGCCGTGCTCATCGCCGAATCGCGACTGGTGGTGGAGGTTGCCCTGGACGAAGGCCTTGAGCCTCTCTCGTTTCTTGTCGATGACGCTAGGCTGGAGTCCTGCGCAGACCTGATCGAGCGCGCGGGATGCGTGGCCTACGTCCTGCCCCACGACCAGATGGAGCAACTCACCGGCTTCAACGTGAACAGGGGACTGCTCTGTGCCATGCGCCGACCGCGGCCGCGAACCGTTGACCAGGCACTTCTCGGCGCGCGCCACGTTGCCGTTCTGGAGGACCTCGTCGACGTGACCAATGTGGGGGCGGTATTCCGCTCGGCGGCTGCCCTTGGCGCAGATGCCGTGCTCCTTTCGCCGCGCTGCGCAGATCCCCTGGGCAGGCGCGCCGTGCGCGTCTCAATGGGGACGGTCTTCCAGGTGCCGTGGGCGCGCGTCGACGCCGGAGCGTGGCCGGCAGGGATCGTGGCCGACCTTCGCGGCAGGGGCTTTACGTGCCTTTCCATGGCGCTTGAGGAGGGCGCCGTGCCCATCGACGACCCGGGGCTGGCCTCTGCCGAGAAGGTCGCGCTCTTCTTTGGGTGTGAGGGCTACGGGCTTACGCGGGCAACGCTTGATGCCGTTGGGCGCTCCGTCATCATCCCCATGTCGAACGGGGTCGACTCTCTCAACGTTGCCGCGTCCTCTGCGGTTGCGTTCTGGGAGCTCTTCTCGCGCCGACGGTAGGGAAAGCGCCGAGAAGAAAGCGCCGAGAAGAAAGCGCCGAGAAATTATTGCGCGTTTTTCTTGACAAACGTATTGTTTGCCAAGTTGTTTAGATTTTTCCCAGGAAAAACGTTCAATAATTCCAGTCACAAAGCGCTCTGTCGGCACCCGGGACCCACCTGCCCAGGCGCTTCGGGATCCTTTGCCCCAAGCTCCTGCCCAGGCGTTTCGGGCTCCTTTACCCCAAGCTCCTCCCACCCCAAGTAGCTCCCGGGCGTCTCGCCGAATTCACGCCGTTGCCCCCGGGGGCACGGTGCAGACTAGAACAATGCAACCGTCTGAGGGAGACAACTACATGCAGGAGACAGACCCCGCCCAGCTCAAGTACCTCGAGCTTCTCTCCGAGAAGTTCCCTACCACGCAGGCCGCGTTCACCGAGATCATCAACCTCGAGGCCATCCTCAACCTGCCCAAGGGCACCGAGCACTTTGTCTCGGACGTCCATGGCGAGTATGAGGCCTTCGAGCACATCCTCAACAACTGCTCCGGCGTCATCCGCGAGCGCGTGGAGGAGATCTTCAATCTCGAGCTCACGGCAAGCGAGCAGGCCGACCTCTGCACGCTCGTTTACTACCCAACGGAGAAGCTCCGACGTCTGCGCGAGGAGGGTACGGCAACCAGCGAGTGGTATGCCATCACGCTTATGCGGCTCGTGCGTCTCGCCCGGCGCCTCTCAGGCTCGTACACCCGCTCAAAGGTGCGCAAGGCCATGCCCGTGGCCTATGCCTACATCATTGACGAGCTGCTGCACATTTCACCGGACGAGCGGGAGGCCCGCCTTGCCTACCACCAGCGCATCATTGACACGATTATCGACACCGGCTCGGCAGACGACTTCATCTGCTCGCTTGCGGCGCTCATCAAGCGCCTGGCCGTGGACCACATGCACCTTGTGGGTGACATCTTCGACCGAGGCCCGCATGCCGACAAGATCTGCGACCGCCTCATGGGGTATCACTCGATAGACATTGAGTGGGGCAACCACGACATCGTGTGGATGGGCGCGGCCTCCGGCTCGCCCGCATGCCTGGCGGCCGTCATCCGCAACAACATCCACTACGACAGCCTCTCGATCCTCGAGAGTGCCTACGGCGTGAGTCTGCGCGAGCTGGCGCTCTTCTCGGAGGCAACCTATACGCAGGACGATGGCATGACGCCCATGGAGAAGGCTATCTCGGTCATTCTCTTCAAGCTCGAGGGACAGGTCATCATGCGCCATCCCAACTGGCACATGGAGGACAGGCTCCTGCTTGGGCACGTGGATGCCGCGCGGGGCACCCTCGACCTCAACGGGAACACCTATGAGATGCGCACGCGTGACTTCCCCACGCTCGATCCGGCGCACCCGTACGAGCTCTCGGAGGACGAGAAGCGCGTGATGGACGGCCTCATGGACGCGGTGCGCTCCTCTGACAAGCTGCGCGCCCACATAGGCTTCCTCTACGACCACGGCTCCGCCTACCTGGTTCGCAACGGCAACGCGATCTTCCACGCCTGCGTGCCCATGAACGAGGATGGCACCTTCTGCGCCGTGCGCCACCAGGACCGGCTCCTCGCCGGTCGCGAGTACTACGACTACGCCGACCGCCTTGCGCGCCAGGCATGGCACGAGCACGACCAGGTCTCGCTCGACTGGATGTGGTACCTCTGGTGCGGGCGCTACTCTCCGCTCTCGGGGCGGGTGGTGAAGACCTTCGAGCGCACCTACCTCACCGATCGCTCCACTTGGCAGGAGCCGCGCGACCCCTATTTCAGGCTCACCGAGAAGCCCGAGGTGGCGCGGCGCATCCTCACGGAGTTTGGGGCAGACCCAGTGCACGGCCACATCATCAACGGCCACACCCCCGTGCACGCGGCGGACGGCGAGAGCCCCGTCAAGGCGGGCGGCCTTCTCGTGGTGATTGACGGGGGATTCTGCCAGGCCTACCACAAGACCACGGGCATCGCCGGCTACACCCTAATTTCGGACCCCAAGGGCATGCGCATCAAGGCGCACAGGCCCTTTGGTACCATCGCCGACGTGCTCGACCTCAACGCAGATATCGTGAGCGACGACGACCGCTTCGAGATCTACCCCAGTCCCAAGACCATTGGCGACACGGATACGGGAACCCAGATTCGCGGGCAGGTGACAGACCTGAGGGCGCTTCTCGACGCATACCGTACCGGTCTTCTGCCCGAGAGGGGGTAGACCCTCCCGCCGCACTCGGGAGTCCCCGTAACGTGCGGCACCCGTGAATGGTTGATACACGTTACTAATGGATCCCCGGTAAATGGGTACGCTAGAGCCAGGTTCATGCACGGCACCGGACGAAAGGGTCCACAAATGGACATGGATGACAACAAGAGACGTAGGTCGATGCTGATCTACGTGCTCATCGCGATTGTGGTGTACCTCGCGGTGAGCCAGACGCTCTACCCCAACCTGGTGAGCTCCCAGGTGACTGAGACCAGCTACTCTCAGTTCCTTGATGACGTCGACAACAACAAAGTCATCTCGGCCGAGATAGACACCAGCAACAACGAGATCAGGTACACCGAGGGCGCGGGCGACTCCCAGAAGATCTACAAGACCACCGCCTGGCCCAACGACGACACCCTCGCCACCACGCTCAAGGAGCATGGGGTGGACATGACGGCCTCGATCCCCGATACCTCGGGAGACCTGTGGCTCTATATGCTCATTGCCTACGGCCTGCCACTCGTTGGCCTGTTCCTGCTCGGCTGGTGGGCAAACCGCCAGATGAAGAAGCAGATGGGCGACGATGGCCCGTCGATGAACTTTGGCGGTGGCTTTGGCATGGGCGGCGGCCTTGGCCGCTCCAACGCCAAGGAGGTCAAGGGCGAGGACACCGGCGTCACGTTCAAGGACGTTGCCGGCCAGGACGAGGCCAAGGACTCGCTCCAGGAGATCGTCCACTTCCTCAAGAACCCCGGCAAGTACAACGAGATTGGCGCCAAGTGCCCTCGCGGCGCGCTGCTCGTTGGCCCTCCGGGTACGGGCAAGACGCTGCTTGCCAAGGCCGTCGCCGGAGAGGCGGGCGTGCCCTTCTTCCAGATCTCTGGCTCCGAGTTTGTCGAGATGTTCGTCGGCCGCGGCGCCGCCAAGGTGCGCGACCTCTTCAAGCAGGCCAAGGAGAAGGCCCCCTGCATCGTCTTCATCGACGAGATCGATGCCGTGGGCAAGAAGCGCGACATGTCCATCAACTCCAATGACGAGCGCGAGCAGACCCTGAACCAGCTGCTCTCCGAGATGGACGGCTTTGACAACCACAAGGGTATCGTGGTTCTCGCCGCGACAAACCGTCCCGAGACCCTCGATCCGGCGCTGCTGCGCCCCGGCCGCTTTGACCGCCGCATCCCCGTGGAGCTGCCTGACCTCGCCGGCCGTGAGGCCATCCTCAAGATCCACGCCAACGACGTCAAGATGGAGCGCGACATCGACCTCAGCGTGATCGCCCGCTCCACGCCCGGTGCCTCCGGCGCCGACCTCGCCAACATCATCAACGAGGCTGCCCTGCGCGCCGTGCGCTACGGCCGCAACCGCGTCTCCCAGGAGGACCTAGAGGAGTCCGTCGACGTGGTCATTGCCGGCGAGAAGAAGAAGTCGACGGTCCTCTCCGAGCACGAGAAGGAGGTCGTGGCCTACCACGAGACGGGCCACGCCATCGTTGCCGCCATGCAGACCGGCTCCGCGCCCGTCCAGAAGATCACGATCGTGCCGCGCACCTCGGGTGCCCTGGGCTTCACCATGCAGGTGGAGGAGGACCAGCACTTCCTCACCACGCGCAAGGAGGCAAAGGACAAGATCGCGGTGCTGTGCGGCGGCCGCGCGGCTGAGGAGCTCATCTTTGGCGAGATGACCACCGGCGCATCCAACGACATCGAGAAGGCCACCCAGATCGCGCGCGCCATGGTCACGCAGTACGGCATGTCCGACAAGTTTGGCATGGTAGCCCTGGGCCAGCAGCGCAGCCGCTACCTTGGCGGCGGCGCGGAGCTCACCTGCTCGGAGGGCACTGCCCAGGAGGTTGACGTCGAGGTGCAAGCGCTTGTCGAGGAGGGCCACACGCAGGCCATGGAGACCCTCAAGGCAAACCGCTTCAAGCTCCACGAGATCGCCCACTACCTCCAGAAGAAGGAGACCATCACGGGCGAGGAGTTCATGAAGATGCTCAAGCGCGACGATGGCTTTGCCCCGCAGTTCTCTGGCCAGAGTGCCCAGTAGGATGGCGGTTGGCCTCGAGAGGTAGCCTGCATCCCTTTGCCTTGCCACGGTGCCGCGCGGACGTGCCGTCCGTGCGGCACCGTGCTCTTCTCGGGTGAAATCCGCCAGCGCTCGAAAGGGCACGGCGAACGTGCTATCATGCAGCTCCGAAGGCTGTGAAGGGGACAGGTAGCCTCGGACAGCGCCATGGGAAGCGAGCGGGGATGGTGGGAGCCCGCCTTGGCGTCCGTCGCAAGATCACCCCGGAGCTGCGGCCCCAAAGCGAAGACATTCTCGCCCTCGCAAGTAGGCGCCGACGGAGTGGCCGCCGACACAGGCCAGCCGAGTTTGGCGGAAGATCCGCTCGCTGGGTGGTCACAAGCGAAGTGTGAAACGAGCGCTTCGTCCCAGCAGGAGGGACGGGCGCTCTTTTGTGCCCGCGAGATGGAGGGTGTCCAGGTGGCAAACGAGTACAAGAAGACGATGAACCTCCCCAAGACGGGGTTCCCCATGAGGGCGTCGCTGGCCCAGAACGAGCCCAAGCGCCTCGCGCAGTGGAATGAGGACAAGCTCTACGAGCAGCTCCTCAAGAAGAACGAGGGACATGAGAAGTTCGTACTGCACGACGGCCCCCCGTACGCCAACGGCCCTATCCACCTGGGCCATGCGCAGAACAAGATTAGCAAGGACATCATCAACCGCTACTGGGCCATGCGCGGCTACCAGACGCCGTACGTGCCTGGCTGGGACTGCCACGGCCAGCCCATCGAGCACAAGGTCGAGGAGACGCTGGGCACCGAGAAGTTCAACCAGCTCCCCACCGTCAAGATTCGTGAGCTCTGCCGCAAGATGGCGGTCGAGCAGGTAGACACGCAGCGCCAGGGCTTCAAGCGCCTGGGCGTGCTGGCCGAGTGGGACAATCCCTACCTCACCTACGTCCATGATTACGACGCCACCGACGTCGAGATCTTCAAGGCCATCTTCGACAAGGGTGCCATCTACCGCGGCCGCAAGCCCGTGCACTGGTGCACCCACTGCCACACGGCCCTCGCCGAGGCCGAGATCGAGTACGGTGACGAGGTCTCACCGGCCATCTTCGTGCGCTTCGAGATGACCACCGTCCCCGCCGGCCTCGAGGCCTACAAGGGCAACCTCTGGGTTGACATCTGGACCACGACCCCCTGGACGCTTCCCGCTGACGACGCGGTGATTCTGCATCCCGAGGCAGACTACGTGGCCGTGGTGGTCGACGGCCGCGCAGAGCTCATGGCCGAGGCGCTTGTCGAGAAGGACTGCGCCAAGTTTGGCTACGAGTCCTACGAGCTCGCACGCCGCGCAAACGGCGAGGTCTGGCGCATGACGGGCGAGGAGCTCTGCCACAACAAGTACAAGCAGCCCATCTTTGGCGATCAGGGCGTCGAGGGCGAGTTCATCTACGCGGACTACGTCACGCTCGACGACGGCACCGGCATCGTCCACACCGCGCCCGGCCACGGCGTCGATGACTACAACGCGGGCATGCGCTTCAACATCCCCGTCGTGATGCCCGTCGACGACGACGGCAACTTCTACAAGGGTGACGGCATGGGAACCGGCGGCCCGTGGTCCGGCATGAACGTGAACGATGCCAACCCCAAGATCATCGAGTGGCTCGAGGAGCGTGGCACGCTCATCCTGCACGAGGACATCACGCACAGCTACCCGCACTGCTGGCGCTGCAAGCAGCCCGTCATCTTCCGCGCCACGAGCCAGTGGTTTGTCTCGATGGACAAGACCGGCCTGCGCAAGGACGCCCTGCGCGAGCTCGAGAAGGTCAAGTTCTACCCCGCGCATTCCCGCAACCGCATCACCTCTATGGTCGAGGGCAGGCCTGACTGGTGCATTTCTCGCCAGCGCAACTGGGGCGTGCCCATCCCTGCCTTCACCTGCCAGGACTGCGGCGAGACGGTCATGAACGACGCCACGCTCGACAAGGTTATCGAGCTCTTCCGCGAGAAGGGCTCCGATGCCTGGTTCACCGAGGACCCCGCGAGCTACCTGGGCGACGCCTGCGTGTGCCCCAAGTGCGGTAGCCACAACCTCAAGGCAAACACCGACATCCTCGACGTGTGGTGGGACTCCGGTGTCTCGCACACCGCCGTGTGCAAGCACCGCGGCTACCTCAAGTTCCCCGCCGACATGTACCTTGAGGGCTCTGACCAGCACCGTGGCTGGTTCATGAGCTCGCTCATGACCTCGGTGGGCGCCTACGACGTGGCACCGTACAAGTCGATCGTCTCGCAGGGCTTCACGCTTGACGGCCAGGGCCGCAAGATGTCCAAGTCGCTCGGCAACGTGATCGACCCCAACAAGGAATGCGACACTCGCGGTGCCGACGTGCTGCGCCTGTGGGTTGCCTCGGTTGACACCTCGACCGACGTCCCGTGCGACGACACAATCCTCGACCACGTGGGCGACGCGTACCGCAAGATCCGCAACACCTTCCGCTTCCTGCTCGGCGAGATCGAGAACCAGTTTGACCCCGCCACCCAGGGAGTCCCCGTGTCCGAGCTCACCGCCTACGACCGCATCACGCTCGCGCACATGTGCGAGGTCCACGACGCCGTTGCGCGCGCGTATGAGGGCTACCGCTTCAACGTGGTCTTCCGCACGCTCTACGACTACGTGACCGAGCTCTCCAACGGCTACCTCAACGCGACAAAGGACCGCGTCTACTGCGGTGCCACCAACTCGCCCGAGCGCCGCTCCGCGCAGACCACCTGGGCCTACATCCTGTCGATGCTCATTCACGACTTCCAGCCCATCCTGGTCTACACCACCGACGAGGTTATGCCGCACCTGCCCGCCTCTATTCGAGACAACCAGGAGCACGCTGCGCTTCTCGACTGGTACCAGGCGCCTATGGCTGCCGCCGAGTACGAGCCCCTGCTCAGGGCCCACAAGGCCCTCGTCGAGGCGAGAAGTGCCTTCACCAAGGCCTATGAGGAGGCGGCCTCCGATGGCGTCATTCCCGAGAAGACCTCGCAGGCCGCTCGCGCGGCGCTCACCATGCCGGCCGAGGCGCTCGAGGAGCTTGAGCGCACGGGCATCGACCTTGCCGAGCCGCTCGTGTGCTCTGCGGTCACTGTTGCGGCAGGAGACGAGTTCTCTGCAACCGTTACCCATGCCGAGGGCGAGCGCTGCCCCAGGTGCTGGAACTGGCGCGAGCTTGGCGAGGACGGCCTGTGCTGCCGCTGCCACGATGCGGTTGAGGGCGCATCGCTGCAGGGCTGACATCTAGGGCGGGGAAGTTGTTGGGAGACGTACGTAGGGGGCTTTTGTGACGGTTGACGCAATGCATGGGGCACGGTCATGGCGGGGCGCGAGGCTCGTCGTGTTCTGGGTTATCTGCGTGCTTGCGGTTCTCGTCGACCAGGTTACCAAGGCCGCGGTGCGTGCATCTCTCGTTCCGGGACAGCCCCAGGAGTTCATCCCTGGCGTCCTTGAGCTTTCGTTCGTGAAGAACACGGGCGCGGCGTTCTCCCTGGGGGAGGGCGCCGGCCCCGTGTTCATCGTCTTTGCTGCCGTTGTGCTGGCGTTTGGCATCTGGCTCGTGTGGTCGCACGACGGGCTGCCCATGCCGCTTGTGGTGTCTGTCGCCTGCGTCTGCGGCGGAGGCGTTGGCAACATGATTGACCGCATGTTTTTTGGCTACGTCACAGACTTCTTTGCCACCACGTTCATGGACTTCCCCGTCTTCAACGTGGCGGACATCTTCGTGACCGTGGGCATTGCGGTCTCGGTTATTCTCTACCTGGTGATGGTTGATGCCCCCACCAGTGCCGTGGAGGCTTCCGCTCACGCTGCCGTTGGAGACCGCCAGGATGCCTGATCGTCTTGTTGGCCTGCTCGTGGGCCCCGAGGGTGACGGCGTGCGCATTGATGCGTTCCTCTCGGCGAAGGATGACATGCCGTCGAGAAGCGCGTGCGCGCGCCTTGTCGAGGAGGGGCGCGTGACGCTTAACGCGACCCCCGTCTCGTCCAAGAGCGAGCGCCTCTGCCTGGGCGACCGCCTACAGGTGACGCTTCCCGCGGAGGAGCCCGCCATGGGCGTCCTTGCCCCCAACCCATACATCCCGCTGGATATCCGCTTTGAGGACCAGTACCTCATGGTCCTTTCTAAGCAGGCCGGCCTCGTCTGCCACCCCAGCCCCGGTCACGTGGACGATACGCTGGCCAATGCCCTTGTCGCACATTGCGGCTATTCTCACCTGGGGCACCTTCAGGGAGACGACCGGCCGGGCATCGTGCACCGCCTTGACATGGACACCTCGGGCCTCATGGTGGCGGCAAAGGACGACGAGACCCAGAAGGCGCTGCAGGACCTCATCCGCCTGCGCGTGCTTGACCGGCGCTATGTGACCTTGGTGCAGGGGTATGTGGCTCCTGACCAGGGCACCATCGAGAGCGGCATCGCTCGCTCGACGCGAGACCGCCTGCGCATGATGGTGACCGATGACCCCGGCGCCCGCGAGGCTATCACCACCTTCACCACGCTCGAGCGCTTCGAGGCGGGCCGCCGCGATGACGGCTACACGCTGCTCGAGTGCCATCTCTATACCGGCCGCACGCACCAGATTCGCGTTCACATGCGCCACATTGGCCACTGCGTGGTGGGCGACCCCCTCTACGGGCGTGGCGACCTGCGTCAGAACCTGGGTCTTACCAGGCAGTTCCTTCACTCGTGGCACATTCGCTTCGACCACCCCGTGACGGGGGAGACCATCGAGCTTGCCGACGAGCTGCCGGAGGACCTGCGCACTGTACTAGAATCGCTGAAGGATACCTCAATGGGTCGAACGGCGGCGGGCGAGCGCATCTGCCCGCAGCTTGGTGTGTAACGAAGTCGCTCCGCGCATGTTGCTCTTGGCGTGCGCGGCAACGTGAGAGAGAGCTTGCTATGGAGTTCAACAGGATCGGACTCACGCCAATCGTGATCTTCAACATGATTGTGTGGCTCTTCTTCACGCTGGCGTACTTCTACCAGTTTGTCTACCTTATTCGCGTTGCCGCTCGCGGCATGGTCAAGCTGCCGCCGGCAAAGAAGCTGCACCGCTATGCCTTCTTCATCTCGGCGCACAACGAGGAGCCGGTCATCGGCAACCTTGTTCGGTCCATTCTTGCCCAGGACTATCCACGCGAGCTCATGGACGTCTTCGTGGTGTGCGACGCCTGCACCGACAACACGCACGAGGAGGCCGAGCGCGCCGGCGCCATCGTCTGGGACAGAAACGACCTTGCGCGCCGTGGCAAGAGCTGGGCCATGGACTACGGCTTTGATCGCATCCTCAACGAGTATGGCGACAAGTACGAGGGCTTCTTCGTCTTCGACGCGGACAACCTCGTCTCGCCCAACTACACACGCATCATGAATGACGCGTTCGATGCCGGCTACCTGGTGTGCACGAGCTACCGTAACTCCAAGAACTTTGACTCCAGTTGGATTTCTGCTGCAAACGCGCTCTGGTTCATGCGCGAGGCAAAGTTCCTGAACAACGCGCGCATGATGGTTGGCACGAGCTGCGCTATCTCCGGCTCGGGCTGGCTCGTCTCGGGCAAGATCATCAAGGGCATGCACGGGTGGGACTTCCACACGCTTACGGAGGACATCCAGTTCTCCACGTTCTGCTGCGCGAACAACATCCAGATTGGTTATGCGCCTGCCGAGTTCTTCGACGAGCAGCCCGTTACCTTCAAAGCCAGCTGGGTGCAGCGCCTGCGTTGGACCAAGGGCTTCTACCAGGTGTTCTTCTCGTACTGCAGAGACCTCTTCCATGGAATCCGCCATGGGCGCTTTGCCTCGTACGACATGCTCATGACCATCGCGCCGGGTATGATCCTCACGCTCCTCTCGGCCTTTGTGAACGCGACCTACCTCATCGTGGGCAGCCTGAGCCACGGCTTCGTCGCCACGGAGGCCGAGCTCTCCATGTGCGTGGGGTCGCTGATCATGACATTCTTCTCGATGTACTTCGTGTTCTTCCTGCTCGCCATCATCACGACCATCTCCGAGCGCAAGCACATCCACTGCCACAAGAGCAGGCGCTGGATCATCTTCACCAACCTGTTCACGTTCCCGCTGTTCATGATGACCTACATCCCCATGACCGTGGTGGCCCTCTTCAAGAAGGTCGAGTGGATTCCCACCAAGCACGACATTGCCGTGAACGTCGAGGACGTCCTGGCGGAGGACGCCAGCAAGTAGGCCACAAGCAGCGGGGGCGTTGCGGTGTGACCGGGGGGCTGGCATCTCCTCGCTGCGTCCGCCTTGCGGCTTCCTCCTATGATGCGTTCTCGCAGCTCGGCGGGTGGGGACAAAGAGTCGGCCGTCGGATGCTACAATGGCCCGCAATAGTGGCTACCAGTACCGCATTCGCGGAGAGTAGGAGCGCACGCGCATGGCAACGTTCTTCGAAGGGGAATCGCACACCTTCTCTGAGTATCTGCTTGTTCCTGGCTATTCCTCGGCGGAGAACATCCCCGCGAACGTCTCGCTTCGCACGCCCCTCGTGCGCTTCAAGCGTGGCGAGGAGCCGGCCCTGAGCCTAAACATCCCCATGGTCTCGGCCATCATGCAGGCAGTCTCTGGCCCCAAGCTTGCCGTTGCGCTTGCCCAGGAGGGTGGTCTCTCCTTTATCTATGGCTCGCAGAGTGCCGATGACGAGGCGGCCATGGTGCGAGAGGTGAAGTCCTACAAGGCTGGCTTTGTTGTCTCTGACTCAACGCTCACACCCGACATGACGCTTGGCCAGGTCATGGAGATGAAGGAGCGCACCGGCCACTCCACCATGCCCGTCACCGATGACGGCACCTCTCACGGGCACCTTGTGGGCATTGTGACCTCGCGTGACTATCGTCCCTCTCGCGACGACCGCGCCAAGCTCGTCTCGGAGTTCATGACCCCGCGCGAGAAGATGATCGTTGCCGAGGACGGCACCTCGCTCAAGACCGCCAACGACATCATCTGGGACAACAAGCTCAACCAGCTGCCCATCGTCGATGCAGACAACCGCCTGGTTGCACTTGTTTTCCGCAAGGACTACGACTCCCACAAGTCCCGTCCGGACGAGCTTCTCGACCAGCACAAGCGCTACCTCGTGGGTGCCGGCATCAACACGCGCGACTACGCCGAGCGCGTCCCCAAGCTGGTGGACGCCGGCGCCGACGTGCTGTGCATCGACTCCTCCGAGGGCTTCTCGGAGTGGCAGAAGCGCACCCTTGCGTGGATTCGCGAGAACTACGGCGACTCCGTGCGCGTGGGTGCGGGCAATGTGGTCGGCGCCGAGGGCTTCCGCTTCCTGGCAGACTGCGGCGCTGACTTTGTGAAGGTAGGCATTGGCGGCGGCTCTATCTGCATCACCCGTGAGCAGAAGGGCATCGGCCGCGGCCAGGCCTCCGCGCTTATCGACGTGTGCCGCGCGCGCGACGAGTACTACGAGGAGACCGGCGTCTACGTGCCCGTGTGCTCCGATGGCGGCATCGTCTACGACTACCACATGACGCTTGCGCTGGCCATGGGCGCAGACTTCCTCATGCTCGGCCGCTACTTTGCCCGCTTTGACGAGAGCCCCACGCGCCGCGTCAACGTGAACGGCTCCTACATGAAGGAGTACTGGGGCGAGGGCTCCGCGCGCGCCCGCAACTGGCAGCGCTACGACTTGGGCGGCAACAAGAAGGGCCTCTCGTTTGTCGAGGGCGTCGACTCCTACGTGCCGTACGCCGGCCCGCTCAAGGAGAACGTCGACAACTCGCTGCTCAAGGTCCGTTCCACGATGTGCAACTGCGGCGCGCTTGACCTGGCGGAGTTCCGCGACAAGGCAAAGCTCACGCTTGTCTCGGCCACGTCGCTCGTCGAGGGTGGCGCGCACGACGTGCTGCTCAAGGACTCCAACCAGCAGGTGAACTTCCGCTCGTAGAGTGAGACAAAGTGAGTTTCCCTTTGTCTCATGGGGGAATCAGGATGGACGAGAAGGACTTCGACAACATACGACGTGCCGGCACCGATGCCGCGCGGCAGGTGGGCGAGGCCTTCTCGCAGATTGACCTCTCCGGCGTCTCGGAGTCGATCGAGAAGGCGGTCCGTGACGTAGGACGGCAGCTGAGCACCTTTGGGCGCCCTGAGCTCTCGCCCTACGTCATCAGCGACCTGGAGGACGCAAGTCGCGCGCGGTGGCGCATGTGGGTTGGCTTTGCCCTTCTCGTCTTCCTGGCACTTCCTCTTCTTGTGGTGGGGCTGGGGCTCCTGTTCCTTGGGCCCCCCTCTGGCATCGTGACCATGGCGCTTGGGGCTGTTGTGGCCATCCTCGGTGCGCACCTGGTGGGAAGAGGTTCTCACGAGAAGAACTTTGCCCAGACGCTGCGTCGCGTCGACAAGGCTGTGGGGGAGAGAACGAGCGTCGCCGTGCCCGAACTTGCCGGCGAGGCGGGCGTCGCCGTGCCCGAACTAGTCTCGGTGCTTGATGAGGCGATCTCGAGGGGGCTTATTCCCGAGGGGCATCTGGACGTTGCCTGGGCCAAAAAGACGCTCTACCTCACAGATGAGGCTTGGAATGCCGCGCGGGTGACGCAGCCTGCAGCTGCTGCGGGTGGCCCAACGGTCGCCGCGGATGCCGATCCGGGCTCATCCACGCTGCCGGAAGAGGCGCGAGAGGTGCTGGCCGCTGCTACCCAGAGCGCCAAGCAGATCCGCGACTGCACATCAAAGATTCGCGAGGCCGAGGTTCGCGCCACGCTTGAGCGCATCGCGTCTAAGAGCGAGGATATCTGCGCCTACGTCATGCATCACCCTGAGGTTGCCTCGCAGTTCAGGCGGGCAGCAACCTATTACCTGCCCACCACGGCCAAGCTTGCGGCGTCCTACGCCGAGCTTGAGGGGCATGCGGGAGGGCCAGAGGCCGTGAGGACCCTCTCGGATCTGCGGGCCTCGTTTGCACAGGTGGACGAGGCGCTTTCGAAGCTTTCAGACGAGCTGGTGCTTGACCAGTCGATTGACGTCCACAGCGACATCGAGGTCCTGCGCACCATGCTCGAGCAAGACGGCCTCTCCGAGCGGGATTAAGTTACCGGGCAACGGGATTCCGTTGCCCGGTAAATCAATCCCACTGCCCGGTAATGGAATCCCGTTACCGGGCAACTGAATCCCGCGGTGAGTTCCGGGGTACAGATAACCACCACTCGATGGGGAGGGGGTCTGTATGCCCAGGCGCGGTCTCAGCGAGTCTGGTTACTACCATATCGTTGTGAGGAGCGCCGGGAAGGTGGCGCTCTTCGAGGATGATGCTGATCGCAGATATTATCTTCGGCTTCTCAAAGAAGCCCGCGACAAAACCGGCGCGCGAATCATCGCGTGGGTTCTCATGACCAACCATGTTCATCTCGTCGTCGACTTTGGTGAGTCTCCGTCTTCTATTAGCGACTTCATGTTCAGCATCGACTTGCCCTACAGCAGATACTTCAACGCTCGAACTGGTCGTGAGGGCACTCTCTTTCAAGGAGGCTTCTGGAGCAAGCCAATTGTCGATGACGCGCAGCTCGTTGCAACGGTTTACTACGTACACATGAATCCAGAAGCTGCCGGAATAGCGCCTAGGCGCGACTATCGTTGGAGCAGCTACCAAGAGTACGCAGGAACCCATTGGGTAGTGGATACAAGCGCAATTCTCGAATACTTCGGAGGCTTTGATGCCTTCGATGGATATGAGGGAGCGCCGCGTGACGTTGTTTGGGATGCCACGCGGTCGGATTATGATGAGCGGCTTCAAGACGAAGATGCTCTTTTCCTGGCAATGGGCCTAGCTGGCGTGAAAACCTCGAGCGAGCTTCGAGAAATCACTCGGTCCAGACGAGACGAAATCATTCGCCTCATGAGTCGCCATGGGCTGAGCGGCAAGACAATCGCACGAACCTGGGGAATTGGCACGTCGACGGTCTCGCGAATCCTGCGACGGGATTGATTTGCCGGGCAGTGGGATTGATTTGCCGGGCAACGGAATCCCACTGCCCGGTAATGGAATCCCGTTGCCGGGGAAGTTAATCCCGCGAGGCTTCGAGGAGCTTGGCCTTGAGCTCTTCCTCGATCTGCGTGAGCTCGCCCTCGGCCTGGCGGCGCTTCTCTCGGCCTTCCGCCTGCACGCGCTTGACCTCGTCAAGCGTCGAGATGAGCTGCTCGTTGGTGTGCTTGAGTGTCTCGATGTCCACCACTCCGCGCTCTGCCTCGCGGGCGGCGTCAACGGTAGCCACCTTGAGCTTGTCGGCATTCTTCTTGAGAAGCTCGTTGGTCATATCGGCAACCTCGCGCTGGGCGCGGGCGGCCTGTGTGGCGTGCTCAATGCCCAGGGCGATGACCATCTGGTTCTTCCAGAGCGGGATGGTGTTGACCACCGTTGACTGGATCTTCTCGGCCATCACCGCGTCGGAGTTCTGGACCATGCGAATCTGCGGAGCCGTCTGGAGGGCCACCTGGCGCGTAAGCTCAAGGTCGTAGATGCGCTTCTCGAAGCGGTCGCACTTCTGCGCCAGGTCGCGCGCCGCCTGGGCGTCCTCGGCGAGGCCCGTCTGTGCCGCCTTGGCCTGGAGCTGGGCGAGCTCGCCACTGCGCACCTGCTCGAGCTTCTCCTTGCCGGCCACCACGTACATCGTGAGCTCCTTGAAGTACGCCTCGTTCAGCGCGTAGAGCTGGTCGAGCGTGGCGATGTCCTTGAGGAGCGTGCGCTGGTGGCCCTCGAGGGTGTCCGAGATTTCGCGCACGTTCTTCTCGACTGCGGTGTAGCGCGTGCGCAGCGCCTCAAGGTTGTTCTTCGCCTTGTGGAAGATGGCGAGAGGCCCGGACTTCTCCTGCTTGTCGGGATCGAAGTCCTTGAGCGTCACGATGAGCGAGCTGATGTCATTGCCAATCTCGCCAAGGTCATTGTTGCGCACGCCGGCCAGGGCGCGCTCGGAGAACTCGGACACCTTGCGCTGGGAGCCCACGCCGTAGGAGAGGACGCCTGCGGTGTCCGTGATGTCGATCTTCTCGAGAAAGGACTCGACCTTCTCGCGCTCGGCTGGCGAGAGGGACTGGGAGGCATCCTCTGCCGGCACAGGCGTTGTGGCAGGGGCAGGGTCTGACGTCGAAGGCTTGGGATCGCCAAACTCCAGCTCGGGCTCGGGGATGTCTATATCGAAGTCCTGCGTGCTGTCAGCCATGCTTCCTCCAGAGGTCTGGGCGCGTGCGTGCGCGATGCATTGCAGCAATTCTACCCTGTAGGGCAGGACGCTAGGCGAGAAGGGCGGAGCGGTCCCGCGTGCGGAGAGGGACGTACGAAAGGCTTGCCCGGGCGTCATTCTGGCGCCCGTGGGCGCGTTGCCGCATCGATTCCGTACGAAAAGGTCTCTCGGGCGAGAAATCGGCGCCGGAGGGCGCGTCTCGTACGGAATCCCGTCCAAACCTCTTGCTCGTGCGTCATTTTCTCGCCCGAGGCGCGTTTTCCGTTGAAGCGCCTGCCGCACCTCCCACCACGCTTGCCGCCGTGCGGCCCGTGCCCTCGTGCTACTCGCTCTCGGTGTCTCGATACGTGAAGTCCAGCGTGTAGGTGTCCTTCTCGAAAGCGGCGTTGAAGATCTGCGTCAACTGGCCCTCGGCGTTCGTCTTGGCCTCGTCGAGAAGCCCGCCGGCAACGGCCTCCTCCTCGCTTCTCTCGACGCACTGTCTGCGAAAGGCGTCGGAGTCCTCCACCGTGATGGGGTTGAAGATGTTGTTGTTCTCCTCGAGCACGCCGCTCTTGTCCATGTCGGGCGTGTTCGAGATGATGTAGGGCTGGTCAAGCGTCACGTGGAGCAGCGATTGGTCCGCCTCGTCCTGCTCGAACTCCGCAGTGGAGAGGTCTACGCCTGCCTTGATGGTGCCCGTATAGCGATACCAGAAGCTCTTCTGGGTGAACGGAACGTCAAAGAGGTCAAGGAAGTCGCGGTTGGAGTCTGTCACCTTGTCGACTATGGCATAGTCCTGCGACGCGCTTACCAGCTCGCCCTCCTCTTGCACGCGCGAGAAGACCACGCTGGGGGAGAGGGTCTGGACGGTGGGCTGGGTCTGCTCGGGCTGGGGGGCCACCAGGGGATAGATGCGCGCATAGAGGAACGCGCCAAGAACGACTCCCACAATGAGAACGACAAGCCATACCTTCCACTCACGCAGGATCGCCTTGATGCGTTTTTCCGGCTTCTCCATCTGTGCCTCCTTCGTTGTTGTCCACGTGGACATCACTGGGTGCTCCCATAAGCTCTTGAAGCAACTCCTCGCCTGGTGCGTCGTCTTCCGACGGAGGAGCATGTCCGGGACCCAGCGAGGCCCGGCCTAGTTCTTGCGCGTGGTCGTGTATCAGCGAGAGTTGCTGCGTCCTTGTCGGCTCTGCGCCAATTGCGGCGGCAAGCGCCTCCGCGCGAACGAGGCGGTCTTCAATGACTTCCAGCTGCTCGGAGAGCCTCTCTGCCTCGACATCAAGGAGTTGCGACAACGTGTGGCCAGCCGTGTCATCCCGAAGCTGCTCGGCTGCCTGCGAGAGCGTGAGGCCTTCCCGGCGCTTCTGTGCGAGAAGGAAGAGCACTGCCAGGTCGCGCTCGTCGTAGGTGCGGCGACCCCAGCTGCCATCGCTTGGCTTGAGGACTCCCATGCCGCCGCGGCCTTGGTAGCAGGCACGCTGTATGTCGCGACGCGATAGCCCCACGAGCCGCTCGACCTCGGCAATCTTCCAGCCACGGCGTTTTGTAGCCCCCATGTGCTCACCTCCTCTTGATTAACCAAACCTGTTCAACAGTTGAACAGCAATCGAGATGCACTTTCGTGCGGTCATCGGATGCTGTTGCTTCTTCTAAAGGAGGAGTGATTTTCTTGCGACCCGGGGGCGCCGACGTCTGTGCCCTCGCCTGCGTCCCCGGGTTGCCGCCGTTCCCGGCCCGGGCCGCTGCTGTCCCCGCTCAGCCTCGCGTTTCTTATCGGTATCCGAGAATTGCGACCACTGCAACCTGCGGAAACGCTGTGCCCGCTTCTCGGAAACCGATAACGAACGCCCGGGTGGGCGGGTGAGCAGACGGATGGAGGTCCCGACTTTCCGTGCGGGCTCATCTCAGGGATGTCAGTCCTTCTCGGCGTATTTATTGCGCGAAATTCCTGAGAATTTATCAACCAACAGGGAAAATGCGCCTCGGGCGAGAAATAACGTGCAATAACTGCGGGCGAGAATCGATTGGCGCCCGGGATGACCGCTGGCATAGCACCTGGTATGACGCCCGGCCGTGGAGGTTAGCTCCTTTTCTTAAACTTGGTATCGGTGACCTGCGGAAACGCGGCGTCGGTTTAAGAAAAAGAGCTATTCTCCGCGGAAGGTGGGTCTAGAAGGGGCAGAGGGCGGGTGCCGAGAAGGCCATGGTGCCGGCGCCGAGAGGGGCGTCGCCTCGGTACCGCCACTCCGCCGGTGCACCACAGCTGCGGCCCGCCTCGCCCGCTCCCGCTGTGTGTCCAGCAGGTTCCGCATCCCTGCCATACACGGGGATACCTGCTAGAATCGACAGGCTATGCAAAGGAGCGAGAAGGGGCTTCACATGTGCGACAGCACTCAGCAGAATGACTTCGAGGTGCCTGCCTACGACGCGCAGGCCATAGAGACCAAGTGGCAGAAGACCTGGGAAGACGAGGAGCTCTACAAGACCGACGAGGACCCCTCCAAGCCCAAGAAGTACGTACTCGAGATGTTCCCGTATCCCTCGGGTGACCTCCACATGGGCCACGCGCGCAACTACACCATCGGTGACGCTATGGCCCGCCAGGCCCGTATGCGCGGCTATGACGTGCTGCACCCCATGGGCTTCGACGCCTTTGGCCTCCCTGCCGAGAACGCGGCCATCAAGCACCACACGCAGGCTGCCAAGTGGACCTACCAGAACATCGCGCAGGCCGTCAAGACCATGAAGCGCATGGGCTTCTCGTACGACTACGACCGCATGTTCAACACCTGTGACCCCGAGTACTACAAGTGGGGCCAGTGGATGTTCATCGAGATGTGGAAGCGCGGCCTGGCGTATCGCGCTACCAGCCCCGTGAACTGGTGCCCCACCTGCAAGACGGTCCTCGCCAACGAGCAGGTCGTCGAGGGCCGCTGCTGGCGCTGCGGCTCCATCCCCGAGAAGCGCGAGCTCTCCCAGTGGTACCTCAAGATCACCGACTACGCCCAGGAGCTCCTCGATGACCTCGACAAGCTCACCGGCTGGCCGGAGAACGTCAAGGCTCAGCAGCGCAACTGGATCGGTCGCTCCGAGGGCGCCGAGATCGACTTCAAGCTGGCCGCCGAGGACGGCGTGACGCCCACCGACCGCACGATCTCCGTCTTCACCACGCGCGCCGACACCATCTTTGGCGTCTCGTTCATGGTGCTCCCGCCCGAGAGCGACCTTGCCGCCGAGCTCGTCAAGGGCACCCAGTACGAGGCCGACTATCTGCGACTCAAGGAGGCAACCGAGAAGGTCTCCTCTGTGGACCGCCAGGGCTCCGCGCGCGAGAAGCACGGCGTCTTCACCGGCCGCTACGTGATCAACCCCGTGACGGGCAAGCCCGCCCCGCTGTGGGTTGCCGACTACGTCCTTCTCGACTACGGCACCGGCGCCGTGATGGGCGTCCCCTGCGGTGACCAGCGCGACTTCGACTTCGCTCGCAAGTACGGCCTGCCCATCCCGCCGATCATCTGCCAGAAGGAAGATCCCCTCTACGACGAGCTCAAGGACGAGCGCGAGCTGCGCGTGACCAACGTCGACTGGGACCAGGCCATGGCCGCCGAGGGCTACCTCGTGCAGTCCGGCCAGTTCACGGGCATGAAGGGCGGCAAGCACTCCGAGGCCGTCGACGCCATCGTCGCCTGGCTCGAGGAGCACGGCTGTGGCCGCACCAAGGTGCAGTTCCGCCTGCGCGACTGGCTCATCAGCCGCCAGCGCTACTGGGGCAACCCCATCCCCATGGTCCACTGCGACTGCTGTGGTGACGTGCCCGTGCCCGAGGACCAGCTGCCGGTGCGCCTGCCCGACAACCTCGACCTAGGCGCCGGCGAGACGCTCGCCGAGTGCCCCGAGTTCTACGAGACCACCTGCCCCAAGTGCGGCAAGCCGGCCAAGCGCATCACCGACACCATGGACACCTTCACGTGCTCCAGCTGGTACTACCTGCGCTACACCGACCCCCACAACGACAAGGCCCCCTTCTCCAAGGAGGCCGTGGACCGCTGGATGCCTGTCGACAACTACATCGGCGGCATCGAGCACGCAATTCTCCACCTGCTCTACTCGCGCTTCTGGACCAAGGTCCTGCGCGACATGGGCATGGTTGACGTGGACGAGCCCTTCACCAACCTGCTCTGCCAGGGTATGGTCAAGGACGAGAATGGCGACACCATGTCCAAGTCCAAGGGCAACGTGGTCCCGCCCTCCAGCGTGATCGACCCCTACGGTGCGGACACCATGCGCCTGGCCATCCTCTTCGTGGCTCCGCCCGAGAAGGACTTCGACTGGGACCCCGAGGCTGTCGCGGGCGCCAACCGCTTCATCAAGCGCGCCTGGCGCGTGGTGTGGCTGCTCTCGCACGGCGCCAAGAGGGGAGAGGTCGACCCCGCAAAGCTCTCCGGAGCTGACGCAGAGCTCAACCGCGCCCTCCACGAGCTGGGCATCAAGTGCACGAACGACTTTGACCGTGGCCAGTTCAACACGGCCATCTCCGCCTCGATGGAGCTTGTGAACGCGGCGTCCAAGTACGTGAACGACGTCCCCGAGGACAAGCGCGACGCCGCCCTCGCCTGGCGCGTGGCCCACGACATCGTGACCATGCTGGCCCCCATCTGCCCGCACTGGGCCGAAGAGCTCTTCCACGAGGCGCTGGGCCTTACCGGCTCCGTCTACAACGAGCCCTGGCCAGAGTTTGACGCCGAGCAGGCCAAGAGCGACATGGTCGAGATCGCGGTCCAGATCAAGGGCAAGGTCCGTGCCCGCATCCAGGTGGCTGCCGACGCCTCCAAGGAGGAGCTCGAGGCCGCGGCACGCGAGGCGGTGGCCGAGCAGATCGCCGGCAAGACCGTGAAGAAGGTCGTCGTGGTGCCCGGACGCCTGGTGAACATCGTCGCCATCTAGACGAGAAGCTTTGCGTCGACGTAGGCTGGTACGTGTCATGGCGGGCTCGGCACACAAGCCGGGCCCGCCACTCGTAGGTACCCTCTTCCCGGAGCATGCATATGCGCGTTGACCTTCACATCATGCCTCTTACGGACCCTCCAGCAGACTGGACCTCTCACTTGGGCCTCGTTTGTCCGCGCTACCAGGGGAAGGCAAAGACAAATGCTCCGGAGCCAACGCGGTTGGGCGAGTTCGCAGCGGGGCTTCTCCTGGCGGCCGTGCTGGGCGTTCGCTCGGATGACGCGCTTGCGCTGGGGCCTGAGGGCAAGCCGGAGCTGGCCACGGGTTTCCCGCACATTGGGCTTTCGCACGATGATGGGATGGCCGTTCTTGCTATTGCCTCCGGCGTGGTGGGCGTGGACGTGGAGGAGGTGCCAGCCCAGTACGGCAGGCTCCAGCGAGACGCCCTACGGAGGGTGCTCTCGGCCGAGGAGCTGGCGAAGACGGAGGCCTCGCCAGACCCAGCTATGGCATTCGCGCTTGCATGGACACGCGTGGAGGCCGTGCTCAAGGCAGATGGCCGCGGCTTTGCCTTCGACGTGCGAGGAGGGCAGCTCCCTCAGGGCTGGCAGACCGCGCACACGCTGGTAGACGGCTACGCGGTGACCTGCGCCACCCGAGAAGAGCCAGCACCTCTCGTCCACCGCCTTGGCATGCGCGAGGCCATCTCGCTTCTCGAGGGCGAGCAGAGCGCGCACAAGCACTAATCGCGTCGGTCCCTCTCGGCGTTCCTTTGCACTGATGCACAATGCGCCGGTGGCCCCATGGCCCCAATTTGAATCCCCTTACATTGCCCGGCCATGCGTCCGGCCCCAAACTCATACGTGTAAGAAGCTTTATCGACGCCGCGAAAGGGGCAGACATGGACCAGGATCGTCAGGAAGTTTGGGACGCGCTCACCACCCGCGCCAGCCAGCTCTTTGGGAAAGACCCCTCCGAGTTTACGGAGGACACCAAGTTTGCGGACCTTGGCATCAAGTCGGTGCAGGTCTCGCAGATCACGACCTACCTCGAGGATGAGCTGGACATCGAGGTCCCCTACATGAAGTTCCGCCGCTGCGCCACGTTTGGCGAGGCCACGGACTTCGTCTGCGACCTTCTCGACCAGTAGGGGGCGCGCGATGTTTCTAGAGCCTAGGATTCCCGAGGACTGGGTTCCCGTCACCGACAAGAAGCTGCACGACCTCATCAAGATGACGGGCGAGTGCGCAAGCTTCAACGAGGACGAGTGCCCCATCTACTGGGACCCCGACACCGAGGGCTACATCTTCCTGCACCGCGAGGCCTTTGGCGAGGACGAGGTCATGGCGGCCTACCGCGTGGCGCGTCAGCCCAACGACAACCAGGCAGAGGTTGACCTCTCCGCGAGCGACGACCCCATGGCCCGCATGGGCCAGGGCTTCTGCCCGCCGTTCAACCCACACACCTACCAGGCGGCTGACGGCTTGGTGTGCATGCAGGACCAGGAAGTGGTCATGCGAGACGGCACCAAGATCTATTGCGACATCTACAAGCCCGAGGCAGAGGGGACCTATCCCACGATCGTCTCCTGGTCGTGGTTTGGCAAGCGCCCTGGCGACGGCATGAGCGAGTGGCAGATCATGGGCGTGCCCCCCGCGACGGTCTCCAAGTGCGCCAAGTTCGAGTCACCCGACCCGCTCTTCTGGTGCTACAAGGGCTATGCCGTGGCCAACGTGGACGTGCGCGGCGCCGGCCACTCTGAGGGCTCGGTTCACATGTTCACGCACCAGGACCGCGAGGACGGTTATGACTTCGTGGAGTGGGTTGCCGCCCAGCCTTGGTCCAACGGTAAGGTCGGCATGTCGGGCAACTCCGGCGTGGCCATGCACCAGTGGGGCATCGCGGCCACCTGCCCGCCCCACCTGGCCTGCATCGCTCCCTGGGAGTGCACGACCGACCTCTACCGCGAGAGCTTCTTCGAGGGTGGCGTGCCTGCCCTCTCGTTCAACAAGTTCATTGCCGCACAGGTGACGGGCCCCAACGGCGTGGACGACCAGGTCGCCATGGCCAAGATGTACCCTGACATGAACGCCTACTGGAACGACAAGCGAGCTGACGTGCGCAAGGTCAAGATTCCCGTCTACCAGACCGCCGGCTGGTCGCACTTCCACCTGCCGGGCTCGTTCAACGCCTGGAGGCGCTGCCGCAGCCACCTCAAGTGGATGCGCGCCCACAGGGACTTCGAGTGGCCTGACACCTACAACCCCGAGAACCTCGAGGACCTGCTTCGCTACTACGACCGCTACCTCAAAGGCATCCACAACGGCTGGGAGATGACGCCGCGCGTTCGCCTGGACATCATGGACGGCTACGACGTGGACTACCAGGAGCAGCGCCCCGAGAAGGCCTGGCCCATCAAGCGCACCCAGTACAAGAAGCTCTACCTTGATGCCTCCGCGCCCAAGGACTGCGCGCCGCTCGACCACAAGAGCTCGTGCTTCTCGCTCTCGACCGAGCCGGTGGCTACGCAGGCGAAGGCCAGCTACGACCCGGCGGACGAAGAGGTCGACTTTGACCTCACGCTCCCCGAGGACGTCGAGATCACGGGCTACATGAACCTGCACCTCTTTGTCTCCTGCGACAGCTTCGATGACATGGACCTCTTCGTGAACATCCAGAAGGCCGACGCCGAGGGCAACTGGGTGCCCTGGCTCACGCTCGACGAGCCGCACCCGGGTGCGTGGGGCAAGTGCCGCGTGTCTCGCGCGACGGTTGACACCGCCCTCACCAAGGCGCACACCCCGGTCTACACGATGACCGACACCAACAAGCTCGCCGAGGGCGAGGTGCGCGCGGTTGACATCGCGATTGTGCCCACGGCCCGCGTGTACCACAAGGGCGAGCGCTTCCGCGTGCAGATCTCGGGCCGCTACATCCGCGACGGGTGGTTTGAGCCGCTCTCGTGGGACACCGACAACCACGGCACCCACAACATCCACACCGGTGGCGAGTGGGAGTCCTGGATCGAGGTGCCCGTGGTGCCGCCGAGGTACCAGGCGGGCGAGTACGTGCACCGCTAGGCAGGCAGCCCGATAGGGAAGCACTGCATCATGGGGCCCTCTGGCGCAATGAACTGCGCCCCAAAACTTGGACGCGACAAATCATAACCGCTAGGCGGCCCCC
>CADFJN010000018.1 GCA_902834555.1 Atopobiaceae bacterium
GCCCGACCAGTCGCTGAGCGTGCCCGAGGCGGAGCCGTCCGCGGCCTCCCAGCGGAAGCGGTACTTGGTGCCAGGGACCTCGTGGCCCTCGAAGAGGTCGGCCTTCGCCGTCCAGCCGGAGGCGGCGGAGCCGGAGACGGAGACCCCCGTCGCGCCCCATGCCACGACCTGCGTGGAGGCGGTGCGCCTCTCGCCGCGCGCGGAGACGGCGTCCACGTAGAGGGTGTAGCGCCCGGGCGAGCCGAGGGCCCCGGTGTGGGAGGCCTCGGCGGTGTCGGAGCCGGTGTGGAGCTCGGTGGAGCCCCAGTCGCCCTCGGCCCAGGAGCCCTGCCACTGCCAGACGTAGTTGTACCTGAGGCCGGAGGCGTCGCCGGAGACCATGGGGGCGTAGGTGACCTCGTCGCCGGCGGTGACGGAGGAGGCGGAGGCGGAGACGCCGTCGAGAGACCAGGAGTCGTCGTACGCCTCGACCACCGCGGACATGGTGCGCGTCCGCCCGGAGCGGTCGGTGACGTCCACGTAGAGCACGTAGCGGCCGGGGCGGTAGAGGGAGAGCTCGGAGGAGGCCTCGCTCGTGCCCTTGCCGGTGTCCCTGACGGTCGACCCCCAGAGGTCCCATCCGCCCCCGTAGGACCAGACGTAGTTGTAGGTGGCGCCGGCAAGGTCACCGGAGGTCACGGGCGTCACGGTCACGGGCTCGTCGACGCGGACGCGGGACGGGGAGACCCTGACGCCGGAGAACGTCCACGACGGGGAGGCCACCTCCAGCTGCGCCGACATAGTGCGCTTAACGCCAGATCGGTCGGTCACGTCGACGTACACGGTGTAGGAGCCCGCGCGGGAGACCTCGGAGGAGAAGGTCGCGGACGCGCTGGCGGTGCCGGAGCCGCTCGAGAGCACCGTGGAGCCCCACTCGCCCTCGGCCCAGGAGCCGTCCCGCTGCCAGACGTAGTTGTAGGTGGCGCCGTCGAGGTCGCCGGACGTGACGGGCGTCACGGTCACGGACTGGCCGGAGGTCACGCGGGAGGCGGAGAGCTTGACGCCGGAGAAGGTCCACGACGGGGAGGCCACCTCGAGCGTCGTGGACATCGTGCGCTTCTGCCCGGAGCGGTCGGTCACGTCCACGTAGAGGGTGTAGGTGCCCGCGCGGGAGACCTCGGGGGAGAGGGTCGCCGATGCGTCGGGCGTTCCGGCGCCCTCGGAGAGGACCGTGGAGCCCCACTCGCCCTCTGCCCAGGAGCCGTCCCGCTGCCACACGTAGTTGTACGTCGCGCCGTCCAGGTCGCCGGAGGTGAGGGGCTCCACGGTAACGGACTGCCCGGAGGTCACGCGCGTGGCGGAGAGCCGGACGCCCGAGAACTCCCATTCGGGGGACGCGACGACGAGCTGCGTCGACATGGTCCTCTTCTCGCCCGCGCGGTCCGTCACGTCGACGTAGACCGTGTAGGTGCCCGCGCGCGTCAGCGTCAGCGTCCCCTTGGCGTCGCCCGTGCCCTTCCCGTCGTCCCTCACGGTGGAGCCCCAGAGGTCCCAGCCGCCCTCGTAGGACCACACGTAGCTGTACTCGGCGTCGGCAAGGTCGCCGGAGACCAGGGGCTCCACGGTCACGGCCTCGCCGGAGGTCACGCGCGTGGCGGAGAGCTTGACACCGGAGAACTCCCATGTGGGTTTTATCGAATCAGAAGTCTCGGATACCGAGGCCTCTTTTCCCGAAGAGTCTACGGAATCGGCAGCAAGCGCCATGGAGGGAACTCCAAGTGCACAGGCAAAGCTGACTGCTAGGACAAGCAGGGCACTCTTACATCTCGTCACAGATCTCATCGGTGCTTCCTCCGGGGTCATAGATGGTCACACATAGACCTGAACGAAAGTATAAGCACTCCTACCTGTCGCTCTCTCCCACAAACCTCCTGAAAACGCGAATGGGGACGGCAAGCGCCTCTCCGGCCCGAAATGTCCTAGAGGAACGAAGAGAAGAAAGCTCGCTCTCAAGCTGAGAAGTTCTCTGCTCAAGCATGGCAACCTTCTCGCCGCTCTCATGAAGTTCCCTGTTGCGGGCGAGCACCTTGGCATACGCTGCCCTGCAGAGGACTTCTTGCATTTCTTGCTGAAGTCCATCAGGGCAAGCCATCGCAGGACGTTCAGACACTGACGCCTCGAGAATCTTCTCCCAGAGTTTCTCGATGTCAAATTCCTCGAAGTCCTTGGCGCTTCTCCGTGCCTCGTCTCCCATTTCTTTGCGCATGGCACTGTCTTGCAGCAGCTGCGCGATCTTCTCGGCAGCTGCGTCAACGTTCCCCTGCGGCACGTTAACAAGACCACGCTCCTCACGAGAGAAGCGGATATGCAGCTTGTACATAACGCAGGGAACGCCGCAGGTCTTTGACTCCGCCACCACCAACGGGAACCCCTCGCTTGGTGATGTCATGAGGTGGACGGCGGAGCACTGCATAAGTTTTGGCACATCCTTGCGAGGTCCGAGAAACTCGACGGCTTCGCTAACCCCCTCGCTCTCCGCTAGCGCCCGGAGGGCGCTAACCTCATCGTCCTCGCCGGGTCCAACAAGCAGCAGACGCGCATCTGGGACAGCACTTCTCACCTTGGCAATGATGCGTATGGCGTCCTCGGGGCGCTTCTCGCTGGAGCTCAGGCGGCCAACCCAGATGACGGTATGGGACGAAAGTGGGGCCTGCGGCGTGTCCTTGGTGGTGATGGAGCACTGGTTAACGGTAGTGAATACCCTAGGGTTGAACTGCCCCCAGAAAGCGGCGTCAATCTGGTCGAGGCACACAACCGCATCGGAGAGCCGGTAGTTCACCGGGAGGGCAAATTCGTCCTCGGAGGACTGGTCCACAAGGTTGGTAAACGAGCCGTGCGTGTGGACGACAAACGCAACGCCGAGCGCCTTGGTCACAAACTGGTCCCACTCAAGACAATGGCTCAACCACTGCGAGTAGATAAGGACGTCAACTCCATGACGGACAAGCGCCTCCTCAAGCACGTGGGCGCGACGCAGGTAGTTTGCTGGCCCTGAGGTTCTAAAGTCAGGGAGCATGACAAGGGCGGAACCTGCCGGAATTGTGCCTTCGGGAGGAAGGACATCGCAGAGAAGCACCACTCGGTAGCCCTGGGAGATGAACATCTTGGCAAGCGAGATGGTCACTGCCTCTGCCCCACCGCCAGCAAGTTGGAAGTAGTAAAGCCCAATGGTGTGGACGGATGTGCGCGACACGGCAAGAGAGTGCGCACCTTGGAGCGTAGAGATTGCCTCAAACCGTCCGTCTTCGAAGATGCGGCTAAAGATTGCCGAGAAGACCTGATCCGGCCGACCGTTGGAAAGGGCCGTATCTAGACGCGTGCAGCGCTCCTCTCGGCTACCTGCTGCCATGATCTGGTCTGCAGAGTCTTCGATGCCGCAACCACCATGCAGAAGAGTGTCAAGGAACTCGCCGTAATGGGTACGAGCGCTCCGGCGCATCGCATCAAGCTCCCCCGAGTCTTTCCAGAGCTGCGACTGGGGCAGGCACGCCTCGAGACAGGCTTTGTTGACTTCGAGGCGCTCGCGCAGGCGCGCACGGCTCTCACCGTCCATCTCCCCATGCGCAACGGCATATGCATCGTCGCGAAGAAAGCGATAGAGCTCCCGGGCAACGTCACGCTCATCCCAAAGGCCCAGAGCCGTCCCCAATGTCTCGTGCCGCGCCTCAAGAGGAACCTCATCCTGCCACACGTTCATGGTGTGCTCGAGCTCATGGCGAAACACAGATGACAGGCAATGCGAGACGACCGCATCGCCCATTGCGCCAGTCTTGTTCAGATAGGCGGAAAGGACATCGCAGCACCTGCGCTTAAGCGTGCTTGACCGGGCAAAGCCCGCAGGCGAAACGCCCTCCGTGCCCGTCTGCCCGCGCCCCACGTGATACACATAGTACTCCGAAGGTGAGATTGCGCGGTACGTCTGGGCCTCGAGGGCAACCGCAAAGTATTCGACAACATCCTCGGCTGCCGAAATCCCCGGAGTAAGCCCCAAGCCGTCGAGAACCCTCCTAATCAGTTCGCCCTTGTAAAGCTTGTGGTTGAGGTTGTAGTCATACGCCCAGTCGAGAAAGCATGCCGTGAGTATGTCCCTCCCCTCGAGCCTGCGCTCGACCGGGTTCATCGTCTTCTCAATGCCAGCGACAGTCTTCTTATCACACCAGGGCTCAGCAACTACACGCACGCCAAAGTGGAGAACATCCACCTCGGCACGGGTCATCTGGTCAACGAGCTTCTCGCAAGCCTCTGGCACAAGCTCATCGTCCGCATCGAGAAACGTCACAAAGGTTCCTGTCGTTCTTGCAGCCCCGACATGTCGCGTAGCAAACAGGTTGAGGTTGCGCTCATTACGAACGTAATGGAGACGAGAGTCGCTTTTTGCTAGCTCTTGAACAATTCTTGCGGTGCCATCCGTCGAGGCATCATCCACGCAAATTACTTCGATGTCGCGAAGCGTTTGGGACAAAAGGCTTCTCAAACATGCCTCAATGTACTTTTCAACGTTATACGCGGGGACCACGATTGACACGAGCGGCATTTGGAACCTTCCTGACGGTGGCAGTCACCATAGATTGTACGAGTACCGGCACTGCCGTCACAGCGCGAGCATGAACTCGAACGCCCTCAGGCGCGCGTCAAGGTGCGTTGCCGCCCACCCGTGGGCGCACCCCACAAGCCAGAGCGCGCACTCGGAGGTGACGTCCGCGGCAAGGAGCTGGTCGAACGTAGACCCGATAAGCGCGCGCACCCAGGCAAGCTGGGACGGCGAAACAGGCTCTGCGCCAGGGACCTCACGCGCGCAGCTTTCACAAAGCGCGCCTCCGGCAGCTGAGGAAAACCACAGCGGAGAAGGGTCCCCACACGCGATGCAGTGGCCGAGTTCCGGGCGCCACCCCTCGTGCCCAAGCACCTTGAAGACGTATGCGGCAACCGCCAGGTCGAGGTGGGGTTGGTCGGTAGCCTCCTCGAAGGCCTTGAGCACACGCGAAAGCAGCGGGTAGACAAAGGGATCCTCGGCGTCCTCGAAAGACGTGAGACGTGCCACCTCGCAGGACGCCGAGGCGGCGCTCACGCGCTCGAGGTCCCCGCGCAGCCGCTCGTGCGGGTCGACAAGGGTGGCCTCGGAGACGATATCGAGATTCCTGCCCGAGGCCAGAAGGAAGTCCGTCTCGGAAAAGAGCTCCACGCGCGCCGCCAGACGACCCCCAGGCTTTCGGGCACCCTTCGCGACGGCCCGCGCCTGGGCGCCACTGGCCGTGAGCAGGGTCACGATGAGGTCCTGTTCGCCCAGCTTGACGTGATCGAGAACAATGCCGCGCGTGCGGTGTGTGCGGCGGCCGGCCATGGGTGCCTGCTCCCCTAGTCCTCGGCACTGTAGCCAAGGCGGCGGATCTCGTTGGCGTCCCGGCGCCACTGGGGCTGGACGCGTACGGAAAGGTCCAGGTAGACCTTGCAGCCAAGCAGGCGCTCGATGTCGCGGCGCGCCTCTATGCCCACCGTCTTGATCATGGAGCCGCCCTTGCCAACCACGATGCCCTTCTGTCCCTCGCGCTCGACAAGCACCGTCGCCGTCACGGAGGCGTGGCCGTCCTTGGCGTACTCGATGTCATCGCAGATGACGCCAATCGAGTGCGGCACCTCCTGGCGCAGGTTGAGGAAGAGCTTCTCGCGCACAAACTCTGCAACAAGGTCCTCGGGCGTGGCATCCGTGTCCATGTCGTCGGGGAACCACTTGGGGCCTTCGGGCAGGTGAGCCGAGACAAGCTTCACGAATGCGTCGACGTTGAAGTCCTCGCGCGCCGAGATGACCAGCTCGTCGTCGAAGTGTGCAAGCTCGCGCGCGGCAGCAAGCTGGGAGGAGACCTGCTCGGGCGTCGCCTTGTCCGCCTTGGTTATCACCAGGAGCTTGAAGTCTGCTTCAGAGCCGTCAACGTGGCGCGCCACCCAGGAATCGCCCGTGCCAACGGGCTTGGTCGCGTCGACGAGAAAGGCAACCACGTCAGCATCTGCAAGCTCTGCCAGCGCAGCCTGGTTAAGCTCCTTGCCGAGGCTGTCCTTGGGCTTGTGGAGACCCGGCGTGTCGATGATAACGAGTTGAGAGTTGGGCGTGTTCACCACGGCGCGAAGGCGCTTGCGCGTGGTCTGTGCCACGGGGCTTGTAATGGCAACCTTCTCGCCCATGCAGGCGTTGACCAGCGTCGACTTGCCCACGTTGGGCCTGCCGACAAGTGCCACAAAGCCACTCCTGAAGGGCGTGCTGCTAACGTTGTTGCTCTCCACGTGCCACTCCTCAATGAGACAAAGGGACTGTCCCTTTGTCTCGCTAGAAAAAGATTGCGTTTGCAAAGACGATGATGCCCACCACAGCGACGAGTACCGAGAGCACCCACACTGCTGCTGCCGCAATGTCCTTTGCCCGGCCCGCAAGCGGGTGGAACTCGGGTGACACGAGGTCGACCACGGTCTCGACGGCGGTATTGAGAAGCTCGGCCGAGATCACCACGCCACAGCACAAGAGCACAATCGCCCAGCTCAGGGGATCGAGGCCAACCACAAAGCCAGCCACGATGGCACCAATGCCGCCGCCGATCATCACCTTGATGTTTCGCTCGGTGCGCACCGCCGTCCTGAAGCCTTGGATGGCGAACAGGAAGCTCTTGCGAAACGACGGGTGGTCGCTGTTCGACCCGGGAATCACTCGTCTACCCCCTCGCGGTGCCTGGTGAGCGTGACGGGCCGCGCGGCTCCGTCATGCGGGAGCAGGGCGAGCAGGGCATCCTCGCGTGCCTCCATGACCTCAGCCTCATCGTCTTCAAGGTGGTCGTAGCCAAGGAGGTGCAGGGTCCCGTGAACGAGAAGCAGGCGGAACTCGTCTGCCGCCGTGGTCCCAAAGCGGGTAGCCTGCCGGGCAATGAAGTCTGGCGCGAGGACGATGTCACCAAGCTCGCAGGGCTCGCCGGGGGCAAGGTCCGGGTCGTCTGGACGCTCGCACTCGAGCGAGATGACGTCGGTTGCCACGTCACGTCCACGCCACTCGGCGTTGAGCTCGCGGATGCGCTCGTCTCCCACGATGGAGATGGAGACCAGGCAGTCGCGGCGCACGCCCTCCTCGGCAAGCACGCGGTCGAGGTCAGCGCGAATCTCATCCTCGCTGATGGGGGCGCCCATGCCCTCCTCTGCTGTGATGTCATACTCGTTTGCCATGGCCAGTCCCCTTTCCAGGCGCCTTGGCCCCATGCTCTTCCATGGCATGATCATAGGCGTCGACTATACGCGCGACCAGCGCGTTTCTCACAATGTCGTTGCGGTCAAGGTCCACGAACTCGATGTCGTCGATCCCCGCGAGCACCTCGCGCGCCTGGTCCAGGCCGCCAGGACCCACCAGGTCACGCTGGGAGGCATCACCCGTGACCACAAACTTTGACGAGAAGCCCATGCGGGTGAGGAACATCTTCATCTGCTGGGGCGTGGTGTTCTGCGCCTCGTCGAGAATCACGAAGGCGTCGCTGAACGTGCGCCCGCGCATGAAGGCGAGCGGCGCGATCTCGATGGTGCCCTGCTCCATGTAGGCGGCGACCTTCTCGGCGTCTGCCATGTCGAGAAGGGCGTCGTACAGCGGTCTCACGTAGGGGTCGAGCTTCTCCTCGAGCGTGCCGGGGAGAAAGCCCAGGGACTCCCCCGCCTCGACGACCGGCCTCGTGAGCACGATGCGGCTCACCTCGTGGCGCTTGAAGGCCGCGACTGCCATGGCCATGGCCAGATACGTCTTGCCCGTCCCGGCCGGTCCCACGCCAAAGGTTATGGAGTTCGAGCGGATTGCCTCCACGTAGCGGCGCTGGCCTGCGGTCTTTGGCCGCACGGGACGCCCGTGGTGGCTGAGGATGACGTCGCCCGCATGCCCGCGGTCATGGCGCACCCCATGCGTCACCTGGCCCAAGAGGATGTCGACCTCGTCGGAGGTTGGGATCTCTCCCCCCTCGACAACCTTGATGAGCTGAGAGAAGACCGAGGTGACCTGCTCGACCTCCTCGGCCGGCCCAACGATGAGGACCTGGTTGCCGCGCACCACGACCATGGCCTCGTCAAATGCTCCCTCGATACGGCGAAGGTGAGTGTCAGCCGGGCCCATGAGGGCCGTAGGGTCAACGGTGTCGGGAATCGTGAGGCGGACGCGAGTGGGTTCCATGCTCCTCCGGGCTAGTCGCAGACGAACGTGCAGGTAGTTAGATGCGGTGCGCGCCGCACAGGCGCACAGCCGCAGAAACCAATCATAGCCAAACGGATGGCGCAGAACACGTCACAGGGCGTGCTCCCCATGCAGGCACACATGGCCAAGAAGCGTGGTTCCGTCTGGGGAGACGCCCGTCACGCGCACCGGAACCACGGCGTCGATGGGAGCCTCGGCGTCCAGCGTGACGTCAAAGAGGCCTCCGGAGACGCCGCGGAAGGGTGCCTGCACGCAGACGAGGTCGTCCATGCCAACCAGGCGAGATGCCTCGCGTGCACGCAGCTCGCGGGCCAGCTCTCGGGCACGGGCGCTTCTTTCGGCCATGTCATGAGGGTCCGCCTGGTCATCCGCGGTTGCCGCCGGCGTGCCCGGGCGCCTGGAGTACCTGAAGACGTGCATGCGCGAGAAGCCCATCTCGCGGCAGAACGAGAGCGACTGCTCGAACTCCTCGTCCGTCTCGCCCGGGAAGCCCACGATGAGGTCTGTCCCCAGCGACGCCTGTGGCAGGAGTTCGTGGGCGCGCTCGACGGCGGCGCGGAAGAACGCCGTGTCGTAGGTCCGCGCCATACGTCGGAGCGTGGCGTCGCAGCCAGACTGCAGGCAGATATGCAGGAATGGCGCAATGCGACCGTTGGAGGCAGCCATAGTCGAGAGGAGCTCGTCCGTAACGTCGGGCGGCTCGATGGAGGAGAGCCTGATGCGCCCAACGGGCGTTGTCTCGAGGAGCCAGGCGAGAAGCCCAGGAAGCCCCACCTTACGGCCGTCCGGCAGCTGGGAGCGATAGACGCCCAGGTTGATTCCCGTAAGCACGACCTCGCTGGCATTGCGCTCGAGCGAGCGGAGCACGAGCTCGCGCACGCGGGCAGCGTCAACGGAACGAGAAGCACCTCTCGCCTTCCATACGATGCAGTAGGTGCAGCGGTTGTCGCAGCCGTCCTGAATCTTGATGCCAGGGCGCGTGCGGCCGGTAGGCGTGGGGGTTGAGGCCGGCGAAGCCGGGTCGCCGCCGAGAAGCTCGCCATCATCCCCCACGGCTAGAGCTCCTGCCCCCAGGCCCTCCAGCACAGCGGCAGGAACTCGCGACTTGTCCCGCTCAACCATCACGTTGGGCGCGAGGGCGGAGAGCTCATCGGCAAAGAGGTTTGCGACGCAACCGGTAGCCACCACAAGCGGGGCCTGGGGCAATGACGCCGCATGGCGCACGGCCTTCCTGGCCTTTGCCTCGGCTTCCGCCGTCACGGCGCAGGTGTTAATGACCACCGCCTGGGCCTCTTCCTCGGGCGAGACCGCAAGTCCGGCACGCGTGAGCTCGTCGGCGATGAGGTCCGTCTCAACACGGTTGACACGGCAGCCGAGGTTCACATAGGCGACGGAGGGAAGGCCGGCGTGGCCGTTATGCCCACCGGCAGCGCCGGTACGCCCGCGTGGTGGCACGGAGTTTGGGGAGTCGGCGCTCACCTGCGGCCGCCCTTGCCGCGAGAGCGCGGCTTGCGCTTTGCGTCCTTGAAGGGGTTCTTGGGCGCGGTCCAGCGCTCGCCGGCGAGGTGCTCGGCCTCCTCGTCCTTAGCGGGAGAGTCGCCCTCCTCCTCGTCGCGCGCGTCGCGACCGGAGCCATCGCCCTCCTCGCCGAGCGTGCGCTCCGCGACAATGCCCGCGATGTCAAGCAGCTGGCGCTTGTCAAGGTCGGTGGGGACAACAACCTGCACCACGGCGATGAGGCTGCCGCGCGAGATCATACCCTGGCGCGGCATGCCGCGGCGCTCAACCCTGATCTGCTGGCCGTACTGGCAGCCAGCGGGAATCTCGACCTTGACGCGCTCGCCCTTCATGATGCCGTCAACCGTCACCGTGGTACCCACGATCGCCTGGAGCGCATCCACGCGCACGGTGGTGTAGAGGTCGTCACCCTGGCGCTCGAAGCGCTCGTCCTGGGCGATCTCGATGCTCACGACAAGGTCGCCGGATGCGTCGCCACGCACGCCGGCCTCGCCCTTGCCGGCCACGCGGATGGTCTGACCCGAGTGGACGCCTGAAGGCACCTTGACCTCGACGGTCTCGCGCGAGGGGGTGCGACCCTGGCCCCCGCAAGTCTCGCAGGGCTTGTCGATGACCTTGCCCGAGCCATGGCACACGGGGCAGGTGGTCTGGGTTTGCATTTGGCCAAAGATGGTGCGCTGGACCTCGATGACGCGGCCGGTGCCGTGGCAGCGGTCGCAGGTGCGCTCGTGGCCACCCTCGGCAACGCCCGTGCCACCACAGTCGTCGCAGGGGGCAAGGCGGTCGTAGGCGAGTGTCTTGGTGACGCCTGAGGCAGCCTCGGCAAGGGTCACCGTGAGGCGAATGCCCATGTCGCGACCGCGTGTGCGTGCAGCACGGGTACCCGCGCCACCAGTTGCGCCGCCTCCAAAGAACGAGTCGAAGATGTCGTTGATGCCAAAGCCCGACCCGTTGAAGATGTCGGACATGTCGACGTAGTCAGAGCCAAAGCCGGCGGGGCCGTTCTCATCGCCATAGCGGTCATAGTTCGCACGCTTGCGCTCGTCGGAGAGGACCGAGTAGGCCTGGTTGACCTCCTTGAACTTCTCCTCGGCGTTGGGGTCGTCTGAGACGTCGGGGTGGAGCACCCGTGCCTTCTTGAGAAATGCCCGCTTGATCGTCTTTGCGTCCGCGTCACGAGGCACGCCAAGGACCTCGTAGTAGTCCTTCTTCGATTCCACTCTCACCAAACTCCCAAAACCGCCCCGACCCCCGGGGCCAACCTGCAGACATGGCGCCGCCATAGCGACGCGTACAAGGGTCTTGTCTACCCAAAGGCACGCCCGGCGAACGCGAGAAGCACCGAGCGCCGCGCAATGCGCGGGCTACCAGAGGAAGCCGTAGTACCGGACTCCGGGACCAGCAGCCGTGCACGAGAACATCGAGACCATGAGCAGGGCAATAAGGAGTCCGTTTGCGGCGCCGTTACCCAGAGAGGCCAGGGCGTTTCTCCACCAGCGGGAGTTGGTCTTGAGCCCACCGCCGCGCACAATGAACGCGACGCCAACCGCAGCAATAACGAGGATGAAGACGAGAAGCCCCGCGAGCGAGTTTGAGAGCGCCCCAAAGACGAGGAACGGCAGGTCAAAGCCAAGGACCCTGAAGCCCGAAGCCTGATATGGATTGAGTCGCTCCTCGGGGACCACGATTCTGCAGACAAAGTCACCGGCAGCCGACCCGTTGGTGCCGGCGTTGCCCATGCCCTTCACGCGGATGAGGTCACCGTCGTGGGTACCTGCGGGAACGTTGACCACGACCTCACTCGCCGTGAGCACGCGGCCGGAGCCGCCACAGGCGTCGCAAGGGTCCGCGACCACGCGACCAGTACCCTCGCACTCGGGGCACTCCATGTCCATGACGCCAAAGCCAAAGATGCCGGAGAGGTCAACGGAGATGCGGCCCGTCCCATGGCAGGTCGGGCAGGTCTCGGAGTGCTCTGCCTGGACGGAGCCCTTGCCGTGGCACACCTCGCACGCGGCGTAGCGCTGGTAGGTGACGCCACGGCTGACGCCCTTCTCGGCTGTCGCAGCATCGAGCGTAAGGTCAAAAACGACGTCCGCACCAACGCGCGGATTGTAGGAACGAGAGCGCCCGCGGGTCGAGGTGCGGCGCGTATATCCGTTGGAGCCAAAGGGGAAGCCCCAGCCAAAGGGGTCTCCGCCGCCGTAGCCACCGGCATACGGGGATCCAGCCGAGCCCGTTGCGCCGGCGAACGGGGAGCCGGAACGCATGGCGTCGTAGCGGGAGCGCTTCTCGGGGTCAGAGAGAACGGCGTAGGCCTCCGAGACCTCCTTGAACTTCTCCTCCGCATCCGGCGCCTTGTTGACGTCCGGGTGAAGTTTGCGCGCTTTCTGCTGGAAGGCCTTGCGGATATCCTCAGTGGAGGCGTCCTTTTCGACGCCGAGAATGGCGTAGTAGTCCTTGTCGTTCATCGAAGCCATGCGAAGTCTCCTGCCGATGCTAGGGGCGGGCCCTCCATGGGTCCGACTTCGCACGATTGTAGCCGGAAGCCAGCGATTCTATACCTGGTGCCTCCCAGCCCAACGCATTTACCATGTGAGACAAAGGGACAGTCCCTTTGTCTCATCTACCTCCGTGAAGCGGCGGAGAGGTCGATGCCGATGGGGCGATACGTCACACCACACTCGTCGAGGACGTGCTTGGAGATAAGGTTGTCCTCGGTGCCGTTATACTTGTCGTCCAGGTAGACAACCTCGCCGATTCCCGCCTGAACAAGGGTCTTCGCGCACTCGTGGCACGGGAAGAGCGTCACGTAGACGGTGGCATGGGCCATGTCCTTGAGCGAGCCGCGGTAGTTGAGAATAGCGTTGGCCTCGGCATGGATGACGTAGCTGTGCTTGTCGTGGAGAGGGTCATTCGAGGTACCCCAGGGGAAGTCCGCGTCGGCGAGGGCCGATGGCGTGCCGTTATAGCCCACGGAAAGGATCCTGTGGTTGGTGTCGGCGATGCAGGCCCCCACCTGCGTGTTGGGGTCCTTGCTCCTCAGGCTTGCCGCAATGGCAACGCGCATGAAGAACTCGTCCCATGAGATAACGTCGGTTCTCTCACCAGCCATGTTCTCCCCTTCCTGACCCGTCTCGCGCTGAGGCGCATGTCTGCCCAGCAGCAGCTAGCATGCCGCGCTCGCCGCAACAAATCAAGATGTTTCGCGTTCGCCTGGAAGGCGTCGAGGAAAAACGCGGCCGCCGCACGCGCGGCGCCCGTAGGCGCATCTCGTACGGAATCGCTGCGGCAACATGCCCTCCGGCGCAGTTTTGTCGCCGGAAAGTCAGGCACAAACGCAACGGCTACGCGCTCCGTCTCACAACCGTCTCGGTGTCGTCCGCAAGGTCCCACAGCTCCCCATAAAGCTCGTTGCCGAGAAGCCAGCCCTTCTGGGTGGGCGCAAGACCCTCGTCGAGATAGCCCTCACGCACCAGGCGTTCAAGCGTCCCGTCAACAGATGGGCCGAGAAGATCGTGCGTATAGGCGACAAGGCCCGCGTCAAGCCCGCAGGCAAGACGCGCGCCCAACATCAGATCCTCAGCGGCAGCCTGCCGCTCGGTCAGGAACTCCTCTTCGAATGCCAGTGACGAAAGGCTGGCATCCCTCGCAATCTCTTCTCGACCAGAAACGACCTTAAGACGTGCGCGGGCCATACCCTCTGGTAGAGGTCCAAGCTGAGGGCAAGCCTCAAGAAGCCTCTTGTAACCCTCGGCGGTGAGCATCGATGCGGCACCTGTTCCCAACCCAAGGTATGGCCGTCCGGTCCAGTACGTCTTGTTATGAACGCATTCCTTCTCGGTTGAGCGAGCATAGCTCGCCACCTCGTACCTGCGATAACCATAACCATCAAGTACAGTTTGAGCCTGTTCCATCCGCGACGCTTGCGTATCTGGAGAGTTCCATGAGGGTTGCTCGTCTCCAACCCTCCGCGCAAGCGCCGTGCCGTCTTCGATCTGGAGGGGGTAGACACTCACGTGTCCCACTCCCAGAGACGCCACACCTTCAAGCGTTGCCTGCCATGAGTCAGCCGTCTGAAGAGGAATGGCGCACATGAGGTCGCACGAGACGTCCAGCCCGCTCGCGACTGTCGCCAAGACACGCTCGCGTGCGCGCGTCGCGTCATGAAGCCTGCCCAGCTCGGATAGCTCGGCGTCGCACAGACTCTGCACCCCAATTGAGAGTCTCGTGCAACCAGCCGCGGCGACATCGCTCAGCACGGCGTCAGACAGCGAATCCGGATTGGCCTCGCACGTGAGCTCGCGAACCCCCGGCGCACACTCCATGACGCAGCGTACGAGGCCGCCCAGCGACTCTCCCAGAAGCGAAGGCGTGCCACCTCCAACGTATGCCGTCTCGCTTCCATCGAGAAGCCCAAGGAGCGATACCTCCTCCACCTGCTGCTCCATCGCCTCGGCATAGCGTCTGGGCAGCGCATCCCCACGCGTGGTGGCCCAGGAGGCAAAGTCGCAGTACGCGCACTTTCTGGCACAGAAGGGAACATGCAGGTACAGGGCATCGATTCCAGCGGAAGTGAGGCGCTCCTGCCAGTCGCGTCCACTCCCAATCGCAGTGCTACTCGGCATCGCTTAGCATCCGCTCTGCCTCGTCGGCCACGGCAAGGTAATCCTCAAGGGTAAGGCAGCTGACGGCCATGCCTCGCAGGCGGGCCGCCTCCGGCATGCCGCGCAGGTACCACCCCGCAAGGCTTCGGGCTCGCTTGAGGTTGGCGCCCGTTGCCGCGAGCAACCTCACGTGGCAACGGAATGCGGCAATCTTCTCGCGCGAACCATGGGGCACTGGGCTCTCCCCCAAATGCAGCTCCACCGCATCGCGGAAAATCCAGGGGTTACCATAGCTCCCGCGGGCAACCATGACTGCGGAGACACCGGTCTCCGCAAGCATGCGTGCCGCCGCCTGGGCAGACGAGACATCGCCAGACCCAATGACCGGCACGCTCACCGCCTTGGCTACGCGGCTCACGCACCCCCAGTCCGCATCGCCGTGATAGAGCTGGTTGGCAAAGCGCCCATGAACGGCAATGGCAGAGGCGCCCGCAGCCTCCATGGCTCGGGCAAACTCCGGCGCGACCTCCTCGCCCATGCGCCTGCCGCGACGGATCTTCACCGTCACCGGCACCTGGGCGCCAGAGCCCTCGATGCACGCCCGCACGAGCACTGCCGCAAGCTCGGGGTTGTCGAGCAGCGCAGAACCCTCCCCCTTCTTGGTCACCTTGGGGACGGGGCACGCCATGTTGATGTCGATAAGGGTAAGACGGTTTCCCAGGCGCTCACAAACGCTTGCCGCTGCCTCTCGGAAAAGCTCGGGCTTGGAGCCAAACAGCTGCACGGCGATGTCCGGCTCCGTCTCTGCCGGCTCAACGAGCTCCCAGGTCTTCTCGCCACCATAGTAAAGTCCTGCGCAGGAGACCATCTCGGTGTAGGCAAGGCCAGCACCGCCAGCGCTGGCCATGGTGCGATATGCGGCGTCAGAGACGCCCGCCATGGGAGCCATAAGGAAAGGCTCAACCTTAAACCTCGACTTTAGGTTAAGCCTATCTGTTTGCGCCGGCAGAGCAGCTGGTGCGGCAAGCAGTCCCGCAGCCGGCCCCCATTCAGCCAGGACTTGGGAAGGCGTCATTCGTCGTCCACCTTAAGGACGGCAAGGAAGGCCTCCTGCGGCACCTCGACGGAGCCGATGGACTTCATGCGCTTCTTGCCCTCCTTCTGCTTCTCAAGGAGCTTGCGCTTGCGCGAGATGTCACCACCGTAGCACTTGGCGAGAACATCCTTGCGCACCGCCTTCACCGTGGAGCGGGCAATGATCTTGTTGCCGATTGCCCCCTGAATGGGCACCTCGAACTGCTGGCGCGGGATGATCTCCTTGAGCTTGTCGCAGAGGCTTCGGGCCATGTCGTAAGCACGGTCGCGCGGGACGATGAACGAGAGTGCATCCACCTCCTCGCCAGCAAGAAGGATGTCCAGCTTCACGAGGTCGCTCGTGCGGTAGTCGCCAATCTCGTAGTCAAGCGAGGCGTAACCCTTGGTACGGCTCTTGAGCTGGTCGAAGAAGTCCAGAATGAGCTCGGCCAGCGGTATGTCGAAGTGAATCTCTACGGACTTCTCCGAGAGGTAGACCATGTCGCTGGTCTCGCCGCGGTGGTCGACCACCAGCTGCATTACAGCCCCCATGAAGTCTGGCGGCACGATGACCTTGGCCTTGAGATAGGGCTCCTCGATGTGGTCGATGCGGGTGACGTCGGGAAGGTCCTGTGGGCTTGTGATGTCGACCATCTCGCCATCGGTTTTGAACACGTGGTAGTCAACCGAGGGCGAGGTGGCAATGAGGTCGAGACCAAACTCACGCTCGAGGCGCTCCTTCACGACCTCCATGTGGAGAAGGCCGAGGAATCCCACGCGGAAACCAAAGCCCAGAGCCACGCTCGTCTCGGGCGTCCAGATGAGCGACGGGTCGTTCACCTTGAGCTTCTCGAGGGCGTCACGCAGGTTCTCGTACTGCTTGTTGTCGATGGGGAACAACCCGGTGAAGACCATGGGCTTAGCCTCGTGGTAGCCGGGGCAGGCCTCTGCGCAGGGACGGTCATCGTACGTGATGGTGTCACCGGTCTTGACGAGGGCCGGGTCCTTGAGGCCCGTGACCACGTAGCCAACCTCACCCACGCCAAGCTCGTCAAGCGGGGTCTCCAGCGGGCGCTTGCAGCCCACGCCGTCGCAGAGGAAGGTGTCACCGAGCGCCATCATGCGCAGGTGGTCGCCCTTTTTGATGGAGCCGTCAAAGACGCGCACCGTGGCCACCACGCCGCGGTACTCGTCAAAGTAGGAGTCCAGGATGAGGGCCTTGAGCGGTGCCTTGGCATTCCCCTTTGGCGGCGAGACAAGATATACGATGGCCTCGAGAAGGTCGTGAATCCCCTCGCCGGTCTTGCCCGAGACAAGCACCGCGTCATCGGCCGGGATGGCAAGGTCCTCCTCGATCTCCTTCTTGACCTCCTCGGGATGAGCCGAGGGGAGGTCAATCTTGTTGATGGCAGGCACAATGTCCAGGTTGGCGTTCATGGCCAGCGTGGCATTTGAGACCGTCTGCGCCTCCACGCCCTGCGTGGCGTCAACCACGAGCACGGCGCCCTCGCAGGCGGCAAGCGAACGCGAGACCTCATACGTGAAGTCCACGTGACCCGGGGTGTCGATGAGGTTGAACTGGTAAGACTCCCCGTCGTCGGCATCGTAGACCACGCGCACGGCGTTCGACTTGATGGTAATGCCGCGCTCGCGCTCGATGTCCATGGTGTCGAGGAGCTGATCGGCCATGTCGCGCTCGTCCACCGTGTGGGTGAGCTCTAGGATGCGGTCCGAGATGGTCGACTTGCCGTGGTCTATGTGCGCAACAATCGAGAAGTTGCGGATGCGTGAGGTGTCTGTCGTCTTCATGCGAGACATCATAGCGCATGGGCCGCTCGTCTTGCCTTCGTCGACGCGTATCATGAAAGCTAAATCCCGCGGTATGAGAGGGAGGCAACTTTGGATGCAAGTGAGAAGTGCACTCCTGACTTCGAGCGGCTGTTGTCTGAGGCAGGTCTATCCGAGCGTGAGGCAGAAGCTTTACGTACAGTTGCCCAAGGATTGACTGCTGAGGAGGCGGGGCAGCTCATGGGGGTGACCCCCTCGACCGTTGGCACCTACCGACAGCGCGGATACAAGAAACTTGGTGTCTCCACGCGGTCAGAATTCTTGAGTATTCCTCAGGCGAGGGCCGAGGCTGCCTCGGCCGCGCGGAATGCCGATGCGGCAAATGCTGCCAACAACGCACCAACGCCTGATCGCCCAAGTGCAGTAATCCCTTGCGGCGAGAAGCGCGCAAACGCAACAAAAAGGATTGTCCTCATAGCGATCGCATGCTTAATAGCTGCATTTGTCACGCAACGGCTATTTTCACTACATTATTACGAGGAGAAAGGCTACCTAGGTTCCCCCTCTGGAATCATCTCCACAGACTATGGCGAACTCCCGAATGTGATTGGCATGCGCGCGGACGCAGCAGCCTCTGAGGTCGCTCAGTCCGGCTTCTGCCCCCTATTTGAATCGCAGGCATCCGAGCTACCTTCGGGCAAGGTCCTGGAGCTCAAGGAGGTGAAAAGCGCGGAGGCACTTGGAACGGGTATCTCCATCTTCTCCTGGGGAGAGGGCTGCACTTCCGGCTATAACTTGGAGGGCGACTGGAAGGCAAGCGTGGTTTTGGTGGTAGCGACATAGCCGCTCACCCAATCAAATGCCCCACCTGCGGGTCAATCTATGTAGCATCTTTCGCTAATGACAGATTTGCCACAGGCCAACCCAGTATCTTGGACCCACAACGCATTGCCTTGCTGCAATGGCGACTGTGAGGAGGCAAAATCATGCTAGAGATTGGAGGCGAGGGACCATGACCTATGGGCTTGGGCTTCCAGAGCTTATCGTCACTTATGTTGTAGCACATGCGCCGATCATCATATGCATTGTCGTTGCTGTCATAGCAATCGTATGGCTGCTGAGAAGAGATCACCAGTAGTCCCCCATGCGTCTGGTCCTCAAGAAGGCCCGTTCCCCCTCGCCAGAACATGTGTAATTTGCTCGATGAAAAATCGAAGCGGGTACATCGGCGCAAATAGAGGGTTCCACAGGCGTTTGCTCTGCTATACTGCTCTGGTTGACCTCGCCGTGTCTGGGTGCGGAACCCCACTTCCCACCTACAAGCTCCAAGAGGCCTCAGGGACAAGCATTTGAAAGGATCCGCACCGTGGCAAACATCAAGTCTCAGAAGAAGCGCATCATCACCGCCGAGAAGGCCCGCATGCGCAACAGGGCTGTACGCTCCGAGCTGAAGACCTACGTTAAGAAGGTTCACGCCGCCGTCGAGGCCGGCGACGTCGACGCCGCCCAGGCTGCCGCCAACGCCGCATGCCGCAAGCTCGACAGGGCTGCCGCCAAGGGCATCATCCACAAGAACCAGGCCGCCGGCCGCAAGTCTGGCGTCCAGAAGCTCGTCAACTCTATGAAGTAGTGTCGCTTCCCTGCGATGGCTTGCCTTTTGGGAGCCCGGCCGCGTGCCGGGCTCCTTTTCTATGGGCGAGGAAGGCTTGGGGCGCCGGGACACAGGTGGACGCCGCCGGGGGTACCGGGTCCGGACTCCAAAGGCGCCGGGGCCGCGGGCTCCATGGCGCAGGCCTAGCGCGGCCGGGACCGTTAGGCCCCCTTTCGCGACGGCTGCCTGTTGCCTCCGCAGATGGTCGCGATGAGCGAGAGGAACGCCGAGTCCGAGTCAGCCGACGCAGAACCCTTGAGGGCTCGCTCGCAGGAAGCGCAGGTCGCAAGGTCGCGTTCCAGCTCGCCCGGGGCGAAGCCACGGGCCCAGCGGACGTGGTTTCTCACCTGCCAGCCTTGCTTGCCGAGCGCCTGAGCGACGCCGCCACCCTCGCCCCGTGCGTCAAGCGCCCGCGCGCAGATGAGCTCCCTGATGCGGATGGTCGCCAGGGTGAGAAGCCCCACCTGCGAAGATCCCCTGAGCAGCGCGTAGAGCTCCAACGAGCGTTGGACGTCGCGCTCGCTCAGGCGGTCCAGGAACTCCCAGGGCTTGACCTCGGCGACGCGCGCGACGTCCGCCTCGACGTCCGCAAGCGTCACCTGCCCCTGCCCACCCTTGAGCGCCGAGAGCGTACGCAGCTGCGTGTCAAGCATGGTGGTCGACTCCCCCACGCGGTCCACGAGCGCACGGGCGGCGTCCTGGTCCATAGAAAGGCCATGCGAGCGCGCGAGCTTCTGCACATAGGAGGGCAGGTCCCTTCTCGTGGCAGGTGTGCAGTCAATGACCGCCTTGGGGCCCACCTTTGCGACCGCCTTGTAAAGGCGCGTCGACTTTGCCAGCGTGGTCGCCGAGAGAAGCAGCGTGCAAGCGGGGTTTGGGTCCTTCAGATAGCCCACGATGGCCTCCGAGACGGGCTTGGGAAGCTTATCGGCAGGCTCTATAATCACGATGCGCGGAGAGTCGCCCACGGGCATGGTATTGAGAGACGAGATGATGGCCACGGGATCCGTGTCTGCCGTCGGCGAGATCTCGTCCAGGTTGAATGCCGCCAGCCCTTCGTCCAGGTAGCCTTTGAGACGCGCTATCGCGCTCTTGCGCTTGAGCTCATCCGCGCCCACCACCAGATATGCTGGCAGCAGTCTTGCCTTCTTTGCCATGCGTTCCCTCCATTGCGTCGACCCCCCTACTCTGCCACAAACCGGTCGTCGTCACAGCCCGCGCTCCCACGGGCCACTCGGCGCCTCCGTCACCGCGCGCTCCGTCTGTACAACAGGCCCTGTGGCACCGGGCCGGACCGTGACGGTACCGACGTCCTTGGTGCAGAGGAAGACCGAACCCACACCCTCGAGGGCGTCGACGCACTCCTTGCGCGGGTGGCCGTACCTGTTGTTCTCACCGGCGCTCGCAACGGAGACCTCAGGGTCAAGCAGGGCCGCCTGCCCATCCGTTACGGAGACCTCGGAGCCGTGGTGCCCCACCTTAAGGACGTCGATATCGCCCACGTCACTGCGGGCAAGGCAGGCGCCGGTCTCGTCCCTCTCGGCGTCGCCCGTGAGAAGCCCCGTGAGGCTGCGGCCGGCATGCTCATATGAGAGGGCGAGCATGACGGAGTCCTCGTTCTTGTCGCCGGCAACCTCCTCGACCGGCGAGATGACGCGAAGTGAAAACGAGCCGGCAACGATGGTGTCTCCGTATGAAATCTCCTCCGCCTCGTGGCCCGTGAGCTGCTGAGTGCTCTTTGAGAGCCCGTCTGAGATGTTGTCCGCAACGCCTTGGGCCACAAGGACGTGTTCGCAAGCCAGGTGCCCCACAAGGTCGTCGACGCCGTGCACGTGGTCGTCGTGGAGGTGCGTTAGCACGATGGCATCCAGGTGGATAATGCCCTGCCGTGCCAAGGCCCGCGAGACCGTGCCGTCCGGCCCCGCATCCACAAGCACGGCGGCCGCGCCATCGGTCACGAGGATGGCGTCGCCTTGTCCCACGTCCAGGACGCAGATCCGCGGCGGTTGGAAAAACCGCAGGCAGAACAGGGTGGCAGCAAAGCAGGTCGCAAGGGCCAGCGAGGCAAGGGCAAGGTGGCGTCGCCTGGGGGCGGGCCATGCCACGTAGATGGCCGCGCACGCCGCGAAGAGCACAACAAAGAGGACCGCCCCGCTCGCGTCCACGGCAAGGCAGGCGAAGGGAAGCCTCGAAAGGGCGGAGAGCATCGCGCAGAACACCTGGGAGGCACCCCGTGCCGCAGCAAGTACGGGGGCCTGCAGGGCGGGCAGGGGCGTGAGGGCGGCGGCACCCAGCCCCAGGGACACGAGCGCCACAAAAAGAGGTGTCAGCACGAGGTTCGCAAGCGGCGCTATGAGCGACACCTCACCAAATGTGGGGCAGGTCAGAGGCAGCGTGAAGACCTGTGCCACCACAGAGACGCCCAGGGCGTCGCAGGAGTTTTTCCTAAAGCGTCCAAGCGAGCGCGCCATATGCGGCCTGCGCCTTCCGTGGCGGCGCGCGGTCCTGGTGAGCACGTCGAGCGCGTGGCCCACGTATCCGCCAAACAGGCAGATGCCGACCACCGAGGCAACCGAGAGGAGAAACCCCAGCTGCCCGGAGACATAGGGGTCAAGCAGCGCCATAGCGAGCGCCGCAGCGCATGCCGAGGAGAGCGCGTGCGACCTCCTCCCTGCAAGTCCCCCGCAAAACGAGACGCAGCTCATGATGCCCGCACGCACGGCAGACGCGGGGGCACCGCAAAAGACAACAAAGAGGGCGGCGGCACCAAGGGCGAGCGCGCCGCGGGCGGCAGGCCGCAGCCGCGTCTTGCCAAGCAGCGCCGAGAGGGTGCCGGCCAGGATGGCGAGGTGGCTTCCCGACACCGCCACAAGATGCGAGACGCCGCAAGCCGAAAAGGCACCGTCAAGGCCCCGTGCGCGTAGCGGCGAGCGATCGCCGCAGACGCTTCCCGCCAGCACCGCCGCGCCGTCGGACTCGTATGGCGAGAAGGACGCCAGCACGGCCCGCCGTGCGCGCAGCACGGCGCCGAGAGGCCCCTCCACCTCGCGCGAGGACGTCACATGGACAACCGAGACCGTCCCCGCAATGCCCTGCATGCGCGAGGTGGTGCCCCAGTCGTCGTCCCCATTGGCCTTGAACCTCCCTACGCAGGAGGCCAGCGATCCGTGCTCTAGCCGGGCGGGCGAGCTGAGCCAGACCGTCCCGACCTTGGAGCCGTCCGCTCTAAACACGCCCGCGCGGCCCCGCCATCCGCGCCCGCCCTTCACCATGTCCCCATCGACCCTAAGCTCCCACGAAGAGACCGCACGTGTCGAGAGCAGCCTCGCCGCCTCCGCCTCGCGCCCGAGCGCGAGCCACCCCACGAGCGCCCCGGAAAGCACCGTGACCAGGGCAAACAGAAGGACCGCCGGAACCCGGGGCGAGCGGACAGGCCGGGCTTGTCGTCCCTTGGGGAGGAGCACGAATACAACGGCGAACGCACCTGTGGCCGCCGCGACACCCACGGCACCTGCGGCCACAAGGGGAAACCCCGAGGAGGGAGGGCAGGCAAAGCGCAGCACGGCGCGCTCTGCCAGGACGGTCGCCGCAAGACCCCAGAGCGTCATGGGGATGGCTGGCCGCGTGGGCATGTGGGCGCGCGTGGGCCTGGCTGTACCGTGCGCCCCCTGGACGGTTGCAGCCCTCCCCGTGCCCTCAGACACGGATCCTGTCCTTAAGCTTGGCGAACTTTTTCTCACCTATCCCCGAGACGCGCATGAGGTCCTCGACGCTTCTGAAGGCACCATTGGCCTCGCGGTCGCGAATGATCTCCGCGGCCGTCGCCTCACCGACACCAGGAAGCGCCGTGAGCTCGGCGACCGTCGCGGTGTTGATGTTCACGATGCCCCCGGAAGACGGGGACGCTGAGCCTCCGGCACCCGTCGCGCCCGACTCTTGGGCCTGGTCGTCAGCATCCTGCTCTCCCATGGCCGGGACATGCACCTTCTCGCCGTCCGCGAGGGGCTCAGCGAGATTCATGTGCGAGGTGTCCGCACCCTCCGCAAGTCCGCCCGCCGCCTCCACAGCGTCATGCACACGCAGCGAGTCCCCCTGGAGCCGATAGACGCCCGGGCTTGCCACCATGCCGTCAACATGCACCACCATGGACGGTGGCGTCTCGGCATCCTCATGTTCTGAGGCATCGTCTGCCTCGTCGTTCGGTGTCGTCTCAGCCTGGGTGCGCCCGGCCGCCGGACCATCCCCGCGCTCTATGACAAAGGATCCACCGGGGTGTCCTGGAAGCAGGAAGGCACAGGCTAGCACCACGAGCACGGTGACAAGCACGATTCCAGCAGCAACGGCCTTTGCAGCAGGTGAGAGGCCAGCCCTTCTCGCCAGGGCACGCGCGCCGTGTCGGACACGCTTTCCCAAGCTGTCCCGCGACCTTGATACCTGTGCCATGCCGACCACCCCCATACACCAATGATGGAGGCGGTTCCAGGCGACTGGCCCGTCCTTCTAAGAAAGCGCTGCACGTTTCTGACGGCATGCTTGCACAAATCTGACAGATTACAACGTTATTGCACCAATACATATGCGCATGGAGGGCGATTCACGTTATCATCGTGCGCCGTTCGCAGAGTTTGCGCAGGAGTGAACGGTCGAGAGTCCCTAGTTCGCAAAGGTATGGTTTGGCGCGTACTCGAGTAATCAGGACTGTCTCAGAGGTCCGCTTGATTTCGCCAGCGAAACTACGCAGCACAGTTACAGACACTATTTCAGTAAGAGGAGATCATCATCCATCTAGGCATATTGTTCGTTTCTTTATTGATGCAAGAAAGAAAGACGGTGATCCCGCGACAAACGCGGGGCCACCGTCATACAACTTCTTTCTCTTTCAGGGCAGCGCGGCTCATCGCAAGGGCACGAGCATCGAAACAAACCCATAGGCTGGAATACATTCGGTGGACGGAAGCTCATCTTCCAGCGCATCAGTTTGAATCGCCTGTGCCAAGATACCCTCCCTCTGGATTGGCACATCATTGCTTGAAGGATTCTCAAATCTTACCAGCGCATAGTCTTTCCTGGTAAGCGAGGGCATGACACAGGAAACGAGCAGGCCTTCGGGGATATCAAATGCGCTGAACGAGAGCGGAAGGTCTAGCGGCCTCTGTGCGGGCCAAATCTTATTGTCAAGCCTTCGGATAAAGAGGTTGAGGGTCTGCCTCTGGTAGCTTACTGAAGGCGCAAGACGAGCGTGAGCGGCCTGGGCAATTGACATGCCATCGAACTCACCCTTAGAAATCCTCACGCCAAAAGTAATCGAATGGGTACCAATTTCCTGTGCAAGCGGAGTATGCATCATCACATGCCCCTCATTTGTAGTATCACCAGAGGCTCTTCCTGGACGCCAGGCAAGATTGGCCTTGCCAAGCTCACCAGTAGTTGCAAACAGCGTCAGGAAAAGACCGGACTCCTTGCGCTCATATTCCTTGATGCCGTCGGCAAAAACGGTGATGGAGAACTCTTCCCCAGGAACGGTGACACTCTTGTCAAACACCTCAATTGGGACCGGCTTTTCCACATATCGATTGCGCCAATCAGCAGGAGCCTCGGTGCGGAGGTGCTCAAGGAAGCCATTCTGTATCTGCGCGATTGAGCGATTATTCGAAGAAAGGGTTTCCAGGCAAAGCCGCACACGATGAGAGAACACCTGGTTATCAACTGAGACCTTGCCCTCAATAAGGTCATCATCTCCGATTGACAAAACCACCTCATACACGACGGCGGAAGTAACACCACTCTGCTCCCTGCGATCTTCTATGCAAACGGGAAGATCCGCGGAACCCTTCAGAACGAGCTCTTTGCGATGGGAAGACTCCCTTACGTAAGCACTGCTAAACCGAAGAACCGTTTCATTCTCATCCTCAAGAGGCGAGAAATCATAGGTGTCCCCGTCGTTACCGCAATCCGTCAGCGTGACGAAGTCATCGATGCTGAACCCCTCGGCCGTATCCAGCCTGACCTTACCATCTCTAAACGCAAGGGAAAGCCGAGCATTGTTGATTTCAGCATCATCGGAAACGACATACGATTCAAGCGGCTGCTTGGAATCCACGAATTCGATGACACGGTATCCCAGGGGCGGAAGATCAACGGAAATGCGAACATCAAGCTCATAGTAAGGTGCCTCGACAATGGTCTCGGTCCCTGTCGCAGTAATCCTGTTGACTCCCGAGCGCGCAGGGTAATACTGCTCGTGCTCGATTACTGCATATGAGCTGCATGGGAATGCGATGTTCTTCGTTGAGGTGACAATGTGTACGATTTTCTCACCATGGAACGGAGTCGGGTCGGTGTTAAAGACCAGCACCTGGTTGGCCGAGAGGTTGAGGGCATCGGCAATCCGCCTCTCAATGATGTTTTCGATGCCGTCAGCGAGCTCCCCTGCCTGCTTGATGCGATGGGAGATGTCCTCGGCAACATTATCGGAGACGCATCCTCCCATACTGTCATGGGCCTGGTTCTCAAGGAGTTTCTTCCAAAGCCTTATCAGTAGGCCATTTGATACCTCGATTCCAAGCGAGCGGGCAATGACCATCATCGGCTCGACGCGTCGAATAATCATTTGCTCCAGAGCAAAAACCGCTTGCTTGGTCTTAGTTCTTACAGACCCGATTGTCCGGTGAACCCTGGCATAAGCCGGAATCCTCAGCTCCCCTTCGAATTCTGGAAGTCTCTTGCTCTCGAGAGATTCAATGAATCGCGGATAATCAGAGATGTCGTAACCATAGGCCGAAGCCTGGTTGTAATCGCTCACGATGCGGTCGTAATCCAGAAGCATGCTCTTTTGGTCAACGCCCGCAGAGACCAGGACATCGTCGGAGTCCGTTTGATTGGCCACAAACTCAGTCTCGGGATCAAGCTTGAGCTTTACGAAATCACTGATTTGATTTAGGGCCTCCACCGGCATCATGCCCATTGAGTATCCACGCGGCAGGCAGGCGGCAATGACTCGGTCGGATCCGAGTGACTTCCAGTCAAAATAAACACCTGGGACATTTTCCCCAAAGCTCAATCCTCGCCACCCAATGAAGCTAGTAATGCCGGCATGGCGAAGGATGGCTGGCATTTGTGCGTTGAAACCAAAGGTGTCGGGGAGATAGCCGATCATCATTGGTGTTCCATACTTAACCCTCGAATCGATAATGCCGATTTCAAGGTTCCGCAGGATTGACTCTGAATCAATAAGAAGTGCATCGGTCTGTGTATACCAAGGTCCAACGAACAGCCTGCCTTCTGCCACAAGCTTCTTGATGTCATTGATTCTCTCGGGATTCAGAGAAACATATTCGTCCACAATCGAAGTCTGGCCATCAAGGCAGAAGTTCACATCGTGGTTGATCTTGAGCTCATCAAGCGCCTCGGAGAACACCTGATCGCTCAGTACCACGGCATCCTCAGTAGTGAAATACCATTCCCTATCCCAATGCGTATGCTGGACCAAGTGCCCCTTCACCATTATCAGCACCGTTCCTCTCGTTATCGCATAGCGAATGTAAGAGTACCTTTACCTAGGCATTCTCTGCCGTTGCATTCTTCTGGTCTTTGCGATACTTCGCATACTTGAGTCCAACCACCATCAGGGCACCAATCAAGCTACCGACGACAATTGAAAGGATATAAAGCACTGGATTGGTTGTAAAAGGGATACCCATATACGTTGCCATCATCGTGCTGTTCGTGACACCGAACGCCGCATTGATCGCACATGTGATTGAGGTTCCGACAATGATGCTGGGGATGACGCGCAGAGGATCGGCAAGGGCAAAGGGAATAGTCCCCTCAGTAATCCCGACGAGTCCCATAATGATGGCAGTGGCACCGTTATCGCGCTCGGCATCATCGAACAGAACGTGCTTTCGGTCAAGCAGGGTCGCGAGAAACATGATTGTATTTGGAACCCCAATGGCGAGAAGCATTGCCGTGCTTGCGGCATAGCTCCCCTCCGTATACGCAGCAGTGCCGAACGCATAAGCAATCTTGTTGATTGGGCCACCCATATCGAACGCCATCATCGCGCCGATGATGGCGCCCATTACTGTAGCGCTAGCTCCCGAAAGGCTATTAAGCCAGTTGGTCAGAGAATCGGTGAGGAAGTGAATGGGTGTACCCAGAACATACCAGAGCAGCATTCCGATGACGAACGTGGTGAGGATGGGGATGATCATGATGGACTTAAGCGTACGCACTCTATCGGGAACGGGCAGCTTCTTCAGCCAGTTGACGACATATCCGCACAGGACGCCTGTGATCATGCCCCCAATAAAACCCGTTCCCATGTTGTAAGCAATGAGGCCAGTGATGAAACCGGGGGCAAGGCCCGGTCGGTCAGCAATTGCATAAGCAACATAGGCAGAAATCATTGGGACGATGAAATTGAGGCCCGTTTGCCCAATCATCCTCAGTACGCCCCAGAAGGTATCAGTCTCTTCCCAGACTCCTGATCCACCTCCGATAACGGCAACGGACGTAAGGATGCCTCCAGCAACGACAACGGGAATCATGTAAGAGACGCCCGACTGAAACGCACGCATGAGGTCTCGGCCGAACGTCTTTGCCTTACTGTCTGCCATCTTCTCTCCTTTTCCGATACCCAATACCTCAATGAGTGAACTACGCTTGGCCAACTAGCTGGTACGCATGGTCGACTACGTCATCAGCGCTCTTGACAACTTCATTAGTGCCGACCTCGAGAATCTTCTTGTTATCAAAACGATCCCGCTCGGTCACATTGGTATCTACTGCAAATATCACAACGTCAGCTTTGTCAATTTCATCCTGCGAGAGCTTGTCTTCCATACCCATAGCGCCCTGAGTCTCAACGTGAATCTGGGCACCGCGTTTTTTTGCAGCCCTTTCAAGCGCAGACTTCGCCATATAGGTATGAGCGATGCCGGCAATACATGCAGTTACAGCTGCGATTTTCATTTTAATCACCATCCGTTTTGTATTCTGAGCGTGCAAATCACCAGATCACGCCGAGAAGGTGGCCGGTTTTCTCGACGAAGAAAACTATTTTGATGCAGAGAGAATTCTCTCCGCGATGTACTCTTTGCTGTCTGAGTTGCACAGCCTGGACTTGAAGTCCGCGTCCATCAGGCTTACAGCAAGCTTGGAAAGCATTTTTAGGTGCAGATTGTCCTTGTTTTCGACAGGGACAAGGAGCGCGAGGATATTCGTAACGTCCTTACCATCGAATGATTCCCAAAAAATAGGGGTCTTTGATCGTATAAATAGAACAGAGGGATAGATGACGTGGGGGCTTTTAGCGTGCGGGATTGCAAACCCATCCTCCAGTCCCGTAGAAATCTCAACTTCCCTCTGTCGCAGATCGGCGAGCAGTCCATCGCTTGAATCAGCGACGCCAAGCTTACTTGCCTTATCTGCTATAAACTTGAGGACATCGTCTTTGGTTGGAAAATCGTTCTCGATAAAAACTTTTGACGAGTCGATGAGTGTGTTCTCCAAAGCGATACGCCTCCTCCGTCTGTGACGACGCAATTGTACTGGCCAACGCTCGAAAGAACGTTTTCGCTAACTTCCGGTTGAAGCGGAAAAGGCACCTCTATTCGGAAGCGGAACTTCCACTTACAAAAGGAAATTGCGTAGACAAACTGCTCGACAGCGCTGCTTGTATCATTGGCGTGAGCAAGAATGGAGGCATGATGTTTGATTTCGACCGTTTGGACAAGGAGTTTTTGTTAATCAGGGATACGCCCTACATCTCCCCGGCCAGGTTAGCGGATATGTTCAGCGTGACGCCACGCACCATCCGCAGCGACATCGCCTCCATTAATAAGACGCTTGAAAAGCACGGGGGATATATTAGGCTCAAGCGGCGGTCTGGTTATTATCTTACGGTTGACGATGCGGTTGCCCTTGAGCGTTTTCAGAACAACATCTCAAAACAAGCAGATGATAAGACGCCTTTTGGACTTGATTCTTCGGATGACCGGATCCGTTCGGTAATAGAACTGCTGCTAGTGAATGATGGGCCAGTTCGTCAATCGGACATTGCTACAGCAACGTATGTTAGCGATAGTACAGTCCAGGGTTATATTAGACAGATTAAAGATATCCTCGCTCGCTATGGGCTGAAATGCATAGTCGAGAGAGACTGCGGCGTATTTGTCTTTGGCAGCGAATCCGATAAGCGCAGCTGCTTTCTTGGCGAGCTACTGCCCCATGGGTCCAGATTTGACTCTGGGTTGCCTTTCAGGCTCTTTTCTGACCTTAACCTGAATGCAATACTGCGTCTGACAGTCGAAACGCTTGACCACCTGGAAGTACGCGCAAGTGACTACGGACTCCGCAATCTTTTGGATTGCATTTTTCTGATGCTAAGCCGGGCTGCGTCGGGCCATGAGGTCGAAGAGAGTAGAAAAGGAATCCCCGAAGATGTCGCGGGAGCCGTTAACACTCTTGCAAGCAATCTCGAGTCGGCAACCGGTATTACGCTTAGCTCAGCAGAGAGATCCTGGCTCTATCGCCAGCTTGTAGCCCATACGAATATTGGGAGCAATCCCTCGCAGCTGAAAGGTATTGCGCCCTCAGTTTCCAGGTTTCTTGAAACGATTTACCGAGACTACGGCTACGACTTCCGCAGCGATGGCCAACTGATGAAAGCAATTACCGCTCATATCGAATCTGTGTTTAAGAGCAGAGAGGCTGGCAATAACATTCCCAACCCACTGCTCTGGACGATTAAAAAAAGCTTTCCCCTTGCATTCGAGATAGCACTCGGGAGTGCTCGCCAAGTTTTTTCCGAAAAGCCCTATATATTGGATGAAAATGATATTGGTTACATTGCCCTTCATGTTGGAGCGGCTATCGAAAGGAACCGTCCGGACACCGTTTCAAAAGTCAAGGCAGTTGTTGTTTGCGATGCGGGCAGGGCACCATCCGCCATGCTCGTTGCTCGAATTAATAGCCTCTTTGCAGATCGAATTGAAGTAGTTTCATCGATTTCAACCCAGTCATTTGCACTCTTAAGCCCTAGCGAGCTGGCTTCTATCGATCTGGTTTTTTCGACTACCAGGCTACACGAATGTCCCTGTCCTTTGCTCATCGTTGACTTCAGAGTGCAAGATGACGACGTGAAGCTGATTTCGCATTGGCTGGCGACTAATGCAGAGCCCATCTCTCGGGCACTGGGTGACGTTTTTGACGAGAAGCTTTTTCTTATTATCGATAAGGATCTGAGCAAAGAAGCTGTTGTCAGCAGGATGTGCGATTCGATCTCCGCAACAGGAACAGTTTCTTCTGAATTTCATGAACTAGTCTGTCTTAGAGAGCGTGCGTCGAATACAGCTCTAGGGAAAAGAATTGCCATCCCACACCCAATACGTCTGTGTGCCACAAAAACCAAAATAGCTGTCGCTGTTCTTAGATACCCCATTGTCTGGGGGCAAAACGATGGTAACAAGGTTCAACTAGTCTTTTTGCTTTCGATGGAGCCCAAAATTGGAACAAAGATGGAACGTCTCTACGATCTGCTGGTAAGGATAGCCAATGATGAGAAAACGCAGCGCGAGATGATAGCCGCGAATAGCTTTCAAGATTTCCTGTCAGCTTTGGATCAGCTCCAAGCATGACTCCAAGGAATACGTAAACGCAAAGCTTGCCACAGTAATAACGTATAAAACCATCGCTGGGGTGTCACCTGCCGCCGGAAAGCACATTTCCGCGGCAGGTGAGCACCGCTACTGCTCCGGCGCGTCGTCTCTCGGTGCTAGTGATGAGTGATGCGCACGCAGCGGGCCCTTTGGCGCATGGTAGCTCGGGCACTGCGGGAAGTCCTCGTACTCCACGGAAGCCACCAACGCGTTCACCATGGCCTCGTGGTCAAAGAGCTCCCAGGCGTCGAGAACCTCGCGCATGCGCGCATGCGTCTCCGGGCGGCGCGGCATGAACAGCGTGCAGCAGTCGGGCGCCGTCTGGGAAGAAATGTCGTAGGTCCCAAGCTCCTGCGCGCGACGGATAATCTCCTGCTTGTCAGAGCCAATGAGCGGACGAAGCACGGGAATGGTGACGGCCTGGTTCACCGCCGCAATGTTGTCGAGCGTCTGAGACGCCACCTGACCCAAGGACTCACCAGTCACGATGGCCTTTGCACCCTCGAGCTGCGCGATCCTCTCGGATACCTGGTACATGACGCGGCGGTACATGATGATACGCAGGCTCTGAGGCACCACCAGGGAGATCTCCCGCTGATATTCGCCAAAGGGCACCACGTACATGCGGCCCACCACGCCAGAAGGCGCAAGTGAGTCAACAATGTCGCGGCACAGGTACTCGCTGGTATCAGACGTCATGGGCCTGCCCGAGAAGTGCACAGGGATGCAGGTGGCGCCACGACGGCCCACCATCCACGTGGCCACCGGCGAGTCAAAGCCGCTCGATAGGAGCGTCACGACCTTGCCGGCCGTCCCCACCGGCAGCCCGCCCACGCCCGGCATAGACGCGGCGTAGACGAAAGTCGACCCCTGCACCACGTGCACCACCACGGTGACGTCGGGGTCGTGCATCTGCACGAGCTTGTCAGGGAATGCCTCGCACAGCGCGGACCCCACGATGTGGTTCATGTCGATGCTGTGCACCGGATACGTGGTCGAGCTGCGGCGCGCGTGCACCTTGAAGGTGGAGAAATCCCCAGCCTCGCGAAGCGCACGAATGGCGGCGGCGTTGTACTCGCCCTCGTCAAGCCCACACTTGTAGGCGAGCGAGACGCGCGCGACGCCAGGCACCTTGGCAATGGCATGCGCCATCTCCGGCGTAGCCATGCGGTCCTCGGACTCGACCACAATGTAGCCGGAGATGCGCTGGATATTAGCGATGGGAAACGCCTTGAGCGCACGATGCAGGTTGGTCACGAGCTGGTTCTCGAAGGTTGAGCGGTTCTTTCCCTTGAGGCCAATCTCGTGGTAGTGGACCAGGCAGAGTCTCTCGGTCATGGCCTACTGAATGCCCGCGTTCTCGCCGCGAATAGCCTCGTCGAAGTCATCCTGGACAAAGCCCAGGGTGCCGTCGGCGATCTCGCCCATGGCAATGGAGACCGAGTCCTTGCCGGACGCTACGGTGGTGATGTCATCGAAGTCCTGGATGGCCGTCACGCGAAGGTGCTGGCCACGCAGCATGTTGTTGATGTCGCAGGCGCGCTTGGACGCAACGGAGCAGAGCAGGAACGGGTTGTGCTCGGTCCTCTCGAGCAGGGTGTCGATCTCGGGCTTAATCACTGACATCTTTGGTAGATCCTCCATTTGACTCGTACAGGTCGATGGTGCGCTCCAGCTCTTGTGCGGCGCGCTCGAGGTCGTCGTTCACGATCCTCACGTCGTAGGACTCGCCCATCTCCATCTCGCGCCGCGCATTCTCCAGGCGGCACTCGATGGATGCCTCGTCCTCGGTGCCACGACCGCGAAGGCGGTGCTCAAGCTCGTCCATCGACGGTGGCTCGATAAAGACGAGCACGGCATCCGGATGGATACGGCGTACGTTGAGGCCACCCTGGACATCAATCTCCAGGATGAGCGACCTCCCCTCGGAGAGGTTCCTCCTCACCTCGGAAAGAAGCGTGCCGTAGCGATGCCCGTGCACGTTGGCCCACTCAAGGAACTCGCCCTGGCTCACCCGGCGAGAGAACTCGGCGTCATCCATGAAGTAGTACGAGACGCCATCGGCCTCCCCGGGCCTGGGGAGCCTTGTCGTAGCGGAAACCGTCAGGCCAAGCGAGGGACGGTCGCCGCGAACCTTCGCGACCAGCGTTCCCTTGCCCACGCCTGACGGCCCAGATACAACGAAGAGCCTAGCGGAACGCTCCACTACTTGGAGAGCGCCTCGATGAGCTGCTCGCGCTGACGGGCGCCAAGGCCCTTGACGCGACGGGTAGCGGAGATGCCAAGCTCGTCCATAATCTTGGCGGCCTTGGCCTTACCGTAGCCAGGGAGGGACTCGATGAGCGCAGAGACCTTCATGCGGTTGGCAATGGGGTCGTCGGAGTCAAGGACCTCCTCGAGGGTGACCTTGCCGCTCTTGATCTTCTCGCGAAGCTCGGCGCGCTCGTGGCGAGCCTGGGCGGCCTTCTCGAGGGCTTCCTTGCGCTGCTCATCGGTAAGCTGGGGTAGAGCCATTGTTCCTCCAAACATCGAGACAAACTGTTGTGAGGGGCTGGGAGGGAACCTACGGGCCGCCCCAGCGACACAACTAGCTAGTTTGCCAATTCCTCGAACAGTTTACAAGCCCTTTGTGACTACTAGCAGCAGGAATGCAGCCTACACACAATCAGAGCGATACAAAGGGCGGCTTGGGCAACACAAACGACGCCTCGCGGCAAGCCGCACGGGAGCTACCTAGTGGCAGAGCTCGTCCACGATGGCCTGCATCGCGGCGGCAGGGTCGTCTGCCTGCGTAATCGGGCGCCCAACCACAAGCTTCGAGGCGCCAGCGGCAATGGCGGCGGCGGGCGTTGCAACGCGACGCTGGTCGCCCACGGCAGCGCCGGCAGGGCGCACGCCAGGGGTCACGATAAGAGCCTGGGGCCCGAGAAGCGCGCGCATCTCGGCTGCCTCCTGCGGCGAGCACACGATGCCGTCCGAGCCAGCGCCCACGGCCAGGCTCGCGAGACGTGCGACCTCCTCCTTGAGCGGGCGCTCGATGCCGATCTCGGAGAGCGAGGACTGGTCCATGCTCGTGAGGACAGAGATCGAGACAAGCTGCGTGCGCTTGCCTCCGCGCTCTTTAGCTGCTGCCTCGGCGCCCTCGCGCGCGGCAGCGACCATGGCCGAGGAGCCCAGCGCGTGGATAGAGAGGATGTCTGCGCCAGAGAGCGATGCGGACTCCACGGCACCCCTCACCTGGAACGGGATGTCGAAGACCTTGAGGTCGAGAAAGACCGAGAGTCCGCGGTCCTGCATGGCGCGCACGATGGAGGGACCCTCGCGGAAGAAGAGCGTCATGCCCACCTTGACCCATGAGGCGACGCCCGAGAGGGTGTCCGCAAGCTCGATGGCGCGGTCGCGGTCGCAGTCCAGCGCGACGATGACGGCGTCGCGTGCCTCGTTCTCGCTTAGCATTCGAAGGCTCCAATCAGCTCGTTGATGTCGGAGACGCCCTGCTCGGCAGCCCATGTCTCGAGCTCGTCGAGGACGCGTGAGGCCGCGGCGGGGTCGTAGAGGTTGGCGGTTCCAACAGAGACCGTGGTGGCGCCGGCAAGAATCATCTCTGCGGCGTCCTCGCCTGTGGCAACGCCGCCAATGCCGTTGATGGGGATGCTCACGGCCTGCGCGGCCTCCCACACCATGCGCACGGCAATGGGGTGGATGGCAGGGCCGGAGAGGCCGCCCGTTGGCCTTGAGAGCCTCGAGCGGCGGGTGTGCACGTTAATGGACATGGCATTCACGGTGTTGACCAGCGAGAGCGCGTTCGCACCAGCGGCCTCACAGGCGCGGGCGATCTCGCCAACGCGGGCGGGAGCCAGCTTGACGAGAAGCGGCTTCTTTGTGAGAGGTCGCACGGCAGAGACAACCTCCTCCGCGTCCTCGGGCGTGCCGCCAAGCAGGCGGCCGCCGCGCGCGAGGTTAGGGCAGGAGATGTTGACCTCGATGCCCGCGGCCCACGGCGCAACCTCGTCCAGAAGCTCAACAGAGCGGCGGCACTCGTCAACCGAGTGGCCCACGGCCTGCACAATCACGGCGCATCCGCGCGACGCAAGCCCGCCCAGGTAGTCACCGTACTGCTCGGCAAAGGCGCGAGCACCGGGGTTCTCGAGGCCCACGGAGTTCAGGATTCCCGAGGAGACCTCGCACACGCGGGGCGCGGGGTTGCCGGGCCAGGGCTCGGCCGCCACGCCCTTGCAGGTAACGGCGCCAAGGCGCGCCACGTCATAGAAGCCCTCGAACTGCCAGGCGTGTCCAAAGGTTCCCGAGGCGGTGTTCACGGGGTTCTTCATACGAATGCCGCCCAGGTTAACGGCCATGCTCACGCTGCTCACCACGCCACCTCCCCGGCGTCGAAGACGGGCCCGTCCATGCAGCACGAGCGGCTCGTGCCGTCGCGCATGGCAACGTTGCAGCAGCTGCAGGCGCCAAACCCGCAGCCCATCATGCGCTCGAGCGATGCCTGGCAGGCAATGCCAGCACCCTCGGCGAGACGGGCCACCCCCGCCATCATGACGGTGGGGCCGCAGGTGAGCACGGCATCATAGCTGCGCTCGGCGAGAAGCTCCGCCATCGCGTCGGTGGTGAAGCCGGCGCGCCCAAGGCTGCCGTCGTCGGTGCACACAACCACGCGGCTCGCGGGGTCTGCCGAGGCGGCCTTTTTCAGTAGGTCCACGTCAACGCCCACCAGCTTGGAGCCGCGCTGCGCGCCAACGACCGCGTCGAAAGAGCGTCCCGCCGCCGCCAGCATCTCTGCCGCCGCAAGCACGGGCGGAAGCCCAATGCCACCGGCGACGAGAAGCGCGCGCCCCTCTCCGCCAGGAATCCTCCAGCCGTGTCCGCAGGGGCCAACCAGCGTGGAGGTGTCGCCCGGTTGCATGAGCGAGAGCCGGCGCGTGCCGTCACCAACAACGGCGTACTCGATGCGCACGGTTCCCTCCGTAGCGTCTGCGCGGGAGAACGAGAGGGGCACCCTCAGCACCTGCGAGTGGTCGCCCGGCACCGAGACCTCGACGAACTCGCCCGGCGCGAGAAGGGCAGCCACTTCGCTCTTAAAGACCATGCACCACGCGCCCTCTGCGACCTGCTCGTTGGAGACAACGGCAAAGTCGAAGAGACGGGCGCGGGCGCTGTCCCTTGTCGCCTTCACCTAGGCCACCACGCCGTTGGCCAGAGTACGACGACCGTCCACAAAGACGTCGGTCGCCTGGCCGGTGAGGTGCCAGCCCATGAAGGCAGAGTTCTTGGACTTGCCCACCAGGTAGTCCGGCGTGACCCCGAACTCGGCCGCAGGGTCGATGAGCGTGAGGTCGGCGGCGGAGCCGCGCTCGATGCGCACGGGAGCCAAGCGCAGAATCTGCCTGGGGTTCACGGCCATGACCTCCACGAGGCGCTTCCAGCTCATGCGGCCCGTGTTCACGAGCTTGGTGAGCATGAGCGGCAGCGAGGTCTCGAGGCCCACGGTGCCAAAGAAGGCGATCTCCCACTCGCAGTCCTTCTCGTGCGGCGCGTGCGGCGCATGGTCGGTCACCACGCAGTCGATGGATCCGTCGAGAATGCCCTCGTCGAGCGCCGCCATGTCCTCGGGGGTGCGCAGCGGCGGGTTCATCTTGAGGTTGGTGTCGTAGGCGGGGGTGATGTCGTCCTCGTTCAGGAACAGGTGGTGCGGTGTGACCTCACAGGTCACGGGCAGGCCCTCTGCCTTTGCCTTGCGCACGAGGTCAAGGCCCTTGGCCGTAGAAATGTGGGCGATGTGCAGCGGGCAGCCGGTGAGGCGGCACAGCTCGATGTCACGGTAGATCTCGAGCTCCTCGCCAAGCGCGGGCCAGCCGAACATGCCCAGGCGCGTGGAGGCCTTGCCCTCGTTGATCACGCCGTGCGTGGTGAGCGTCTCAATCTCGCAGTGGGCAGAGACAACGCGGTCGAACTGCGAGACGTACTCCATGCAGGTGCGCATCATGCCTGCGCTCTGCACGCCGTGGCCGTCATCGGAGAAAGCGCAGGCGCCCTCCATGACCATGTCGCCGATCTCGGCGAGCTGCTCGCCCTTCTCGCCAGCCGTAAGCGCACCGATGGGGCGCACGTGGCACAGGCCCGCCTGGCGGGCGTGGTCGAGCTGGTAACGGATCTCGGCGCCGGTGTCGGTCACCGGGTCGGTGTTGGGCATGGTCGCCACGTCGGTGAATCCGCCGTGCGTTGCCGCGCGGGCGCCGGTCTCGATGGTCTCCTTGTACTCGAAGCCGGGGTCACGGAAGTGCACGTGCATATCTACAAGGCCGGGCACCAGGTACTTGCCGCGGGCATCGATGACCTCACAGCCCTCGGGAGGCTCGAGGCCCTCCCCCACGGCAGCGACTTTGCCGTCGTCGATGAGCACGTCGCAGACGCTATCGAGGTCGACCTGCGGATCGACCGCGTGCGCACCCCTAAGCAGAAAGGCCATTGTTCTCTCCTCCCAGAAGCAGGTACATCTCGGCCATACGCGTTAGGACGCCAGCGTTGACCTGGTTAAGAATGCGCGAGCGCGCGCAGTCGGCCACGTCGGCGTTGATCTCCATGCCGCGGTTCATGGGGCCCGGGTGGCAGATGATGGCACCAGGCTTCATGCGGTTCACGCGCGTCATGTCAAGGCCGTAGAGGCGGTTGTACTCGCGGCGGGACGGGATTGCCGCGCCCTCCATGCGCTCAAGCTGCACGCGGAGCATGTAGACGACGTCCATGTCCTCGATCACGTCGTCGAGGCTCGCCGTCTGCGGGCAGCCAAACCAGTCGGGGTCGTCCACCTGGAAGGTGGGAGGACCCACGAGCGTGACCTCGGCACCCATGGTCTTGAGCGCGGGAGCCAGCGAGCCGCACACGCGGCTGTGCGCCAGGTCGCCCACGATGGCAACCTTGAGGCCGTCGAGGTGGCCGAAGTTCTTGCGGATGGTGTAGAGGTCGAGCATTGCCTGCGTGGGGTGCTGGTGCTTGCCGTCGCCGGCGTTGATGACCACGGCGTCGGTGTTCTCGGTGATGCGCTGCGGCGTGCCAGCGAGCTTGGCGCGGCACACGAACATGTCGACGTTCATGGCGGAGATAGTCTGGATGGTGTCGGCGAGGCTCTCGCCCTTGACCACCGAGGAGGTGCTGCCACCCATGGAGAGCGAGTCTGCCGAGAGGCGCTTCTCGGCCAGCTCGAAGGAGCTCTTGGTGCGCGTGGAGGGCTCCAGGAACAGGTTCACGATGGTGCGGCCGCGCAGAGCCGGCACCTTCTTGATGGCGCGGTTGTTCACCGACTCAAACGACGCGGCGGTATCCAGAATCTGGGTGATGTCGTCCGCCGTGAGGCTGTAGGTGTCAATGAGGTGCTTGACCGAGAGCATTACCTCTCCCCTCCCTCGATGCCCCAGATCTCGACGGCGTCGTGGTCGTCGAGCGGACGCGCGCACACGCGCACGTCCTCCTCGTGCGAGGAGGGGACGTTCTTTCCAACGTAGTCAGCGCGAATGGGCAGCTCGCGGTGGCCGCGGTCGACCATCACGGCAAGCTGGACAGACTTGGGGCGGCCGTAGTCCATGAGGGCGTCGAGCGCCGAGCGCACGGTGCGACCGGTGTAGAGGACGTCATCGACGAGGATGATGTCCTTTGAGTCGATCTCGAAGGGGATGTTGGTGCCGTGGACAACCGGCTGAATGTGGCGCATGACATCGTCGCGGTAGAAGCTGATGTCGAGCGAGCCCACCGGGGGACGCTTGCCCTCGATCTTCTCGATCTCGGACGCGAGGCGGTTGGCGAGGGTCTCTCCGCGGCGAATGATGCCAATCACCTGGATGTTCTCCGAGCCCTCGTTGTGCTCGATGATCTCGTGAGCAATGCGCGTGATGGCACGCTCCATGGCCTGCTCGTCCATGATGACGGCCTTGAGCCTTGGCTCTCCCATGGGACTCCCTTCAAGAAAAAAGATGCCCGAACCGACGTAAGCCGGCACGAGACATCCCATGATGGAAGGCCATGTGTCTGGGTAGGCCGCATGCGTTGGCCGTGCGGACTTCCCTGAGCCTTGCGGGCATCTCGTGCGCGCTTAAAGGTCTTGGACACTGTACCACGAACTTCTGGTATGCGCGATAACTTTGATGCCCGCCGCGCGATTCACAGATGAGACAAAGGGACTGTCCCTTTGTCTCATCAATCTTGGTCGAGGGAACGATAGGCCTCGCAGACCTCGTCCGTCTCGCCAAGCATGCGCATGTGGCCCTTCTCGATCCAGCACACGCGATCGCAGATGCGCTCCACAAGGCTGATGTCATGGCTCACGAGAAGCACGGTCACGTTGTCAGACTCCACGAGCTCCTTGATGCGACGCTCGCACTTCTGCTGGAAGAGGAAGTCGCCAACGGAAAGCGTCTCGTCGACAATCAGGATGTCGGGCTCGGTCACCGTGGCGATGGCGAAGGCAATGCGCGCGACCATGCCCGAGGAGTAGTTCTTGAGGGGCATGTCCATGAATCCCTGAAGCTCTGCAAAGTCGACGATTTCCTGGAAGTGCTCGTCGATGAAGTCCTTGCGGTAGCCCAGCAGGGCTCCGTTGAGGTAGATGTTCTCCTTGGCCGTGAGCTCCATGTCAAAGCCAGCGCCAAGCTCGATGAGAGGCGCGATGGTGCCGGAGACGCTGATTTTTCCAGCAGAGGGCTCGAGAACGCCTGCAACGATCTTGAGCATGGTCGACTTGCCGGAACCGTTTGTTCCCACCAAGCCAAACGCCTCACCACGCTTGACCTCAAATGAAATGTGGTCAAGCGCGCGGAACTCCTTAAAGGTAAGCTCGTGCTTGGCGGCAGCGATGAAGTACTCCTTCAAGGAGTTGAACTGCTCGGACGCGATGTTGAAGATCATCGACACGTCATCGGCGAGAACCGCCGTTGGGGCATCCGCAGGGGGCACGGGCGGCCGCATGAAGCTGTTCTTGCCGGCAACGATGATCCAGCGCTCGATGTTGCCCAAAAAACGCCTGTTGCAGTCCTCGATGTCAACTGCAATACGGTAGCGGCCGGGACGCTTGGGCTCAAACTCCCACGTGTACTGGGGAATAGTGTGGCCAACGTGCTCGATTGTAGAGTCGAAGTCACCCTTCTCCCAACTACCCTCGAGGTTCCAGACGTAGTTGCAGAGGTAGTCTTCTTTCTCGGCTCCTCTAAAGTGAGGCGTTACCTTAAGCTTGTCACCAACACGAATGGATGTTGACGAGAGGCCGAGAAAGACGCTGCCGCCGTTGTCCAGTTTGAGCGTGTCCTGCACGTATGCCACCTGACCTTACGGTTTGGGCCGTGCGCGGTCGCGCGAGGCAACCGCTGGCCAAAATGCTAGATGAAGAGAATGAAACGACGCTCCCGGGTACGAAAGACAACATAACCCAGCACAAGCGAAACCAAAGCCCACACGACGCAGCTCACGACCACCTCAACGGGCGGAATGGTCGCGTAGATGACGGTATCGCGCATGAAGGTGACAAAGTTGTACATGGGATTCACGTACATGAGGACACGAACTGCGTGGTAGGGAACCTGCTCGATCATCGAGACCGGCCAGAAGAGCGGCGTTGCGTACATCCAAGCCATGAGGAGAACGCTCCAAAGGTGGATGAGGTCGCGAAAGAAGACGGCAAGCGCCGAAAGAAGCAGCGACAGGCCCACGCAGAAAAGCATGAGAAGCACGATGCAGATGGGTGCAAGCAGCATGACCGGCGTGGGGGCAACGCCCTCCCACAACATCACAACTACAACGGCAATGAGCGAAAAGAGGAAGTTCACCAGAGAGAACAGGACCTTCTCGACAGGAAAGACGGCCTTCTTCACCCGCACCTTCTTGAGCAAGGGTGCAGCATCGATAATCGACATCATTCCGGCGTTGGTCGAGTCCGCAAAGACCTGCCAGGTAATATTGGCAACAATGAGGTAGAGCGGGTAGTGCTCGATGTTGTCGTAGCGCAGGAAAAACGAGAAGACAAGCGACATAACAAGCATCATGAGGAGCGGGTTGAGAACGCTCCAGATGACACCGAGGACGCTCCGCCGATACTTGAGCTTGAAGTCCTTTGTCACAAGCTCGCGAAGTATGAAGAAGTCACGTTTGCCGGCGGGATACCATGCGTCGCGCGCCGAGGTGGTGCGCACGGGGGCTGTAGGTGCCGATGCTTCCTGAGCAGCCGAAGCCGCACCCTTCTCCGCAGGCTCAATGTCTGATGCCAAGGTTCCTCCCGTCGAAGGAGCTTACGGGCATGAGTGCCCGCTCGTATCGATTATCCTCAGAATGCTAGCACAGGGCTTGCTCTCTCACACAAACGGCAGAGTGAAGCGGGCCGATGAGACGTCGAAGACTTGTGGCATCCCTCAGACTCTCGAACAGCACATTTGTGCGACGAATGAGTTGCACCAACCGGGGAAGGTACCAGCACCGCGCTAGACAGCAAAAGCGGGATGGCAACTGCCACCCCGCTCATCAAATTCTGGCTCCCCGGGCAGGGTTCGAACCTGCGACACGCTGATTAACAGTCAGCTGCGCTACCACTGCGCCACCGGGGAATGCTCAACGCGAGAAACAAGTATACGAATCACGCCAAAGGATGCAAGTCTCAAATTGAATTTTTTCGCGGCTTGGGAGGGGCTTGGAGGCTTTGGAAGGCTTGGAAAGGGGCCTCGAAACCGGCGGACGCGCGCCGCTTCCTGTATCATCGGTTTCGCTGGACCAACCGCGCCCGGCCGATGCGTAAGTCGAACAACTCAGGCTCGGGGCGGTCCGGCCATGACTCACGGGGGGACCGCTATGCCTATTGCGCCTGTGTGGAACTGCTCGAACATCAAACTTGATTTGTCTAGACCCCGCGTGATGGGGGTTCTCAACGTAACGCCAGACTCCTTCTCTGACGGAGGCACGCACAACGAACCCAAGGCGGCCATCGCAACAGCAGCGCAGATGATCGAAGACGGCGCAGACCTCATAGACGTGGGGGGCGAGTCCACACGTCCCGGCTTTACCCCCGTCAACCCCTACGATGAGTTCCGCCGCCTAGACCCCGTAGTGCGCTGGCTCGTAAAGGAAGGCGCGCTGGTCTCGATAGACACCCGCCACCCTGCGGTCGCGCAACGCTGCGTGGAACTTGGCGCCCAAATCATCAACGACGTGACGGGATTCTCGGATCCGCAGATGGTCCAGGTGGCAGCAGAATCCACCTGTGGGTGTGTGGTCATGCACTCTGGACCAGTCTCGGGAAACGCTACTCGAAAGTCTGCCGTAATGGCAAAGGCCGGTCGAGACGAGCTTTCCGACCTCATGGGCAGCGCTTCGGCAGGTGACCGGACGTGGGAAGACGAGAAGGACCGCCCACTACTACCTCAGTCGGACCACGTGATGGGGCTGCTCGAGGGCTACCTTCTCGACCGCGCGAAGAACCTAGAGTCCCACGGCGTCGACGCCTCCCGCATCTGCCTGGATCCAGGCGTTGGCTTTGGCAAGAGCCCCGAGGACAACATAGTCATCCTACGCGCAACCCAACAGCTTTCCAGCATGGGCTATCCCCTCATGTGCGCGGTCTCCCGCAAGCGATTCGTGGGTACCGTAAGCGGCGTCGCCGATGCCTCCAAGCGCGACGAAGCGACGATTGGCATCTCGCTCGCGGCGGTTGCAGCCGGTGCCCGCGTCCTGCGTGTCCACGACGTTCCCGGCATGGCGCAGGCGCTCGACGGTTTCTGGGCCGCGTCAGACGCGTGGACGTCGCGCATTGTGCTCTCGCTCTCCCCCGCTGCCGGCAAAGACGCACACGAGGTTGTCAAGGCGGTAGACGCCATGCCGCTCACGCGAGTGAGAACCTCACGGGAAGCGGGCAACAAGCTGCAGCTTGAGGTGGAGACTGGCCTTGACCGCATTCCATTCCAGCGTGCGCTTGACGCGGCGACCGAGGGCATCGCCACCGGCGAATAGCGAGCGCGTGGTCCTGCTGCAGCTCAAGGAGAGCTTAGCCGTAAAATGGTGCTGGTTTACGTGACAGACTTACGCAACGAGGCACCGAGGTATCAACATGAGCAATCTTCTCATCCTTTTCGTCCTGGCCCTTATCGCCAGCTCCTGCGGCTTCCGCAAGTACGTGTGGTTCATTTCATTGGGCTACGGCGCGGCCATCGCCCTCATGGGCATCGGTCTTCTGGTTATCTTCGCGGGCTCCCTCGCCGTGGGGACCGCGCTGCAGTGCGTCCTGCTCGTTGTCTATGGGTGCCGGCTTGCCGGGTTCCTGCTGTACCGTGACATGAAGACCGCGTACAACAGGCGAATGAGGGGCGAGGTCAAGTCCGACGAGGGCGTTTCCGTCATCGCCAAGATTGGCATATGGGTCTCTGCCTCGCTGCTCTATGTGCTGCAGGCGTCACCCGTCCTGTTTCGCCTGGCAGACGGCAAAGGCAACGACGTCCTTTGCGTAGTTGGCCTGGTGATCTCGGCGACGGGGCTCATGCTCGAGACGACGGCGGACCTCCAGAAGAACCGCGCGAAGAAGAGAAACCCCAGGCGCTTTGTGGACACCGGCCTCTTTCGAATGGTTCGCTGCCCTAACTACTTTGGCGAAATGGTCTTCTGGACCGGCGTCTTTGTGTCCGGTCTCTCCGTGTACGCCGACGCCGTCCAATGGATCTGCGCCATCCTCGGCTACCTGGGCATCATTTACGTCATGTTTGGCGGGGCGCGGCGTCTGGAGATTAGGCAGGACAAGAACTACGGAGACGACCCGGAATACCAGAGGTACAAGTCCACGACGCCAATCATGATTCCGTTCGTTCCGCTCTATTCCGTGAAGGAGCACACGTGGCTAGTCGCATGAGTTCCCGCGGAGACGGACGGGGCGATTCCGTCCCGGAGGGCTTTACGCTCTCGATGGCCCTCCTGGACTGCGTGCCTGTGGCGTTCTTCTGCGTGAGCGCGGGCGTCCTGGCAACGCACTTTGACAGCGCGCTGTTCCGCGCGGGCGTTGTGCTCGTCGTGCTTGCCGGCGTGCTCAAGGTGAGCTGGAAGCTCGTTTTGGCGTTGGCAAGAAGAGACGTGCGCTTTCTCAACCGGCAGATGCGCTACCTGATGCCTGTGGGCTTTGGGCTGGTGGTCATTGCGCTTGTGGTCGACAGCGCAGAGTGGTCAATGGACACCGTCCTGGCTCACGTAGCAGCGATGCCCTCACTGCTGTTTCTCGTCATGGGGCTTGCGGGGATGATCATCATGGCTTGGTTCGTCAGTCACCTTGACGGCCGCGACGCAAAGGCAAACTGGAAGGAGCAGGCGGTAAACGCCATAACCCAGCTGTGCATCATGCTTGCGATCGTGCTTTGAGATGGAACTTCGAGATTCCCTCGTACTGGAATCAAACCATTTGGAGTTCATAATCAGCTGGCCTATCGGGTTGACGGTATGCCATGTTTTCGCAAACATGAACTATTGGCTGTCACCGCGAACGTCTGGTCAGACATCTTCACCTGTGACACCTCACCACATGAGGATGACGAGAAGGGCTTCGATGGATATATCAAGCGGATATTCGAAAACGCGCGGGCGGGGATGAAGCGATACCCTGGCTTTCTCCCCGCCCACGTGCTGGACCAAGCGAGCAAGCAGGACCGGCGCACTCAGGGCCGAGAGATGATGCGCTCGTTCTTTGAGCACATCGAGAATGGCATGATTCGCACCTTGGATGCAGACAAACGCGTGCGCCAGGACGCGTTCACAGGTGACCTTACCAGGGAGGGTTCGCAGAACTGGTAACGCAGCAGCTGGTAGTCCTGCTAATTCTTGGGAAAGACAGCTGCGGCGCACTTGTCGCCGCTGTTCAAAGGGTCCTTTACTGATCGATCGCTTGCAATTGTGGGCGCGACACCGAGGACCGCACGCCGCAACCGGGGAACCTAGTCAATCCTGCCCCTGCGATCCATCCCCTCACGCTGGTAAAAGCGACGCTTGTCCCCATACATCTGCCGCTCCGCACGCTTGACAAGGTCCGTGACATCGATGTTTGGCAACCAGCTGGTTGCAACTCCAAACGAAGCGTAGCAAGAGTTCACCTCGATTTCGCGTCTCACGTTCTCAAGCCTACGCTCGACTTGCTTCTCATCGGCATCCCGGAGAAGGACAACAAACTCGTCACCGCCAATACGGTAGGTGTCCTTCTTACCAAATTCCTTTCGCAGCGAGGACGCAAGGCACTGAAGCATGGCGTCCCCCTCTGCATGGCCATCAACCTCGTTAAGCTCGTGCAGGCCGTTGAGGTCGGAGAAGATGCAGGTAAGGCTCTTGCGACACTTTAAGGGATACTCGGCAAGGGCACGCTCGTAGGAGTTGCGGTTATGGACGTCCGTAAGCAAGTCGATTTTGCTCAGCTTGTCGAGCTTGAGCTGCGCATACTCCTGGTTAAGCTTCACGTTGATCAAATAAAAGTTAATGCCAACGCTAGCAAGGGAGAAGATGCAAGAGTTAATCACATCGTCAACAACATACTCGGGATTATCAAACGTCACTGCCATACAAACAAAAAAGGCCGTGTGCATGGCGATACAGAGTGCAATTCTCCGCCGCCGATCCGTGAATAGAAGCGGAGAGGCAAGGACAAAGGCGGGAAAGACGGTCGATACCTGCTGGCGATTGAGCACGGTTCCCAGCACCGTAGAAAAAACCAACAGAATGCTGATCATGATGTACATCAGGGCATAGACAGCGCTCTCGTTATCCGGCTGCACGCGTGACGCAATTCCATACATTGCCAGGGTGACCACAAGTGCCGCGACGTAAAGAACGCGAGCAGAGCTCATCGCTTGGCTAAAGAACGATGCCAAGAGCATGATGACCATCATGACGGCAAAGCCGAGAGACACCAGAAGAACGTTCTGGTAGTTCTTTTTTGACACCCTAGGGCGAATCTTCTGCCATTGGTCATCAGTAATGCGCATCTCGACGACCTTATGTATTCTGCCCAGAACCGTCATCGGCGAGACCGCCCGAGCTTCATAGGCAGTCGCCATTCCTTCCGACACCTGTATAAATAACGATATCCAGTAAAATCATACCCGCCTATCAGCTTTTTGAAATGCAAAGGTTACCCAAACGCTCCTATTTCACATCAAAGTCGGTCACAACATGATCCTTGGAACGCAGCCCCTTTGCCTCGTACCGATATCGGTCCGCCCGGTCAACAAGCGACTTGATGCCGTCATCGTCTCGCACCACGGTGACCCCAATTGAAACCTGAAACGTAACGCTATCGTCGCCGTATCTCACAACGATGCTCTCCGCGATCCTCCTGAAGCGAATCGAGGCCCCCTTGATGTCCTCATCCTGCTGAAGTTGGAGAATGCCGACAAACTCGTCTCCGCCCCACCTGCAGAAACTGTCGGTCTTTCTTCCGTACGTACGCAAGGCGTCACCAAAGGCCCGAAGGGTCTTGTCGCCCACCTTGTGCCCGTAAGCGTCATTAAGCGCATGGAAGTTGTCTATGTCGGCAAAGAGAAGCGCAAACTTCCTCCCGGTGCGCCGGTGAAGCTCGAGCGCCTCGTCGATGCAAGTCTCCATGTACTTGCGCCCCGGCAGACCTGTAAGAGAATCCTTGGTAGCCACCGAATAGATCTTGCGGACCAGATCGCTATCGTAGCTTTCGTCAGCAAGCGGAACAAACATGGCAACAAACTTGTAGACTCTTCCGCTCTTGTCCTTCATGGGAACTAACGTGTTTCGGATGAGAACGTCAGCGCCGCTCTTTGACCGCATGAACATCAACATGGTCTTGGCTTCGCCCGTTGCCAACGCAACGACGGCAGGGCAGCTCTCGACTGGAATGCGGTCACCATTGACGTAAGAGCACCTCAGCAACCCATTAGCGCAGGACTTCCCTTCCGCCTCAGCGGGGCTGTAGCCGAGCACCCTCTCTGCCTCTCGATTCCAATAGCAGATGGTATGGTCGGGGCCAAGCGTATAGCAGCCAATTGGCACAGAGTTCATAACCTCCCGCAGCGCCTTGCGACTCTCCGTGTCGTCATCTTCTTGTGTATCGTCCGCGAAGGACCCCGCAAACAAGGATCCCGTCAGGCGCTTCTGAAGGGCAGCTACCTCCTCCGCATACACAATCTGGATGATTGGGGACATGGTGAAACTGTAGTTCCCGACCTTCCGGATGCAACCCACGGCATGGCGGATCCTCTCGCCAAACTCCTGTATCTCTTCCCTGGATTGGTATTTGCTGAGGATCCCGTACCGCCCAACCCCTAGGCGCGCCGCAATGCCACGGTTTGCGATTACGTCGAGGATTGTCGAGCTGCACGCAGAGGTCAGTTGAGAACGCATTTCAGAACCCGCCCGTGAGCCCAAATGGGTTAGCTCGGGAACGTCAACGTAGATGATGCCAAAGCCCCTATGGCTGATGCCAAAGTCAGCAACGCAGGAAAGCAGGCTCTCCACGAACTGGTCAATGGTGCAAAGACTTCTCGACCGCGTTGGGGTCACTTCCGAAATGCAGGGGGTTCGACCGGCGCAGTCTAGCGCATCGTCAAGGAAGTACCCCATGAGGCCGCAAATCTCGCCACCCCTGTAGACTGGCCATTTTGTTGCATGGATGCTTCGAATGGAACCGCCATTGATGCACTTGCCAGGGACGTTGATGGACACCACGCCGTTAGCGAGAATCTCACTTTCTGCTTGCCTGTAGTCCTCCTCACTGGGGTGCCAGTTCATGTCCTCGTCGGTCTTCCCCATGATGTCTTTGACGGAGGAGAGGCCGTAGTAATCGAGAAAAGTCTTGCTTGCACCAACGAACCTACGATCTTTGTCTTTCCAGAAGAGCTTAAGCGGGATGTACGGCATGAGGCTGTCCCACAGCACCATCTCAAGGTTCTCGTCGTTCCCAGAGAACATCGAGTAGGAGCCGCTCTTGGCGGCAGAGATTTCCTGCGCGAGGCTCTGAAGATCAAGGTAACGGATGCCGTAGATTGCCTGTTCCCGGTTGGAGTCCTTCACAAATGCAAGCATATGCTCCATCCAGCGATACTTTCCATTCGTATCGATGGTGCGGAAGACATCACGGAGAACACCGCCCTTCGCGCTCCTCAGACGCTCCCCTAAAGTATCTGGGTCAATGAACTTTGCGTATCGCTCCCAGTCAACCTCAAAGACCTTCGGTAGGAGCTTGGAATATTCACCGTTCTCATCACGAAGGGCGACGGTTTCCAGCTCGTCTGATCCCGTGATGTAGTTGCCAAAACGCAGGTTCTGAATTGCCTGCTTGGAGACATCAACATAGAAGACGTTGCGGTAAAACTCGAGAATACTCGACGTCATCTTGGCAAGATCGGAGACCTTCGCGGTAATTCTCGAGAAATCGAAGTACCTTGCAGCAATGAGGCTGTGCCCCTCGACCTTGCTGACCGCGCGAAAGCGAAAGAGCATATCCTTCCCAAAGAACGAGATGGCCTGCTCCCCTTCCTTACCGGTCTTAATGGCATACCGGACCGTCTTGTCCAAGTCGTTGTAGGAAAGCTCATTCCAATGGTTGACCGCGTCCTCGAACTGCCCAACGTCTTTTGCGCCATACTGCCTGATCATCCGCAGAGCAGGGTCGTTGACCTGCAGCAGGTCAAAATGCCCATCGTGGTAGTCGTAAAGCGTAAGCGGCGCGTCGGTAAGAAAGTTCACGCTCGCCGCTGCGTCATATAACGCCTTTTCGTTCATATCCTCGATGGGCACGCCTTTGGTCACACATGCCTCAAGCGTCTCATCAAACGGCAGGGGCTTCCCAAAGTAGTAGCCCTGAAGCTTTGAGCATCCAATTCTTCGGAGGAATTCAGCCTGCTCCTTCGTCTCCACGCCTTCGGCGAGCGTACGTATGCCTATACGATTATCCATGGAGACAACGGAGGAAATGATGTCGCGAGAGCGCTTGGTGTCTTTGCGCAGAAATGCCATATCGAGCTTGAGGACATCGAAGCTGTAGTCCTTGAGCAGGTTCAGCGAGCTGTAGCCGCTGCCAAAGTCATCCATCCAGACCTCATAGCCCGCATCCCGGAAGCGGTTGAGGGTTGAGAAGATGACGTCCTTTTGAGAGACGAGGGCGCTCTCGGTCACCTCGATGTGAAGCGTGCGGCGGGGAATGCCGTAGTCTATTACAAGAGACTCAATCTCGCTGAAGATGTCGCAGCTGAGAAAATCGATCCTGGACAGGTTCACGGAGATGGGAATCTCGGCCAACCCGATGCGACTCCTGTCTGCGATCCTCGAGACCACCTGCTTGATAACGCAGAGGTCGAGCTTCCAAATCTGCTGAGACTCCTCAAGCGCACCGATGAAGACAGCTGGCGGAAGCAGTCCCCTCTCAGGATCGTCCCAGCGGACAAGGGCCTCCATCCCACAGAGATGCCCAGTGCAGGAGCGAATAATTGGCTGATAGAAGACACGTATCCAGGGCGCAATCCTTGATGAGTGTCAATAGACACCAGAGGACACCACTTCCACAAATTGTGCTGTTTAACTGGTCATTTGCTGACCTTGGCGAACATGAGGCGACCACAGCCCCCGTCATGTAAAGTCGTCCGCAGTACGCAAATAGTACGCCACGTACTATCCACGTACTGCACGTACTGCGACGCCCGCGGGCAGGCGCATCAAAGGTTCAAACGTTGATGGGGGCACGATGCCGAGGAATCTGAGCAACGGGTTCGTCTTCAAGGACGAGAGGTCCGGCCACTGGAGGGCCGCGATCAGCTGGCAGGACGAGGACGGCAGGCAGAGGAGGATGACGCGAAACACCCCCGTCGCCTGCTATCCCGACAGGGTGAGCAGGAAGACCGGGAAGGTCACCAGGGACAACCGCGGGAAGGGCGCCGCCGAGGACTTCCTCAGGGAGTGGCGCGACGAGGAGGTCCGAAAGGACGAGGAGCTCTCCGGCACCGTCTCCTGCGAGACGCCTGTCTACCGCTACGTCCTCGACTACATAGACATGAAGGAGTCCACCGGCAACATCCTCGCCTCCACGGCGGACGGCTACCGCTGGTACGCGAAGCACCTGCTGGGCACGGAGCTCGGCAAGACCCCCGTGGGGCAGGTCACCGCGAGGCAGATCCAGGAGTTCGAGCGCGACATGGTGCAGGACGGCTACGGCGGCAACACCGTCTCCCACACCCACGTGCTGCTGAAGACGGCCTTCATCAGGGCGCGCAGGCTGGGCGACATCCCGTCGAACCCCTTCGACCTCGTCGACGCGCCAAAGAGGCCCACGAAGCCGATAAACTCCCTCGACGCCACGAGCGTCCGGCAGCTCAACCAGACGCTCGGGAGCGTCGCCGACCCGTTCTCCACCGCCGTGCTCCTCGCGCTCATGACGGGGATGAGGCAGGGCGAGATATGCGCCCTCAGGTGGCAGGACGTCGACCGCGTGTCGCGCAAGATCCGGGTCTCGCACGCGCTCACGAGGGCGAGCGGCACCTTCGCGCTCTCCACGCCGAAGACCAGGAGCTCGGCCAGGACCATCCCCTACGGCGACGAGCTCGCCCGCGTGCTTGAGGCGAGGTCGCGCGCCATGCACGGCGAGCGCGAGGCGATGGGCCTCGACTGGGACGAGGGGCTCTTCGTCGTGGGCAGCGCCGTCACCGGCGCCTGGAAGAGCCCGATGGCGCTGGGGCAGGAGTGGCGGGCGTTCGTGAGGGTTGCGAGGCTCGTTGGCTCCCAGGGCGAGCCGCCGAGGTTCCACGACCTCAGGCACACCTTCGCGACGATGGCGATCGGCTCCGGCGTGGACGTGAAGACCGTGAGCGCCATCCTCGGCCACTCCAACGCGGCGATGACCCTCAACGTCTACGCCGACGCGCTCGCAGACAGCAAGAAGGCCGGCATGGACCTCATGGGCAGGATCATGTCCGCAGGGCTCTCGTAGGAACGGGGTGCAGACGGCACCCATCGAAGCATCGGAAGCGGATTCGGGGCGGAAGCGAGTCCGGTTGCCGCGGCGCGTGCGGATGCACACCCTGGGGCGAACGGAACGCCGATGGCGACTTTGGAGGATCGCATTATGGAGCGTGCGATTGAGAATGTGTCATATGTAGAGTGTCTTCGCTATACTATTGCCATGGCTAAGATAGACGACATATACGGGGCGGCCGACGACTACGGCCTCGTGACGTCCGCGGACGCGAGGGCGCTCGGCGCCTCCGACGCGGAGGTGGTGCAGTACGCGGCGCGAGGGAGGCTCGAGCGCGTGGCCAGGGGCGTCTACCGCGTGCCCGTGTGGCCCTACCAGGAGCAGTCCCCCTACGCGATCGCCGTGAGGGCCGCGGGCGAGGGCGCCTACCTCTACGGCGAGTCCGTGGTGGCGCTCCTCGGGCTCTGCCCCACCGACCCGCGCGCCATCTGGGTGGCGACGCCCAGGAGGACCAGGCGCAGCCTCGGCGAGGGCGTGAGGCTCGTCTGGCGGAGGCACCCGGACAGGGTCACCTGGTACGAGGGCATAGCCTGCCAGGAGGCTGCCGACGCGATCCGCGAGGCGGCGAGGACCTTGGGGCCCTCCCGCGCCGTCGACGCGGCGCGCGAGGCGGAGCGGATGGGCTACGTCACGCCGGCCGAGCTCGCAGAGATCGAGGGGGAGGTGGGCGCCCATGCCTAGGCGCCCGAACAGCATGAGGCACCTGGACGACGCCATCAGGAGGGCCTCCGGCGGCACCGCCGACGGCTACGTGCGCATGCGCACCCTCGTGGCGAACGCGATAGTGGCACAGATGCTGCCCGACGGGGTCGTGAAGGGCGGAAGCGCAGTCAGGATGCGCTTCGGGTCCGGGGCCACGCGCTACACGACCGACCTCGACACCGCCACGGCGAGCGACCCGGACGAGTACGCGGCGAGGCTGTCCGAGGCGCTCGCCGCCGGATGGGAGGGCTTCACCGGCCGCGTCGTGCGCCGCGAGCCCGCCGCGCCACCGGGCACCCCCGGCGAGTACGTGATGCGCCCCTTCGACGTGAAGCTCTCCTACCTGGGAAGACCCTGGTGCACGGTGCCCCTCGAGGTGGGGTTCGACGAGATCGGCGACGCCGAGCGGGCCGACGCGACCAGCCATGTGGGGGGTGGTACCGGAAATCCGTACCAAACGATGACGCTTGGAGGATTGCGTGTAC
>CADFJN010000019.1 GCA_902834555.1 Atopobiaceae bacterium
AGTGGAGATTGCTTCCAAAGTTGGCCTTCGGGCGTCAATTCTGCGCCCGAAGGCGGGTTTTAGCAGCTACAGCGTACAAAAGCTCGGCTCCGGCGCCGATTTGGGGCGAGCGCACCGCCGTGTCCATTGTCCAGCGCCTCCATCGGACTTTAGCTCCTTTTCTTAAAATCGTTTACTGTGACCTGCGCAAATGCGGATGACGTTTAAGAAAAGGAGCTAAACTCCGCAACGATTGGAGTAAATGAACCGGCGGGGGAGTGCTCACGTGTTTCTCAGTGGTATAGTTTGCCTTGGTTAACTAGTTGTTGCGCATACGTACGCCTCGGAAGCAACGCGCTGCGCCAAGAGGAGGCACCCCGTGAAGCCAATAGACATCATTCTTGTCCTCGCCGTCATCGTGATTCTCGTCATTGCCATCCGCCGCTTTGTTGGTACCGCCACCGGTACGCGCGATTGCTGCAGCGGTGCAAAGAAGTCCGCGGGCAAGCAGTTTCGCGCGCGCACGATTGATGACAAGGACGAGAGCCACTACCCCTACCAAGCAAATTTTGAAATTGGCGGCATGAGCTGCGAGCACTGCGTGGAGAACGTCACCCGCGCGCTCGATTCCGTCGATGGCACCTGGGCCACGGTCTCGCTTGCCGGTGGCCGCGCACACGTGCGCTCGAAGTCACCCATCGACGAGAACGCGTACCGCAAGGTCGTCGAGGATGCCGGCTATCGCCTGGTGGGGCTTGAATGAGACAAAGGGACTGTCCCTTTGTCTCATGAGCAAACAGTCTTGCCTATCATGATGTTTAGGATCTCGACGTCGGTGGGGTGCATGCCAACGCGTCCCACGTAACCCATAGAGCGAATGGTCTCCTCGGCCGTCTCGCCGATAAGGCCCTCGCCAGGCCTGAAGTCCACGTTCGCCAGGGCCATGTCGCAGCCGAGAATAGCCGCGTCCACTGCTGCCGCAATCTTTGCCGCGCAGCTGGGCTTGGCGCCATCGCACACGATGCCGCCCACGTTTGCCAGCGTGTTCGCAATGGTCGCCTGATACTGCCCAAAGGAGCCCCCGCGCAGATAGCACACGGCCGCCCCGGCTCCGGTCGCCGCCGTCACGGCACCGCAGAACGCCGAGAGCTCGCCAATGAAGCGCTTGGCGTGGATGGCCGTGAGGTCCGAGAGCGCCACCGCGCGCAGCATCTCGTCATGGGGAACGCGCAGGTACCTGGCGTACTCCGCAACCGGCAGCGAGCAGGTGATGCCCTGGTTGCCGCTTCCGCAATTGATGACTACGGGCATGGCGCAGCCGCTCATGCGCGCGTCGGAGCCGGCCGCGGCAGCAGCCCGCGCGCGGCACGAGATGTCATCGGGCCTTGTGAGCAGCAGCGTCTTGCCAATGCGCGCGCCCCAGTCGCCCGAGAGTCCCTCGTCCGAAATGGCGCCATTGAGCTCCACCTGGCGCTCGACCATCTCGCGGATGTCCTCGACGTCGACCTCGTGCGCAAACTCCCAGATTCCCTCCAGCGAGAGGGACGAGAGGCCCGGCTCCTCCGGCTCGCCGTCGGCGCCGCAGGTGTCCTGCTCGTTTGCCGCGACGCCATCGACGCTGACGGTCACCCCGTCGCGCGAGAGCTCGACCACGTTGGTGTGGCGGCCTGCCACGCAGGCCACGCCGGTGTGGCCTTGACCCGTGGCGACCGCGCGCACGTAGAGGTTGGGCACGCCCTCGGCGAGAGAGACCGAACAGAACCCCGCCGAGACAAGCTCGCGCGTGCGCTGACGGTCCTTCTCGCCCACGCCCTCAAGCACCTCGAGCGCTCGCGTGGCGTCGCCGCCAACGGCACCCAGCGTTGCTGCGGCCTCTATGCCGCGCTGGTCACCGGAGTTGGGTACCGTCACGCTCTTTACGTTCTTGATGATGTTGCCGCTGCAGGAGACCTCGAGGTGCTCCGGCACGGCGCCCAGCGCGTCGCGCGCGAGGGCGGCCACGTAGGCCACGGCGATGGGCTCGGTGCAGCCAAGGGCGCAGACAAGCTCACGCCTCAGGATGTCGAGATAGGTGTCGTAGGTGCTGCGATCCATGGGCCCTCCAGCCGTTGTCGTGCGCGGCTCTGCGCGCGGTTGGAGGAAACGGTAGCGCTAGAGTGAGGCGATGTCACGCCTGTTGGTCTCCTCGCCGTCAAACCTCCGGATGATGTTGGGGAGCTCGCGAGCAAGGCGAGACATGGGCCCGTGCCACACGGCGCGGCGCGGCCAGGCGTGGCCAACGTAGATGGTGCGCAGCCCGCAGTCGGGGCTGGCGAAGTCGCGGCGCGAGTCGTTGCCAACCATGAGGCACTCGTCGCACGTGAGGCCAAGCGCGTTCACAAATTCCTGGTAGAAGCGGGCGTTCGGCTTGAGCCTGTAGGCGTTATCCCAGTTTGAGATACGTACGAAGTCCTCGGGCGAGACGTTTGCCCAACTCATGCGCGCCTCGACACAGGCCTCCGAGAAGGCCGGGTTTGTCGCCAGCGCGCAGGTGAGGCCAAGCTCGTGTACCACGTCAACTGCCTGTCGCCCGCCGCGCTGGGGGCGCGCCGCAACTATGCCTCCACGCATGGCTGGCACAAACTCGCGCTCGTAGCAGTCAATGGCATCTGCAATTGCGGGATCATCCATGGGAATGCCGGTGAGCGCATGGACCTTATTGATAAAGAGTTGGTGGTTGGTGAGGTCGTCGGAGCGGTCTCGATCTTCAATCGCGAGGTAGGCCTTGGTGAAGGGAATGCCCATGAGCGGCGCCGGCGTGCGCGATATATCCCCGAGAAGCCCGGAGAGTCCGGCGACGTAGCGTGTCATGAATGCGGTGAAGTTGATGTCAAGCAAGGTGTCATCGAGGTCGAAGAGAACAGCCTTGATCATGCCATCAACCTCCGTTTCCATCCGAAATGTTTGCCCGGGGGTCTGATACCCCTTTGTGGCGCCGCAGAACCCGACGCCCGATACAAGGCTACACGCGATTGCGTAAACACTCTAAGGGTTGTGACGTTTTGACCGTCTGCGTTTCTATTTGACCGTTGGCAGCTCCACGGTTCGTTCATCTCCCGGAAACCTATATATTTTCATGCAGAAAATAAGTACGGCTATAACTGGTACGCAATAAGACCTACGGGCAATCATTGATGTTTTAACGCAGTGGCGTGGCTTTGGAGGTAGAGACATGTCGGGCAACACCGAGTACGTTGCAGACGCCAACCGAGCCCGCATCATGCGAGCCATCGTCGATCACGGCCCCCTCTCACGTGTGGAGATCGCGCAGGTGAGCGGCCTGTCTCCGGCCACCGTGACGCGCAACATCGCCTACCTCATGACGGTGGGCGTGCTCGCCGAGGACACTACCCGCGTGCGCACGGAGGGCAGGAGCCGTATTCCCGTCATGGTGAACGCTGCCTATGGCCGCATTGCTATCGTGAGCCTTACGTATCGTGGTGCCACGCTCTATCAGTACGACATGGCGCTCGAGCCCTGCGCCGAGCCCATTTCGCTTGGGGGACACTACGACCCGGCAGACCTCCCTCGCGCGGTTGAGACGCACCTCTCGTGTGCCGACGGCGAGTTCGAGAAGACCCTGCGTGCGGTGGGCATCCTCCACTGTGACGAGTCCTGGGACGCCGTCCATGGGCTTGCTGATTTGCTCTCGCGTCGCCTCGGCGTTCCCACCTTCGAGCAGCGCGCCGAGGACTGCGCCGAGTATAAGATCCTTCACGACGAGTCGGAGGAGGCAAGCGCCAACCACCTTCTTGTGAGCCTGGGCTCTGAGGTCCTTGTGGGCATCGCCCAGGGCGGCAAGCGCATGCCCCTTCGCAACGGCTCGTACGCCGAGATAAGCCGCCCACTCGCCAACAGCGGCGAGCCCGAGGGCGCAATCGTCGACCGTCTGGTCGATATCCTCTCGATACTCACCTCCATCTTCACCGTCGATGCCATCTTCATGATGGGCTCCGGTGAGGAGGCACTTCTCGCCGGAGTCCCCGTCGACCTGGGCAACGTTGCCCAGGCGGGAAACACCTCCGGAGAACTCCCCAGGGTCGTGGTTGTGAGCCAGACCTCGCGGGAAATGTCACGCATCATGACCGCGCAGGTGAGAGGCACGCTTCTGTGCGTCGGATGAGCTGGCCCTGCCGGCTGTTGGGCCGTGGTAACCCCACGGCATGGCGCGCGTTCGTATTACGCGCGGGAGGGAAGGGATACGTATGGTAGTTCTCGTTAGGTGTGATGATCGTCTTATCCACGGCCAGTGCATGACCGTCGTGGTCAAGGGCAACCACATCGAGCGCATCATTGTTGTCGACGACCTCACGGCGAGCAACTCGATTCTGCGCTCGGTCTTCAAGGCAGCCGTCCCGGCCGACATGAAGGCTGGCGTCTATACGGTGGACGAGGCAGCCCCGCTCATCGAGAAGGCCATGGACGACGACGTCCGCACGCTCGTGCTCATGAAGTCCCCCATCACGTACAAGCGTCTGCTGGAGAAGGTGCCTGGGCTTCCCAAGGAGCTCAACGTTGGCCCCATGTCCAAGCGCAAGGGCACCACAGAGGTGACCCCCACCTCGCACCTCATGCCCGACGAGGCTCAGGCCGTGAAGGACGTTGTGGACCAGGGCGCCCACGTATTCTTCCAGCAGGTTCCCAGCCAACCCGTCGTCGAATGGGACGACGTGAAGGACAGGTTCTAGGGTCCGTGCGCGGACCTTACGCCTGAAGAAGATCCCGTAGGCAGCGGGATAGGTCCTGGTGTCAGAGGAAAGGAAGGTACTGCCATGAGTTTTCTACAGGCATTGCTCCTGGCACTGTTCGGGTGGATGGGCTCCATCTACTCGCCGGTGCTCATAGGAGGACTCGCAGGCTGGTACACGATTGGTCGACCGCTGGTCTCGGGCATGATCATCGGCATCATCCTTGGTGACGTCCAGACCGGCATCATCATGGGTGCAGCCATCCAGATGCTCTACATCGGCCTCGTGACCCCCGGTGGCACCATGCCCGCCGACGTCAACTTTGCCGCGTGGATTGGCATCCCGCTGGCCATGGTCGCCGGCGCCGGCAAGGAGTACGCGCTTGCCCTCGCCGTGCCGCTGTCGTCACTGGGCGTTCTCGCCGTCTACGGCCTGTGCGCCATCAACCTGTACTTTGTCCACAAGCAGGACGCCGATGTCGAGGCCGGCAAGCTCGATGCCGCTGCTCGCATCCCCATCGTTGGCCAGATCACCAACTTCGTGCTGCGCTTCTTCCCGATCCTTCTCATCAACTTCTTTGGCCAGGACCTCATCACCGCGCTTGTCAACGCCCTGCCCGTCCAGGTGACCGACATCCTCCAGATCTTCGCCAACATGCTGCCGCTCGTCGGCTTCATGCTCCTCATGCGCATGATCTGCAAGCGTGACGTCGACCTCATCCTCTTCTGCGTTGGCTTTGCGCTCATGTCCGTGCTCCAGCTTGGCATGGTCACCATCGTGATCTTCGCGCTGGGCATCGCCTACCTCGACTACCGCGGCACCAATGCCGCTGCTGCCCCCGAGAGGAGTGAGTAGACATGGCAAACGACATCACCACCGAGGACCAGGAGATGGGCGGCGCCAAGAAGCTCAGCAAGAGCGCCATTCGCCGCGCGTACTGGGACTGGATGTTCTACAACCTGTCCGTGCAGAACTTCGAGAGGATGCAGGGTCCGGCCATCATCAAGATGCTGGCTGACGTCCGCGAGGACCTCTACCCTGGCGACCCAGAGGCACAGCAGGAGATGCTCGAGCGTCACGAGGTCTTCTTCAATACCGAGCCGTACCTGGGCAGCATCGTCCCCGGTATTGTCCTCGGCATGGAGGCGAGCAAGGCAGAGGGCAACGACGAGATCTCCTCTGAGTTCATCAACTCGATCAAGACCGCGCTCATGGGCCCCTTTGCCGGCATTGGTGACTCGCTGCTCCCCGGCACGCTGATCCCGATCCTGCTCTCCATCGCCTTGGGCATGTCACCCAACGGCGAGGTCACCGGCCCGATTTTCTACATCGTGGTCTTCCTGGCCATCATGCTGCCGCTCACCTGGTTCCTCTTCTCCTATGGCGTCAAGGCTGGCGCCAACGCGGCGGAGCTGGTGCTCTCGGGCGGCATTAAGGACAAGGTCACCCGTGCTGCCGAGGTTGTTGGCCTTATCGTTGTGGGCGCTATCTGCGCGCAGTACGCCAAGTTCAACATTGGCCTCGTTTATACCAGCGGCGACCTCACGATCAACATCGCTGGTATCCTGGACTCAATCTTCCCCGAGCTGCCGGTGCTGATCATCTCCTTTGTGACCTACTGGCTCATGGTCAAGAAGAACTGGTCTGCTGGCAAGACCATGCTGCTCATGCTCGTGATTTCCATCGTGGGCTACTTCACCACGATCCTCACGGTCTAGTGGTTGAGCCTGCATAGTCGCAACACCTTCGTGGGGCGCGCCCGTCATTTGGCCGGCGCGCCCCACGCGCATGAGGCAAAGCATGAGACAAAGGGACAGTCCCTTTGTCTCATGGCTGCTCGGCGCTCCCGCACATTTAGAAAAAAAGCCACCTGACGCTTGAAATTATGCCTACGAACAGGCTAATCTATCCAGTGCATGCGCGTCCGCCATGCAGCGTATCTGTCGGCCCCCGAGAGCATGTAAGTTCGCCTAAGCGTTCGTGCGCGAGCGCGGAAGCGCAGACCATGACGACCGGGGCCCCGTTTCGAGAGGGGTCCACCTTTGAGTGAGATTCAGAACTCGTCCGTCTTCGCGCTGGATGATATTTCCGACGAGGAGATGAACAACCTCATCGACGGTACCGTCACCGATTTCGACGAGGGCGATCTTGTCACCGGAACCGTCGTCAAGATCGAGCGCGACGAGGTCCTGCTTGACATCGGCTACAAGTCTGAGGGCGTCATTCCTGCTCGCGAGCTTTCCATCCGCAAGGACGTCAACCCTGCCGACGTCGTCTCGCTGGGCGATCAGATCGAGGCTCTCGTCCTTCAGAAGGAGGACAAGGAGGGCCGTCTCGTCCTCTCCAAGAAGCGCGCCGAGTACGAGCGTGCCTGGAACCGCGTGGAGGAGAAGTTCAACTCCGGCGAGACCGTCGAGGGCGAGGTCATCGAGGTCGTCAAGGGCGGCCTTATCCTCGATATCGGCCTTCGCGGCTTCCTGCCTGCGTCCCTCGTTGACCTTCGCCGCGTGAAGGACCTCAACGCCTATCTCGGCACCCGCATCGAGGCCCGCGTCATCGAGATGGACCGCAACCGCAACAACGTCGTGCTTTCTCGCCGCGTCGTGCTCGAGGAGGCCCGCAAGGCCGAGCGTCAGGAGATCCTCTCCAAGCTCAAGCCCGGCATGCGTCTCAAGGGCACCGTTTCCTCGATCGTGGACTTTGGTGCCTTCGTGGACCTCGGCGGCATCGACGGCCTGGTTCACATCTCCGAGCTCTCCTGGAACCACGTCAACCACCCCTCCGAGGTCGTCAAGGTCGGCCAGGAGGTCGAGGTTCAGGTGCTCGACGTCGACCTCAACCGCGAGCGCATCTCCCTTGGTCTCAAGCAGACCACCGAGGATCCTTGGCGCACGCTCGTCAAGAAGTACCCCGTGGGTGCCATCGTTGAGGGCAAGGTCACCAAGCTCGTTACCTTTGGTGCCTTCGTTGACCTCGGCGAGGGCGTCGAGGGCCTGGTCCACATCTCCGAGATGGCCAAGAGCCACGTGGACGCCCCCTCGCAGGTCTGCCAGGTTGGCGACACCGTCCAGGTGAAGGTCATGGAGATCGACCTCGACCGTCGTCGCATCTCCCTCTCCATGAAGGCCGCCGCCGAGACCCTGGGCACCGAGGTCGAGGTCAAGCCTCTGCCCGAGAGTGACAAGCCTGCCGAGAAGGACGAGGCCGCCGAGGCCGAGGCTGAGCCCGCTGCCGAGTAGCTCTTGCTCGTATCGGTTTAGCGCCGAGCAAATGCACGTGATAGGGGGTCGCCTTCGGGCGGCCCCCCCTTTTTGTGTGCAAGATATGTAGAACACTAATAGTAATAATTCGCGATAATGAAGATCTCCTCCGGTGGAATACTAACAACATCAATTAAGAACAGTTCCTAATAAGAACAGACACAGGAGGACACAATGGAATCCAAGCTCAACCACCTTCTCGCCAATGTCACCGTCGAGTACCACAAGCTCCAGAACCTGCACTGGTACATCTCGGGCAGCGACTTCTTCCAGGTCCACGCAAAGCTCGAGGAGCTCTACGACGGCCTGCTCCCCATTGTCGACGACGTGGCAGAGACCATTCTTCAGCAGGGTGGCAAGCCCATCGCAAGCCTGGGAGAGGTTCTCTCAACGGCAAGCATCAAGGAGCGCGAGGATGGGCCCGTGCGCAGCGCTCAGGTCTTCGAGATTGTCCTTGCAGACTTCTCGGCGCTTCTCGACGAGGTGACCGCAATCAAGGTTGCCGCAGACGAGGAGAACAACCACCTGGTGAGCGCCCTCATGGATGACTACATCGCCAGCCTCTCCAAGACCATCTGGATGATTCGCCAGCAGCGCGCGTAGCCGGCGAGAACGGTGCAACGCTTCGCAGGGCCGAGCCTCTCGGCCCTGCATTTTTCTTTAGGGGTCGTAAGCCGCCTGCTTTGGGGTATAGAAAGGAAGTTCAAGTTGTCCTGGTATCTGATTTCCAAATGGTTAGCTATCGGAATTCCGTGTGGGAAGGTATCAATTCCGATTGCTACACTAGGAAAACGAGAGACATCCCTGTCTGCACTGCCCTCAGGTGGGTGGGGGAGGGGTTGTCGCACCACCAAGAGAGGGGAGACTCCAATGAAGTCACTTTCGAGCACTTCCGTGAGCCGTCGTCAGGCTATCCGCCTTGGCCTTGGCAGCGTTGCCGCTGCGGGTGTTGTTGCCCTTGCCGGCTGCACCGACACCAGCGCCGATTCCGCCGCTTCTAACAGCAGCTCCTCGTCGGCTTCCTCGACGAGCACCGATTCCACCGCCTCGACCCAGATTGACAAGGATGCCTTCGACAGCCTGCTCGCCGCCGGCGACGTTGCCGATGACGCCACGGTCTCTGCGAGCGCCTGGGCCCAGAAGATTAAGGATGCTGGCAAGTTCCGTCTGGGCGGCGTCCAGACCTCCACGCTTTTTGCCTCGCTCGACGAGACGGACAACAAGCTCCGTGGCTTTGACGCCGGTCTTGCGCAGCTGCTCGTCCGCTACATCCTGGGTGACGAGTCCAAGTACGAGTTCACCAAGGTGACCTCGGACACGCGCGAGTCCGTCCTCCAGAACGACCAGGTCGACGCCGTCTTCGCCACGTACTCCATCACCGACAAGCGCAAGGAGGTCATCTCCTTCGCCGGTCCGTACTACTCCACGCAGCAGGGCATCCTCGTGCTTGCCGACAACTCGGACATCAACTCCGTCGATGACCTTGCCGGCAAGACCGTTGCTGCCCAGTCCGGCTCCACCGGCCCGAGCATCCTCGCCGAGTATGCGCCCACCGCGACCGTCCAGGAGTTCACCACCGACGAGGAGGCCCGCACCGCCCTCGAGCAGGGTCGTGTCGACGCCTACGTCATCGATGCCACCATGCAGATGAGCTCCATCGTCAAGAACCCCGGCAAGTATCGCCTTGCCGGCGACTCCTTTGGTCCCGAGGACCCCTACGGCATTGGCCTGCAGCTCGACTCCGATGGGGTCACCTTCGTAAACACCTGGCTCAAGAAGATCGAGGACGAGGGCACCTGGGCTAAGCTGTGGAAGATCTGCATCGGTGACCGTACCGGCATCGATAAGGTTCCCGAGCCGCCCGCGATTGGCGCCTAACTCCAGGTAATGTCTGGTATGGGCCCTCTGCGTCGCAAAGGCGCAGGGGGCCTTGGTTGGTAATTGGAGAGGGGGAGCCTTGAGCATCTCGGAGCTTCTTGCTGAGTACGGGGACATGTACGTCCAAGCGCTTCTCGGCACGTGGTGGATGTCGCTTGTGTCGTTTGCTTTCGCCATGCTTCTGGCACTCATCATCACCGTGTTCCGCGTGTGTCCAATCAAGCCGCTGCGCGTGGTGGGTGACCTCTACGTGCAGATATTCCGCAACATCCCAGGCGTTTCGCTCCTCATCATCCTGGTGTACGCGCTGCCGTACCTCAAGATCGTGATGGACTACCGCCTCTGCGTGATTGTCACGGTGATTCTCGTTGCCTCGGCATTTGGGTCCGAGAACTTCATGAGTGGCATCAACACCATCGGCGTGGGGCAGATCGAGGCTGCGCGCTCGCTTGGCATGGGCTTTGGCAAGATGCTGCGCTTGGTGGTCATCCCGCAGGCGCTTCGCTCGGCCGTGCTGCCCATGACCAACCTTGCCGTGGCCGTGCTGCTCACCACGGCCCTTGGCTCCCAGGTCCCGCTCTCTCCGCCCGAGCTTACGGGCCTCGTGTCTTACATCAACACGCGCACTGTCGGCGGCATCCTGCCCTTTGTTATCTCGGCCCTCATGTATGCGGGCACGGCGTTTGTGATTGGCGTCATTGGCAACGCCATTGACAAGAAGGTGAGGATCGTCCGATGAGCGCAACCAACTCCACCTCCATGCGTGACGCGCTGTACGAGGCGCCCGGTCCTCACACCCGCAGGCGCATCCGCTTCTGGACGGCCATCTCGCTGGTGCTTGTCGCTGTGGGTATTGGCCTTATCGTCAGGCGCTTCTACGTGACGGGGCAGCTCGCCCCGCGCTACTGGGAGCTCTTTACGCGCTCGACCACGTGGATCTTCCTCGGCAAGGGCTTCCTGGGCACCATAGAGGTCTCGCTCATGGCAGGCCTTATCGCCATCGTGCTGGGCTTCCTTCTCATGCTGGGGCGCATGAGCTCGTCTCGCGTGCTCTCCGGCATCTGCCGCGTGATCATCAACTTCTTCCGTGGCGTCCCGAGCCTGCTCCTCATCTACTTCTTCTTCCTGGTGGTCCCCACCTACGGCGTGAAGATGAGCTCGTTCTGGATGATCACACTGCCGGTTGGCCTTGCCGCCTCCGGCGTTCTTGCCGAGGTCTTCCGCGGTGGCATGAACGCCGTTCCCAAGGGGCAGTCTGAGGCCGCGTACTCGCTGGGCATGCGCAAGATGAAGGTCACGATGAAGATCGTGTTCCCGCAGGCCGTGCGCTACGTGATCCCCTCGCTCATCTCGCAGCTTGTCGTTGTGGTGAAGGACACCACAGTTGCGTACGTGGTGAGCTTCCCCGATATGCTGCAGAACGCGCGCGTGCTCATCACTAACTACGACGCGCTTGTCTCGGTGTACTTTGTCGTCGCGATTCTCTATATCCTGGTGAACTACGCTATCAACCACCTGGCGGTGTCGCTGGCGCGTCGCTCCGGCACGAGCATCATCTCCCGCACGAGCGAGAATCCCGTCTAGCCAAAGGAGGCTACGTTGACACAGACGCAAACCGGCGAGGCGCTCGCCGCAGAGGGCACCCCCGTCATCGAGCTTCGCCACGTGGACAAGCACTTTGGCAGCCTCCACGTGCTCAAGGACATTAACCTCAAAGTTGGCAAGGGCGAGGTCGTCGTGGTTATCGGCCCTTCGGGCTCGGGCAAGTCCACGCTTTGTCGCACCATCAACAGGCTTGAGACCATCGACTCCGGCGAGGTTCTCATCGAGGGCAAGCCGCTCCCGCAGGAGGGCAAGGAGCTTGCCGCCACGCGCGCCGAGATTGGCATGGTCTTCCAGTCCTTCAACCTCTTTGCGCACCGCTCGATCATCGACAACGTGACCATGGGCCCCGTCGAGGTGCTTGGCGTGCCGCGCGACAAGGCCCGTGAGGAGGGCATGGAGCTCCTGCGCCGCGTTGGCGTGGCCGAGCAGGCCGAGAAGATGCCGGCCCAGCTCTCCGGCGGCCAGCAGCAGCGCGTGGCCATCGCGAGGTCTTTGGCCATGCATCCCAAGGCGATGCTCTTTGACGAGCCCACCTCGGCGCTCGACCCCGAGATGATCAACGAGGTCCTGGACGTCATGGTGGAGCTTGCGCGCGGCGGCATGACCATGGTCGTGGTCACGCACGAGATGGGCTTTGCTCGCCGCGTGAGCGACCGCGTGGTCTTCATGGCCGATGGTGCCATCATCGAGGAGGGCAAGCCCGACGAGTTCTTCGGGCGCCCCACAACCGAGCGCGCCCGCGAGTTCCTCGACTCCATCAAGGGCCACTAGGGACGCTTGGCGGTTGGTGGCGCGTGGCGCCCGAAGGCCACTCTCGTGCGGGTTTTTCTCGATAACCCACGCTCGGCGTCGTTTTGGTGCCGGAGCGTTTACTTTGTACGTACTTGCTGCCAAAACGTGCCTTCCGGCGGCGAAATGTCGCCGGAGAGCCCCTTCCGTACGTAGTTGCTGCCAAAACGTGCCTTCCGGCGGCGAGACGACGCCCGAGCGCCTTAAGGCTCCGGAACTCTCACCTGCTCCACGAGGCCTCCATGCTGCGGAGGCTTGCCGTATGCCACCCTCCCATTTGGGTAGACATGTGGTCGTTGGCTATTCAGCGGACACGCGGCCGCAATGGGTGCGTTAGCGATAGGGGAGACATGGCACAGGGCGACTTTAACCGTAAGGCGCAGCAGTTTATGAACGGGCGCCGTGGACCAGACGACCTCGCCAACCTCTGCGTGTGGGTTGCCGTCATTCTCGTCCTCGTCGACCTGTTTGCGCACCTCGGCTGGCTCAGCTGCCTCTCCATTGCGCTTGTTGTCTATGCGGTCTGGCGCATGTGCTCCAAGAACGTCTACGCGCGCATGAACGAGAACGACTCCTTCCTCAAAGCGCTGGGGCCCGTGAGGCCGTGGCTGCAAAACCCCGGCCACGCGGCCCACGAGCTGCGCACCTACAAGCACGCAAAGTGTCCCTCATGCGGGCAGAAGGTCCGCGTGCCGCGAGGGAAGGGCAAGCTGCGTGTGACTTGCCCAAAGTGTCACGAGAAGTTCGAGGTCAAGTCCTAGCTGACGTGCGCCCCTCGGCGTGCGATGATGGTATCCCTTGAACGTACTCAAATCGCAGCTGGAGGCATCCTGTGTACAAGGTATTTCTCGCCGGCGGCATTGCCTCGGGCAAGTCGACTGTTGCCCGGATTCTTGAGGGGCTGGGGGCTTCGCGCATAGACCTCGACCAGGTCTCGCGGAGTGTTCTCTCGCCGAGAAGTGCCTGCTCGGCCGCAGTTGCCAAGGCCTTTGGAGAGGACCTCGTCAATCCTGTGACCGGCGAGATGAACCGAGCGCTTCTCGCCAGGCGGGCGTTTGCCACGCCCGAGGGTGGAGCGCGCCTCGAGGCCATCGAGCTGCCGTTTATCTCAGATGCGCTTTCCCGTGTGCTTGAGGAAGAGGAGCGTGCTGACGTTGCCCCCGTCTGCGTGATTGAGGTTCCGCTACTTGACCGCGTGGAGGCCATGCTCTCGCAGGTGGATGAAGTGCTCTGCGTGGTTGCGCCGTTGGACATACGTCGCGTGCGGGCGCAAGGACGTGGCATGGATCCAGCAGATTTTGACCGTCGAGTTGCCCTGCAGCCGTCCGATGAGTACCTTCGATTCCACGCGGACGTCGTGTTTAACAATGTTGGGGACGAGAAAGACCTGGCTTTGCAGGTCCAAACGTGGTGGGATGCGCGTGAGCGCGACGGTTGGGGGCGCCTCTCGACGCATGGGGATGGGGCCCTGCGATGAGTTCGCGCACTTCCCGCACGCGGGAAAGGCACCCTCGCGCGCGGCGTCGTCGCACGCGAGGCCACGGTTTCTGGCGCTGGTATCGCGTGGTGCCGCTCGTACTTGTCAGTGTGGTGGCCATTGCGTGTGCCATTCTTGCGGCTACGCCCACGACGCTCGCCAGGAGGACGCTCTATCCCGTGAACCACGCACAGGACATCCAGGCTTCAGCGGAGCGCCACAGCGTTGACCCACTGCTGGTTGCTGCGGTTATCAAGTGTGAATCTGGCTGGGACGAGAACGCACAGTCTAAGGCCGGTGCTGTTGGCCTCATGCAGGTTATGCCGCAGACCTCGTCGGAACTTGCGCGCATGGGTCTGGTCGATTCTGGAGCCTATGATCCCTCAAACCTTCTCGACCCGGCAACGAACATCGAATACGGCACTGCCTACCTTGCGTTTCTCGAGAAGAACCTCTCTTCGACAGACCAGGTGATCGCTGCGTACAACGCTGGCATGGGGAAGGTCGAGGAGTGGATTGCCCAGCCTGGGGAACTTGCCGATAACATCACTTATTCTGAGACACGCGAGTATCTGCGGCGCGTGAGCGAGGCCTACCGGGGGTATCGCGACAGCTATCCAAATGGTCTGGTAGTGGAGCAGTAGTCCTGGAATATCGGGCCTTCGGCGCGTTCTAGAAATACTCCGCAAATACCTAGAAATAGAACAAGCGTTCTGTTATACTCTGGCTCCAGGGAAAGGAGAAGGCTATGGCGGAACCATCAAACTCGGGAGAACGCTTTGGCGGAGAACTCAAGCGCTTTGGCGTTGAGCAGGCTGGCACCCCGTTCAAGGTTGTCTCGCCCTTCGAGCCCGCAGGAGACCAGCCGCAGGCTATCGAGAAGCTCGCTCATGGCGTTGAGGAAGGCCTGCGCTACCAGACGCTCATGGGCGTTACCGGTTCGGGCAAGACGTTCACCATGGCCAAGACCATTGAGGCGGTCCAGCGCCCCACGCTCATCATGGAGCCCAACAAAACGCTTGCCGCGCAGGTGGCCAGTGAGATGCGCGAGCTCTTCCCCAACAACGCAGTGGTCTACTTCGTGAGCTACTACGACTACTACCAGCCAGAGGCCTACGTTCCCCAGAGTGACACCTATATCGAGAAGGACGCTTCCATCAATGAGGAGGTCGAGAAGCTGCGCCACCAGGCCACCTCGAGCCTGCTCTCGCGTCGCGACGTAATCGTGGTGGCGTCTGTCTCGTGCATATACGGCATTGGTAGCCCCCAGGACTACGCTGGTCTTGCGCCCAACGTGGACAAGGAGGTCCCGCTTGAGCGCGATGATCTCATTAAGAACCTCATAGACATCCAGTACGACAGAAACGACTACGACCTCCAACGTGGCACTTTCCGCGTGCGTGGTGACACGGTGGACGTTTTCCCGCCCTATGCCGAGAACCCCCTGCGCATCTCGTTCTTTGGAGACGAGGTCGAGCAGATCGCCGAGGTGGACAACATGACAGGGGAGGTTGTGCGCGAGTTTGACGCCATTCCCATCTGGCCTGCCTCACACTACGTCACGGAGCGTCCCAAGATCACCCACGCCTTGAAGACCATCTCCGAGGAGCTTGAGCAGCGCGTGGCCGAGCTCAAGGCAAACAACATGCTGCTGGAGGCTGAGAGGCTCTCGCAACGCACCGCATATGACCTCGAGATGCTCGAGAACATGGGCTACTGCAATGGCATCGAGAACTACTCGCGCCACCTTGACGGTCGCGCTCCCGGCGAGCCCCCCTACACGCTCATCGACTACTTCCCTAAGGACATGCTCTGCATTATCGACGAGAGCCACGTGACGGTCCCGCAGATTCGTGGCATGCACGAGGGGGATCGCTCGCGAAAGGTCACGCTTGTCGAGCATGGCTTCCGCCTTCCCTCGGCGCTGGACAACAGGCCGTTGCGCTTCGACGAGTTCGAGGCGCGCATTCCGCAGTTCATCTACGTCTCGGCTACGCCGGGAGACTACGAGGAATCAGTGACTCAGCAGGAGGTGGAGCAGATCATCCGTCCTACCGGCCTTCTCGACCCAAAGATTGAGGTACGGCCGGTCCATGGGCAGATTGATGACCTCATCTCCGAGATCCGCGAGCGCGTGGGGCGCCACGAGCGCGTGCTAGTGACCACGCTCACCAAGCGCATGGCAGAAGACCTCACCGACCACCTCTTGGACGAGGGGTTCCGCGTCAACTACATGCACTCGGACACCGCCACGCTTGATCGCGTGGACATCATCCGGGACCTGCGCGAGGGAAAGATCGACGTGCTCGTGGGCATCAACCTCCTGAGAGAGGGGCTCGACATACCCGAGGTCTCGCTCGTTGCCATCCTCGACGCTGACAAGGAAGGCTTCCTCAGAAACCGCCGCTCGCTCATCCAGACCATGGGACGCGCTGCCCGTAACGTCTCGGGCGAGGTCATCATGTATGCCGATGAGATAACAGACTCCATGCGCGAGGCAATCGACGAGACGCGCAGGCGCCGTGCCCTCCAGGAGAAGTTCAACGAGGAGCACCACATCGAGCCCCAGACGGTACGCAAGGCAATCAATGACATCTCTGGTTTCCTCGCCGAGGCCGAGGCCAACGTGGGAAAGCGCAAACGTAAGGATGGGGCCTTCTATACCGCCTCGGGAGAGGGGGCAGAGGAGCAGGGTGCTCCTGCAGAGGTGTCCACGGCAGAGGCGGTCGCCGCCGAGCTCTCCAAGCTCCCCCGTGAGGAGGTCATGCGGGTCATCGCCTCGCTCGAGGAAGAGATGGCCACCGCCTCTGCGAACATGGAGTACGAACAGGCGGCTCGCATTCGTGACCAGCTCGTCGAACTCAAGAGCCAATTTGAGGGAACGAGTGAGGAAGAGGTCATGAAGCGTCTCAAGGCAGGCGCAAGAAAGGGGAGCGCCCACGCGACGCGACGCAAGTACCGCGGGAAGCACTGATGCCTGCACCGAATTGCGGCTGGCCACATGTGGTCGCTTTGGCCACCCCAAGGCTCGGAAGCCAACGCGCCCGGGGGTTCGGCTGCACACGTGGGGTATGATGTGTTTCGCTAGAAATGAGTTGTGTGACGGTTGCCAAGTTATCAAGGAGGCATCATGGCTGCAAAGATCGTCGTTGCATGTGGTTCTGGAGTCGCAACCTCCGCGACCGTAGCCTATAAGGTCAAGAAGCTGCTTGCGGCCGATGGCATCGAGGCGGATGTCGAGGCAGTCGCTGTTGCCGACCTTGACGAGGCACTTAAGGACGCCGACGCATACGTTGCCGTGGTCCGTCCCGATGGCGAGTTTGACGTCCCCGTCTTCAATGGCGTCGCGTTCCTCACGGGCATGAACCAGGACGAGGAGCTCAAGCGTCTTGCCGATGCGGTAAGGGACAAGTAGCGTCGGCGTTGCCATGCACCAGGCATTTCGACAGCTCGTCTCGTACGCGCTCCTTGGGTGCGTCTGCTCTGCTGTCGACATGCTTGTCTTTCTCGCGCTTACGTCGCTGGGCAGCTTGGAGCCGCTTGTTGCAAACGCCGCAAGCGTGACGGTTGGGCTTACGCTGAGCTTCTTTCTCAACCGTAAGTACACCTTTCACGTTACGGATTGCCCTGTCCGGCGCTACGCTGTCTTCTTCTGCGTGGGGCTCTGCGGCATGTTCGTGCAGGAGCTGGTGATTGCCGCTCTTACCATGCAGGCCGCACAGCCCTTCTCAACGCCATTCGTGGCGAAGCTTGTAGCCCTTATGACCGCGGGGCTCATGCAGTTTGTCCTCAACAGGTCGGTGACGTTCAGGCAGCGCTAGAGCGAAGCCCCTGCGTGTGGCGCACGTCCAAGTTAAGCCTCAAGCTCCTCTGCCGCATCTGCCACAACGGCCTCTGCAACACGCAGCCCATCGGCAGCTGCGCTCATGATGCCGCCGGCGTAGCCGGCACCCTCGCCCACGGGCCAAAGGCCGCGCACGCCCACGCTCTGCAGATTGTCTCCGCGCGTCACGCGCACGGGCGAGCTTGACCTTGTCTCAACGCCCGTGAGCACTGCATCCGGACGGTCAAAGCCGCGAAGCTTGTGTCCCATTTCGGGAATCGCCGCGCGAAGCGTTTCGGTGATGTAAGAGGGAAGACAGGGCGAGACATCTCCCCAGGCCACGCCCCTGGGATAGGTGGGGTCGACGTCCCCGCCTTCCGAGGACGGCCTTCCATGCAGAAAGTCTCCCACAAGCTGCGCCGGTGCCACAAAGCCACCTCCGCCCGCCTCGAACGCTGCCCTCTCGCATGCGCGCTGCAGCTTGACGCCTTCCAGAACGTCGTCACCGGGAAGGTCCTCGGGGAATACGTTGGCAAGCAGCCCCGAGTTTGCGTTCTCCCCCGCGCGATCCGAGTAGCTCATGCCGTTGGTAACCACGCCGCCCGGCTCGCTGGCGGCCGAGACCACGTAGCCGCCGGGGCACATGCAGAACGAGAAGGCCGAGCGGCCCGAAGGCAGGTGAACGGCAAGGCTGTATGGCGCAGCGCCCAGCGCTGGGTTGCCCGCAGAGGGACCGTAGAGCGCACGGTCGATGTCCGCCTGAAGGTGCTCGATGCGCACGCCCATTGCAAAGGTCTTGCGTTCCATGGGAACGCCGCGCTGCACGAGTAGCTCAAAGACGTCGCGAGCGGAGTGCCCGCAGGCAAGCACCACCCTTGAGCAGGGCATGCGTTCCTCGGTGACGATTCCCGTCTCGGGGTCCTCTGAGCGCAGTGTCACCGCGTGCACGCGTCCGCCACTCACATCGAGGTCAACCAGGCGGCAACGGCAGCGCACCGTACCCCCGGCCTCCTCGATCATGCCAATGATGCGGGTCACCACGCCGGGCAGAACATCGCTTCCAATGTGGGGCTTTGCGTCCCACAGGATGCGCTGCTGCGCGCCAGCATCCGCAAAGGTCTTGAGCACCAGCCGGTGGAAGGGGCTCTTGGTCCCCGTCTGCAGTTTGCCGTCGGAGAAGGTCCCGGCACCGCCCACGCCAAACTGGATGTTGCTCTCGGGGTCAAGCTCGCCCGTCTCGTCGTGGTGGCGCACCACACGCGACCGTCGCGCGGCATCATCGCCGCGCTCGACGAGAAGCGGCTCCAGGCCTGCGCGCGCGAGCGAGAGCGCGCAGAAGAGGCCCGCGCAGCCTGCCCCCACCACAATGATGGGCCCCTGGTCGTGCGGCGCGTGCGCAAGCGGCAGCGGGAAGTCTTTGTCGGCAGCCTCCACCACGCGCACCCCACCGCCCTCGCGCTTGGAGGAAAGCCTGGTGAGAAGCGCCTTCTCTGCCGAAGCACCACCGGGAAGCTCTGCTCGCAACGTGAAGATGAGCTGGATGTCGCCCTTCTTGCGCGCGTCGATGGAGCGCTTGCGCCGCGTGACGCGGCCGAGCTCCTCTTGCCGCACGTGCAGCTGCCGCGCAAGGGCCTGTCGGATGACAACCTTTTCGCGCGAGTCGGTGCCATCCAGTTTTGAGAGCGGCACGCGTATGCCTGAAACCTCTATCAAGCTATCTCCTCCCGGCAAGGCGTGCGGCCGACGCTCCCGCCACCATGCCGCTCTTCCAGGCCCACGCGAGGTTGAATCCTCCGCAGGCCCCGTCGACGTCCACGGCCTCGCCGCAGGCAAACACATCCGGCGCCCCAGGGCACGCAAGCGTTGAGGCGTCAAGCGCTTCAACGTCAACGCCTCCGGCCGTGACCTGGGCGCGCTTCTCGTCTGCAATACCAGTGACGAGAAGCTCCACGGCCTTTGCGTGGGCCACCACGTCCTCGGCCGTGCCATCGAGCTTGCCCAGCTGGGTGGCAACCTCGTTGTCGAGCAGGCCCATCGTGCCCCCATGCACCGCTAGCTCGTGGGCCGTGCGCGCGCTCACCTCGGGGAGCAGGTCGAGAACCAGTCTGTCTCCTGGTTGCGCATTGCGCGAGAGGTCAAAGCTCACGATGCCAGAGATGCCGTAGGACCTAAAGAGCAGCTCGCCCGCCTCGCGTGCAATGGTGACACCATCCCGCACGAGGGTTGCCGCTACGTGCGCCCGTCGTCCGTCAAGCTTGGGGAAGTCGAGCCCCTCGCACGCAAGGGGGCACAGGACTGGTCTCGCGTCCACCACGGGAAGGCCAAGGCTGCGGGCGAGCGAATCCTCTTTGCCGCCGGTGGCCATCACGACTGCCCTCGCGCAGAGCACCTCTTGGTTGCCGCCATCGAACGTGGGTGCAAGCTCTAGGCGAAGGCCGTCTGTCCCGCGAGAGATGCCGGCAACCTCGCGCCCGCAGGCAAGCGTCACGTGTGCCCTGCGCGCCCGCGCCACCAGCACCTCGCGCACGGAGGATGCCTCGCGCGTCACAGGGTAGAGCCTGCCGCCCTCCTCCTCGGCCACGGCAAGCCCGCATGCCGAGAAGAAGCCCAGCACGTCTTCGAGGAAGCGCTTCCCGCAGACGGCGGACACAAAGCCGGGGTGCCGGTACCTCTCGGCCGCGAGGTCCGCATTTGCGAGGTTGCAGCGCCCGCCGCCCGTGGCGAGGATGCTGCGGCCGCACTCAAGCGCGCGCTCGATGACAACCACGCGGGCGCCCGCCTCGGCGGCTGTGATGGCGGCGGCGAGGCCCGACGCCCCGCCCCCCACAACGGCTACGTCTATCTGGGCAGGAACCTGGACCGCACGTGCCTGCGCGGCTAGCTCGCGCTCCCGCGCCAGGCGTGACGGCCCGCGGCCCGCGTGCGATGTGTTTCTCGGCCGAGAGGGCATGCGCTACTCCGCAGCTCCCGACGACGCCTTGGCGTCATCGAACTCGCAGGTGGAGACCACAGCCTCCACGGCCTTGGGCAAAAAGCCCTGCGGCAGTTCGTCCTCAAGGGTGCCGTGGTCGCAGGCAGCCGCAAGCGCGGGGTCGATGGGCAGCTCGCCAAGAGCGTCGATGCCGTACTCGTCTGCCGTCTGCGCAAGGTGACTCGGCCCGTACGGCCAGATCTTCTCGCCGCAATGGGGGCAGGTGACATAGGCCATGTTCTCGACAAGGCCAAGCACGGGCACGCTCATCATGGACGCCATGTTGAACGCCTTGCCCACGACCATCTGCACGAGGTCCTGCGGCGATGAGACAACCACCACGCCCTCAATGGGCAGGGACTGGAACACGGTGAGGGGCACGTCGCCCGTTCCCGGGGGCATGTCGACGAGCAGGTAGTCAAGCTCGCCCCAGGCGCACTCCTCGAAGAACTGCCTGAGGGCGCCTGCAATCACCGGCCCACGCCACACGATGGGGTCGGTCTCGTTCTCGAGAACGAGGTTGGCGCTCATGACCTCGATGCCGCCCTTTGTGGTGGCGGGAACCAGGATGTCGTTCACTGCGGTGGCGCGCTCGCCGGCAAGGCCCAGCATCTTGGGGATGGAGGGACCGGTAATATCCGCGTCCAGGATTCCCACGCGTGCGCCGGAGCGTGCCAGCTCAACGGCAAGGCTGCCGCAGACAAACGACTTGCCCACGCCACCCTTGCCGGAGATAACCCCAATCACGTGGTGGATCTTGGTGTACTCATTCTGCTTGAAGCCGGCCGGGCCCTGCGCCGCCTTCGAGCGGCCGTGCAGCACCTCGTCCATCTCCTGCTTGATCTTTTCCTCTTTGGCGTCTGCCATGGCGTTCCTTTCTTTCTCGCCGCTGAGCGGCGCGTAAGTTGCACGCTCAATTCTACCCAAGGGCGCAGCGGGCGAGAGGGTCGTGCCGCCGGCGGTACAGCGTCGACGGTTGCTGCGGGCGCTAGGAGCGTGGCCGCCGATGGCTTCCGGCGGTACCGGGAGACGCAGTTTAGCTCCCTTTCTTAAAACGGTTGCCAGCAACCTGCGGAAACGTAGAGGGTGTTTAAGAAAAGGAGCTAAACTCCGCAAGCCCGCTTGGGAAACATGCCGCGCAGCCGGCCCTCAAGTTTGGTATCGCTTTCGTAGACCAAGTCCTTGGGGCGATTCGCGAAGGTACCCTTGGGTAAGCTGGGATGAGCCAGAATAACGTCAACCGACAGGAATCGCATGCTCGAGCTCAGGGACATCTCCAAGAAGTACGTGACGGGAAACTTCACGCAGGTCGCACTCGACCACATTAGCGTGGCCTTCCGCGATTCCGAGTTTGTGGCGGTTCTCGGCCCCTCCGGCTCGGGCAAGACGACGATGCTCAACGTGGTGGGCGGCCTCGACCACTTTGACTCCGGCGACCTTCTGGTGGACGGTATCTCCACGAAGCACTTCCGCGACCGTGACTGGGACGCCTACCGCAACAATCGAATTGGCTTCGTGTTCCAGAGCTACAACCTCATCCCTCACCAGACCATCCTCGCCAACGTGGAGCTGGCACTCACGCTCTCTGGCGTCTCTCGCGCGGAGCGGCGCAAGCGCGCCCTCAAGGCGCTTGCCGACGTGGGCCTGGCGGACCACGTGGATAAGCGGCCGGCCCAGCTCTCGGGCGGGCAGATGCAGCGTGTGGCCATAGCGCGCGCCCTCATCAACGACCCCGAGATTCTTCTTGCCGACGAGCCCACGGGCGCCCTTGACTCGGTGACGTCCGTGCAGGTGATGGACCTCCTCAAGGAGGTCTCGCGCGACCGGCTGGTGGTGATGGTCACCCACAACCCCGAACTTGCCCGCCAGTACGCCACGCGCATCGTCGAGCTGCGCGACGGCCACATCACGAGCGACTCAGACCCCTTCGAGCCCGGTCCGGAGGAGGAGCGCCGCCCTGCCAAGCCCACACGCAAGACCTCGATGTCGTTCCTCACGGCCATGGGCCTCTCGTTCAACAACCTCATGACCAAGAAGGGCCGCACGATAATGACGGCCTTTGCTGGATCGATTGGGATCATCGGCATTGCCGCGATTCTCTCGCTCGCCAATGGGGTCAACAACTACATCAACAACGTCGAGGAGGAGACCCTCTCGGCCTATCCGGTCCAGATTTCCGAGCAGAGCGTGGACATGTCATCGATGCTCTCTGCTGCTAGTGCGGAGGGCGACGGCTTGTCGAGCAGAGACAATGCCGACTCGAGCGAGGACGGTACGGTGGCCACCACGCCCATGGTCTCCAACATGGCCCAGAGCGTGGGCTCAAACGACACCGCTTCGCTCAAGACATACCTCGACGAGAATGGCGGGGGCATTCGCGACCAGGTCTCGGCCATCGAGTACAAGTACGATGTCACGCCGCAGATTTTCCTGGCTGATACGTCGAATGGCCCCGTCCAGGTAAACCCGGAGTCGTCTTTCTCGTCACTGGGAATGAACTCTGCCGGTGCGTCCCCGATGGGCATGTCGACCAACGTGTTCTCCGAGCTGCCCGACGCCCCCTCGCTCTTCGAGGGTCAGTACGACGTGAAGGCCGGCCGCTGGCCGGAGGCGGCGGACGAGCTGGTTCTGGTGCTCGATTCCAAGGGGAAGTTGCTCGACCTTCTCGCCTACGACATGGGTCTGCGGGACCACGGCGACCTCGAGAAGATGGTGAGCGAGTACGTTTCGGGGGAGGCCGTCGACGCCGATGACACCTCTGCCACCTACACCTACGACCAGCTCATGGCACCAACGTTCTCGCTTGTGAACGCGAGCGACATGTATACGTACGAGGACAGCCTTGGGGTGTGGTCCGACCGCTCGGATGACGAGGGGTACATGGAGTCGTTGGTCGAGAACGGTACGAAGCTCCATATCGTGGGCATTGTGCAGCCCAAGCCCGAGAACCGCGCGTCCACGCTCTCGTCGGGCCTGTACTACACCAAGGCGCTTACTCAGCAGGTCATCTCTGCTGCCCGGGACTCGCAGATTGTCCAGGACCAGATTGCCAACTCCGACGTGGACGTCTTTACCGGAGAGACCTTCGAGGACGAGGCGGCGGGCAACACGAGCAAGCTGGACTTCTCGTCATTTGTGACAGTTGACGGAACCAAGTTCCAGTCGGCCTTCTCGTTTGATAGTGCTGCCCTTGCCTCGAGCGCGTCGAATCTGGACCTCTCTGGTCTCGACCTGTCGTCGATGGACCTCTCGTCAATTGCCGTGCCCCAGATGGACCCCTCGGAGCTCCAGCTTGACACCGCCGACGTCCCGCAGCTTTCGGCGGATGACCTCAAGCAGATCTTCCCCAACCTCACGGAAGACCAGGTTCGCGAGGCGCTCTCGGGAGTGAGCGTGAAGTTCAAGGATGGGGGACAGGAGCGGCTGGCGCAGGCCCTCACGCAGGTGGCGCAGGGCTGGGCTGCCTGGCAGAAGGAGAACCCGGACGGGAGCGTCGCGGACTACATTGCGTCAGACGCGGTGAGCGAGAAGATCCGGGTCGCAGTGGAGGACGCCATCGACACCGATGACCTCAAGCAGCAGCTGACCGCTGCCGTTGGAAAGCTTACGGGCTCTGAGGCGACCACGCCCGAGGGCGTGGGGGAGGACGTCGTGAACAAGGTCCTTGCGCTCTACCAGCAGAAGGTCGCGGGCGCTCTCACCGCTGCAATTACAAGCGCGGTAAGCCAGTACGTGCAGTCCGCCATGACGCAGATAATGACCCAGGCGACGACGCAGATTGAGGCTGGGCTCAAGACGGCACTCACCGCATCCATGCAGAACTTCATGGGCAACATGGCGGGCGCGATGAAGGTGGATGAGTCCAAGCTTGCGGGTGCGTTCCAGTTCAATCTCAGCGAAGATGACCTCAAGGGAATCATGAGCTCGCTTTTGGGCTCGGGGAGCGCTATCTACGAGGGCAACCTCGCCAAGCTGGGATACGCCGATCTGGACAAGCCCTCGGAGATTGACATCTATCCTACGGACTTCACCGCCAAGGACAACGTCATATCTATTCTCAACGGCTACAACGACGCGCAGAAGGCGGCAGGGGAGGACGAGAAGGTCGTGAGCTGGTCGGACATGGTCGGGGCCATGATGAGCTCGGTCTCGGACATCCTCAACATGGTGACCGCCATGCTGGTCGCGTTTGTATCCATCTCGCTGGTGGTCTCGTCAATCATGATTGGCATCATCACCTACATTTCGGTGCTGGAGCGCAAGAAGGAGATTGGCATCCTGCGCTCGATTGGTGCGAGCAAGCACAACATCTCCGAGGTGTTCAATGCCGAGACCGTGATAGAGGGGTTCGTCGCCGGTGCTATGGGCATTCTCATCACGTTGGCGCTTCTCATCCCTGCAAACGCGATTATCGAGAGCAACTTCGACGTGGCGAACCTCGCGCAACTCCCGCCCCAAGCGGCCGCGGCGCTCATTGCGATTTCCGTGGCGCTCACGTTTATTGCGGGGCTCATCCCGGCGGCAAAGGCGTCGCGCGAAGACCCGGTTGAGGCGCTCAGGAGCGAGTAGAGTGTTGGCGGGGGCAGCCTGTCGACGCACCTACTGACGTATTGACGGCTGAGCGGTATCTGCCAGCAGACTCGCAAGCTCGGTCTCGGTTGCGAAGCAAAGATCTCCAGCGAGAGTGGCCTTGTAGGCACTTGCCATGGTTGCATAATCGATGCAGAATTGCGGGTCCCACTTGCAGCACTGCGCGTGAACCATGCTTGCAGCAAAGATGCTTCCGCTGCTTGAAAGGTCTGTGATTGCCGCTCGTTGCGTCTTGGAGAAGTACTCTCCGTTCTGAGTGAGTAGCGCTCCGCGGAAGCTTCCAAAGTCATAGCGGTCGCTCTGCCTGACGATAAAGCACGCCGAGCGAAGTGGATAATCGAGGAATAGCCCCCTGAACTTAGTGAGGCAGTAGTCAAACATCTCGTTCTTCGAGATGTTGGCGCTCGAAATCGAAAGGATGTCATCTTCTGACGCAATGAGCTCGTCGATGTTGGGTAGAAGCTGATGCATTCGCTCCAAAGCAACGCTTGGTTCTAACATTGTGCTGCGGTAGTTGAGATCACATACCACATGTATTCCGCGGCCACGGCACGCGTAGAGACCCTCTTTGCATGCCTCATACATCTCCTCCGAGATGGCTGGCGTCACACCTGAGAAGAACAATAGGTCAACACCGTTGAGCATCCGATCCCAATCGAAGTCGGTGTGGGATGCCATTGCCATTGCAGTGCCACTGCGGTCGTATGTGACGATGGAAGGCCTGATTGAGCGTCCGCGCTCGGAATAGTAGAGCCCCATGCGCTCGTTTGACCGGAGGACGCGCGACGTGTCGACACCGCAGCGGGCCAGCATCATGAGGGAGTTTGTCCCTAGACGATTTGCGGAAACCTTCGAGGCAAAAGCGACGTTTTCCCCCTGCGATGCCAGTGATGCGGCGACGACTGTTTCTCCTCCGCCGTAGGTGACTTCAAGGGTGTAGGCGTCCTCGAGACGCTCATAACCAGTAGTTGCCAATCTGATGAGGGGCTCGCCAAAGCAGAGAATGTTCAACTGAGGACCCCCGTCGACGTTATAACTACCGTAATTGCAACGATTCCAATCAGAACGCTGATGGCGTTTGCCATGCTCGCTAACCCCTCGTTCCCGCCGCACCAGAGCGTATAGACCGGTCCGGTCGAGGGGATTGGAGCCCACACCAAAATAGTGAGAACTGTGCGAACCTCATTACCCAGTGGCAGGAGTGGAAAGATTAAAACTGATAGTAGCACGGCACATGCATAGCGCCAGGCAAGAAGCCTTGCGAGCTCGCGTCTTCCCGTAACATCGAAACATGGCTTGAACATGAGGCCAATCATAAACATAGAGAGAAACGCATTCGCATTTGCCATAGGAGAGATAAGCTGGATGACCTCAGCCGGAACCTTGATTCCAAGGATTCCTAGCATAATGAGCACAACATATGCGTCAAAGGCAACAGAAGAGAAGAGCGTCTTTGCAAAGACCTTGCCCTTTCCCTGCCCTTCCTCGCCCAAGACCAAGGACCTAATGAGAGCTAGTGTCCCACCAGTCCCCATGAGTGCATTTCCTGCGTCAAAGAGACATGCGGCTATGACGGCCGAAGGAGGAAAGAACTCTTGGACAAAAGCAAGTGCAAAACACCCAATGTTGTATCCGGCTACGTTGGAAAGCTGGTACGTAAGCTCCTTCTTGTTCAAACTCCTTCTGTAGGCAAGTAACGAGAGAAAGAATTGAAGGGCCGTTACTGCGAGCCCCAGCACGGTAAGCCCAAGCAGCTCGACATGGAACTCTGCAGACCCAAAGGCGCTTACAATCGCGCAAGGCAGAGTGAGGTTGAACACGACCTTAGAAATGAGTCGACCTGCCCCATCACCGAGAGATCCAAGTTTGGAAAACGTGATGCCTATGCAGATAACTAGGGCAAACGATAGAACCTTTAGAAGAGCTTCCTCCATTAGTATTTTGGCTTTCTGACGTGTGTAACCTTCTTAGGCTGAATCCTCTTGCAGAAAGCAACTCCCTCTTTTGATTTGACCTTCTCGGTTACCTTCTTGAACTGGATTCGGATGGGGGCAAAGCCGGCATCCATGTTTGCCTTTGCAAGGCGCTGTTGGCGCTTGTTGAGCGATGCGTACCAGGTGTCAAAGTTGGCGGGGACCACGCACATGTAGTCATCATCGTGAAGGCGGAGAAGGTAGACCTCTTTGATGTCATCCCAGGCAATGAATCCCGCAGAGAACGATGTTGTGTGGTCGGTAATGCCGCTCTCGTCTATGAGGATGGCATTATGCCGATTCACGATTCTATGGATGTTGTACGCAATGAAAAGAATCGCAAACGGTACACCCAGATATCCTGTTGTGTATTTCATAAGGGCAGGGTTGGGTGCATAGGGTATTTCCTGCGTTGCCGCCAGTATTGCAGCCGTGAGGATGCATATGCCCATGAAAATAAGCAGCAGATGAATGATGACGTCATTGTTCACTGCAAAGCTTGTGTCTGAAATCTGTTTCTCAGCTTTCACCGCGCTCTCCCTTCGACAGACCAACCGGTGTGCGTTCTATGTGTCCGCATTCTAAGCGCGTCATGCGTATACGGGACACAGGAAGACTGTAAATGTGTAGAAATTATGAACAAAATACAAATAATTACCTTAAATTGTGAAAAACAGAACAAACTACAGAACAAAAAGTGGTCATAGTATGAACTACAACCCAAAATTGAGATAATGACGACCAAATACTGTGAAGGAAATATGATTCAGCCATGCGATGCCGCCCTCGAGGGCGGCGCCGGCGCAAGGACAAGAGGGTTTTCATACACGAGGGCTAGGGGAAGGAGGAAGAACGAATGGCAAAGAAGAAGTACATCGTGGGCGTCACGGCTTGCCAGATTGGCATCGCGCATACCTTCATGGCAGCAGATTCTCTGCGTGCAGCTCTTGAAGAGGCAGGGTGCGAAGCGAAGATCGAGACGCAGGGCGCGACTGGAGCAGAGCATGTTATTACCGACGAGGACATTGCTCGTGCGGATGGCGCAATCGTTGCCGCGGACGTCAAGATCAAAGGCAAGGAGCGCTTTGATCCGGTTCCCACGCTCAGCTGCAAAACCAAGGAAGTCATGACAAAGGATAAGGCCGCGGAAGTCGTGGCGGAGCTATTGGAGGCGATTGGCTAGATGGCCGAGATTCAGCGCAAGGGTGCCAAGAAGCAGTCTCAAGGTGCATTTGTGTGGGACGCAGTGCTGACTGGCATCTCTTATATGATTCCCTTCATCGTTGGTGGCGGTGTGCTCTGGGGCATCGCGAAGGCGATGGGAGGATATAACGTTGGTAACGAAATGGCAGGTCTTGCCTATACCGAGTACACGCCGGCGATGGTTGTGTATGCCATCGGTAGTGCCATCTTTAACGTCTGTGTTCCCATCATTGGTGCTTACATCGCATATGCGATGGCTGATAAGCCCGGCCTTGCTCCAGGTTTTGCTGTCGGCGTCATTTCCAACACCATAAAGGCTGGCTTCCTTGGCGCAGTTCTCGGCGGCATTATCGCTGGGTATCTTGTCATTTGGCTGAAGGGGCTCTCTAAAAACGTACCCGACTCGCTTCAGTCGATTTTCCCAATTCTGATCATTCCCGTTGTGGCAACTGCGGCGACATCTTTGCTTATGTGGTATGTGATTGGCGTGCCCATTAGCTGGCTTATGGGGATTATCACCTCTGCCCTCACCAACCTGCAGGGTGTTGGTGGCTTTGTCTTTGGCGCTGCTATTGGCGCTGGCATGTCAATTGACCAGGGCGGCCCCATCTCCAAGGCGGTTGCCCTCGTGACCAACGGCCTTAATGCTGATGGCATTTATGGGCCTACCGCCTGCAAGATGTGCGGCGGCATGCAGAACCCACTTGGTATCTGCATCGCTCAGATTATCGATCGTTTTACGGGCAAGAAGAAGTTTACCCAGCAAGAGCGTGATACTACCATCTCTGGCGTTGTCCTTGCATGCTGCTACATTCAGGAGTACGTCATTCCGTTCCTGGTGCAGGATACCTGGCGTTGCCTTATCCCCTGCATGATTGGCGGTGCGATTTCCGGTGGCCTTGCTGGTATGACTGGCCTCGAGTCCCCCTCTCCTCATGGCGGTGTGTTCGTCATTGCCCTTATGAGTAACCCGCTCCAGTTCGTTCTTTTCTGGTTCATTGGAGCAATGGTTACTGGTGTCCTGTATTTCCTTCTTCGCAAGCCTGTTGCAGAAGAGCAGGAGATGGGACAGAACGGCGTCCTCGACAAGCTGTTGGGTTAACCAAGAGCGATGTGATGGAGGCGCCTGCGAGCGCCTCCATTCTTTCGAGGGCAACCCCATACACGTTGGTTTACGGCAGGAGAGACAGGCTAGCTTAAACACTGGAAGGATAAGTTCCATGTACGTCTCAGTTACCGAAATGCTCAAGCACGCAAGCACCAACAACTACGCTGTTCCCGCTCCCAACTGCCCGGACTTCAACACCATGAGGGCCGCTCTCATGGCAGCGCAGGAGGAGCATTCTGCTGTTCTTATTGACATCTCCCCCCGGCAGATGAATATGCACATTGCTCCTGAGGTTGCTGCTGCAATGGTTCGTGCTGCTGCAGAGCCTCTCGATGTGCCGGTTGCGCTGCAGCTTGATCACGGTATCGAATTCGAAGATATCTGCCGGTGCATCAAGGCCGGCTACACGTCGGTCATGGTCGACTCTTCAAGCCTTCCGTTTGAGGAGAACGTTCGCCGCGTATCCCAGATTGTCTCTCTCGCTCACGCCCACGGCGTAAGCGTCGAGGCTGAACTTGGCCACATTGGACAGGCTGCAGCTGGCGATGGCCGCAGTGCGGACATGTACACCAAGGTGGATATGGCCGTCGAGTTCATCGAGAGAACTGGGTGCGATGCCCTGGCGGTTGCCATAGGAACAGCGCACGGAAACTATCCCAAGGACTTTGTTCCCAAGCTCGACTTTGAGCGTCTGCATGAGCTCAAGCAAGCAGTGGGGAATTACCCGCTGGTCCTGCATGGCGGCTCCGGTGCGGGTGACGAGAACTTCAAGAAGGCCGTCGAGGGCGGGATCAACAAGGTGAACCTTTGGACTGACTATTCTGCCGCGTACGTTCGCGGTTTGCGCGAGGAGCTCGCCGCCGAGGAGAAGCCTGACTACATGCTTCTTTCTCGTGCTGTTGAGAGCAAGGCTTCCGATTGGCTCAGACACTACATGAGGCTATTTGGCTCGTCTGGTCGTTATCGGTTTGGCGAGGAGAAGCTTGAAGCAACTGATTAAGCCAGCTCGCGTTCCCCAGGTTGTGAGCATTGGATTGCTGAAACACAAATGTGTCTTGGAGGTGGTCAAAGATGATATCCGGAAAGGACTGTTGGAGCTTGTCACTCCAATGGGGGATGTCGATGCATCCCATGTCGGGCAAGGAGCTGTATACCTTTGATGACATGGCGCCAAGTCTTTACCATCAACTTGTGCAGGCAGCATCCTCCAATCCACAGAAGATTGCCGTTGTAGATGATTGGGGACGTCCGACAACATACGAGCGGCTCCTTTCCCTGACAGATGACTTCGCTGCTTACCTCGCTTCCGAGAAGGGCCTTGGGCATGGGTCGCTTATTGCTCTTCTCATGCACGCTGATCTTGAGTTCGTGGTTTCTTTCTATGCCATATCGAAACTTGGGGCAGTGTGTATCCCGATACCTACCAAGTATCGTGAGCGTGAGGTAGCGTCGCTCTTGGATATTGCCAAGCCAAGCGCCGTGATTGCGGGCGAGGAGTTCGAAGGCTGGGCCTCGAGTTTTCCTGTTGGTCCCGAAATGTGCATCTGGTCCCGTGGAGTCGGACATGGATACGGTTTTAATAGGGTCTGCGGCTATGCCCATGCTTCATCCAATGGTTCGGGAAGCGCTACGGACCCTGCCGTCATGATGTTTACTAGTGGGACGACGTCTGCTGCGAAGGGTGTAGTGCTCAAGAACTATAACCTCGTCTTTGCTACGATGATCTACCAACGACTTATGGGTACTACACCAGAGGATTCTTGTCTTGTGCCCATCCCCATCTATCACGTTACGGGATTGGTAGCGCTTATGGCGCAGTTCATCTACGTTGGAGGAACCATATATCTTCATCGTAGGTTCGATGCCAGACGGGTCCTTGAGTGCATTCGTGACGAGCGGATAACCTATCTTCACGGTTCGCCCACGAGCTTTGCTGAGCTTATACCTCTGCGGCCAGAGTTTCCCTCGCTTCCAACTGTACGCGTTATGCTTTCCGGTTCGAGTTATGAGCCAGTATCGAAGATGCGGGTCTTTCACGAGTGGATGCCAACCGCTACTTTTCAGGTGGTCTATGGAATGACCGAGACAAGCTCGCCGGCGCTTCTCTTTCCTTGGGACTCTGCAACCTCGATCTATGCGGGTGCTACGGGAAAACCGGTTCCCGGAGTTGACGCTGTCCTTCTCGATGAGGATCAACACGAGGTTCCCGAGGGGGAGGTGGGCGAGCTCGCTCTGCGTGGCACCTGCGTAACTGAAGGCTACTTTCACCATAACTCGAGCGACCTGCTTCCTGGCGGGTGGCTGCTCACGGGTGACATGGGTTACGCCAATGGCGAGGGCATGATTTGGATCGTCGATCGCAAGAAGGACATGATCAATCGCGGTGGCGAGAAAGTATGGTGCTCTGCACTCGAGGAGGTGCTCTGCGAGATTCCGGGAATCAGCGAGGCTTGTGCTTGTGGAATGCCCGATGATCTCTACGGAGAAGTGCCCGTTGCTGTCTGCGTGAGACAGGCGGGGTCCAACCTCACGGAGGGCGAGATAAAGACTGCGCTAAAGAGCAGGCTCGCCCATTTCAAGATTCCCGTTCACATTGCGTTTGCAAACGAGATACCTCAAACGAGAGGCGAGAAGCCCGATCGCCGCGCCGCGCTTGGACTTGTACTCCAATCGCTCACGGAAGAGACATCTAGAAAGGCTTGATTCATGGCTAGCAGGGACCTTCGAGCAAACTTTGTCACTCCAGAGGAAGCGGCTGCATCCATTGCAGACGATACGACAATCTGTACCATTGGCATGACGCTCGTCTCTGCCTCGGAGTCCAATCTCAAGGCGATAGAGAAGCGCTTCCTCGAAACGGGTCATCCACGCGGCCTAACCCTCCTGCATTCGTGCGGACAGTCCGATAGGGCTCGTGGCATACAACACTTGGCACACGAAGGGTTGGTAACACGTATCATCGGCTCGCACTGGGGCCTCCAGCCCAGGTGGATGGACATGATTGCCAATAACAAAGTGATTGCGTACTGCCTTCCGCAGGGACAGATTGCCCAGCTGTACCGGGCTATGGCGTGCGGGCTGCCAGGAAAGATGAGCAAGGTTGGCCTGGGTACATTCATCGACCCGCGCGTCGAGGGTGGCAAGATGAACGAGCGTACCCAAGGCGAGCCGGACATCGTGGAAATCGTCACCTATCACGGTGAGGAATACATGATGTACAACGAGGTTCCAATAGATACCCTTCTCATTCGCGGAACTACCTGCGATGAGATGGGGAACATGACCACAACTGACGAAGCCATGAAGCTGGAGGTATTCAACGCGGTTCTCGCCACCAAGCGTTACGGAGGACAGGTTATAGCTCAAGTGCGTGACGTTGCCCAGACCGGTACGCTCAACCCCAAGGACGTGACCGTCCCAGGAGTGTTCATTGACAAGGTGGTCGTTTGTCCCAATCCCGAGGAGGACCACCGCATGACCTCTTCGATTTATTTCGACCCTTCGTATGTAGGCAAGCTGCGACGGCCAATGGCGGCAATTGATCCTGCTCCGTTCAACGTTCGTAAGTTCATTGCACGCCGTGGGTGTCAAGAGCTGTACCCGGGTTGTGTTGTCAATCTCGGTACGGGCATCCCCAACGACATGGTGGGGCGGGTCTGCGCGGAAGAGGGCCTCTCCGACAAGGTCATGATTACGGTGGAGAGCGGCATCTATGGTGGCGTCCAGCTTGGAGGCATCGATTTTGGTATTGGCCAGAACCTCTACGCCATGGTGAGCCATCCTGAGCAGTTCGACTACTACGACGGGGCAGGAGTTGATGTCACGTACATGGGACTGGGGGAGCTGGACGGAGACGGAAATGTCAACTCCACCAAGATGGGGGAGCGCTGTACCGGTGCAGGAGGCTTTGTCGATATCACCCAGAACGCAAAGTGCGTCGTATACCTAGGCACTTTCACGGCCAAGGGTGCCGAGTATAGCTTTGACGGCAACGAACTACACATCCTTAAAGAGGGTGCCGTGAGGAAGATGGTCAGCCACGTGCGCCAAATTTCCTTCAACGGCCAGCGCGCTCGCAAGAGTGGCCAGCGCGTGGTTGTCGTGACAGAGCGCGCTGTATTCGAGCTGGTGCCCGAGGGGGTCAAGCTTGTCGAGATTGCACCGGGAATCGATCTCAAGACACAGGTTCTCGACATGATGGACTTCAGGCCTCTTGTTGCCGATGACCTAAAGACCATGAGCCCAAACCTCTTTGTCCAGGATGGACCCTGCGGGCTCTTGGAGAGTTTCGGCACGAAGTAGGTTCGGAGCATCACCAACTTGTATCAGATATTTTCGGAAAGGACGAGGGGCATGGAGAAGGTTAAGATTGCAGTTATCGGATCTGGTCTTATGGGTGCTGGAATAGCTCAGGCATGCGCAACGGCTGGATTCCCGGTCGTGAATATCGATATTGCGCAGGAGCCTCTCGATAAGGCCAAGGCACTTGTCGCCAAGTTGATTCAGAAGAAGGTAGCCAAAGGCAAGATTACGCAGGAAGAGTGCGATGCCATCTTAGGCAACCTTATGTACTCGACTGACTATGGTGAGCTTGCTGGCGCCAAGTACGTAATAGAGGCAGTTCCCGAGCGCCTTGACTTTAAGCAGTCCACATTTGAGAAGGTTGACGCAATCGCAGACACGGATGCGGTTCTTCTCACCAATACGTCAGGCATCAACATTGATGAGATTGCATTGGCGACCAAACGCCCTGGTTCGCTCATGGGAATGCACTTCTTCTATCCTGCACCCGTAATGAAGCTCGTTGAACTGGTTCGTGGCGCAAAGACCTCTAATGAGACATATGAGAAGGCTAAAGAGCTTGCCGAGGCGATTGGCAAGACGACGGTGGACGCTCCAAATACCCCCGGCTTCATTGTCAACCGAATCATCAACCCGTATGAAAACATGGGTGCCTGGCTCGTCTCTGAAGGAGTTACTCCTAAGGACGTCGATACTGCGATGAAGCTGGCATGTAACCACCCGATGGGTCCCTGCGAGCTCATGGACTTCTCGGGCATCGACGTGGTGTACGCCTCGCTCATGAACCTCTACGAAGGATATGACCACGATGACCTTTACCGCCCCGCTCCCGTGTTCAAGGAGCTGCTTGATGCCGGCAAGCTTGGGCGTAAGTCCGGCCACGGCTTCTATGACTACGAGTAGCAAAGATTGAGAGCTACGGATAGCGCTCCTAGACACACAAGCACAATGAAGGGAAAGATCGATGAGCAATAGACAATTTGATAAGAACCCCGATGACATCGTGATCGTTGCCGGTGCGCGTACAGCTATTGGCAAGTTTGGCGGAACTCTCAAGACCGTCTCTACTATTGACTTGGGCGCCATTGCGGTCAAGGAGGCGGTCAAGCGCTCGGGCGTTGATCCGAGCAAGGTAGGCGAAGTCATTATCGGAAACGTTGGCGGTTGGGGGCCTAACGGGTTTCTTGCCCGTGCGATTTCCCTCAAGGCCGGGATGCCTAACGAGTGCACTGCGTATTCGGTGAACCGTCAGTGTGGCTCGTCCGTCCAGGCGATTGCCGATGGCCTGCAGGAGATTCAGACTGGCTTTCGTGATGTCGTTGTAGCCGGTGGCGCTGAGTCCCTCTCTACGCTCCCATACTATGTCCGTGAGGCGCGCTGGGGTGCTCGTATGGGTCACAAGCAGTTCGAGGATGGCGTCATCGATGCCCTCGTCTGGCCGCTCGACGGCAACCACAACGGTATGACTGCTGAGAATGTTGCCAAGAAGTTTGGCGTAAGCCGTGAGGAGCAGGATGCCTTTGCCGCTCGCTCACAGCAGCGAGCTTGCAAGGCAGTTGCCTCTGGAGTGTTCAAGCCCGAGATTGTCCCTGTCGAGATAAAAGGTCGCCATGGAGCCGTGACGGTTTTCGATACCGACGAAGGCCCGCGCGAGGGCGTGACCGTTGAGAGCCTCGCAAAGCTCAAGCCCTGCTTCGTGACCGACGGCACGGGCACCGTGACAGCGGGCAACTCCTCAAGCCTCAATGACGCCGCAGCAGCCGTGGTTATGATGAAGCGCTCGAAGGCAGAAGAGCTTGGGTGCACCCCAATGCTCACCATCCGTGGTTGGGCTGTTGCGGGCTACGATGCGACGCTTATGGGGTACAGCCCGTACTTCTCCACAGTTGAGCTGTGCAAGCAGCTTGATCTTGATGTTAAGACAATTGACATGTTCGAGCTCAACGAGGCATTTGCTTCACAGTCGGTTGCCGTGAGCCGTGACCTTGGCCTTGATCCCGATAAGCTCAACATCTATGGTGGGGGTATCTCTCTCGGGCATCCCATTGGAGCTACGGGTGCCATTCTCGTTATCAAGTGCGCCTATGAGCTCGCTCGTACTGATAAGCGCGATGCGATGGTCTCGATGTGTATTGGCGGCGGCCAGGGCATCTCGATGTATTTCACAAAGGACTAGCCACATCTCACGAGGCATGAAAGGAGAGCCGCAATGGTTAACTTCGAGTATCTTGTTCCCACTAAGATTGTCTTTGGCAAGGGGACCGAAAACGAGGCGGGCAGGCTCATCAAAGAATTTGGCGGACACAAAGCCCTCATTCACTGGGGCGGAGATTATGTTCGTACAACCGGACTTCTCGACCGTGTGCACAAGGGTCTCGAGGCAGAAGGCATTGCGTATGTCGACCTCGATGGAGTTGTCCCCAACCCGCGCCTTTCTCTCGCCAAGAAAGGTGTTGAGCTCTGCAAGCAGGAGAGCGTCGACTTTGTTCTTGCTATTGGAGGAGGCTCAGCAATCGACTCCTCCAAGGCCATTGCCTATGGTCTCGCAAATGATTTTGATCTTGAGGATCTCTTCCTCGGCAAGGTTTCGACCGACAAAATCGCAAAGATTGGCGCCATCTCAACGCTGGCAGGCACTGGCTCCGAGACGTCGAACTCCACCGTTATTGATATTGACACGATGGGCCCCAAGATTCTAAAGCGCTCTTATAACCATGAGTGTGCACGGCCGCTCTTTGCCATCATGAATCCTGAGCTCACCTACTCGCTGCCGGCATATCAGACGGCAGCGCCTGGCGCTGACATCATGATGCACACCATGGAGCGCTATTTCACAACTGAGCGCGACGTTGAGCTTACAGACGAGATTGCTGAAGGACTCCTTCGCACCGTCAAGACCATGGTTCCCGAAGCCCTTGCGCATCCCACGAGCTACACTGCACGCGCAAACCTGCTGCTGGCAGGTGCCAAGTCACATGACGGGCTCACAGGTCTTGGCAGAGTCGGTGACTTCGCTTGCCATGCCATCGAGCACGAGATTGGCGCGATGTTCGATGTAGCTCACGGCGCTGGTCTCACAGCCATTTGGTCTAGCTGGGCAAAGTACGTTATTCACGTTGACCCTGAGCGTTTTGCTCAGTTCGCCGTTAACGTGTGGGGTGTACAGAACGACTTCCATGATCCTATGGCGACTGGCCTTCGTGGCATCGAGGCGTGGGATCAGTGGTGCCACTCCATTGGGATGCCCACGAGTCTGCATGAACTGGGAGTTAACCCTACTGACGAGCAGATTCAGGAGATGGCTGAGGGTGCCGTCGAGGCTCGTGGCGGCGACCACGCGGGCAACTTCATGCAGCTGCACGTTGAGGACATCGTGAACATCCTTAAGAATGCACGCTAGAAAGAGATGGGATAATTTGCGGGCCGTCCGGGTTCACCGGCGGCCCGCTTCTCGTGACAAGAATGGGGAAGATGTCACTGTGGGGCCTCGCGCAGAGGACGGGGTTCGACGTCATATGGACTGCGGCATCGCCGCAAAGAGAGGAGAGCGCACATGAGGTTTGTTTTCGCGTCCGACTCGCTCAAAGGCACCATCAGCTCGTCCAGGGCGGCCGCAATCCTCGAGGAGGAGGCCGCACACGCGTTTCCCAACGTGGCCTGCACCAAGCTCGCGGTAGCAGATGGAGGCGAGGGTACGGTTGACGCCGTGGTAGCCTCCCTTGGCGGCGCCCGCATTGAGGCGACCGTGTCAGATCCACTTGGCAGACCCGTCGAGGCAACCTACGGCATGCTGCCAGGTAACCGTGCCATCATCGAAATGGCGGCAGCCTCCGGGCTCCCGCTGCTCACGCACGCAGAGCGAAACCCCCTGCTTACCAGTACCTATGGAACGGGTCAGCTCGTGCTCCACGCACTGCGCAACGGTGCCACTGAGGTAACCCTTGCCATTGGGGGTAGCGCTACCAACGACGGTGGCATGGGGGCAATGCGCGCGTTGGGCGTGCGCTTTTTGGACTCCGCGAAAGGGGAGCTTGAAGGCACAGGTGCAGATCTTGCCCGCGTAAGCAGCATTGACACCTCTGGTCTCGACCCGCTCGTCTCGCACGCGCGTTTCCGCCTCCTCTGCGATGTCGACAACCCGCTGCTCGGTCCCCGTGGTGCCACGCGCGTCTTTGCGCCGCAGAAGGGTGCCAACCCGCAGCAGATAGAAGAGCTCGAGCATGGCATGGCGTCGTTCGCGCGCGTGCTCGAGCGCACGCTTGGCCACAGCGCGGACCAGCCTGGCGACGGCGCAGCCGGTGGCCTTGGTGCGGCGATACGCCTCTTCCTCGGCGCCACGTCGGTTCCAGGAATCGATTGGGTTCTTGATGTTGTTGGGCTTGACCAGGCACTTCTCGGCGCAGATCTCTGTATCACGGGCGAGGGACACGCCGATGCGCAGTCGGCTCACGGCAAGGTGGTCTCGGGCGTGGCATCGCGCTGCAAGCGGTTGGGCGTGCCCTGCATAGCCATAGTGGGTGGTATGGACCCCGGTGCCCTTGACCTCATGGACCTGGGCGTAGACGCGCTTGTGCCAACGGTTATCGACTGTGGTGACGTGGCAGATGCCCTGGCTCATGCCGAGAGGAACTATCACCTCGCAGCGGCCAGGGTATTCTCGCTTATGGCGCTGGGCAAAGGTCTTCCCGTTACGTAGGCTGCGCGTATCTGGCCTCAATTCTTGGGCGCGACGGGCTTCGCTGCTACTATTATGTATAGAGGTCACCGTGCCAGGGCACGGTGACCCATGTTTCCTACGTCCAAAGGAGCACCCAGTGAGCGATTTCGTAACTTCCAACGACGTCTTTGTTAACCAGCACGCCGAGAGCCGCGACGAGGTGCTGCGCTTCATCTCCCAGAAGGCAGTCGAGCTTGGCGTCACCGATGACGCCGATGCCGTCTACAAGGCCTTTATCGCCCGCGAGGACATGGGCGAGACGGGCATGACCGACGGCTTTGCCGTGCCGCACGCAAAGGACGCCGCCATCAAGAAGGCAGCCGTCATCGTCTTCAAGAACGACCACGCCCTTGACTGGCCTTCCTTCGACGAGAAGCCCGTCGACATTGCCATCTCGCTGCTGGTTCCCGCCGGCGAGGCTGGCACCACGCACATCAAGCTGCTGTCCAAGACCGCCGTCCTGCTCATGAAGGATGACTTCAAGAGCCTCGTTCGTGGCTCCGATGACCCCAAGGTCATTGCCGACGCCATCAACAAGGGCATTGACGATCAGGACTAAGCCAACGGGGCGGGGTTTCCTCGTCTGCGCAGCTGTTGATTTCGAGGGCGGCCGCATTTGCGCGCCGCCCTTCTTATGATGAGACAAAGGGACTGTCCCTTTGTCTCATGAGAGGAGTACGGAATGTTCAGGCAGTCGACCGATAAGCGCGTCGCAGTGTTCGTGGCCAACGGCCTCGAGGAAATCGAGGGTCTCACGGTGGTTGACCTGCTCTTCCGCGCGGGTATTCCCACCGATACCGTGTCCATCACGCCGGAGCGCACCGTGACCTCCTCGCACCAGGTCACCATCACCTGCGACCGCTCTATTGCGGACGAGGGCTTCTCCTTCGATGACTACGACATGCTCGTGCTGCCTGGTGGCATGCCGGGAACGCTCAACCTCAAGGCGTGCGAGCCCCTCACCGCTGCCGTCAAGGCCTTCGACCAGGCGGGCAAGGGCGTGGCTGCCATCTGCGCCGCTCCCTCGATCCTGGCTGAGCTGGGCATTCTCACCAACCGCCCCGCAACCTCGAACCCCAACTTCCAGCACGTGCTGGTGGAGAACGGCGCCATCCTCTCGGAGGAGCCTGCCGTGGTGGACAGCAACGTGATCACCAGCAAGGGCATGGCAACCGCCATCCCGTTTGGCCTCGAGATCGTCCGCTGGTTCCTGGGGGATGCCGCTGTCGAGGACCTCAAGCCCCGCATCGTGCTCGAGCACTAGCGTGGCAGAAGCCCCCGCGGCGCGCGTGCAAGAGCGCCAGTACCTCTGCATAGACCTCAAGAGCTTTTACGCAAGCGTGGAGTGCGTGGAGCGTGGCCTTGACCCGCTCGCGACGCGCCTTGTGGTGGCCGACCCCTCACGCACGGAGAAGACCATCTGCCTTGCGGTCTCGCCTGCCATGAAGGCGCTGGGCGTGCGCAACCGCTGCCGCGTCTTTGAGATCCCCCAGACCATCGACTATGTGATGGTGCCGCCGAGAATGGCGCTCTACATGGAGCGCTCGTGCGACGTCTATGCGGTCTACCTGCGCCGGATTGCCCCTGAAGACATTCACGTCTACTCGATAGACGAGGCCTTCATGGACATTACGGGCTATCTCGACCTCTACGGCTGCACGGCGCGCGAGCTTGGTGAGCGCATTCGCGAGGACGTGGTCAAGACCACCAGCATCCCCGCCACCTGCGGGCTGGGCACCAACCTCTACCTGGCAAAGATTGCGCTCGACATCACTGCCAAGCACAGCAGGGACTTCTTTGGCGAGCTGGACGAGGAGACCTATAGGACTACGCTGTGGAACCACCGCCCCATCACGGACTTCTGGCGCGTGGGGCCAGGCATCGCCGAGCGACTTGCGGCTATGGGCATACACACCATGGGCCAGGTTGCCACTTACCCGGCCGAGCCCCTTTACCGAGAGTTTGGCGTTGACGCGGAGATTCTCATTGACCACGCATGGGGTGTGGAGCCCGTGACCATGGCAGACATCAAGGCCTACCGCTCCGGCTCCCATTCCGTCTCGACGGCGCAGGTTCTGGGCTGCAACCGCGACTTTGCCGGTGCGCGCATCATCGCTCGCGAAATGGCAGACTCCCTCGCGCTTGACCTTGTCGACCAGCGGCTCGTTGCCAGTGGCGTGAACCTGTACGTGGGATATGACCTCTCGGCCGAGGAACGCGCGGGCATCCGTGACCGCTCGGATCCCCGTGCATGGTACCGCGCCGTCGCCTCCGCTGGCGGTACCGAGCGCCTTCTTGTGCCCACCAGCTCGCGCGAGCAGATCATGGCCGCGACTACGCGCATCTTTGACTCCTCCGTCGACCGCTCGCGCTCGGTGCACCGTCTTGGCCTTACGGCCACGGGAGTGCTTCCCGAGGACGCCCCCGGCGTCCAGGACAGCCTCTTCGCCACGCCCGAGGCGGATGCCCGCGAGCGCCGCCGGCAGGAGGCCATCAGTGCCGTGAAGCGCAAGTTTGGAAAGAACTCGCTGCTCAAAGGCGTGGACCTTCTTCCCGAGGCAACCACGCGCGAGCGGAACCTGCAGATTGGGGGCCATCGCAGTGGAGAGTAGTGCCGCGGGTGGACGCGCCACGCCACCAACGCGCCAGCCCATGCCCCTCTCGGAGCGCGCAAAGATCTTCTCGCCGTTTGACCCGCTCAAGGGATACCGCGCCATGCTCGCCGAGCGCGAGCGCCAGCAGGAGGAGGGTGCCGCCCACGGGCCAAGGCCGTGGCCTCACCCGGCGCCTCCCGCCCTTCATCGCGGTCCCGGGCATAATGTGGACAAAGGCTGATGGCCTGGTGCCGTCGGGATAGGGCGTGTGACATGGCATTTGTTGAGTTCAGGGACGTTTGCAAGACCTACCACATGGGCAGCGTCGAGGTCCATGCGGTCGCCGGCATGTCCTTCGACGTCGAGGAGGGCGAGCTCTGCGTGATCGTGGGGCCGTCCGGCGCCGGCAAGACCACGGTGCTCAACATGCTTGGCGGCATGGACTCGTGCACCTCAGGGTCCATCCGGCTTGCAGGTCGCGAGGTCTCGGGACTCTCCGAGCACGACCTCACGCTCTACCGCCGCCACGACATTGGCTTTGTGTTCCAGTTCTACAACCTGGTTCAGAACCTCACGGCGCTCGAGAACGTCGAGCTTGCAAGCCAGATCTGCACGGATCCGCTCCCGGCATCCGAGGTGCTTGACGAGGTTGGCCTCGCCTCGCGCAAGGACATGTTCCCGGCGCAGCTCTCCGGCGGCGAGCAGCAGCGCGTTGCCATCGCCCGCGCTCTTGCCAAGAACCCCAAGCTCCTGCTCTGCGACGAGCCCACCGGTGCCCTGGACTACGTGACAGGCAAACAGATCCTGGGGCTCCTCCAGCGCACCTGCCGCGAGCGCGGCCGCACCGTGGCAATCGTGACCCACAACTCCGCCTTCACCCAGATAGCCGACCGCGTGATACACGTGCGGGAGGGTCGTGCCGAGTGCGTCGAGACAAACGAGCACCCGCTCGACGCAGCAGAGGTCGAGTGGTAGGGATGGCGGCCTCGCCGTTCACAAGGAGCGTGTGGAGAAGCATCCGCGGCTCGATGGGGCGCTTTCTTGCCATCACGGGAATCGTGGCCCTAGGCTGCGGCTTTCTGGCCGGCCTCCAGATGTCCGGACGAGACATGCGCCTTGCCGCAGACCGCTGGTTTGACGGTTGCAACCTCTATGACCTGCGACTGGTTTCCACCAAGGGCTTCTCGGAGAAGGACCTGGCGCGTGTCTCGTCCACCAATGGCGTCTCGGCGGTGATGCCGTCGAGCTCCGCAGACGTGATGGCGCGCGTTGGCAACGAGCAGATGGCCGTGCGCATCACGTCGCTCGACGTTGACGCGGCGCAAGCGGCGACAAGCACGTCTGACGAGACGGTCGAGTCGCCGGACGATTCCTACCTCAACCGCGTGCGTCTGACGGCGGGGCGCTGGCCGCAGTCTTCCGACGAGTGCCTGCTCGACGGTGACGCCGCCACGCCCGGCCTTGAGGTGGGCGATACGGTTGAGGTCCTCTACGGCACGGATGACCTCGATGGCACGCTCTCGGTGCGCACCTTCACCGTGGTGGGGCTCATGAGCTCGCCCAGCTATCCCTACACGGGCACCTTTGGCACAACGACACTGGGCGATGGGTCGGTCAAGCAGGTGGCCTACGTGCTGCCCTCTGCCTTCTCGGACGACTACCCGTGGACCACGCTCTACCTGAGCGTCGATGGGGCAGGCGCAGCCGTTGGCGGGAGCTCGTCTTACGAGAACGTCGTCTCGCCCACGAAGGAGGCCCTCTCCGCACGTCTGGACGAGCTTGCCCAGGCGCGCCTCGACGACCTGCGCCAGGATGCCCAGGCCAAGGTAGACAACGCGCAGGCCCAGCTCGACCAGGAGCGCGCAGACGCCGAGTCGCAGCTGGCAGATGCCAAGTCGCAGCTGGATGACGCGGCGCAGCAGATAGCCTCGGGCGAGGATGAGGTTGCCTCCGGCAGGGCGCAACTCGAGGATGGCAAAGCACAGCTCGATCAGAAGCGCGACGAGGCCGCCACGCAGCTGCAGGCAGCTCAGGACCAGATCGACGCCAACCAGACAACGGTTGACCAACGGCGCCAGGAGCTCAAGGCGAGCACGTCCGCCCTGTTCGCGCAAACCGGCGCGTCCTCGCTCGACGGGGCTGCCTCGGCGCTCTCTGCCCAGAAGGAGCAGACCAGCGCCGGAGTTGATGCCCTCGAACAGCAGATTTCTTCCCTGGAGGCGCTGGGCGACTCCGTGGACCCGGCAACGCTCCAAACCCTGCGCGGGCAGCTTGCCGCGGCGCAGGCATCGCTCGACCAGGTGAACCAGGCGCTTGCGGGGGTGGACCAGCTCTTCTCCGCACAGTCGCAGCTCGCGGACGCCCAGGCCCAGCTAGACGTTGCCAAGGCCCAGCTCGAACAGCAGCGCGTGAGCGCTGAGGCCGAGCTTGCGGACGCCCAGGCAACGCTCGACCAGAACGAGGCCCAGCTCGCCCAGGCCGAGAGCCAGCTGGCGGACGCCAGGGCAAGCTACGAGGACGGCCTTGCCAGCTACCAGGAGCAGGAGGCAGACGTCCAGTCGCAGCTCGATGACGCACAGGCGAAGATCGATGATGCCCAGGCCCGGGTAGACGCGCTCGAGAAGCCCGACGTCTACCTGCTCGACCGCACGCAGGACGAGGGCGTCGAGACCTATATGCAGGACACGCGCCGCATGGACGGCATCGCTAACGTCTTTCCGGTCTTCTTCTTCCTCGTGGCTGCGCTTGTTGCGCTTACCACCATGACCCGCATGGTAGAGGACGACCGCGTCCTTATCGGCACACTCAAGGCTCTGGGCTACTCCAAGGGCCGCATCGCCTCGCGCTACCTGGTCTATGCCGCCATTGCCAGCGTGGGCGGCGCGATTCTGGGCATCGTCGTGCTCTCGCAGGCGCTTCCGGCCATCATCATGGCTTCCTACGGCGTTATCTACGCCGTGCCTGCCATGGCATGGCCGCTTCCCGTGGACCCCGCGGTGGCTCTGGTGTCTGGTGGCGTGGGCGTGGGCGTGACGCTTGTCGCTACCTGGGGTGCGGTTGTCTCGAGCCTGCGCGAGACGCCCGCCCAGCTCATGCTCCCGCTGGCGCCCAAGCCGGGAAAGCGGATTCTTCTCGAGCGCATCCGGCCGCTCTGGAACAGGCTCTCGTTCTCGTGGAAGGTCACCTGCCGCAACATGTTCCGCTACAAGCGCCGCCTTGCCATGACGGTGGCTGGGGTAGCGGGCTGCACGGCGCTGCTCCTGGTGGGCTTTGGCCTCCACGATGCCATATGGGACATCATCGACTGCCAGTACGGGCCACTCGTCCACTACGACACCACCGTGGGGCTCAAGGACGGTGCCACCGATGAGGACATGGCCGCCGTGGAGGGCATCCTTGCCTCGACCGGCCAGGTGACGCGCGAGGACCGCGTGCAGGAGGTCACCATGCACGCGGGTGCCAGCAGCGGCACCACAGACACGCTGCGCGTGAGTGTGGTTGTGCCCCAGGACGCGTCCACCTTCGAGGGCGCGGTGACGCTGCGGAACCGCATCACGCACGAGGAGATCCCCTTTGACGACGACTCAGTTGTCATTACCGAGAAGCTCGCGACCCGTCTGGGCATTGGCGTTGGCGACTCCGTGGTGCTCCGGGACGTGGACGACGTGGGCAATGCCACGGGCGAGGGGCACGCCCTCACGGTGACCGGCATCTGCGAGAACTACGTGGGGAACTACGTCTACGTGGGGCGCGATGCCTGGGCCAAGATGGGCGCGGGCGAGCCGTCCTTCTCGACCGTCCTTGTGGCGACCACGCTTGACGCAGACGGACGCACCGCGCTCTCCGAGGCGCTCCACGACGAGGGCGCCGTCTCAACCGTGGCCTTCTCGTCTGAGACGATCGAGCTCTATCGATCCATGCTCTCGGTGGTGGATGCGGTTGTCATCGTGCTGGTGGTCTCGGCCGCGGCGCTTGCCTTCATCGTGCTCTACAACCTCACGAACATCAATGTGGCCGAGCGTGTGCGCGAAATCGCGAGCCTGCGTGTGCTTGGCTTCACGCGCCGAGAGGTGCATGCCTACATCTTCCGCGAGATAGCTATCACCGCAGCCATTGGCGATGCGGTGGGCCTGCTTCTGGGGACGTGGCTCGAGAACTTTGTGGTCACAACCGCCGAGGTCGACTACGTGATGTTCGGCCGCACCATCCACGCGGCAAGCTACGGCTTTGCCTTTGCGCTCACGATGGGGTTCACGCTGCTTGTGATGCTCGCGATGCGGCGCCGCCTGGACGCCGTTGACATGGTGGAGAGTCTGAAGAGCATCGACTAGTGCTGGTATCATGGCTCAAGAATATTCCTGCAGGTGCGCAGTCCTTTGGAGGGACAATGCCCAGAATCTCCGTGATCGTCCCGGCCTACAACGTGGCCGCCTATCTCGAGCGCTGCCTCGAGAGTCTCAAGGCCCAGCAGTTCGAGGACTGGGAGGCCATTGTCGTGGACGATTGCTCCACGGACGCCTCCGGAGCCATCGCGGACTCCTTTGCTCAGGCAGACCCCCGCTTCCGCGTGATTCACCACGGCGAGAACCGCGGCCTCCACCTTGCGCGCAAGACCGGCGTCGAGGCGGCAACGGGGGAGTGGGCGTTCCTTCTCGACGGTGACGACGAGCTGGCACCCGAGTTTCTCTTGGAGCTTGATCAGGCAACCAAGGCCAATGACGCCGACGTCTTCCACGTGGGCATCACCGTAGTGGGCGAGAACGGCGTCACGGACGATGACGCCCGCTCGTTTGCGGCATTTGTCAACCGTCCCAGCGGCGTGGCCGAGGGCGCAGACGTCCTGCTCGACATCTTCGACGAGTCCCATGGTCAGCTCGTTGACTGGCGTGCCACGCAGCGCCTCTACAGGATGGACCTCCTAAAGCGTGCGTTTTCTGCCATGACCAGCGAGCGCCTCGAGCGCGCTGAGGACGGCTACGAGGTTTTTGTGGTATCCGACATGGCGCGCCGCTCCGTGGGACTTGAGCAGTGCAAGGGCTACATCTACCACTACGGCGTGGGCGTCACGGGTGCAAGTGGCATCACCGCCGCGCGCTTTGGGGACTTCTGCCGCCAGTTTGGCGCCTGCATCGACGCGGCGGCGGGCTACGCTGCACATGAGGCGCGTCCCGAGCTTGCATCATCCCTCATCGGCATGCGCCACAAGATGCTCGAACTTCTCGCCAACGACCTGCTTGACCGCGTACCTGCGGCTGAGTGGAGCGAGGCGGCCTCTCACTTCGCCGACGCCTTTGGCCCTGCGGCTGCCGCGCGCGAGCTCTGGCGCTTCGTGCGCGACCGTGCGTATCACTTTGTGGCTGCGCGAGAGTTTCCTCCGGAGGATGACCGGCTTTACCTGCTGCGCTCTTTGGCCGAGCGCACGGAGGCTGCCATCGACCCCACATCAGCGGATCGCGTGGACTACTCCCGCGAGCGCAACATGCGCGCTCGGGCAGAGACACACCTTACCCAGATTGCCCACGCCGAGCACGTGGCTGACTTTGACTCGCAGGACATTCGAATTCTCGTGACTACGCATAAAAACGTCGTGGTTCCCAAGAGCGAGATTCTTCAGCCCATTCAGGTTGGTCCCGGCAACAAGTCGAACCGCTTCGACTGGGCACTGCACGACGACGAGGGCGAGAACATCTCGAAAAAGAACCCCATGTACTGCGAGCTTACCACGCAGTACTGGGCATGGAAGAACACCACTTCCCCCTACGTTGGCTTCTGCCACTACCGTCGCTACTTCAACTTTACGTCGAACGTCTATGAGGAGAACCCCTACGGCGAGGTAATGGATGACTTTATCGACGCAGAGGCGGTGAGGCGTTATGGCCTGGATGACGCGACCATTCGCTCTTGCGTCGAGGGGTATGACGTAATCACCACCGGCTTCAAGTGCCTTGCCGATTTCCCTGGGGACTTCTCGACTCCGCGCGAGCACTACGCCGCCGCCCCGGCGCTGCACATCGAAGATCTCAATCGATGCGCGGCGATAGTGCATCGCCTCTTCCCGGACTATGCGCAGGACTTTGACGCGTTCCTCGCCGGGGAGCGCTCCTGCTTCTGCAACATGTACATCATGCGTCGCGAGATCTTCTCGTCCTACTGCGAGTTCCTGTTCCCCGTGTTGGACGAGTTTGTTCGTGAGACGGACATGACCACTTACAGCCGCGAGGCGGTACGTACTCCGGGTCACCTGGCGGAGCGCCTCTTCAACGTGTGGTTCATGCACGCCATGCGCACGGGAGAGGGCGGTGCGTGGAAGACCAAGCAGCTCCAGTGTGTCCATTTCGAGCACCCCGAGCCCGAGCGCGCATTCACTCCCGTATTTGTTGAGCGCGAATCCGTACTGGAGCCCAACGTGGTTCCCGTGGTCTTCGCGTCCGATGATGCCTACGTGCCCGTGCTTACGGTTGCCATCGAATCTATGCTGAGAAACGCAAACCCAGAGCGCTTCTACGATGTGGTGGTGCTTACACGCAACATTACTTGGGACCATCAGGTAGCGATGCGTGAGTACCTGGGGCGCTACAGCAACGCCCGTCTCACCTTCATGGACGTATGGCGCAAGGTTGCTGGCTATGACCTCGACACCAACAACGAGCACATCTCAATAGAGACCTACTACCGCTTCCTCGTGCAGGATGTTCTCTCGGCCTATGACAAGGTGCTCTACCTTGATTCGGATCTTGTGGTCGAGGGTGACGTGGCAGAGCTCTTTGACACCGAGCTCGGCGACAATCTGGTTGGCGCAACGAGAGACGTGGACTATCTTGCCAACCTCAACCTCCCGGACGGGAACCGTATGCGCTATTCGCGCGGCGTGCTCAAGATGAAGAACCCCTACGATTACTTCCAGGCAGGCGTGTTGGTGCTCAACACGCGGGCGATGCGCAAGCTGCACGCGGTATCCGAGTGGCTAAGGGTTTCTCAGCGTTCCGACTTTATCTACAACGACCAGGACGTCCTCAACTCCGAGTGCGAGGGGAGAGTTACGTACCTCGACGCGTCCTGGAATGTCACGAATGACATCTTCCACAGGGCGACTGCACTTTATCCCAATGCTCCTGCGGCTGCCTACGATGCCTACCTTGCTTCTCGCAACAATCCCAAGATTGTTCACTATGCCGGTGCCGCAAAGCCTTGGACCTACGGCTGGATCGACCTCTCCGATCACTTCTGGAACTATGCTCGTGAGACGCCCTTCTACGAGGCAATTCTTGCCGGCCTGAGCAAGTTCGAAGTTCGTCAGTCCGAATCTCATGTGATGAGCTACATCGACAACGAGTATCCCCAGAAGCTCCATGAGCTGGTGAGGCCTCCTCGGGCGGTTGGCGAGGACAACCCAATCCGTCAGATTGTCGACCCCATCGCGCCTGTGGGAAGCGCGCGCAGAGAGGTTCTTAAGTCGATTGGTCGAGGCCTTCGCGGACGCAAGTAATTCGAGGGTAGACGCCAGTTCAGCCAGCCTTCTCGCCGTTTGGGCGGGAAGGCTGGCTGTTTTTGCGCTGCCAAGAGATGGGCGGGGCGTCGGATATCAACATTTAGCGAAAAATGCGTATTGATGGGGGGCTATACTTTCGGCTGAAAAATCCACAAATAGCCGAAGCGCTTTTCGGAGGTCGATTACTGTGAAAACAGTCAACCGTTTGGTTGCGTTGGCGCTCGCTTTGGCCTGCGTTCTCGCTGCGCCACTCTTCGCCGTTGCCGAGCCCGTGGCGAGCGAATCGCCGTCGTGGACCTTCTCCGGCGTCGAGCTCTCCGCCACGCGCGTCACCTCGGGCCAGGAGGTGACGGTCACGCCCGTGACCTCCGGCGACCTCGAGGGCGCCGAGTACAACTACGTGTGGTCCTACGGGGGAGGATGGGACCTCTGGGGGTCGACCGTCAGGGACACCGGCAGGGGCACGGGCGACGCCACGGGGACGCTCGCGCTGACCAAGCCGGGTGCCTACACCGTGTACGTCGACGTGACGGACCGCGCTGGCGAGAAGAGGACGATGTCGGCCACGCTCGAGGTGACGCCGCCGTCCTGGTCCTTCTCCGGCGTAGAGGTCTCCTCGTCCCGCGTCCGCGTCGACGAGCCCGTCACCGTGACGCCCGTCACCTCCGGCGACCTCGGCGGCGCCGAGTACAACTACGTGTGGTCCTACGGGGGCGGCTGGGACCTCTGGGGGTCCACGGTCAAGGACACCGGCAGGGGCACCAGCGAGGCGTCCTCCGAGCTCACGCTCGCCCGCGCCGGCACCTACACCCTCTACGTGGACGTGACTGACCGCTCCGGGCAGAAGAGGACGATGTCGGCGCAGCTCGTCGTCTCCTCCCCGTCCTGGTCCTTCACCGGCGTCAGGGTCTCCCCGTCCCGCGTCCGCGTCGACGAGCCCGTGACCGTGACGCCCGTGACCTCCGGCGACCTTGCCGGCGCCGAGTACAACTACGTGTGGTCCTACGGGGGCGGCTGGGACCTCTGGGGG
>CADFJN010000020.1 GCA_902834555.1 Atopobiaceae bacterium
GTGAGTCTATGGGGATGGCCGCCTAGGCCGTCCAAGGAATCGTCCGCACCCCCTCTTAATGATACCCAAGCAATCCCAGCGTAAGGTAATGGCCGCGCCACTCCCCAAAACACACAAGTTAGATTATCCTAAAAGCTTGATTTGCATCCATTGCTGGCCGTGGACGCGGCCTGCGTTGCGTACCCCGAGGAGTGCGAGCATGCCCTCTCTGATAACGCATCACATCTTTGGTGAGGACGCGGCACAGCGTCTTCCCGAGGGCCTTGTCGACGGCGAGGAGGAACTTCTCGCCTTCCTTCTGGGCAACGAGGGCCCGGATCCCTTCTTTGTGCGCTTTAGCACCATCCCGGCACGCGTTGCCGCGTGCCGTCACCTCGAGCATGACATGCACGCCAGCCACGTTACCGATGCGTTTTGCGACATCCGCTCCTCGGTGGGACACCTGCCCCTCGAGGACGAGCGCATTGGAAGGGCGTTTGCGCTGGGGCTTCTCGGCCACTACGTGCTTGACCGCACAGCACACCCCATGATCTACGCGCAGCAGTACGCGCTGCTGGAGCAGCCCGGCCTTTCCGACGCAACGCATGAGATCCACGCGATCATCGAGAGCGACATAGACTCCTGGATCCTCTGGGAGAAGCGCCACGTCACGGTGCTCGAGCACCACCCGGCTTCCGACCTCATGCGTACGGGGCGCATCGACCGCGTGGGCGGAACGATCTTCTCGCAGGTGGCGCTTGCCATCTTTGGCCTCAACGTGGGACCTGAGGAGTACGGCGCTGCCGTGAGCGACTACCAGTGGGTCTATCGCCGGATCGAGCCGGCGGGCTCGGCCAAGACGCGTCTCATTGGGGCGCTCGAGCGCCTGGCGCGGCCGCACTCCATGGCGGAGTCGTTTGCCCACTGCGTGACGGAGTCTGACGAGTGCGCCTCGGCGAACCTCGAGCGCCGCGAGTGGACCAACCCCTTCACGGGCGAGAAGCGCCACGCGAGCTTTGCCGACCTGTTCGAGGAGGCGCTTGGGGCGTATCCGCAGCTGGCCGAGACATTCGTGCGCGGGGACAAGCAGCGCTTCGACGCCATTGTGGGCGGCCTCAACTACGACGGCCGCCCGGTGTAGGAACGTGTGCCGCGCCAACGTCGACCGTGTCGGCTGCAGAAATGCTCCCCCCTCCCCTCTCCCATTCTTTAGCGGAATGTGAGAATCTTCTCGACGTTTCCGCAGGTAGATTTTGGCGAGATTCTCAGATTCCGATAAAGAACGGGAGGCGGAGACGGAGGCGGGACTACAGGCTCTCGCGGAAGATCTGCTCGACCTCACCGGTCGAAAGCTTGTGGTATCCGCCGTCCAGGATGATGGTCGCCTTCACCGCAGCGGGGATGAGTTCCTCGGTGAGGCCCAGCTCGCTCGCGTGGCGCACCACGCCAATCTCGTCCATCCAGGCACTCAGAGCCTCAAGGCCAGCCTCGGCAAGCTGCTGGGTTGTGCGGCCCTCGGCGGGCACGTCAAATACGCTGGTAGCAAAGCGCGCGAACTTCTCGACGCCATAAGGCATGACAAGGCGATAGTAGGGAAGCGCCACGGCGGAGAGGGTCATACCGTGCGTGGCGTCAGTCACCGCACCGATGGCCTGGCCCAGCATGTGAACCTCCCAGTCGGTTGACTTGCCACAGGCGATGAGCGTGTTGAGCGCCCACGTACACACCCAGCTGATGTTGGAGCGCGCCTCGTAGTTGGTGGGGTCCTTCACCGCGATGCGACTGGCGTGCACGAGGCTTCTCATGAGGCCCTCGGCAATATAGTCGCTGGTGTTGTCGTCGGTACCCGAGAAGTACTGCTCCTGGATGTGGTTGAAGGCATCGAAGATGCCGGCCTTCATCTGGTAGTCGGGCACGGTGAAGGTGAGCTCGGGATTCACGATGGCAAACTTGGGCATCACGTTGGGACCAAACACATGGCCGATTTTGAGGCCTTCCTCGTGATTGGTAATCACTGAGCCAGCGTTCATCTCGGAGCCGGTGCCGCTCATGGTGAGCACATCGCCCACGGGGATAACCTTGCCAGTAGGCTGCTCCATGTGCAGATAGAGGTGCTCCCAGGGGTCGCCCTCGGTCCAAGCGGAGACCGAGACGCCCTTGGCGTAGTCGATGGTGGAGCCGCCGCCCACGGCCAGGATTAGGTCGACATCGTTCTCGCGAGCGACCTTGGCGCCCTCGCGAAGCTTGTCGGCGGTGGGGTTAGACATGACGCCGGGCACCTCGACCACGGTCTTGCCGGCGGCAGCGAGCGCTGCAATCACCTTGTCGTACAACCCGCTGCGCTTGATGGAGCCGCCACCGTAGGTGAGGAGCACCTTGGGACCAAACTTGGTAAGCTCGCCGGGCAGGTCGTCCAGGGCGTTGGGGCCAAAGTGGACGCGGCAGGGGTTCTCGTACGTAAAGTTTCCGAGCATGATGGTTCCTCTCGTCTATTTGATATGGCTGGTATGGCGTTTGTGGCGGGTAGGCCTAGAGACCAAGGCCCCGGATCCAGGCCTCGAGCTCGCTGGTAGAGGGCCTGTCGTTCATCATGCGACCATCGAGCACGCGTGCCTGGGGGACAAGGTCGCGGATCCTGCTTGCCGCACGAGAGATGCCGCTGCTTCCGCTTGTCGCAAAGGGAACCACGGTCTTGCCCGAAAGGTCACAGGCCTCAAGGAACGTGTCGATGACGCGGGGTTCCACGTACCACCAGATGGGAAAGCCCACAAAGACTGCGTCGTACGAGGAGAGATCCGGTACGGCCTGGGCAAGGGCGGGACGCGAAGAATCATCACCCATCTCGACAGACGACCTGCTCGAGGAGTTGTTCCAGTTGAGGTCCCGGCTGGAATAGGGCTGTGCGGGCGTAATGCGGTAAAGGTCTGCACCAGTGGCCTTGGCGAGGGACTTTGCAGCCCTCTCCGTTGTGCCAGTGGCACTGAAGTACGCAACTAATGACTTGTTCATCGGGCATATCCTTTCTTGTGAACAAGGGGCTCATGGGGCGGAAGCGCCCTTGCGAGCTATTCTGTGACCTGAAGTTAGGTTTAGGTCAAGCGGCATGTCGGTCCATCTTGGAAATTGTCAGCCGCCGAAAGGCAGCCCCTACGCCAAAAACAACGCCGGAGCGTGGGTTTAGAACGTACTTGCTGCGGCAACACGCCCCCGGCTCACAACGACGCCCGAGCGAGTCTTTCCGACGCGATTCCGTACGAGACGAGCCCTCCGGCGTCGTTTTGACGTCAGAGGGCTCAAGTTAAACGCGATAAGTTGCCAACATGAGACAAAGGGACTGTCCCTTTGTCTCATAGCCACACGAGGGTGTTGGGGGGTGTGGGGTCCTCTCCCCCGTCGTCGGTGCTGCCTGCGGAGCCACCTGCGCCCGAGGGCCCGGTCCACTCGGACGACTCCTCAAGCCACGTCCTTGTGGGCTCGACCATATCGGGTGCATCCTTCTCGACGCCATCTTCCATCCAGAGGAGCTTGTCGGACTTGTCCTGCGCATCCCGAGAGGACCAGAACGGACCATCCCCAACGGCAAGGGCATCTGCCCGCCGGGCTCCTCCCCTTTTGAGCGAGAGATGCCTCTCTCGCATCTCGGTCATCCTGAGCGGTGCGGACAAGGCGTGTGACATGGCCTTTCCTCCAATCGGGAACGAGATGTGGAGCAGGCGGGTAGCGAGAAGCGCGCCAGGCAGCGGTCCCAAAAGCGCTCGGCCGGCCCCACGCGGAACCGGCCGAGAAGCACCTCTAGAGCCCCAGCTCGCTGGCAACCTCGCCGGCGCAGGCAAGACCGTCGGAGATGGCGGCAACCACAAGCGACGAGCCAGAGCGCGCGTCACCGGCAGCAAAGACGGGCACCTTGCCCTCGCCCACGGTGCGGTGAGAGCCCGCGGCGGCTAGCTTGGGCCTCACGCCACCACGCACCTCCTCGGTCGTGACGCCCAGCGCGTCGTAGACCGAGGCCTCGGGACCGGTAAAGCCCATGGCGAGAAGGACCAGCTGCGCTGGAATCTCGCGCTCGGAGCCCTCGATGGGCTCGGGCTTGCCGCGTGACCAGTCAAGCGAGACCACGCGCAGGCCACGGACGCCGCCGTTCTCGTCCTCTAGCACCTCAAGCGTGTTTGTTGCCCAGCTACGCGGGTCTGCGCCCTGCACCAGCTCGGCCTCCACCTGGCCGTAGTCGGTCTTCTTGACGTTGGGCCACTCGGGCCACTGGTTGGAGGCCGTGCGAACCTCGGGCGGGGCCGGCAGGAACTCCAGCTGGTGGACGCTCTTTGCGTGCTGGCGCAGCGCCGTTGCAACGCAGTCGGTGCCGGTGTCGCCACCGCCGATAACCACCACGTCCTTGCCCTCGGCGCTCACCGCTGGCGTTTCCGCATGACCGTCGAGAAGCGCCTTGGTCTGTGCCGTGAGGTAGTCCACGGCAAAGACCACGTTAGGGTTGTCCGCACCGGGAACGCGCAGGCCGCGCGCCTGGGCTGCGCCTGCGGCCACAACCACGGCGTCGAAGCCCGCAAGCTCGGCCGCAACCTCGGGCGAGGTGGCGTCGGCACCGCAGTGGATCTCGATGCCGCTCTTCTCCATGAGGTCCAGCCTGCGCTCGACGACCTCCTTGGGAAGCTTCATGTTGGGAATGCCGTACATGAGAAGGCCGCCCGCACGGTCGTGGCGCTCGAAGAGCGTGACGCGCGCTCCGCGGCGCGCAAGCTCCCACGACGCCGCAAGGCCTGCGGGGCCAGAGCCCACGACAGCAACCCGGGGTGCGTCCTCGGCGGCAGGCGCAAGCGGCGCGGGACCGCCTGCAGCCCACTCGTGATCAGAGATTGCGCGCTCGTCGTCCTTGATGGTGGTGGGGTCATCCTCCAGACCCAGGTTGCATGCGGCCTCACACGGAGCGGGGCACACGCGGCTCGTGAACTCGGAGCGGGTTGGTGAGCGCCAGGCGCTCGGCGGCGTCGGTCCACATGTCACGCCACATGAGGTCATTCCACTCGGGTATCAGGTTGTGCAGCGGGCATCCCGAGCTGCGCGCCTTGCCAAACGAGAAGCCCGTCTGGCAGAACGCCACGCCACAGTACATGCAGCGGCTGGCCTGCGCACGCTGGTCCTTCTCGTCCAGCGGCACGGCAAACTCGCCAAAGTCCTTGAGTGTCTCGGCTGCGGGCCTCTCGCCGTGGGCGACCCTTCCGAGGTCGATGTAAGCTCCGACCTTGCCCATGGCACTACCTCCCGTTCCTCATGGTCTCGAAGGCGATCTCGATCGCCTCGTCGTGGGTCTTGCCCGCGGCCTCGGCGGCCTCGGTGAGCTCGAGGGCAACCTCGTACTCGTGCGGGATGACTTTCACGAACCTGTCCTTGATGTCGTCGAACATGTAGAGCATCTTGATGCCGCGCGGGCTCTTGGTCCTTCTCGCGTGCTCCTCGATAAGGGAGCGGATGGTCTGGAAGTCGCGCTCGGTGGGGTGCTTGAGCTCAACCATGTCGGTGTTGCAGCGGCTGGGAAGCGTACCGTACTCGTCGTAGACGAAGGCCACGCCGCCGCTCATGCCCGCGGCAAAGTTGATGCCAACCTCGCCCAGGATGAGGGCCATGCCGCCCGTCATGTACTCGCAGCCGTGGTTGCCCACGCCCTCGCACACGATGGTGGCGCCGGAGTTGCGCACGCCAAAGCGCTGGCCGGCCAGGCCGTTGATGAAGCCCTTGCCGCCCGTGGCGCCGTAGAAGGCCACGTTGCCAATGGAGACGTTCTCGTCGAACTTGTACGTGGCGCTGGGTGCGGGAGCAACCGTGAGGATGCCGCCCGAGAGGCCCTTGCCAAAGTAGTCGTTGGCGTCGCCGATCACGTTGATGGTGATGCCGGCCGGCAGGAAGGCGCCAAAGCTCTGGCCACCGGAGCCAACGCAGTCGATGGTGATGGAGCCCTCGGGGAGTCCCTCCGGGTGCGCACGCGTGACCTCGGAGCCGAGCATGGTGCCCACGCAGCGGTTCACGTTGGCGATGTCAGCGTGGAAGTGCACCGGAGTGAGCGTGCGGCGCGCGGTCTCGGTGTAGGGCACAAAGAGCGTAGCGTCCAGCGTGCTCGAGAGCTCGTCTGCCGGACCCATCTCGGGCAGGAAGTGACGGGCAGCGGCACCAGGAACGCTCTTGCCAAACTCGTTGGTCATGCTTGCGAGGACGGGCGAGAGGTCGATGGTGTTGGCCTTCCAGTTGCCCGGGACCTCCACCTGGCGCAGGCACTCGGGGTGGCCGACCATCTCCTGGACCGTGCGGAAGCCCAGCTCGGCCATGATGTGGCGCAGCTCCTCGGCCACCAGGTACATGAAGTTGACCACGTGCTCGGGCTTGCCGTGGAAGCGCTTGCGCAGCTCGCAGTTCTGCGTGGCAATGCCCATGGGGCAGGTGTCCGTCTGGCAGTCGCGCTGCATGAGGCAGCCTAGCGAGAGCAGCGCGGCCGTGCCAAAGTCAAAGACCTCGGCGCCGAGAAGCGCGGCCACGGCCACGTCGCGACCGTCCATGAGCTTGCCGTCTGCCTCCAGCTCCACGCGCGAGCGCAGGCCGTTCTTGAGCAGCGTCTGTTGGGTCTCGGCAAGGCCAAGCTCCAGCGGCAGGCCCGTGTGGTAGATGGAGTCACGCGGCGCGGCACCGGTACCGCCGTTGGCGCTCGAGATCAAGATCTTGTTCGCGCCACCCTTGGCAACGCCCGTGGCGATGGTGCCCACGCCCGCCTCGGAGACGAGCTTCACCGAGACTGTGGCCTTGGGGTTGGCGTTCTTGAGGTCAAAGATGAGCTCGGCCAGGTCCTCGATGGAGTAGATGTCGTGGTGCGGCGGGGGCGAGACAAGCCCCACGCCAGGCGTGGAGTTGCGAACCTTGGCGATCCACGGCCAGACCTTGGTGCCGGGCAGGTGCCCGCCCTCACCGGGCTTGGCGCCCTGGGCCATCTTGATCTGGATCTCCTCGCCGGAGACCAGGTAGCGGCTCGTCACGCCAAAGCGCGCAGAGGCAACCTGCTTGACCTTGGAGTTTGCGGAGTCACCGTTGGCGAGAGTGGTCTCGCGGTCGGGGTTCTCGCCACCCTCGCCCGTGTTGGACTTGGCCCCAATGCGGTTCATGGCAATGGCAAGCGCGCGGTGCGCCTCGTCAGAGATGGCGCCAAAGCTCATGGCGCTTGTCTCGAAGCGCTTCACGATGGAGTCGGCGCTCTCGACCTCGTCCAGGGGCACGGGCCCTGAGGCCAGCGGCACAAACTCGAGGAGGTCGCGCAGCATGATGGCGCGTCCCTTGGGGTGGAGCGCCTTGGAGTACTCCGAGAAGAGCTCGGGGCTGTTCTCGCGCACGGCACGATGCAGCAGATAGATGACCTGCGGGGTGATGATGTGCTCCTCGCCGCCAAGCGGGCGCCACTTGGTGATGCCGGAGCTTGCCAGCTGCGTGGGTGCGGGGGTCTTGAGCAGGGCCAGCGCCTCGTCATAGCGCTCGTTGCACTCGCGCTCTACGCCGTCCTCGTCGAGGCCGCCCACGCGCGAGACGGTGCCCGTGAAGCAGCGGTCAACAAATCCCTGGTCAAAGCCAACAATCTCGAATATCTGCGCGGAGTGGTAGCCCTGCATCGTGGAGATGCCCATCTTGGACATGATCGAGGTGATGCCAGCGTTGATCGCGCGGTCATAGTTGGCGATGCCCTCCTCGGCGCTCACGCCCAGAGAGCCGCTCTCTGCCAGGGCGGTGATGCACGCGTGCGCCATGTAGGGGTAGATGCCCGAGGCGGAGTAGCCCACGAGCGTGGCGTAGTCGTGCGGGGTGATGGCGTCGCCGCACTCCACCACGATGTCTGCCTTCATGCGGATGCCGGTGCGGATCATGTGGTTGTGAACAGCCGAGACCGAGAGCAGCGACGGGATGGGCACCTGGCCCTCGCCCGCGCGGTCGGAGATGACCACCACGTTGGCGCCTGCGCGCACGGCCTTCTCGACGCCCTCGCACAGGGACTCGAGCGCCGCCTTAAGCGCGCCCTCCCCCGCCTCGCGCGGATAGGTGGCCGAGAAGCACGCGACATGGAAGCCCTGGCGGTCAAGCGAGGCGATGCGCTGGAACTCGTCTTTGGTGAGGATGGGGTCGTCCAGGCGCAGGAGCTGGCAGTTCTTGCGGGAGTCCTCGAGCATGTTGCCGTGGTTGCCCAGGTAGAGCACGGAAGAGGTCACGAAGCTCTCGCGCAGCGCGTCGATGGGCGGGTTGGTGACCTGCGCGAAGAGCTGGTTGAAGTAGTCGAAGAACGAGCGCGGGTGGCCAGAGAGTACGGCGAGAGGAACATCGGAGCCCATCGAGGCCAGGGGCGGCTTGCCCGTGTTGGCCATGGGGCGCACGGCCTCCTCGACGTCGTCAAAGTGGTAGCCGTGGCGGGCAAGGCGCTGGGTGAGAGACACCTCGGCGTCGATAGCCTCAAAGGGGTTGCGCTCGCCCTTGGCGAGGTCTGCCACCGAGAGGGTCTCCTCGTCGATCCAGTCGCGGAAGGGCTTCTGGGCCGCAAAGTGGGCCTTGACCTCGTCGTCCCAGATGATGCGACCCTGGGAGGGGTCGACGACGAACATCTGACCGGGGCCGAGCGAGCCTGTCTGCAAGATCTCGTCGGGCTCGACGGAGAGGGCTCCCGCCTCGGAGGCAAGGATCATGCGGTCGTCGTGCGTGACGTAGTAGCGAGCGGGACGCAGGCCGTTCCTGTCCAGCTCGGCGCCGGTGATGCGGCCGTCCGAGAAGGCGATGGCGGCAGGACCGTCCCAGCTCTCGGTGAGCATGGACTGGTAGCAGTCGTAGGCGCGGCGCGCGTCGGAGAGCTGCTTGTTCTTGTCCCACGGCTCGGGGAGCAGCATCGTGACGGCGCGCGAGAGGGGTCTGCCGTTCATGGTGAGGAACTCGAGGACGTTGTCGAGGATGGCGGAGTCCGAACCCTCACGGTTGATGACGGGCATCACGCGGCCAAGGTCCGCGCCAAGCACGGGCGAGTAGAACTCGGACTCGCGGGCGCGAATCCAGTTGACGTTGCCGCGCAGGGTGTTGATCTCGCCGTTGTGGACGATATAGCGGTTGGGGTGCGCGCGCTCCCAGCTAGGCGTGGTGTTAGTGGAGTAGCGGGAGTGCACGAGGGCCAGCGCAGACTCTGCGGTGGCGTCGTTCAGGTCCAGGTAGAAGTTGCGCATCTGGGTGGCGACGAGCATTCCCTTGTACACGATGGTGCGCGAGCTCATGGAGCACACATAGAAGATCTTGCCCTCGAGCGCGTGGTGGGCAGCCGCAGTCTTTTCGATAGAGCGGCGGCACACGTAGAGTTTGCGCTCGAACTCGTCACCTGCCGGAACGTCTGCCGGACGCCCAAGGAACGCCTGGTAGATGGTGGGCATGCAGGCTAGTGCCGTCTCGCCCAGGTCATGCGGGTCGATGGGCACCTCTCGCCAGAAGAGCAGGGGAATGCCCTGCTCGGCGCAGCCCTCCTCGAAGACGCGGCGCGCCACCTGCGCACCCTCCGCGTCCTGCGGGAAGAAGACCATGGCCACGCCGTACTCGCCCTCGTCGGGGAGCAGGTGGCCATACTTCTGAGCCTCCTTGCGGAAGAAGCGGTGCGGAATCTGGAACAGGATGCCGGCACCGTCGCCGGTGTTTCTCTCCAGGCCCTTGCCGCCGCGGTGCTCGAGGTTCACAAGGAGCGTGAGCGCGTCGTCGAGCAGCTGGTGTGACTTCTGGCCCTTGAGGTGAGCGATTGCGCCAATGCCGCAGGCGTCGTGCTCGAACTCCTCCCGGTACAGGCCCTGACCGGTGCTGGTGTCCTTGGCCACCTGGTTGGATGCCATGTATTCCCCTCTCCAAGCGCCCGCGCGGGCGGGCGTGCCATGCGGGCGCCCGCCGCGTTGCCGCCGCGAGAGCCCTTTCGTACCGATGGAAGTTAATGCTGGGTGTGTTTCGTCAAGAAAAACGGGGCTAGCTTGCTGTCCAACATATACATGCCCGAAACGCGTTCGAAAAAAGAACGGGCGAGAGTTGAGGAGCATACCCTGCGGGATTGATTTACCGGGCAACGGGATTCCGTTACCAGGGAACGGGATTGATTTGCCGGGGAAACCAATCCCGCTTTACTCAATCCCGTCTGCCGAAGTGGCGACGTCAACCTCCATCGGACGGTGGATGCTGAATCCACGGAGAGGTCTCGTGGAGAGGGGTTGCTATGTCCGAGCATCGCATCACCGGAACCGGCAGGCTTCTTGACGAGGAGGGCCGCCTTCGCGAGCCCGGCTGGGCAACGCGCCCGCCCTTCGCCTATGACCACGCGGACATCAAGGCGCCGCCATGGCGCACCAAGGATTGGGACTACTACCTCATAAACGACGAGCGCTATGCCGTGGCACTCACCTTTAGCGACCTGGGGTACCTTGGGCTTGTCTCGGCATCTGTCCTGGACTTCTCGGCACGTGCCTTCAAGACCACGTCCGAGACGGTTGCGCTGCCGCTTGGCTCGATGGGCCTTCCGGCCAGCTCGGACGTAGGCGACATCTGCTGGGAGAACGCGCGCTGCCGCGTGGAGTGGCGTCACGTGGGAGGCGCACGGCGTCTCTCGTTTGCCATGCGCGACTTTGATGATGGCGAGGACCTTGAGGTGGAAGCCCTTCTCGACCAGCAGCCGCGCGACTCTATGGTCATCTGCACTCCGTGGGACGAGGACCCCCACGCGTTCTACTACAACCGCAAGATTGTTGGCATGCGTGCGTGGGGCGGCTTTAGGCGGGGCGCGCTTTTCCACGAATTCTCGCGGGAAGACTCGTTTGGGCTTCTCGACTGGGGTCGTGGCGTGTGGACGTACGAGAACACCTGGTACTGGGCTGCCGCGCAGGGGCGCCAGGGCGGGCACGTGGTGGGCCTCAATCTTGGATACGGCTTTGGCAACACGCGCGCGGCCAGCGAGAACATGGTCTTCGTGGACGGCGTGGCCCATAAGCTGGGACGCGTTGACTTTGGCATCCCTGTTGGCGAGAACGGCTACGCGTACCTCTCGCCCTGGCATATGACCGACAACGAGGGCAGGCTTGATCTGGCCTTCGAGCCACAGATTGACCGCACTGACAACATCGACCTTGCGGGCATTATCGTAAGCCGGCAACACCAGGTGTTTGGGACGTTTAGCGGGACGGTGCTGCTCGACGATGGTAGCGCGCTCTGCGTAGACGGGCTGCGCGGCTCGGCCGAGCACATCTACAACAAGTACTAGCGGCAGGCGCGGGCGGCCGTGGCGGAGACGGCCGTGGCGGGGGCGGTGGCAGGCTCTGTTTGACAGCACCCCCGGCGTCGCCGGAGCGTCCGTTTTGGCGACAAGTGCGTCCAAAATGGGCCTTCCGGCGACGTTTCTCCGGTTCCGGCGACACGGCCCCTCGCCCTGGCGTCGGCACCGAAAAACCTGCGGCTTAATAGCAGTTCGAGAAAAGCCCTGCCGAGAAGAGCCGCAGGTAGACGCGCTGCAGACATTTTCCGAAGTGCTATTAAGCCGCAGGTTTTGGACAGGCTCTTGGGCGCGCCAGTCGGCAAGCCCAGAGACAATGGTCACCAGCAGCCGCACCCCTAGGCGGACGTCGCCGCAGCCAGGTATACCGTGCGGAAGTCGGTCCCCGCGGCGCGCGCCACCGCGCGAACGGACTCGTACTCCGGGTAGGTACGGAGAAGCCCGTCTCGCTCGCAGACCTTCACGCGCACGGTGCCGTAGCTCGTCTCGGCGTCGCGCCACGAGACGTCCATCACACTGCGTTCCATACGCTGCCGCCGGATGCCGATGGTCGTGGTCTCGGCAAACACGATGCGCTCGAGCGCCTCGCGGTGGGCGTCATCGCAAATGATTGCAAGCTCGTAGGCGGGCCGGTTCTTCTTCATGAAGACGGGCAGGAAATGGGCGTCGCGGGCGCCCGCCGCCATGAGGTCCTCGAGCACGGCGCCGAGCATCTCGCCCGTGCTGTCGTCGATGTTGCACTCGAGCTTCCAGATCCAGTCGCCGGGGGCGAGAGCAGGAGCACCAGAGGAACTGGTGGCGTCGCCGGGGGCGGCGCCGGAAGCCGTGCCGTCGCCGGAGTCCACATCCTCGATGAGCAACGCGCGCAGGATGCTGGGCGGATCGTAGTCACGCTTGCCGGCACCCATGCCGCTGGCCTTCACCGAGAAGCGCTTTGGCAACAAGGTCGAGGTCATGGCCGCCGCGGCAATGGCCGCGCCCGTAGGCGTGACAAGCTCGCTCTGGCGCGGGCCCACGCTCAGCGGCAGTCCCGTGGCAGCGGCGATGTTCACCACGGCAGGTACCGGCACGGGAATCACCCCATGCTGGCAGCGCACCATCCCCGTACCCTCGACCACGCGCGGCACGATGACCTTATCGACGCCAAGGCTGTCCAGGCAGACGGCCGCCGCCACAACGTCCACGATGGCGTCGATAGCCCCCACCTCATGGAAGTGTACCTTGTCCACGGGCACGCCGTGCGCTTTGGACTCTGCCTGGGCAAGCAGGCGGAAGGTCTTCTCGGCAAGAGACCGCGCGCCGGGCGCAAGGTCGAGCGACGCGAGCACCTCTCGCACCTGCGCGTAGCTGCGGTGGTGGTGCCCGTGCGCGTGCGGCACACCGTCACCGTGCACGCGCGCGGTGCCGCCAGCGTCGCGCTCCCCGCCCGTCGCCCACGAAGGGTCGTACAGGTATGCCATGTCGTGGTCGTGGCCGTCGTGCTCCTCGTCCAGCGCCACGTCAAAGTCGCAGCAGTCGAGCCCTGCCTTCTCCACGCGACCAATGCGCAGCTCAAAGCCCTCGCCCTCAAGTGGAGCCAGCGCAGTTCGCACGGCCTCCTCGCTGGCGCCAAGGTCCAGCAGAGACGCCACTGCCATGTCGCCGCTGATGCCGGTCTGGCAGTCCCAGAAAAGCGTGCTCACGAGGCACTCCCTCCCACCGCAAGGCGGTTGATCTGCGTTGCCAGATACGCCGCGCCAAAGCCGTTGTCGATGTTGACCGTAGCCACGCCGTTGGCGCAGGAGTTGAGCATGCTGAGAAGCGCCGCCATGCCGTGAAACGACGCCCCGTACCCAACCGAGGTGGGCACCGCGATCACCGGCACCGAGACGAGCCCGCCCACAACGCTCGCAAGTGCGCCCTCCATGCCAGCGACCGCTACCACGCAGTTTGCCGCACGAATTCCGTCCGCACGGTCCATCTGGTCGAGCAGCCTGTGGATGCCGGCCACGCCCACGTCGTAGTGGCGCGTTACGCGGGTGCCGAAGAACTCGGCCACACGCGACGCCTCCTCGGCCACCGGCGTGTCCGCCGTTCCGGCGCACACCACGGCAACGTGCCCCACCTGTGGCACCGGCACCTCCGGCGCAACGCTCAGGATGCGCGAGACGGGGTCGTAGCTTGCCTGGGACAGCACTTCTCGCACAAGGCCAGCCTGGTGCTCGCTCGCGCGCGTCCCAAGGGCGCGGCCGTCTGCGGCAACCAAGCGTTGGAAAATCTCTGGCAGGTAGGCGTCAGGCTTGCCCTCGCAGAACACCACCTCGGGAAAGCCGGTGCGCTTCTCGCGGTTGGTGTCAAGCTTGGCAAAGCCCAGGTCGTCGTAGCCGGTGCCGTTCTCGCTCATGCGTGCGCCTCCCCCAGCGACTGGTTCATGGAACCCGTGTGGTAGCCCGCCAGGTCCATGGTCACGTACGAGAAGCCCAGCGCACGAAGGTCCGCGGCAACCTGCGCGGAATGCGCGACGAGCAGCCCAAACTCCTCGGGCAGCACCTCGATGCGGGCGATTGGGTCCTTCTCGCCATGGACTCGCACGCGTACCTGCGTGAGGCCCAGGTCGAGAAGCTCCTGCTCCGCGCGGTCCACCATGGCAAGGCGTGTCCGCGAGATGAGCTCGCCGTACACAAAGCGCGACGAGAGGCACGCGAAGGACTGCTTGTCCCAGGTGGGAAGCCCCAGCTCGCGCGAGAGCGCGCGAATCTCCGCCTTGCGCAGGCCCACGTGGCGAAGCGGACTCAAGATGCCCTGCTCGGCAACGGCCCGCAGACCAGGGCGGTAGTCGCCCTCGTCATCAACGTTGGAGCCCTCTGCCACGTGTGCCACGCCCCTCTCGCGCGCAATGCGGCATATCCGCTGGAAGAGTTCGCTCTTGCAGAGGTAGCAGCGATCCTTGGGGTTGTGGTCAAAGCCGGGGATGCCCAGCTCCTCCGAGTCCACCAGCACGTGCGCAATGCCCTCGTGCTCGCAGAAGGCGTCTGCCTCGTTGCGCTCGCGCTGCGGGAACGACTCCGAGCGCGCCGTGACCGCAAGGCACTTCTCGCCCAGAGCCTCGTGGGCGGCGTGCAGGAGCAGCGTGGAGTCGACCCCGCCCGAGAACGCCACGGCAACGCTTCCCTGCTCTCGCAGGTACTCCACCAGCTGGCGGTACTTCTCGCGCATCTCCTGGGTCACCGGCGGCACGCGGCGCGCCACCGGGTTCTCGTTTGCCGTCTTCTCGTCCAAGAGCGTCGAACCTCCCGCCATAGGTGGCCGACAAGCCCTGCGCTTGCCAACCCAAGCTTCATCCATGGTAGGAGATGCGGGCGGCATCGCGCAGGAAACGATTTGTTGTGCAACAAGTTTTGGAAATCCGGACGAACAATGACGCTGTCAGCGGGTCAAAGAGAAAGAGGGGCAACACCATGTCGCGTACCTGCCCTTACTGCGGAAAGGCCCTTGAAGACGGCGCCAGGTTAAGGACACTGCCGAGGCAGAGGAGATTGTGAGAACCATCGCCGACACGTCCAACGCCGTGAAGGCCGAGTAGGACGGTCCGCCGACGCGCCACTACCTAAAGACCGCCATCAGAAGCGTTGACGCCACGATGATTGCCAGCCCAGCGAGCGACCGCCTGGTGTAGGTCTCCTTGAAGACCGCCGCCGAGAAGGCCATGGCCACCACGATGGACAGCTTGTCGATGGGGACCACCACCGAGACCACGCCCGTCTGGATGGCGTAGTAGTAGCAGAGCCACGAGGCACCCGTGGCCACACCGGAGAGGCAGATGAAGAGCAGCTCATGGTGGTCGATGGCGCGCACCTCGCCCAGCTTGCCGCGCATTGCCACAACCACCCACGCCATGACCAGCACAAAGCAGGTGCGGATGGCCGTAGCGAGGTTTGACTCCACGCCCTCGATGCCCACCTTGGCGAGAATCGACGTAAGCGCGGCAAAGACCGCGGAGCCCACGGCGTACCACATCCACGAGCGACCCTGGACGTCGTGGTCCTGCCGCTTGCGCTCGATCATCATGAGGGTGCCCACGAGAATGCCCGCGCAGCCCACAAGCTTTACGGCAAGGTTCTGGGTCTCGCCAAAGAGCACGATGGCGAGAAGAACCGTGAGCACCGTGGAGCACTTGTCGATGGGCACGACCTTGTTGACGTCGCCCATGGATAGGGCCTTGAAGTAGCAGATCCAGCTCGCACCGGTAGCGAGGCCGGAAAGCGCCAGAAAGAGCAGCGAGTTGGGTGTTATCTGGGTAATGGTGGGAATGGAGCCAACCACGCCCGCCATGAGCCACGCAAACGCCAGGACGACGATAGTGCGTACCGCTGTAGCCACGTCAGAGTCGGTGTGACGGATGCCGCACTTGGCAAGAATCGATGTGATGCCCGCAAAGACCGCCGAACCAACCGCAGCTAGAACCCACATGCGCGTCCCCTCTCGTTGCGCCACATACCTTGGGTTATGTTAGCCGTTCTCGCGCTCCGTTGCGTCGCGCTCGGAGCGGTCGTCGTGGCCGCCCGTCTCGGCGAGCAGGCCTTGGCGCGCGGCCTCCAGGTCGTCGCGCTGCTCGGCGGGAAGCTCCGGGTAGTGCGGGTCGCACGCCTCGAGCGTGCGGACGATGGCCTCCGAGACGAGCCAGCGCGCGTAGAACTTCTGGTCTGCCGGGATAACGTACCAGGGTGCCTCTTTGGTGGCGGTGCGGTCGATGCAGCGCTCGTAGGCGGCCATGTACTTGGGCCACAGCTGGCGCTCGGTCACGTCGGACGAGGAGAACTTCCAGTTCTTGGACTCGTCATCGATGCGGTCGAGGAAGCGCCTGCGCTGCTCGGCGCTGCTCACGTTGAGGAAGATCTTGAGCACGCGGTAGCCGTTCTCCCAGAGGTAGCGCTCGAAGTCGCGGATCTGGCGGTAGCGCTGCTCGAAGAAGTCGTCCTTGGGGGTTTCGAGCACGCGCTTGGGCATGCGGTAGGTCTTCTGGAGGTCGTGTACGCGCACAACCAGCACGTCCTCGTAGTAGCTGCGGTTGAAGAGGCCAATGCAGCCGCGACGCGGCAGCTTGGTGGCGGCGCGCCAGAGGAAGTCGTGCGCGAGCTCCTCCGAGGAGGGCTGCTTGAAGCTTGCCACCGTCACGCCCTGCGGGTTGATGCCGCTCATCACGTGCTTGATGGTGGAGTCCTTGCCAGCCGCGTCCATGGCCTGCAGGATTATCACAACGCCCTCGCGGCCCTCGGCGTAGAGCCTGTCCTGGAGCTCGGCCATGCGCTGGGTGTTTGCCTCGGTGAGGGACTCGAAGTTGGGCCTGAGTTTCTTCTCCACGTGGACGTCTGTGGGGCAGTCGTCGAGTTTGAAGTGGCCCGAGCCATCGAACCTGCAATCTTTGAGCTCCTGGAACTCCATACGCATGCATCTCCTCGCGGTTCTCGGCAGGCACGACAGGACGTGCCGCCCCTCTCTACCTACCCCATAGGGGCGGAGCTAACGCACGTGGGCGGCGCACCGGCGTCGCAGGGGTTCTCGCCCCCTTCACGCATGAATGCGGGCATGGCGCCCGTCTTGGCTGCAGCAGCGATGTCGAGAAGGGCGCCGGCAACCGCGTCCTCGGTCACCGAGCCAATGTGCCAGCGTGCCGCTGCCGCAACCTTGGGAGCCGCATTCGAGACGGCAACGGAATTGGGCACGCCCTCGATGATGGCCAGGTCATTCTCGGAGTCCCCAAAGACGCAGACCTCGTTAAGGCCTATGCCCAACTGGTCCATGAGAATTGTAAGTCCGCTCATCTTGGAGACGCCGGCGGGCAGGATGTCCAACGTGGAGGAAGCGGCACTGGGAAAGACGAAGTCGAACTCGGGGAAGTCGCGGACCAGGTCGTGGCGGAGGTCCTCCATGTGGGCGCGCGAGTGGTCGCTGTGGATGTTGTTCTTCACGTACGTGCCGGCCGGAATGTGCGCGGTCGTGCGGCGGAACGCGTGAAAGGCCTTGGGGTGGCGTGCCAGCTCCTCGTCTGTGATGCCTACGACAACGTCACCGTTCTCGCTGTTGTTTTCGTAGGCGGTGAGGGCGGTTCTCTCGCCGTCGCGTTCGCGCAGGTAGGCAACAAGGCGCTCGAGGCCGTCGCGCGCAGGTGCCTCCTCGTAGACCACGCGGCCGCGCAGGCGCACAACCTGGCCGTTCACAAAGACGCCGGTCTGGAAGCAGTCTGCCGCGTCGTTCTCGAACATCCACGACATCATGGCAATGGTCCTGCCAGAGATGGGGCCGGCGAGCACACCCGGCGCGGCATTGGCGGCGCGCACGGCGGCAATGGCCGCGTCCGACGCGCAACCCTGGCCATAGGGAATCAAGGTGTTGTCGAGGTCCGAGAGTGCGAGCTTTATCACGACGCCCCTTCCCTTCTCGGTGCTGTTTGCTGAGAAGAGCATACGGCAGTGCGGAGCGTGACACGGGATTCCATTGCCGAGTAACGGGATTCCATTACCGGGCAACAAAATCCCACGCCCCCAGTCGTCGCCAACCGGCGCAAGCAAAAGCCCCGTCGCCACGGCCATCCGGCAGCAGCAACGGGGCGACAAACGCTTTCGCGCGAGAGGGGCGAGCAGCACCTACTTTGCGGCGCCGACCGTCTCCTTCTCCTCCTCCTTGAGCTCCTCCTCGATGTGCGAGTCAAGCTCGGCGTCCTTCTCGGCAAGCATCTTGGCCTTCTTGTCGACATCCATCATCGAGATGTTGTCCTCGTAGACCTTCTTGCCGGTGGGGTGCTCCTCGACCCAGATGCGGTCACCCTCGGGTGCCCACTTCTCGGCGTACTTAGCCGTGCGGGCGCACAGGTGGTCGACGTCCTCCGGCGAGGTGTACTCGGTAGACTTGGCATCCGCGTCGTGAACCATCTTGGGAAGAACCTGCGGGTTCTCGAGCATGGGGCAGGGGCGAAGCATGTTGTCGTTCCAAGGCCAATTGGCGCGGTACTCCTGGAAGATGGGCTGCTGCAGGCACTCCAGCCAGCTCTTCTCGTGAATGTTGGCGTTGGAGTAGTGAATAAAGACGCAGGGTTCAACGTCGCCGCGGGCGTTTACGTGGCAGAACACGCGGCCGCCGGCGATGCAGCCACCCACGAACTCACCGTCGTTCTGGAAGTCCATGGCCATGATGGTCTTGCCACCCTCATAGTCACGAATCTTGCGAACGCGGTCGATCATGTACTCGCGCTGCTCGATGGTGGGCATGAGGTCGGCGTTGGCGCCCTCGCCCACCGGCATGTAGTGGAAGTACCACTGCCACAGCGCACCGTGCTCGATGATGAAGTCGTAGTACTCGTCGGAGGTGACATCCTCGACGTTGTTGCGCGTATAGCAGGTGGAGATGCCGAAGGGCACGCCGTTCTCGGTCATGAGGTCCATGGCGCGCACGACCTCGTCGAAAGAGCCGTCGCCGCGGCGGCCGTCGTTAGCGGTCTTGAAGCCCTCGAGCGACATCGAGAACACGATGTTGCCCAGGCGCTTGCAATCGTCACAGAGCTGCTGGTCGATGAGCGAGCCGTTGGTGAAGAGACCAAAGATGCAGTCGTCGTGCTTCTCGGCAAGGCGGACGACGTCCTTCTTGCGCACCAGGGGCTCACCGCCGGTCATCATGAAGAAGTGTGTGCCCAGCGCCTTGGCCTCGGTGACCAGGCGATCCATGTCATCGAAGGAGAGGTTGAGGGAGTTGCCGTAGTCGGCGGCCCAGCAGCCGATGCAGTGCTTGTTGCAGGCACTCGTGGGGTCGAAGATGATGATCCAGGGCACGTTGCACTGGTACTTCTCGGCAGACTGGGTAGTCTCGCGCAGGCCGCGGAAGGCGGACTCGTAGGCGCCGTTCAGGACGGCGGTCTTCAAGATGTTGGGGTCAACGCGGTCCCTCACCAGCTCGATGAGGAAGTTCTCCCACTTGGAGCCGGGATAGAATGCGCGGCGCAGGGAGTTTGCCATGTCGGGCGCGGTGTCGGCGAGGAGCTTGCCGCCCATGTCCAGGAACTTGTTGATGGCCTCCTCGGGGTGATCGCCCTTGACGCCCTTGATCGCTTGGTCGATGACGACGCTGAAAGCCTTTCGCTCGGCTGCGTGCGCGATTTTCGACTGCATTGTTGTTCCTTTCGCCCGGTGGCGGCGGCCGAACTACCTTCGGCCGATTTCTTGCACCTTTGTATGGACGGTCAAATATTTTGACCAAGATTTGAAAAAAAATCAACCCCGGATCGAGAAAGCCTGAAGAAGCGTTAACAAAAGGGGCGAGAAGGACGCGCGCAGCCGAGAGCGGCGGCGTTTCTCGGCGCGCGGCGGCGGGCGGAGGGCTGCGGCGGCAGGCGGCGGCAACCCAGCCCCGGCCACGGCGGCAATTCTCGCCGAAAGCGCAATCTCCCCCGCCCCCGCAGCACCGCACCCGTCTAGAATAATAAAGCTGCCGCCTCGCACCATCGCCAGTGGCGCCCCAGGCATCCCCGCAAGTCCGCCAGGTCATTTGGAGGCATCGTGACCATCGTCGACATGCTGCGCAAGAACGCCGAGCTCTACCCCACCGAGGTTGCCCTCGTGGAGGTGAACCCACAGCGCCGCGAGAACCGCCACATCACCTGGCGCGAATACGAGCTCGTCGAGACAACGGATGACGAGCCCTTTCGCCGCGAGATGACCTGGCAGGTCTTTGACGAGAAGGCCAACCGCTTTGCAAACCTGCTGCTCTCGCGCGGCATCCGCAAGGACGACAAGGTCGCAGTCCTGCTCTACAACTGCATCGAGTGGCTCCCCATCTACTTTGGCGTGCTCAAGAGCGGCGCCACGGTGGTGCCGCTCAACTTCCGCTACTCCGCCGATGAGATCCGCTACTGCGTCGAGAAGTCCGACGCCGACATCCTGGTCTTTGGCCCCGAGTTCACCGGCCGCGTCGAAGAGATCGTGCCCCAGATCCAGAAGGGCCGCCTGCTCTTCTACGTGGGTGACGACTGCCCCACCTGGGCCGAGCCCTACCAGGAGCTCGTTGGCCTGTGCTCCTCGGCAGACCCCATGATCCCGCTCTCCGAGGACGAGGACGCGGCGGTCTACTTTAGCTCGGGCACCACCGGCTTCCCCAAGGCCATCCTGCACCACCACCAGAGCCTCACCCAGGCCGCCATCATGGAGCAGAAGCACCACGGTCAGACGCACGACGACGTCTTTCTCTGCATCCCGCCGCTCTACCACACCGGCGCCATCATGCACTGGATGGGGTCGCTCGCCGTGGGCGGGCGCGGCGTGCTCCTGCGCGGCGTGAGCCCCAAGACCATCCTCGAGACCGTCTCCAACGAGCGCTGCACCATCGTGTGGCTGCTCGTCCCTGGGCGCAGGACATCCTTCTCGCCATCGAGCAGGGCACGGTCACGCTGGCCGACTACCACCTCGACCAGTGGCGCCTCATGCACATTGGCGCCCAGCCGGTGCCCAAGAGCCTGGTGCACCGCTGGCTCAAGGTCTTCCCCAACCAGCAGTACGACACCAACTACGGCCTCTCGGAGTCCTGCGGTCCCGGCTGCGTCCACCTGGGTGTGGAGAACGTGGACCACGTGGGCGCCATTGGCGTTCCCGGCTACCAGTGGGAGTGCAAGATCGTGGACGAGAAGGGCGAGGAGGTCGCGTCCGGCGAGGTTGGCGAGCTCTGCGTGAAGGGCCCGGGCCTCATGGAGTGCTACTACAAGGACCCCGCGGCCACGGCCGAGACCCTTATCGACGGCTGGCTGCACACCGGCGACATGGCGCGCCAGGACGAGGACGGCTTCTACTGGCTGGTCGACCGCAAGAAGGACGTTATCGTGATGGGCGGCGAGAACCTCTACCCCGTGCAGATCGAGGACTTTCTCGCCTCCAACCCCGCCATCCAGGACGTGGCCGTCATCGGCCTGCCTGACGAGCGCCTGGGCGAGATACCTGCAGCAATCATCGAGCTCAAGCCCGGCTACGAGGACACCACCGAGGACGACATCAACGAGTTCTGCCTGGCGCTCCCCCGCTACAAGCGGCCGCGCAAGGTGATCTTTGCCGAGGTGCCGAGAAACCCCACGGGCAAGATCGAGAAGCCGCTCCTGCGCGAGAGGTACGGGGCGGCGCACCTGGTAGACCAGGAGAACAAGGCCTAGACGGCCCACCGGAGAGGCAACACAGGCGGGCAGTCCGCCGGGAGAGGAGAGCGCATGGGAAAGCAGCTACTGTCGGGCAACGAGGCCATTGCCGAGGGGGCGTGGTCGGCAGGCGCGGGTGTGGGAACGGGCTACCCCGGCACCCCCTCCACCGAGACCCTCGAGAACCTCGTGCAGCACGGTGACGTCTACTGCGAGTGGTCACCCAACGAGAAGGTCGCCCTCGAGGTGGGCATTGGCTCTGCCATGGGCGGTGTGCGCACGCTGGTCACCATGAAGCACGTTGGCCTGAACGTTGCGGCAGACCCGTTCATGAGCGTTACCAACACGGGCATCAACGCAGGCCTGGTGCTTCTCGTCGCCGACGACCCCTCCATGTACAGCTCCCAGAACGAGCAGGACACGAGGAACTATGCCGCGTTTGCCCGCGTGCCGTGCTTGGACCCGTCGGACTCCCAGGAGGCCTACGACTTCGCGCGCAAGGCGTTTGACATCTCCGAGCGCTTCGACACGCCCGTCATTCTCCACGAGACCATGCGCATTGCCCACACGAGGACCATGGTCGAGTGCTCCCACGAGCGCGACCTTGATGCCGCCACTCCCCGCGACTACCAGAGCCAGCCCAGCAAGTACGTGATGATGCCCGCCTACGCCGTGGCGCGCACCCGCGTGACCAACGAGCGCGAGGACGCCCTGGTGGAGTTTGCCGAGACGAGCGACCTCAACCGCGTCGAGATGCGCGACACCAAGGTTGGCATCATCGTCGCCGGCGCCCTCTACAACCACGTGCGCGAGGCGCTGCCCGAGGCCTCCACGCTCAAGCTTGGACTCACCTGGCCGCTGCCGCCAAAGCTCCTCGCGAGCTTTGCCGCCTCGGTCGAGAAGGTCTACGTGGTGGAGGAGTCCTGCCGCTACTTCCGCGACCACGTGGCGGCGCTGGGCATCAAGCTCTCCGAGCCGCCTGCGGCGCCTCTCCCCCGCTCCGGCGAGATCTTCCCTGCCGACATCCAGCGGAGCTTTGGCGTTGCCACGCCCGCGCATCTCGAGGCCGCGAAGGACCTTCCTCCTCGCCCGCCCGCGTTCTGCGCTGGCTGCCCACACCGCCTGGTCTTCAACGAGCTGCGCCGCATGAAGGCCATCGTGACCGGCGACATTGGCTGCTACACGCTGGGCGCCGTCGCGCCCTTCCGTGCCGTCGACTCGGTGATCGACATGGGCGCCTCTCTCAGCATGAGCCACGGCATGGAGCTTGCCGGCATCCCCGAGCGCACCAAGCGCCCCGTGATTGGCGTCATTGGCGACTCCACCTTTGCGCACTCCGGCATCACGTCGCTTCTCGGCACCGCCTACAACGGGGGCAAGGGCACGCTGCTCATCCTGGACAACCGCACCACGGCCATGACCGGCACGCAGGGCAACCCCGTTAACGGCCTTACCCTCTCCGAGCAGGGCGCGCGGATCAGCCCGCTGCTGGACGCGGACGAGAAGCCCTCGGTTCTCGATCGCCCGGCGGGGCGGCCGCTCGACCTGCCCGCACTCTGCCGCGCCATTGGCGTCGACGAGGTCATCGAGGCCGACGCGCAGGACTTGAAGGCCGTGCGCGCGGCGCTCAAGGAGGCCGTCTCTCACGAAGACCTGCTCTCGGTGGTCATCTTCCGCTCGCCGTGCCGACTGGTTGACCGCACGCACAAGCCCGCGCCCGTCATCCGCGACTGCCGCCGCTGCGGCACCTGCGTCCAGATTGGCTGCCCAGCGCTTGGCAAGGACGAGACAAACTACGCCATCATCGACCCCACGCAGTGCGTGGGCTGCGGCCAGTGCGAGCAGGTGTGCCCGTTTGGGTGCATCAAGTCCGAGTAGCCCGGCCCAGAGCAAGGGAGGTAGACACACATGCCACACGCAACAGCATCCGCGGCCAGCTCGACCGTCCACATGGGCGAGCGCGTGCATCTTGACCACACCATGACTGTCCTTCTCGTAGGCGTTGGCGGACAGGGCACAATCCTTGCCGGCAACATCCTTGCCATGACCGCCTCGGAGGCGGGCCTCGACGTGAAGGTCTCCGAGATCCACGGCATGAGCCAGCGAGGCGGCTCCGTCTCGACCATCATCCGCATGGGCGAGCACGTTGACTCCATGGTCTGCGACCCGGGCACGGCCGACGTGCTCGTAGCATTCGAGGCCATCGAGGCCCTGCGCAACCAGCAGTTCCTCAAGGATGGCGGGCGCCTCTTTGTGAACGACGAAACCATCGTTCCTGTGCCCGTGAACATTGGCAACGCCCAGATGCCCCGGCGGATTGGCGCGCGCCTGGACGAGATTGGCGCCGTACGCATCGACGCAGGCGAGATCGCCCGTGGCGTGGGGAGCCCTCGCTCGACCAACGTGGTGCTGGTAGGCGCGCTCTCGACGGCGCTCCCCTTTGCCGTCGACGAGTGGCGCGACGCCATTAGCCGCCGCGTACCGCCAAAGACCGTCGAGGCGAACCTTGCCGCGTTCGAGGCTGGTCGCAAAGCTGCCGAGCGGTAGGCTGCGGGGTTACGTAGCCACTAGGCGCCCGGGTCACTCGCTGGCCCGGGCGCCTTTCTCGTCACCCGTTGCGGCACATTCTCGCCGGTTCCGTCCCAAATGCGACCGCTCGCCATCTTGGTCGTACTAGCTACCCCAAGGGAGTGGAATCTATGCCCTAACGCAGGCCGCATAGGCCCAAAACAGTATCCGTCGCAAGCGTTTGGGGTGATTTGTATGGGGCAGTACGTACTCAACGAGAATGAAGGAAAGTACCTCTTCAACCTGTGTGCAAGCAACGGCCACATCGTCGCCACGTCCATGGTCTTCCCATCCAAGGACGATTGCCTTGATGGCATCAACCGCATTCGCAAGACCGCAAAGGACGCGGCCATCGAGGATACAACCGCGCTGGACTGGCAATCTGTGCCCGCACCCAAGTACCGCATCTTCCAGACCCTCTCAGGCAACTACTTCTTCCGCTTTTATCCAGATGACGGGAACGACATTGCCCAGTCGCATTCCTACCCGCATAAGGACAGCCTGCTGAGAAGGATCGAGCGCATGCGCAGCGAGGGAGACTCCCCGCTGGCGCAGGACGAGGAGTAGTGCGCGGAGCCTCATATGCGCGGTACCCGCGGGTGAGAAGGCGGCAACCTTCTCTGCGAGAAATGCCGCTCCGGCGTGAATTTGGCGCCGGAGCGGCATCTTTGTGCGTGATGGGGATACGCCCTCCGGTGACAAAATGTCGCCGGAGGGCGTCAGATGATGCAAAAGGCACCAAATTCGGCCTTCCGGCGACAGGGCTACGCCGCGCCGATGGCATCCAGGCGGTCGGCGTCGCGCACGTACGCGGTAGCCGCAGCGGTAGCCCCCTCGTCGATCATGCCTCGAGCCGCGCGGTAAGCAGCTTGTTGAACAGCTTGGGGTTGCCCGAGCCCTTCGACGCCTTCATGCACTGCCCCACCAGGTAGCCCACGACCTTCTTGTTGCCGTCGCGATACTGCTGGACCTGGTCGGTGCAGCGCGCGAGAACCTCGTCCACGATGGGCTCCAGCGCCGCCGTGTCCGTCACCTGGCGCATGCCGCGCTCGTCCACCACACGCTCCGGGTCCTTGTCGGTACCGTTGACGGCCTCGAGTACCTCACGTGCCTGGGCAAACGTGATGGCGTCCTCGGCGAGAAGCCCAGAGATGCTCCTCACCTGCGCGGGCGTCAGCGCGTCGAAGCTCGGCGCCAGGTTCACCATCACGTTGGCGATGGTGGCAACGGCCTTTGTCGGCGCGCCCTCGAGCGCTTCCTCAAAGAAGGCCGCAACCGAAGGGTCGCCCGCAAGCTGGGCGGCGTCGGCGCGCTTCAGGCCGTAATCGTGCATGTAGCGGTCGCGCTTGGCGTCCGGCAGCTCGGGGATCTTCTCGCGCGCCTCCTCGATGAAGTCATCGGTGAGGTCGAAGGGGGCCAGGTCCGGGTCGGGGAACAGGCGGTAGTCGTCCGCCGTCTCCTTCACGCGCATCACCACGGTGCGGCGACGGCTGGGCTCCCAGTGGCGCGTCTCCTGGTAGATGATGCCACCCTCCTCGAGCACCTCTGCCTGGCGGCAGATCTCGTACTCGAGCGCGTCGTGCAGGCTCTTGAACGAGTTGATGTTCTTCATCTCGGTCTTGGTGCCCAGGCGCGTCTCGCCGCGCCGACGCAGGCTGATGTTGCCGTCGCAGCGCATGGAGCCATTCTCCAGCGAGCAATCGGAGATGCCAAGCGTCTTGAACGTCTGCTGCAGCTTCTCCATGAAGAGGCGGGCCTCCTCGGGCGTGCGCAAATCGGGCTCCGTGACCAGCTCGATCAGCGGCGTGCCGCAGCGGTTGTAGTCGATGAGGCTCTCGGTGGCAGCAGTGATGCGACCCTCCTCGCCGCCCACGTGCACCATCTTGGCGGCGTCCTCCTCCATGTGGATGCGCAGGATGCGGATGGGCGCCACGTAGGAGCCGTCCTTCTCGCGCGAGATGGGCGTCTCGCCATCGCCTGCTGTGTCCTCCCAGGCAGGGCGCTCGGCCGCACCCTCGCCAGAGACCTCCAGGTCGAGGTGCCCGTGCATGCAGAACGCCACCGGCCCCTGCGTAGTCTGGAAGTTCTTGGCCATGTCGGGATAGAAGTAGTGCTTGCGGTAGAACATCGAGTGGCGCATGATCTGGCAGTCTGTGGCCAGGCCAGCCATCACGATGGACTGAATGGCCGCGCGGTTGGGCACCGGCAATGCGCCGGGCATGCCCAGACACACGGGGCAGACGTTGGTGTTGGGCGGGTCGTCATGCGTGTTCTTGCAGTTGCAGAACATCTTGGTCTCGAGCGTGGTGAGCTCGGTGTGGACCTCCAGGCCAATGACGGCCTCCCAGTCCTTCAGAACCTCGGCGAGCTTCTTCACTAGAGCTCACCCCCCTTCCCGGCAAACTCGGGCGCAACGGCACCACACGCCGAGAAGGACTTCTCGACGGCGCGAGCAAAGCGCAGGAGCCTGCGATCCGAGAAGGCCGGGCCCTGCAGCTGGACCGAGACGGGCAGGCGGGACTCTGCACCCAGGCCCAGCGGCACCGAGATGCCGCCGTTGCCGGCGATGTTGTTCGAGATGGTGAACATGTCCGAGGCGTACATCTGCGTGGGGTCGCTCATCTCGCCAAACTTGAACGCCGTGCGCGGCGAGGCGGGCATGAGAATGACGTCGCACTGCTCGTAGGCGCGCTGGTAGTCCTGGGTGATGAGAGTACGCACCTGCTGCGCCGGGTAGTAGTACTTGTCGTAGACACCGCTGGAGAGCAGGTAGGCCCCCAGCATCTGGCGGCGCTTGGCCTCCTCGCCAAAGCCGTGCGCGCGGCTCTTGGAGGTTTGCTCGGCAAGCGTGAGGCAGCCCTCCTCCTGGTAGCCATAGCGCACGCCGTCAAAGCGAGCGAGGTTGGAGAAGGCCTCGCACGGCGCAATCACGTAGTACGCGGCGATTGCGGACTTGATGTTGGGGAGGTCGACCTCGACAAGCTCGGCGCCGGCGTTCTCGAGGGCCTTTGCCGCACCCTCCACGGCAGTGCGGACCTCATCCGTGAGACCGGCTGCCTCCATGAGCGCAGGCACCACGCCCACGCGCATGCCCTCGACGGGGTCCTCCAGGTGCTCGAGGAAGTCGACGGCGCAGGGCTGGCTCGTGGAGTCATACGGGTCACGGCCGGCAGCGGTGAGGGCGTTCATGGCAAGGGCCACGTCCTCCACGCTACGGCCAAAGGGTCCAACCTGGTCGAGCGAGGAGCCAAAGGCAACCACGCCGTAGCGACTCACGGCGCCGTACGTTGGCTTCATGCCCACCACGCCGCAGAGGCTCGCCGGCTGTCGGATGGAGCCGCCCGTGTCGGAGCCCAGCGAGATGGTGACCTCGCCGGCGGCGACGGCCGCGGCCGAGCCGCCCGAGGAGCCGCCGGGCACGCGCTCGGTGTCCCAGGGGTTGTTCGTGCGGTGGAAGGCCGAGGACTCGGTGGACGAGCCAAACGCGAACTCGTCCATGTTGGCCTTGCCCATGGGCGTGGCGCCTGCGTCGAGCATGCGCTGCACGCACGTTGCGGTGAAGGTCGACTCGTAGTTCTCGAGCATCTTTGAGGCGCAGGTCGTGCGCGTGCCAACCAGGTGCATGTTGTCCTTGAAGGCAACGGGCACGCCGGCCAGGGGGCCGAGCTTCTCGCCCGCGGCACGACGGCGGTCCGTCTCGGCGGCTGCGGCCAGGGCAAGGTCGGACGAGACCTGTAGGAATGCCTGGACCTTCTCGTCACGTGCATCGATGGCGTCGAGGGAGGCCTTGGCCACCTCGGTTGCGCTGAACTCCCCCGCGGCAACGCCGGCAGCGATGCGCGCGGCGGAGAGCTGGTCGATGTTGGCCATTAGGCGATGCCTCCCTCATCCTCGTCGGTGCCCAGGATCGAGGGCACGCGGAAGTAGCGGTCGCGCGTGGAGCCCGCGTTCTTGAGCGCCACGTCGATGGGCAGCGCGCGGACGGAATCGTCGATGATGTCCTCGCCCATCACGTTGGAGAGGTCGCCGATGGGGTGGAAGGTGGGGTCGACCCCGTCGAGGTCGTACTGGCGGATGGGCTCGAGAAGGTCGACCGCCTCGTTCATGTAGGTGGTCATCTCGTCGAGTTCCGCATCCGTGAGGGCTATGCGCGCATAGTCCGCGATGCCCTGCACGTCTTCCCTGCTAAGTGCCATGGGTCCTCCCGTCTGGAGCTGTGTTACGTCGTCCATTCTACGGGACGGAGCGGCGGCCTGCGGCGTCACATTACCAAGGCGCAACACGAGGGCGAGAAGGGCGGGGCACGGCAGCGGGGCACGGCGGGGCGGCGGGGCGGCGGGGCGGCTTGCCACACATTCGCACCCGAAGCTGTATCCCGCCCAGGTCGATACACATTCGGACGACGAACCTGTATCCCCTCGCCACACGTTCGGACCCGAACCTGTATCCCGCGCAGGTCGATACACGTTCGTGCGACGAATGTGTATCGCATGCCGCCCGGATTGCCACACATTCGTGCGAGAAGAGCCGACTGCCGCTGAGAAACCCCGTCTGCCGCCGAGAAACCCCAGCTTACAAAGACGTAAGACAGCCGTAAGCCTGGCCGATGGCACCAAAGCGCAGCTCGCGGGAGTATTGGGTCAACAAAAGCAACGACCGAACGTCGCGTCGGAAGGAGTCACCATGAACGTCCTCGAGCACATCGCCTTCATCGCCATCGTGTGCGTACTGAGCCTCATCGTCATCGTCGGCGACGGTGGCGAGCGCAACCGCCGCCCCAGCCGTCGCCGTCGCTAGCGCGCTCAGCCGCTAGCGCACTCCAACAAGACCCACCTTCCTCCCGCGGGGAGAGGGACCCAGTCCCTCTCCCCGCCAAGCCAACCGCCTCCTACGCAACCTCCTCGAACTGCGACTGGTACAGCTGCGCGTAGAAGCCGCCCGCAGCGAGAAGCTCCTCGTGCGTCCCCTTCTCCACAACGTCGCCGTCGCGCAGCACCAGGATGGCGTCGGCGTTCTTGATGGTCGAGAGCCGGTGCGCGATCACAAAGCTCGTACGCCCCGCCATGAGCTTGTCCATGGCGCGCTGGATGCGCCACTCGGTGCGCGTGTCCACGTTCGAGGTGGCCTCGTCCAGAATGAGGATGGGCCTGTCGGCGAGAACCGCGCGGGCAATGGTCAGCAGCTGGCGCTGCCCCTGGGAGATGTTTGTTGCGCCCTCGTCCAGCTCGAAGTCGTAGCCGCCCGGCAGCGTCTTGATGAAGTGCTCGCAGTGCGCGTAGCGCGCGGCGACCTCCACCTCCTCGTCGGTTGCATCAAGGCGCCCAAAGCGGATGTTCTCGCGGATGCTGCCCTTGAAGAGCCACGCGTCCTGAAGGACCATCGAGAAGCTCTGCCGCAGGTCCTCTCGCCCAACGTTGCGCACGTCGTGGCCGTCCACAGAAAGTGCGCCGCCGTCCACGTCGTAGAAGCGAAGCAGGAGCTTCATGAGTGTGGTCTTGCCAGCGCCGGTGGGCCCCACGATGGCCACCGTGCGGCCAGGCTCGACGTCTGCCGAGAAGTCATGGATGATCGTCTGCCCCGGCAGGTAGCCAAAGGACACGTGGTCAAAGTCCACGGCGCCCGTGGCATGGCCAATCGCCTCGACCGGCGCGCCCATGGCGGGGTCAAGCTCCGCGGTCTCTTCCTCCTCCGGTGCCTCCAAGAACTCAAAGACGCGCTCAGCGCAGGCGGCCATCTGCTGCAGCACGTTGGACACCGTTGCCAACTGCGTGATGGGCTGCGTGAAGTTCTTGACGTACTGGATGAAGGACTGGATGTCGCCCGGCTGGATGGCGCCCGTCACGGCAAGGCCAGCGCCAACCACAACCACGCCCACGTAACCCATGTTGCCCACGAGGTTCATGAGCGGCTGCATGAGGCCCGAGAGAAACTGGCTCCTCCACGCACTCTCAAAGAGCTGGTCGTTCTCCTCCTCAAAGCGCTCCACGGCACGCTCGCCGCGGTTGAACGCCTGGATCACCACCTGCCCCGAGAAGTCCTCCTCAACGCGCCCGTTCACGGCACCAAGCTGCTCCTGCTGCAGACGGAAGTACTTCTGCGAGCGGCGGATAAGCACGCCCAGGACAAGCGCCGATACCGGCAGCGTCACAAAGGTCACGCCCGCGAGCGGCACCGAGATGGTGAGCATCATGATGGCCACGCCCACCACCTGCGTGACGGAGGTCACCAGCTGGATGAGGCCCTGGTTGAGCGACTGGCTTAACGTGTCCACGTCGTTGGTCATGCGCGAGAGCACGTCACCCTTAGAGATGGACTTGCCGTCGAAGTACGAGAGGGGCACCTTGGAGATCTTGTCGGCAATTTGGCCGCGCATGCGATACACGACCTTCTGCGTGATGCCCGTCATGATCCAGCTCTGGAGGCCAGACGCCGCGGCGCTTGCCGCATAGATGACGAGAAGGGTCACCAGGATCTTCTCGATGAGGCCAAAGTCGATGCCGCCCGTCCCGGCCGCCGCGGCCTGAACGCCACGGATGACCTCGGTGGTTGCGTTTCCCAGGACCTTTGGCCCCACAACCGAGAACACCACCGACGCCATGGCCAGGACCACCGCCGTCACAAGCCCCACGCGATACGGCCCCATGTAGTGCAGGAGCTTTCGAATGGTCCCCTTGAAGTCCTTTGCCTTCTCTCCTGGCGCCATGCGGCTGCCAGGTCCGTGCGGACGCGGCGTCTGCCTTGGCTGCTGCGTTCTCTCGGCCATGTCTACTCCCCCTCCGCAAGGCCAAGCTCCTTGGCGCTGAGCTGGCTCTTTGCAATCTCCAGGTACTCGGGGCAGCTGCGCAGGAGCTCCTCGTGCGTTCCCTGCCCCACCACACGGCCCTCGTCGAGCACGATGATCTGGTCCGCGCCCATGACGGTGGCGATGCGCTGCGCCACCACCAGGACCGCGGTGTCCGTCTGCTCACGGGCAAGCGCCTGGCGCAACCGGGCGTCCGTGGCGTAGTCGAGCGCCGAGAAGGAGTCGTCCAGCACCAGGACCTCGGGACGCGTGGCAAGCGCACGGGCTATGGCCAGGCGCTGGCGCTGCCCGCCGGAGACGTTGGTGCCACCTTGGGCGATCGTCGTCTGGAGGCCGTCTTCCTTCTCGGTCACAAGCTCCGTGGCCTGCGCCACGTCAATGGCGCGGAGCAGGTCCTTCTCGCTGGCGCCATCTGTGCCAAAGGCCACGTTGCTGGCGATGGTGCCCGAGAAGAGAAAGCCCTGCTGGGGCACGTAGCCCACGCGCGAGCGCAGGTCGGCGAGGGACATCTTGCGCGTGTCCACGCCGTCGAGCGTTATGGTGCCCGCCGTGGGGTCGTAGAGGCGCGGCACCAGCTGCACGAGCGTGGACTTGCCCGAGCCCGTTGAGCCAACGATTGCCGTAACCTTGCCGGGCGTGGTGGCAAAGCTCACATCGCTCACCACGTTGCCCTCGGCATCCGGGTAGTGGAAGCTCACGTGGTCAAAGACCAGCCTGCCGCGCGGCGCGTCTGCCGCCGGCGAGACGGGCTGCTCTGGCTCCGCCACGGCCGGCGTGACGTCGAGCACCTCCCGAACGCGGCCAACGGAGACCTCGGCGCGCGGCAGGATCACGGCCACCATCGAGACGATGAGGAAGCTCATCACGATCATCATGGCGTAGCTGATGAAGGCCATCATGTCGCCCGCCTGCATGGCGCCGACGGCCACCCCGTGCGAGCCAAACCACACGATAGCGACCGTGGCCACGTTCATTACGAGCATCATGAGCGGCATCATGAGGGTCATGGCGCGGTTCACAAAGAGCTGCGCGTCGCGAAGGTCGCCGGACGCTGCATCAAAGCGCTTGAGCTCGTGGCCCTGGCGACCAAAGGCGCGGATGGTCATTATGCCGTCGAGCATCTCTCGCGCAAGCAGGTTCACGCGGTCTACCAGCGACTGCATGACCTTGAAGCGCGGCATGGTGAGCGTGAAGAGCACCGCCACAATCCCCAGCACGGCGAGAAGCGCCGCGCCCACAATCCACGTGAGGCCGCCTCCCATGGTCATCACCTGGACCACGGCGACCACGCCCATGACCGGGGCAAACATCACCATGCGCAGCATGATCACGATCATGTTCTGAATCTGCTGCACGTCGTTGGTGCAGCGCGTGATAAGCGACGACTGCGAGAACCGGTTGACCTCCGCAGGCGAGAAGGACATCACCTTTGCGAAGACATCGCGGCGCAGGTCGCGCGCAACGGCCGCCGCCACGCGGGACGAGATGAGCCCCGAGAGCACGGCTGCCGCGAGCGAGCCCACGCAGAAGCCAAACATCACGAGCGCCATGTGTCCCAGGTAGGCGGTGTTGCCCGCCTCGGACCCAACCACGCCCACGTTCACGATGTCGGACATGTAGCGCGGCAGCGACAGCTCGCAGAGCGCCTGCACCAAGAGCAGCGCAAACACTGCAACGACCTCACCCACGTGCCCGCGAAGGAGCTTAGCGAGCCTCATGCGCACCATCCCCCCCCATGGGGCAGCCGGTCTGAGAGCCGGCCCCCGCAACGCGCCTGGTGACAACCTCGACCAGACGCCCCGAGATGCGCACCAGCTCGCGCGCGTCGTGCTCGCCCAGCTCGCGAAGGATGCCCGCCACGTAGCCGTTGATGCCGTCGATGCGTTGCTGGACCTCGGCCTCGCCCTTGTCGGTGAGGCGCACGATCACGCTGCGGCGGTCATGGGGACTGGCGTGCCGCTCCACCAGGCTGCGACCCTCGAGCTGGTCGATCGTCTTGGTGATGCGCGCCGTAGACACCTGGCACGCGCGCGCCAGGGCAGTTGGGGTCATGCCCTCGGGCTGGTGGTGGAGCGCGTGCAGGGCGTTTATCTCCCCGCGCATCTCCATGTCCTTGGAGTGCGCCCCGTGGCCGGCCCTAAGGCCATGAATCGAGGTCATGAGCTGCTGGGCAAGGCCGTCCCAATCCGTCTTCTCGACGTTTGGCATGCTCTGCTCCTCTCGATTGATTGCTAATGCCGTTAAACAGTTGGAGATGCTACCCAGCTGGACGGGGGTAGTTAATGACGTTAGCGAGAAGAAGCGAGGCTACACAGGGTCCACATTTATTAACGAGGTTAGCAATAGCCGTCCCAAGAACTGAGAAGGGCGACGGCCGCGCATGGCCGTCGCCCTCCTCATGGACTGCACGCAGTTGCACCCGTGGGCGGCATCGCTCCGCCTATCCCTCGACGCCCTCACTTCCCACCTGCGCCGCCTTGGCGCGATACGCCGCGGCTATGATGGCAACGCACTCCTCGCGGCTAAAGCGCTCACGGTTGAGCACCAGGTCCTTGCCGTCATGCATCTCGCACTTGCCCGCCGAGTAGCGATGGCAGTACATCTCGCGGCCCTTCTGCATTCGTCGCACGAGCTTGCGGGCCTCCTTGCGGGTCATGCCGCGTTTCTGGCGCACCACCTCCACGCGGTAGTCCTCGGGCGCCGTTACCAGCACGGAGATGCGGTTGGGGTTCTCGCGCAAGATGTAGTCGGAGAGCCTGCCAACAAGGATGCAGGGCCCAACAGACCCGAGGTCGCGGATGACGCTCGACACGCGCCCAAAGAGCTTGTCGGCAGCCGAGCGGGCGTCGATGCGGTCGGGAAGGAAGGCGCTGAGCTCCGCCGCAAGTCTGGCGTCGTAGGCGGCAACCTCATCCACGGGCGCGCCCGCGCGCGCGGATGCGCGCACGAGAATCTCGTTGTCGTAGAAGGGCAGGTCAAGCTCCTGGGAGAGCATCTTGCCAATCTCGTGCCCCTCGGCGCCAAAGTCCCGCTCGATGGTGATAATCACGGGACTGGGCGCGGGGACCTCGGCCTCGAGCTCCTCGGCCGCCGTTGCATCCGCCGCGGGCCTCACCGCGAGGGCACCCTTGTCTGTAACCTTGAGACGCTCGTCTGCCATGGGTCCTTCTCCTTGCTACGCCGCCACAAGCTTTCTCTGATACGAGCGCACTGCCAGCGAGATGCTGAAGTTGAGCGCAAAGTACAGCAGGAAGACAAAGCCATACACCAAGAGAATCTGGCTGAGGCTTGTGGTCGAGGCCATTATCACCTTGGAACAATACATGAACTCGGCAACGTTGATTCCAGCCAGGTACGAGGAGTCCTTGACAACCGTGGTGCACTGGCCAAAGAGCGCGGGGATGATCTTTCGGAACGTCTGGGGCAGGATGATGAGCCGCATCGACTGCAAGAACCCAAAGCCCTGCGACTGCGCCGCCTCGAACTGGCTCTTGGGGACTGAGTTGAGGCCGCCGCGCACGATCTCGGCCATGACCGCCGAGGTGAAAAGCGTGAACGCGAGCACGGAGATGAGCACGTCGTTGCCGTTGACGGTGAAGTACACAAAGAGGATCCACAGCAGGTTGGGGGTGCAGCGGAACAGCTCGATGTAGGCACTCGCAATGACGGAGAGCACGCGCAACCGCCCACGGCAGTACTGCTTCACCATGGCCAGCACGGTGCCAACGATGATGGAGAAGACAATCGCCAAGACCGAAATGAGGATGGTCTTGCCAAATCCCCTCAGGATAAAGGCAAGGTTGGTAGCAGAGAAGACCTCCATCTCCTACGCCTCCCTTCCGGCGGCGGCAGCCGCCACCTTGCGGCGATGGCGCCGCGGCGTCTTGTTGGAGTTCTTCTCCAGGTGCTGGACGAGGAGCGCCAGAGGCAGGCAGATGATGAAGTACAGGAAGCAGCACATGATGTAGCCCTGCAGGTAGCCAGAGGTGGAAACGAAGTTGTCCGCGTTGTACATGAGGTCGCCACCGGCGATGAGGGCAAGCACTGACGTGTTCTTGATCAGGTTGAGCGCCTGGTTGCAGAGAGGCGGCAAGATGATGCGGAAGGTCTGCGGGAGGATGACGTAGCGGTACGCCTGCACGCGCGAGAAGCCCTGGGAGAGCGCAGCCTCCATCTGCCCGTGCGGCACTGCCTCGATGCCCTGGCGGATCACCTCGGAGACATAGGCCGCATGGTAGAGGCCCACACCCACCGAGCCCAGCACAAACGGCGCGATGCGCACCGGCGTGGGGGCGTTCGTGATGCTTTGCAGGACCAGCGGCCCCGCAGCGTACATGAAGAACACCTGCACCGGAAGCGGCGTGTTCTGATAGAACTCAACGTATACGCGGCTGATGCCGCGAAGAACCTTTATGTGCGTAGTCGAGAAGATGCCAAGTATGGTGCCCAGCACGAGGGCAAGAATCAGGGCGGCTACCACAACCTGGAGCGTGAAGCCAAAGCCCTCCCAAAACGTGTCCATGCTGGCAAAGGTCGCCTGCCAGCGCACGGGATCAAAAAGGTCCATCCGTTCCTCCTCATGCGGCCGCTACAGCAGACCCCAGTTGCTAACTTCCTCGTCGAGCCATCCGCTGGCCTGGCACTCCTGGACGACCTCCTCGCAGGTCTGCGAGGAGTCGCAGCCCTTCTTGGTGGCGATGCCGTAGTCCTGCTGGCCAAACTTGATGTCGGGCAGGAGCAGCTCGTTCGTGTCGTCCTTGTAGCCGCTCAGGATGGATCGGTCCACCGAGAAGACGTCGATGTTGTAGGAGTCGAGCGCGATCTTGAGCGTGGAGTAGTCCGGAAACTGCAGGTACTTCGGGGTGATGTCGGCTCCCTGGTCCTGGAGCATCTTCTGGATGTTGGTCATGGTGCTGGAGCCCTGGGAGACGCCGATGTAGGCGCCGTCGAGTTCCTCGAGGCTCGAGAACCTCCCCCTCTTCACGAGCATGCCAATGTAGTCGGAGCGGTACGGATCGGTGAAGTCCCAGCTCTTCTTGCGCTCGTCGGTAATGGTGTAGGTGGCGCACACGAGGTCGAGCTGGTCGTTGTCGATGAGCGGGCCGCGGGTCTTGGGCGTGACATCGGTGAAGGCCACAAGGTCGTTTGCCTTGGCGTCATCGTAGCTGCAGCCAAAGACCTTGGCCGCCACCTGATAGCACAGGTCGATCTCCATGCCCTGGTACGTGCCCGTGGCGGGGTCGAGGTAGCCGTATCCTGGGATGTCCTTCTTGACGCCGCACTTGAGGGTCCCGCGGCTCTGGATGGTCGAGAGCTTGGAGTCGCCCGAGCTTCCCGACTGGCTGCCGCCGTCCGAGCAGCCGGCGAGAAGCCCCGCGCCCGCGATGCCCAAGGCGCAGGCGCCCGCGACGTGAAGGAACTGCCTGCGCGTGAGACGGCCCGGTTCTTCTCGCAGACGGTATGTAGTCATCCTCGTCACCGTTCCTAGTGGATGATCTTGTCGAGAAATGCCTGCACGCGGGGATTGTCCGGGTGCTCGAAGAAGTGCTCCGGCGTGCCCTCCTCGATGATGTGGCCGTCGTCCATGAAGACGATGCGGTCCGCCACCTCGCGGGCAAAGCCCATCTCGTGAGTCACGCAGAGCATCGTGATGTTCTGGTGGGCAAGCTCGATCATGACATCGAGCACCTCCTGGACCATCTCTGGATCGAGAGCGGAGGTCGGCTCGTCAAAGAGGATGATCGGCTGCTTGGTGCACATTGCCCGCGCGATGGCCACGCGCTGCTGCTGCCCGCCAGAGAGGTTCTGCGGGTACTCGTCTGCCTTATGGGCGAGGCCAACGCGCTCGAGCGCGGACATTGCCGTTGCCTCCGCCTCCTGCTTCGACTTGCCTTGCAGCTTGATGGGGGCAATGGTGAGATTGCCCAGTACCGTCATGTTTGGATAAAGGTTGAACTGCTGAAACACCATGGAGGAATACTTGCGTGCCATCTCCAGATGGTTCTTCCGCGTGAGCACGGTACCGTCGATGATCACCTGGCCCGAGCTGGGCTCCTCGAGGAAGTCCACGCAGCGGATGAGCGTCGACTTGCCGGAGCCGGAGGGGCCGAGGATGACGACCTTCTCGCCCTCCTCGACGGAGAGGTTGACGTCCTTCAGGACGTGGAGGTCGCCAAAGAACTTGTTGAGGTTCTTGATTTCGATGAACGCAGACATGCTGCCGCCCCTTCCTCATGCTGGAACAGAGGGACCCGCCCGTCATGCCATGCCGGCAACCCGGTGCAGCTGCGCCCCTTTTTTCGCCTAGGATTCCCGCTTTTCATAATGAATGCGATGCCTGGGCGAGCCGCCTGTCATGCCCGATATGTTTACGCAGGTGAAAAGGGTGTTACCAAGGATTAACTTGCGACCGGGCCGTCGCTGAGGGTCATTTTGGTGTGGCTAGCGATTCTCTCCAGGCGCCTGGCCAGCGGCGGCACAACGGGCGTCCTTCTCGCCGTCACGGCGCGTGAGCAGGAGAAACGCCACAGAGAGAACTGCCACCACGGCCGAGGCAGCAAACAGCGTCCCCTGCACCCCCAGCACGTTTGCCACCAGCGGCGCCACAAGCAGTGGCAGGGTCCCCGCGCTATTGGTACCCGCGTTCATGACAGATGTCACGCGCCCCACGTACGAGACGTCGCAGCTGCGTTGCAGGATGGTGTCCTTCACGGGCCGCATGGCGCCAAAGCCAAGACCGGTCACGAGCTGGCCCACCACGGCAACGGCCACGTTTGCCGTGCCCACGTAGATCATGGAACCCACGCCAGTCACCAGCAGCAAGACGGAAAGCATCCCCAGCGTAAGCCGCCTTGTTGGAAACCGCAGAACCAGCAGCGACCCTGCCGTTGCGCCCACGCCGGCACAGGCGGAAAGCCAGCCCATCCACTCGCCGCTCACGCACAGCACGTCTCGGTAGAAAAGCGACTCGAGCGAGTCAAAGGCGCCGTAGGCAAAGAAGCCCAGGAAGTAGAGAAGGAAGAGCATGCGCAGGGTCCTGTGCGAGAAGGTCACGCGAAAGCCCTCGGCGAGCTGGCGCCAGAAGCCTTCGTGCGCGGCGGGCTTCTCGCCTGTTGCGTGGCTTGCGCGCTGGCGGGCAACGGTACCCGGTGCCTCAGGCGTTGCCCAGACAAGCGCGGCGGCGAGAAGCGACGCAACGGGGATGGTGACAAAGCAAGCCTGGTTGGTGGAAAGCGTGGTCACGAAGCCGCCAATGAGCGGCCCCACGATGACCGCCACCGAGACGGCGGTGCCGCACAGGCTGTTCATGCGCTTGAGCTCGCGCGGGCGAGCGGTGAGGAAGCGCGGGTAGGCGCTCACGGTGGTGCCGCAGAAGCCGTCGGCCAGCCCCTCGAGTGTCGAGACGATGGCGAGCATGGGATAGCTCAGGGGCATGAGCAGAGCAAAGATGCCGAGAAGCGCAAAGCCCGCGAGCGAGGCTGCGAGGGTGATGCGCGGGCCCACGCGGTCTGTGACCACGCCAGCGAGGGCGCCGCCCACCACCAGGGCAACGTTGAGCAGTATGACGAGGGCGGAGACCTCAAAGGCACCAGCGCCGAGCTGGTAGGTGGCGCAGCCGATGAGACCCACAAAATACGTGGCGGTGAAGCACACCACAAGCAGGAAGTTCGCAAGGACAAGACGGCGCGTAGGCGTGAGGAGGGTGCGCCGAACGGGACGAGAGAAAGAAGGCATGGGTTCTCCAAGGATTTGGCGGCGAGAAGGACGTAGCCCCGTCTTGGGGCGGGCGGCGCATCGCTACTCGGCGAGCCGTCCTCCTGCAACCCCTGCCATAAGTGCCTCCTTGGTTTGCCAACGTTCGTACGATGGTACGCGCGTGCCGCTCACCGCGCAAGGAGGTGGTTGGGGTATTATTGTCCCATGATTATGGGATTGGAGGTTTTCTCATGCAGATGGTACCTGTCAAAGAACTCAAGGACACGGCAAAGATTTCCAGGCTTTGCCAGGAGTCGCATGAGCCAGTGCATGTGACAAAGAACGGTCACCCCGACATGGTAATCATGAGTGCCGAGACCTATGAAAAGCTCGAGCAGGCAGCGCAGGTGGGACGTCTGGTATCTCTCGTGCAAGAAGGCATCAATGCTGTTGAACGAGGCGAATGCCAGGATGCCTTCGAAGCAGTTGCATCCATCAGGAGCAAGTATGGGCTATAGGGTAATAGTCTCCGACCCTGCCAGCAAAGATCTTGAGGCCGCAATCAGTTACATTGCAATAACGCTGCAGGCACCCTCAGCAGCAACATCGCTTCTCGATACATATGAGGAAAAGCTGACGCTTCTCGCGGACAACCCCAGACTTTTTGGTGTCGACCTGCTTCTGAGCGAGGCGATAAACGCTCAGATTCGCAGATGCGCTGTGAAACGGTATGAAATCTACTACACCATCAACGATGCAGAAAAGGTCGTCACTATCGTTGCCTTCGCGCATGGGCTCAGAGACATGCCCCACCTCATGAATGAAAGGTAGTCAAGCACGTCTCTCCAGATGCTAGCTCTCCGCGTAGATGCCCACGAGCGCCTGGAGCACGTCAACCATGGTCTCCAGCTCGCGCACCGGCACGAACTCGGTCACGCCGTGAGCGTTGTGGTAGCAGGCCGAGAGGTTCGCGCACGGCAGGCCGCGGAAGGAGAGCTGCGCGCCATCGGTGCCGCCACGCATGGGGACCGTCCGCATGGTGACGCCGCAGGCAGCATACGCCCGACGCGCGGACTCGATGAGGTGCGCGTTCTCGGGGCGGGTTATGACCTCGGCCATGTTGCGATACTGGTCGCGGATCTCGATGGAGAGCACGGGCTGGGCGGCCGCCGCGGACGGGCGCAGCGCGTACTCCTCGTTCACCTGGGCCACGGCCGAGCGGAGCAGGTCCTTTCTCGCCTCAAAGCGGTTGCGGTCGTGGTCGCGGATGATGTAGTCCGCACGGGCATCCTCGCAGTTTCCCTCAATGCGCTCCAGGTAGAAGAAGCCCTCGCGGTCCTGCGTGAACTCCGGGCGGTCCTGGGACGGAATGAGCTGGTGCACGCGGAGCAGCGCCTCGGAGGCGTTGACCATCACGTCCTTCGCGGTGCCGGTGTGGACCGAGCGCCCGTTGGCGCGGATGGTCGCCTCGGCAGCGTTGAACGTCTCGTAGCAAAACTCGCCCAGGGGGCCTGCGTCGATGGTGTAGCCGTAGGCAGCACCCAGCGCGTCAAGGTCGAGCAGCGCTGCGCCATGGCCGATCTCCTCGTCAGGGACAAACGCCAGCGCAAGCGCCGGATGCGGGATGGCGGGGTCCTCGGAAAGGCGTGCGAGAAGTGAGACGACCATGGCCACGGCGGCCTTGTCATCTCCGCCGAGAAGCGACGTGCCATCCGAGGTGACAAGGTCCTCGCCAATAAGCTCTTTGAGCTCCGGGCTTGCAGCGGGGTCGAGGGCGACTTCGGCGCCGTCGCGGCCGCGGCCCAGGACAAGCCGTCCGCCCTCGTAGCGCTTGACCTGCGGGTGGACCGGGCTACCGTAGGTCTGCCACGCGGTGTCGAGATGGCAGCAAAACGCGAGCGCGGGGCGCTTCTCGGCGCCGGCGCTTGCGGGCCAGTGAGCAGTGACGTATGCGTGGTCGTCGAGCGTGACGTCTTGGGCGCCAAGGTCGCGCAGGTCGGCGGCCACAACGCGTGCCATATCGAACTGGGCTGGGGTCGAGGGTACCGTTTGCGCGGTGCGCGGATCCGACTGCGAGGGAACCTCGCAATACCTCACGAACCTCTCGAGCACGTCACTTGTCGCCTTGCGTCCCATGCGGTGGTACCTCTCCCCTAGCGCTTACGGCAGGCCGCGGCTGCTGCGGCCGCGCGCACGCCCTTCCCGGATGACTACCCTAGCGCAATGCGCCCGGCACTTCTCGGCACACGTCTCGCGGCGCGCGATAACTGCGCCGCTGGAACGCCACGCGGTAATGGTGCCGCCGAAATGGCGCACGGCAACGATGCCGGGAAGGACAGGACCAAAATCTTCGCTCGGGCGAGATTCTGGCGCCCGAGGGCGCGTTATCGAAGCAATCGCGTACGAAAGGGGCCTTCCGGCGCCGTTTTCTCACCGGAGGGCGAGTTTCCGCAGCGTCGGCGAGAGCTGCCGCCAGCCGTGCGTCGATAAGGGCCACCGGTCGCACGCCGGCGCTCCGAGAAGCGCCGACCGCGGCCACCCCGCCGCGCCACAAGCCGCCGACCCCAACAAAATGCCCCCTTAGCCGTAGGAATTTGTGAAACCGCCGAGAAACCCGTCCCTCACCCTTGCCTTCTATTTCCTACAAACTAGTATGAATTAGGTCGCAAGGGGTACCCTCGGGTTAGGCCGCGTGGGACACTCCCCACAGGTGGCCCAAAGCACTCTCGCGAGCAACCCAAGGCACCTTCGCGGGCAGACCAACAATCTCCCGCAGGCAGTCCAGGGCACCCCACGAGTGCCCAACCACCAAACGCGACTAGAAAGGAACGCACGCGAGCCGGCTCGCCGACCCCGTGCGGGGAGAGGAAACCTGCGTCCGCAGCCAGACAGCCGCAGGCGCATTCGAGCTAGGAGAACAGCATGGCAGACAAGCTTCTCGACGTGAGCGGCATCTCCGCAGGTACGGAGGACAAGCCCATCCTCCACGACGTCAACCTCAAGGTTGGCGCAGGCGAGACCCACGTCCTCATGGGCCCCAACGGCGCCGGCAAGTCGACGCTCGGCCACGTGATCATGGGCGACCCCACCTACAAGGTCACCGCGGGCACCATCACTTTCGACGGTCAGAACATCACCGAGCTCTCGCCCGACAAGCGCTCGCTCGCGGGCGTCTTCCTGTCCTACCAAGCCCCCGTCGAGGTCCCCGGCGTGCCCCTCTACAGCTTCCTGCGCTCAATCTCGCAGATGCGCCCCGAGCTCAAGTGCACCGCGCGCGAGTTCCGTCGCCGCGTGGGCGCCATCGCCGACGAGCTCAACCTCGACCAGAGCTTCCTCATGCGCGAGCTCAACGTAGGCTTCTCGGGCGGCGAGAAGAAGAAGATCGAGATGCTCCAGCTGCTGCTTCTCCAGCCCAAGCTGGCAATTCTCGACGAGACGGACTCCGGCCTCGACGTCGACGCCCTGGCCACCGTCTCGCACGGCATCCAGCGCTACCGCGAGACCGTGGGCGGCGCGCTCATCATGATCACGCACAACACGCGCATCCTCGAGCGCCTCACCGTGGACCGCACGCACGTGATGGTCAAGGGCCACCTGGTTGCCGAGGGCCCCGCAAGCCTCATCGACGACATCGACAAGAACGGCTTCGAGCGCTTCGAGAGCCAGGCCGCGGGCGAGGGTGATGCAAGGTGACAAAGGAGAGGATGCAGGTCGCAGACGTCGACCGCTCCCTCTACGACTTCACCAAGTCCGAGGAGGGATACGAGCGCTACGCCGACGGCCTCACGCCGGACATCGTGCGTGCAATCTCGGCCAAGAAGGACGAGCCCCAGTGGATGCTCGACCTGCGCCTGAAGGCGCTCGACGAGTACCACCGCCGTCCCATGGCCACCAACTGGGGCCCCTCGATCGCAGGCCTTGACCTGGACCACATTTCCACGTACGTCTCGCCCAAGACCAAGCAGGCCTCAAGCTGGGACGACGTGCCGGCAGACATCAAGGACACCTTCGAGCGCCTGGGCATCCCCGAGGCGGAGCGCGAGAGCCTCGCCGGCGTGGGCGCCCAGTACGACTCGGAGATCGTCTACCACAACATGCGCGAGGAGGTCGCCAAGCAGGGCGTGGTCTACACCACTATCGAGGACGCGCTCCACGACCCCAAGTGGGAGCCCGTGGTGCACGAGTACTTTGGCACCCTCATCCCCATGACCGACCACAAGTTTGCGGCGCTCCACTACGCCGTGTGGTCGGGCGGCTCGTTTGTCTACGTGCCCGCGGGCGTCAGCCTCGACTACCCGCTGCAGAGCTACTTCCGCCTCAACGCCCAGGGCGCAGGCCAGTTCGAGCACACGCTCATCATCGTTGAGCCCGGCGCCAACCTGCACTTCATCGAGGGCTGCTCGGCGCCCAAGTACTACGAGGCCAACCTCCACGCCGGCGCCGTGGAGCTCTTCGTGAAGGACGGCGCGCGCCTGCGCTACTCCACGATCGAGAACTGGTCCAAGAACATGTACAACCTCAACACCAAGCGCGCCACCGTGGGCGCAGACGCCAAGATGGAGTGGGTCTCGGGCAGCTTTGGCAGCCACGTCTCCTACCTCTACCCCACCACGATCCTCGCGGGCGACCGCTCCAGCTGCGAGTTCACCGGCATCACGTTCTCCGGCGCCACGCAGGACCTCGACACCGGCTGCAAGGTCATCCTGAACGGCCGCGACACCACCGCATCGGTGAGCACCAAGTCCATCTCCAAGGACGGCGGCATCAACACCTTCAGGAGCTCGGTGGTTGTGGGCCGCCACGCGGACAACGCGCGCTGCACCGTGAGCTGCCAGTCGCTCATGCTCGACAACATCAGCCGCTCCGACACCATCCCGGCGATGGACGTGCGCAACCCCACCGCCTCGGTTGGCCACGAGGCAACCATCGGCCGCATCTCGGACGACACGATTCTCTACCTCATGAGCCGCGGCTGCTCCGAGCAGGAGGCGCGCACGCTTGTGGTGAACGGCTTTGCCAACCCGGTCTCGAAGGAGCTCCCCATGGAGTACGCCGTCGAGATGAACAACCTCATCAAGCTCGAGATGGAAGGGGCGATCGGCTAATGGCAGACGAGAACGCCACCGTCGTGCTCGACCGCGTGAACGAGCCCCCCGCGCAGACCTGGAACCGTCTGCGCGCCAATGACATCACGCTCACGGTGCCCAAGATCTCGCGCAAGGGCGACGTGTACTTTGCGCTTCCCCAGCTCTTCTCGCGCGTTGAGTGCGGCATGGGCGAGAAGGTCACCAACTGGGTGACCTCGCAGGCCGCAGACGCCCGCTACGTGGAGGTCCCCGCGCATACCGTGCGCGAGGAGCCCATCGTGGTGGCCATCGACACCGACAAGGGCGAGGTCGCGGACACCGGCGTCATGGTGCGTGCGGGCGCCACGGTATCGATCGTGGTGGCCGCGGGCGGCACTGGCGCCGATAACACAACCTCGGCCTCGCTCCTGCGCGTGGTTGCCGAGGAGGGCGCCACCGTCACGATCACCGAGGTCGTGGGCGTTGGCTCCTCTCAGCAGCACCTCGAGAGCGTGGGCGTGGACGCAGACGACGACGCCCGCGTGGAGGTTCGCCAGTACGCGCTGGGCGGCGGCACCGTGGCCTTTGGCACGGCGGTCTCGCTCTCCGGCGACCGTGCACGCGCCAACATTGGGCTGCGTTACTTCGCAGACGGCAAGGACCGCCTGGACGTGAACCACGTGGTGCGCCAGCGCGGCAAGAACACCATCGCCCACGTTCGCGAGAACGGCATCCTGGACGACGCTGCTGAGAAGGCCCTGCGCGCCACCATCGACCTTGTCCACGGCGCCCGCGGCTCCAAGGGCGACGAGGCCGAGAACGTGCTGGTCTTTGGCGATGACGTGGTCAACAAGACCGTGCCCGTGATTCTCTGCGACGAGGACGACGTCCAGGGCAACCACGGCGCCACCATTGGCACCGTTGGCCCCGAGCAGATGGACTACCTGGCCGATCGCGGCCTCTCTCGCAAGGATGCCGAGGCGCTCTTCGTGCGCGCCCTCTTCGAGGACGCCATCATCAATGCGCCCGAGTCGCACGCGCACGACGTTGCCGTGCGCCAGGCCGAGCGCGTGCTGGGCGCCGAGGTGGCGCACGACTTCGACGCGAGCGTGCAGCTCGCGGAGAATGAGGAGGCATAAGGCAGCCCATGCTGACACAAGACGAGCTCTCTACCATCGAGCAGAACCCCTACAAGGAGGACTTCCCGCTGCTTGAGGGCAACCCAGACCTGGCATTTCTCGACAGCGCCGCCACCGCGCAGCGACCGGCCGCGGTCCTCGACGCGCAGCGCCGCTTCTACGAGACCATGAACGCCAACCCGCTGCGTGGGCTCTATCGCCTCTCCGTCGAGGCCACCGAGGCCATCGCGCAGACGCGCGACAAGGTCGCCACCTTCCTGGGTGCGGTCGACGAGACCGGCAAGCCCTGCGGCAACCAGGTGGTCTTCACGAGAAACGCCAGCGAGGCCTTGAACCTTGTGGCGCGCACGCTGGGACGCTCCGTGCTCAAGCCGGGCGACGAGGTGGTCATCTCCATCATGGAGCACCACTCCAACCTCATCCCGTGGCAGCAGATCTGCCGCGAGACCGGCGCCAACCTGGTCTACCTGCGCATGGACGAGAACTACCGCATCACGCCCGAGGAGGTTGCCGCAAAGGTTGGCCCGCGCGCCAAGATCGTCTCGGTGACGCAGGTCTCCAACGTCCTGGGCGTTGAGAACGACGTTCCCATGATCGCCAAGCGCGCGCACGAGATGGGCGCCTACATGGTAGTCGACGGCGCGCAGTCAGTGCCGCACGTGCGCGTAGACGTGCGCGAGCTTGGCTGCGACCTTCTCGCCTTCTCGGCGCACAAGATGGGTGGCCCCATGGGCATTGGCGTGCTTTGGGGCAAGCCCGAGGTGCTCGACGCCATGCCGCCCTTCCTCACCGGCGGCGAGATGATTGACTCCGTGACCGAGACGGACGCCGTCTGGGCGCCGGTGCCGCAGAAGTTCGAGGCCGGCACGCAGGACGCCGCCGGCGCGTACGCGTTTGGCGCCTGCCTGGACTACCTCAACGAGAAGGGCTTCGATGCCCTTGAGGCCCGCGAGCGCCTGCTTGCTCGCTACCTCACGGACTCGCTGGCCGCCCTCCCCTACGTGGACGTGATTGGCCCCGCCGAGGGCGAGCGCCACGTGGGATCCGTGGCCTTCAACGTGCGCGGCATCCACCCGCACGACGTGGCATCGATTCTCGACATGGGCAACGTGTGCATCCGTGCCGGCCACCACTGTGCGCAGCCTCTTCTCGCCTACCTGGGCGTGGAGAATGGCGCAACGTGCCGCGCGAGCATCGCCTTTTACAACGACAAGTCCGACGTCGACGCCCTTGTCGACGGCCTGGGGAAGGTCTGGGAGGTCTTCCATGGACGTGACTAGCCTCTACAACGCCGAGTTCATGGACCACGTGGCCCATCCCGACTACAAGTACCAGATGGAGAATCCCACCTGCACGCACGAGGGCGTGAACCCCTCCTGCGGCGACGAGCTGAAGTTCTCCGTGCGCCTGGCGGACGATGGCACCATCGACGAGGCCGCGTTCACCGGGCACGGCTGCGCCATCTCGCAGGCGTCTGCGGACATCATGAGCGACCTTATGGTAGGCAGGACCCCAGAGGAGGCCATCAAGCTGTGCGACCTCTTCGAGCGCATGGTGCGCGGCGAGGTCACCAGCGAGGACGAACTGGAGCCCCTGGAGGACGCCGAGATGCTCAAGGACATCTCGCACATGCCGGCGCGCGTGAAGTGCGCCGAGCTTGCGTGGCGCACGCTCAAGGAGATGCTCGAGGCGCGCGAGGGCGACGGGGTCGCAGCCGGTGCTGTCGGCGCTGCCAAGGACGAGAAGGGAGCTTAGCCATGGCCGGGATGTTCTCGACAAAGGGCATGTACGCCCTGCGCGCGATGGCCGACCTCGCATCCCACGACGGGTGGGTGTCCCTGGGCGACGTCTCGAAGCGGCAGAACATCTCGCGCAAGTACCTTGAGCAGGTCATCTCTCTTATGCACAAGGCAGGCTATGTGGAGAGCCAGCGCGGGAAGGGCGGCGGCTACCGCCTCACGCGCAAGCCCGAGGAGTACACGCTGGGCGAGCTCCTGCGCGCGGCCGAGGGGTCGCTTGCGCCCGTGGCCTGCCTGCAGTGCACCAACGACACGTTCTGCTCACAGATGGACACTTGCACCACCGTGGGCGTGTGGCGCGACCTTGGCCGCGTGACCTCGGCATACCTTGACAGCAAGACCCTGGCGGACCTTCTCGAGCCTAACGACGTGAACGAAGACGCCGCCCGCCTCACCCGCGACGAATGAGACAAAGGAATGAGACAAAGGGACAGTCCCTTTGTCTCATTACGCGCGTCCGGCGCCCTTCTCGGCCAACCACCACATCTTGCAGATTCCGATCTTTTAGAGCGCCTGGGGATGCGGACGTTTTCTTGGACCATCCTACCCCGCAAGCCCCAGCCTGCGCC
>CADFJN010000021.1 GCA_902834555.1 Atopobiaceae bacterium
ATGCGGACCCCCAGTCCCGGACCTCCTCGGTCCAACTTTTTGTCCGCAGCCCCTTTAATCGATCGGAATTTGCAGATCGGAATTGCAGGACTCGACCCAGGTCCGCAAGCGCAGACCCGTTTACTCGAGCGCCACATCCGTAGTGGCACCGGTCGAATCGGTCACGTGGACCACCGAGCCATCAAGCGTTGCCGAGGAAATGGTGCCCGTACCGGTAATGGTGTTGCCAGAAGAATCGGTCACAAGCATGGGTGTCGAGTCGCCGCCAAGCGTGTAGGCCATGACGTCCCACGTGCCGTCGGACTTGTTCTCGGGAACCACGATCACCGAGTTGTAGAGGATAAGCGAGACGGGCGTGCCCTCGCCGGTGAACTCCTCGGTCTTGTTGCCCTGGGCGTCGGTAGCCACAACGGCATACGTTCCGTCACCGGTTGCCTCGATGGAGTAGGTGACGTTCTGGTACGCAACCGAGCCGTCCGAGGTGGTTTGGACCTGCTGCGGCTCCTCTACCGTGGTGGCAGCGGGCTCGACGCTCTTGGAGCTATCCTGTGCGCCAAGGAAGGTGACAAAAGCAACGATTGCGAGAATAACGAAGAGTCCCACAACACCGGCGATCACGAGCAGAACGGACTTGAGATTTGCGGGCTTGCGCTCGGGCGCTGAGCCGTACGCCGGACGGTTGTGCCCGCTCAGACGACGGTTGCGAGAGCGCTGCTCAGCGCGGTCCCGGGCGATGTCTGCAGCCTCGGCCGCGTTGTCACGCGTAGTCACACGAGCACCCTGGCCTGCAGAGAGCGTCTGGAGGGAGTCCACGGGCGCCGCACTCTGGCGTGGAGCCGTGCTATCGTCGACGTCCTCGGGGACGGCGTGCGCACCAACCCTTGAGACTCCAGCGGCATGCCTACCCGCAGCGTGCGCGGGGCGCCTGTACCTCTCGTCATTAGATGCGTAGCTCATCTCGTCTCCCCCTGCATTGTCCAACCCGTACCATCCTAGCCCTCCGCGCGGCTACACCTCGCGGCGCGCTTCTATGGCACGGCCGAGCGTCACCTCGTCGGCATACTCCAGGTCCCCGCCAACCGGCAGACCGCTGGCAAGACGAGACACACGCACGCCCGGGGGGCGGATGATCCGCGAGAGGTATGTGGCGGTTGTCTCGCCCTCAACGTCCGGGTTGGTGGCGAGAATGACCTCCTGGACCTCACCGGAGGCAAGGCGCGAGAGCAGCTCCTTCACGTGGAGCTGCTCGGGGCCAATCTTGTCCATGGGCGAAATGACACCGCCAAGCACGTGGTAGAGCCCGTGGTAGCTGCCCGTTCGCTCGATGGCCGAGACGTCGCGAGGCTCTGAGACCACACAGATTGTCGTCCGGTCGCGTGAGGCGTCCGAGCATACGTCGCAGGTGTCGCGCGTGGCATAGCTAAAGCAGATGGGACAGAAGTGGACCTGCTGCTTTACCTCGAGAATCGCCGTAGCCAGCCTGCGCGCCTCCTCTGCGTCGGCCTCGAGGAGGTAGTACGCGATGCGCTGGGCGGACTTTGGGCCAATGCCCGGCAGCCTGCCCAGCTCGTCGAGGAGGCGCTGCAGCGCGTGTCCGTCGTTGAGCTGGTCCATCCCTAGAAGAGTCCCGGGATGTTGAGACCGCCGGTGACGGCGCTCATGGCCTTCTCGGTGGCGGATTCCGCCTGCTCGAGGGCGTCGTTCACGGCGGCAAGGATCATGTCCTGCAGCATGTCGACGTCCTCCGGGTCAACCGCCTGCGGGTCGATGGTGATGGAGCTAATGCGCAAGTCGCCCGTGGCCGTGACCTTTACCGAGCCGCCGCCAGCGGAGGCCGAGACCTCGGTTGCCGCGGCCTTTTGCTGTGCCGCAACGAGCTGCTCCTGCATCTTGCGGGCCTGGGCCATCATCTGGTTGCGGTTCATACCGCCCATGTTGTATCCGCCTCTGGGTCCCTTGGACATGTCTTCCTCCTGGTTGCTTGATGTACGTGCTGAAATGTGGCTGATAAGAACGTTGGCTAGTCTGTGCCCTCTCCATCCGAAGCGGAAGGCGCATCAGGCGAGTCTGGCTTCACGACAACGGAGCCGCCAAAGGCGTCCTCGAGCATCGCCGCGATGTTCGCGAACTCCTCGGTAAGGACCGGGGCGTCGTCTGCCGGGGACGTGGCGGGCGGAGTCGGTTTGGGGGCCGAAGCAGGCGCCGGAGCAGGCGCCGGAGCGGGGGCCGGCGCGGGCCGCGGTGTCGGAGCCGGCTGCGGCGCCGGAGCCGGAGTGGGGGCGCCGAACTCCGCGTCCTCCTCGTAGGCAGAGGCATCCGCATCGCTGTACGGAACCTGCTCGACCGCGGGCGGTTCAGGAGCGGGTGCGGACTGCCCCGCGGGTGCAACGGGATCCCACGGCATGGGATACGACGTTGGTGCCTGTTGCGGTGCGGCCTGGGGCGCCGGTGCCGGTGCAGGTTGAGATGAGGGCGCGGGCGCCGGGCGCGGGGCAGATGCGGCTCGGTCGGACCGTGCTATCGCCTGGCTCGAGAGGCTCGACTCGACAAAGACGACCTCGCGCGGGCCAAAGATGCTTGCGACAATGGGCAGGTAGAGCTCACGAACGTCAGCACGCTCGAGCATGCGGGCCGCAAAGTGCGAGCCCGTAGGCAAGGACACGGTGAGCTTTGTGCCGTCATCCGAGACGATGCTGGAGTTAAGGAGCAGGGAGCCCCTAGACGCCGATTTGGCCATGAGGCCCTCGGTGACGCGCTTCCAGTTGCGCTGCAGTGTGGCGCCATCGGTGATGGGAGCGCCAGCGACGGGTGCGGCGGCCGACCGTGGCGCGCGCTGCGGTGCCGGCTCCGAATGCGGGACAGGAGCCGAGACAGACGCGCGCTGCGGTGCCGTACGAGGCGCCGGGGCTGGCCGCGGCGCCGGAGCGGGGGTCGGCCTTGGCGCAGGCGCTGGACGCGGCGTGGGGGCCGCCGGCTGCGGAGCCGGAGCTGGCGCCGAGACGGGCGTGACGACCGGGGCGGACGCGGGAGCTGGTGCTGGCGCAGCCGGCGCGGGAGCCGGCGCCGCCACGCGGCCAGGCACCGAAAGCGCGGCAACCTGTCGCTCAAGATTTCCGATCCTCTCGGCAAGCGACTCCAGCGTAAGGTCAGATTCTGGCCGGGCAATTCTCGTAAGCGCAATCTCAAGAACGAGGCGCTGGTTGGTGGCCGTGCGCATCTCGCTTGAGGCCTCGCCCAGGATGGTCAGCACGCGCGCGATGCGGTCCGCAGAGCCGAATGCCGTTGCCTCAGACGAGAGGTTCGCAAGCTCCTCCGGCGACGCCGCGATGACCTTTGACGGGTCGCCAACCACTGCAGTCACGTACACGTCGCGCATGCGCGACGCAAGCTCACGCGCAAACTGCAGCAGGTCGCGCCCCTCGGAAGCAAGTCGCGAGACCTCCTCAAAGAGCGATGCCACGTCCCTCTCGGCAATTGCCTTTGTGACGTTGCCCAAAACGGCACCGTTTGCCTCTCCAAAGAGGTCCTGGGTGGCCGAGAGCGTGATTGCCCCGTCGCCAAAGACCGAGACCTGTTCGAGCGAGGTGAGGGCGTCTCGCATACCGCCGCGCGCATGGCGAACGATAAGCTCAAGCGCAGCATCCTCGTAGGTGAAGCCCTCCTGCGAGCACACGTATGCCAGGTGGGCCTGCATCTCGTTGGGGCCAATGGCGTGGAAGTCAAAGCGCTGGACGCGAGAGAGAATCGTGGCAAGGATCTTCTGCGGATCGGTGGTGCACATGATGAAGACCACATGGCTCGGAGGCTCCTCGAGCGTCTTGAGCAGCGCGTTGAACGCCGCCGGCGTGAGCATGTGGACCTCGTCGATGATGTAGACCTTGTAGCTGCCCCGTACTGGCGCGTAGTTGACGCGGCTGATGATCTCCTCGCGGACGTTGTCGACGCCCGTGCGCGACGCGGCGTCCAGCTCGAGAACGTCTGGGTGCTCGCCCGCCGCGATGAGCTGGCACTCCTCGCAGGTGCCGTCGGGCAGGTGACCTGCGCCGCGTTGGCACATGAGGGCCTTTGCCAGGATGCGCGCCATGGTGGTCTTGCCAGTGCCGCGCGGGCCGCAGAACAGGTACGCGTGGCTCACCTTGCCCTCGAGAACCGCGCGCTTGAGGGTCTCGACCACATGCTCCTGGCCAACAACCTCTTCGAACGTCTTTGGGCGGTACTTCGTATAGAGCGATTCCATGGGACCTCCGCGCCTCTTGCCTGAGAGTCCCAGTATACCCGCGGGCATTGGGGATGGGCCATGCTCCACCGCGTCACCTTGAACGACGGCAACAACGCGCTGCCATGGCCCCACTCGGCACCACCTTCTCAGGGGAGAAAGACACGCCTCCGACGAGAAACAGGTGCCCGAACAGGCGTTTCGTACAGGATTCCGTCGGACGCCGGGAAGCGTCTTTTCGCAGCAGATGCATTCGAAATCGCCGCTTCGGCGTCACTGGGGGCCGACGCTGCACCTGCAGACAAGTGCCCCTTTGGGTCTCACGCCGGCAGGACGATGGTGACCCCAAAGCGGTCCCCCTGCGCGCGCATGGTCATCGAACCGGCGTAGCGCTCGACGATCTGGTGCATAGAACGCGTGCCAAACCCGTGGTTAAGCGGGTCTCCCTTTGTGGAAACCGGCAGCCCGTTCTCAAAGCGGACCTCTCCGTCGAAGTAGTTCTCCTCGTGAATCACCGCCATGTCACCCCGGCGAGAGACAACAAGGCTAATCGTTTTTCTCTCCGCACCGTCCAGCCGACGCGCCGCCTCGATTGCATTGTCAAGGAGATTGCCAAAGAGCGAGTACAAATCCGCAGGCGAGAGACCCAGGAGCACCGCTCCATCGGCAATGCAGGTAAGCCGAATCCCTTCGCGCTCGCAGAGCAAGCGTTTCTCGCTGAGAATGGTATCCAGCGCCTCGTTTCCAGTCTTCACCTTGGAGTCGTAGATGCGAACCTCCTGGGCAAGATCCTCGAGAGCGCCCTTCTCGACCGCTACTCCACCCTCCTCAAGGTGGCGAATCTGGTGGCGGATGTCATGGCATTTGACGTTGATGGCGTCAATCGTATCCTTGGAGAGCTGATACTGGCGCTCTTCGTCGGTACGGACGCGCTGCATCACGGCGATGTCCTGCTCAAGGTGCTTGTTGTAGAGCAGCTCGAACTCCATCCAGAGCACAAATGCACAGGTGGCAAAGTGGACGCCTCTGTACAGCACCACCACGTGTATGGGAACGCCAAAGCCCAGCAGATAGCACTTGTTGGCCAGGTCGAAGGCCAGACAGACGAGCAGGACCATCATCACTACAACAAGTGCGGAACCTCCCTGGACGGGCGAGAAGCCATACTGCTCAATCTTGCGCAGAATCGTCTGGTGGCACACCGCATACACCACGGCGCACAGGCCAACCATCCCCAGGAGGGTAAAGCCCCAGGTGTCCACCCGTGCCCCCATGGGGACCAGAATAGTACGTGCGAGGCCATCGAGGCCACTGGCAATGTTCTGCATGATGTAAGCCGCCGAGACGCAGAACAGCGCCGCCTGCGGCGGGGCATCAAAGAGGAGAAGGACCAGCGCATAGCAGAGGAGAATCACCAAAGAGAAGGTGACGAGCTGGGTCACAAACAGGACGTCGATGATTGCTGGCCACGAAAGATCCGCCGGCACAAAGGGGAGAGACTCGAGCGACGAACCCAAGATTGTCATCACGGAGACAAACGCGACCACAGCACACATCGCAACGACCGCGCGCCAGACAAAGCCCTCCCTCTTTGGCAAGCTGCGGGCAAAAAGCCACATGGCAACAGCAATCTGCACGGTCGTGAGAATGGGGCTGACAAGGTAAGGGACATTAGAGCTGAGAAACCCCATCAGAAGCTGCCTCCCAGGTAGTCGGTAATGGACGCAAGAGCCGCCTTGTGTTTGGGCCGGCTGAAGAAAAGGCTCTCCCCTGTGGTCACACGAACGCAGTCGCGCTGCACAGCGCAGATGTGTCCCATGTTGACCAAACAGCTGTTTGAGATGCGGACAAAGCTCTCCTCGGGAAGCTGCCCAGCGGCTTTGGTAAGGCTTCCGCGCAGCGAGACGATCTCTCCGTTCGCGAGATGGTAGCTCAGATCATGGCCGAGGATGTCAACAAACACGAGTTCAGAAATGGGAAAGATGCGCATACCGTCGCGGGTGACAACGGTGACCTTGTCAGCCCTCCCCCGTCGCACAATGCGGAGTGCACGGTCGAGCCTAAGGGCAAAGTCATAGTACTCGACCGGCTTCACGATGAAGTCCAGGGCGTCGACCTGGTAGCCTTTCACGGCGTACTGCGCGAGGTCGGTCACGAAAATCAGCGGGGTCTGGGTATCGTAGCTGCGCAGGAGTTGCGCCGCTTCCATGCCATTGATGCCGGGAAGACCGATGTCCATGAAGATGAGGTCGTAGGGATTGTGATCCTCGGGGAGCTCCATGGCAGTGGAGACGGTCGTGACTTGGAACTCCTCGGAATGCTCTTGCCCATAGTGGGCCAGCATGCGCCTGAGTGCTTGAGCATCAGACGCCCTGTCCTCGACGATAAGTACCTTGAACATGGTGCCCCCATCACTCCCCCAGTTTCTCCTTCCCCTTGAGTGTATTTCACCCCCTGAAAACCGACACGCCCGGCATGCGCATGATGCCGGGCGTGCGAAGGTGTGACTGCTAGCGCGTGATGGTCTCGGGCTTGGTCAGCGGCGCGACCTTGTAGGTCTTGGTGCGGTCGTCGTCGATCACGCCGGACCAGTTGAGGCCAAAGCAGAAGTCGTAGGCGTTGCCCTCGGAGTCCACGTATGGGTCGAGGTCGCGAGGCACGTCCTCGAGGGATGCCTCCACGGTGTCCATGTCCTTGGGCATCTGGCACGGAAGCAGGCCGGAGGGCTCCACCTCTCCTTTGAGAATCCTGGCGTACGCCTTGCCAAAGTTGCGGCCAGAAGAGGCCCACGACCAAAGGATGACATCCGCCGCCTGCTCGAACTCGTAGAAACACTGGGCGCTGTTGGTGCCCTCGACAATCACGATGAGTTTGGCATCGGCGGGAAGCGCGGCACGGGTGTTAAGCACCATGTCGAGGTCGCTCTCGTTGGAAGCGGTGACCGACTTGCCGTAGTACGAGCGGTTCTCCTTGGTCCCGTCCTCAAGCGTATCGCCGGCGAGAGAGACGCGGCGTACGTTGGGGCCATCTGCTGTATAGGGGCGATACTGCAGCGAGATGGGCAGGTACTTTTGGTCCTCGGGAACGGGCTCTTTCGAGAACATCCCGCCTCCGCCCTCGCCGGCGCCTGTGTTGGGGCTGGCGATGACGAGAATCGCGTACTTGCAATCGGCAAGCTGATCAGCCGTCGCGCGAATGCAGTCGGACTCCTGGTAGACCTTCTTACTCGTATCTACCTGAGCGGCCATGGGGCCAAAGGCCTGCGGCTCGCCCGTTGGCTCGCCGACCGTGTCGGTCACGACGTCAAAGAGCTCGTTCGCCGCGGTCTCGTCGATGGCAAGCGAGAAGCTCGCACTTCCGCCGCCGAACATCCCGCCACCGGAGAGCTTCTGGGGGATACAGCACTTGGGCTTACCGGTGATGCCCTGCTTTGAGATAACGTTGCCCTTGTTCTTGAGCATGACGATGGCCTTGTTGGACGCTTCCTGGCCAAACGCCGCAGCGTCGGAGTCCTCGAGGACCTCCTTGGCCTTGCTTGAGTCGTTGTAGGGGTTATCGAAGAGCTGGACGTCGTTCATGACCGTGAAGATGCGGCGGGCGGAGGCGCGCACGCGAGCCAGAGCGGCATCCTCGCCATTGTCCTTGGCATACAGGGCGTAACCGTCCTTTGCCACGTCAGGAGCCCAGTTGCCGCCAATCTGGTCAACCCCGGCGTCGAGAATCTTCTCGAAGCGCTCCGGCTCGGTGAGGTTGGCAACTGTTCCAAAGCAGCGGTCGCCAAAGTCGGTCGCGCGCAGGATCTGCCAGTCGGTGGTGATCATGCCATCCCAGCCTGCGGTTTCGCGCAGAATATCGAGGGCCTTCTTGTTGTAGGCGCCTCCGACGATCTCACCGTACTCCCCGTCATCGCTGTAGGCGATGCCGTAGTTGGGCATGATTGCGGCCATTTCGCCGGTCTCGCCGTCGAGGTGCATCCCACCGTCGATAAACGGTATGAGGTGGGCATCGTAGTTATCGCCGGGGAAGACATCGTACTTGCCTGCGTCGTTGTGATCATTACGGCCGCCTTCCGCAGCGCCGGGTCCGCAGTAGTGCTTGAGCATGCAGGCAACGGAGTCGGTGCCCCAGCCAAGGTCGTTGCCACCGTCATCGGTGGTCGACTGCATGGCGCCAACGAAGGCCTTGGTCATGTCTCGGTTCACTGCGGGGTCCTCGCACATGGAACCACCGAGGCGGGTCCACACCACATTCGTGCCGATATCCACCTGGGGGCCAAGGTTTACGCGGGCGCCCGTAGCGCGCCAAGCCCTGCCGGTGTACATGCCGGCCTTCTTCCAAAGTTCAGGGTCCATGGCCGAGGTAAGGCAGTGGTTGTCAGGGATGTCGTAGAGCTGGTAAGGGTCAGTCGAGTTCATGTACGGAATGCCCCAACCGCCGTTCTTCTCGCAGTACTCCTGGACGGCATTGATCCACTTGATGTCCGACGCAAAGGAGTCGAGGTTCGAGTTTGCGCGAGAGACACCGGCACGCATGCCCTCGTTGAGCTTCTCGGTGGAGTCGTCGTCGAGCGGAGCGGTGGCGCTCATCATGCCATCGTGGAACATGAGGGGCAGGATCTCCTCGGCGGTGAGCTGATCGGCCAGCGAGGCCGCGCGGTCTGCTCCGCTCTGGCGCCAGTCCTCGTAGAAGTCCAGCTTGCCGTTGCCGTTCATGTCCTTGAAGGCCAGGCCGTCCACCTGGATGATCTTCGAGGTGTCCATAACGCCCAGCTCGGCGCCACCATCCGGGTTGGTGTAGCGGGTCCAGCCGTCGCGGGTCTCCTCGCTCGTCCACTTTGCCTGGACGTCGGAGCCGTCCGGGTCGATGGGGTACTTGTCGGCGCTGGGCAGCGAAGCTGCGGCATCCTTCTCGCCCGACGGCCCTGCTGAGCAGCCTGCCAGTCCCGCGAGCGCAGCGGCTGCCGCAGACCCCGCAAGGAAGTTCCTGCGCGTGACGTTTCCTTGTTTCATTGCCCCTCCATGTAGATTGGCATCTTCGCGTTGACCGGACATTCCCTTCCAAGCCAAGCGCACCTTAAAGGCCATTTAAAGAGGGGTGGTTGGGTGATAGGGGCAGCTGCCACAGACTGTCCAGCGCGTGCCGTGGATTGTGGGTGATTGGCCGTTCGCCGGCGGGCTGGCACAGGGAGATGGTGGGGCTCTCGGTGACGCTATTTCCGTGCCCTTCTCGTAACCAGGGATAGCCGTAGTCGTTTCTCAAAAACCAATAAAGAACATCTGGCCAGGTGGGAGGGATACCCCTTCGGCTCTCCTTGAGGCCTCGTCCTGGGAATGCCGAGATTTCTCGCTGCCATTTATTGCGCGAAATTTCTTGATAAGAACCCTCTTAACTGGTGTAATACACTGCTTTCCAGGAAAATCGCGCAATAATGGCGAGCAAAAATGACCACTTACCAGACTGGGTGACGGCGCATACGGCAACCGGCATGATGGAATCCTCCCGTTATTGCTGTCAATAAAAATATGAACACTCGCCATGCATCGAGAAAAGCGGGCCCACCCACATGGGGCGGACCCGCCAAACCAAACGCCTATCGAGCAGTCCGAAGCTACGCCTCGCCACCGTCGCCCGTAGCAGCAGCGTCTGCCGCCGCGGCAGCCCTCTCGGCCGCGCGCTTCTTGTGGTTGCGCCAACCGGTCCAGAACACCAGCGCAATCACTGCGGCGCCGCCGGCAGTCACGCCAATGCGAACCTTGTCGACCGCCTGCAGGCCAGGCACGTAGACGCTACCAGGCATCGCGCCCTCCATGGCCTTGGAGTTGGCCGTGACGTAAAGCAGGTGATGAATGGCCTCTCGTGCGTAGTGATACTCGGCGGGGTTATTCTCGTCGTACTGGTAGTTGTTCTCGTTTGAGCGCAGGCGCGAGTCACCGCCGGCGCGAATCATCTGGCTGCTGTCCATATACGGAGCGGCAGAGTTTGCGGAGTCGGTAACAATCCACCCATTAAAGCCCCACTCGTTGCGAGCCAGGCCGGTCAGCAGGGCGTAGTTTCCGCCTGCCCACGTGGCGCCCACGCGGTTGAAGGCGCTCATGATTGCCTGGCAAGCATCAACCTTGGTCGTTGCCATGGAGTAGGAGCCATCCGAGCCCCGCTCAACGTAGTTCTCGTCGACAGTGCCAACATGCATGCAAATGTCAAAGGGCTTGACATAGATCTCGCGAATTGCCTGCTCGTTTGACCACGTGGCGCATCCTTGCTCAATACCACCGTCACCACGGTGGTTCTCTTGGTCGTTAAGGGCAAAGTGTTTGATGGTGGAGTAGACGCCCTTCTCGGCAGCACCCTTGATCTCAAGCGACGCAACGGTTCCGCTGATAACGGGGTCCTCGGAGTAGTACTCGCCATTACGACCGGTGAAGGGCGTGCGGTGAATGTTCATCGAGGGCGCGTACCATCCAGTGGTCCCGCCGATGTTTGCCTCGTTGCCAATCATCGCGCCGTAAGCCGAAGCGAGGTCCTGGTTCCAGGTCTGTGCCATCACGACTGGCGAGCAGAACATCATCCCTGTACCACCGTAGATAAGACCAGCTGCGGTATCGGCATCGATGTTGAACGGCTTTCCAATAGATTGGACAAAGTTGGAGCCGTACCCAGAATGTCCGACAAGCTCGCGATAGTCCTCGGCAGAGAGCTCGTCAAGCAGCTGGTTCCACATCGGGTCGTTGTAGTCCTTGCCACGCAGGTCGATGAGCGAAATGCCGTTGTCCTGACCATAGACCGGCGTGTCAGAAATTGTCGCATCGCTCACGGGGTTGCCGGAGTCAAGGCCCTTGAGACGATCGATCAGCTCGGGGCTGGCGACCTTCCCCCATGCGTACGAGACGGGATTGCCATTCTCGTCCACGGCATTAATCTCTGCGCCCCAGGTGGACACATTGCCCTCCAGCGGCGTTCCGTCATGCTGAGGGAAGGTGCCCTCCCAGTCCGCACGGGTGAGATAGGTAACGTCGCCCTTGGCGTCGTCGAAGAGGTTCGTTATCTTCGCGCCGCTCTTTGTGTCGGTAGCATAGGTGGTGGTATCGACATCCGTGTTGCTCGGAACGTAGATGCTCACGCGGGAGGCGTCGCCCGCCACGTTTGCACCCTTGGCGGTAAGCACGTTGTTCACCGCGTCATGGGAATCGTGAGCAGCGGTAACGTAGTAGGTGCCAGCATCCAGGATGTAGGTCTTGGCTCCGTTGGCGTCATAGGCCTTGAGCATGTCCTGGTCAAACGTGACGGAAACCGTCTGGGTCTCGCCAGGCTCAAGCAGTTTTGTCTTTCCATAGTTCACCAGCTGGACCGCGCTCTTCTCGACCCCATTCGCGCGGTCGTAGTCGGTGTAGGGGCTCTGTGCGTAGACCTCAACAACGTCTTTGCCCGCGACATCACCCGTGTTGGTAACGTCTACAGACACGGTGCACGTGGTGCCATCCCAGCTGGCCTGATAGTTGCTCCAGTCAAAGGTGGTGTAGCTCAGACCGTAGCCAAACGGGTATACAACCTCGCTGTCGTAGTCAAAGTTGCCAGCGTTGCCCTGGCCAAGGACCGCATCCTCGTATCGGGTCTCGTAATAGCGATAGCCAACATAGATGCCCTCGGCATACGAGACGTACGAATAGCCGGTAAGGTTTCCATCGCCATCGATGTACTGATAGTCGCCGTAGTTCTGGGCAGCTGGGGAGTTGAGCGAGTTAGCCTCAAACGTGTCGACGGTCTTGCCAGAAGGGCTGACCTCGCCGGCAAAGATGTCCGCCAGAGAATCGGTACCATACCTACCTGTCGAGGGAACAAACAGGACGCTCTTAATGTTAGGGAACTGCTCGAGCCAGCCCAGGTTCAGCGCCGAGGCGGTGTTGAGAATCACTACGCCATTATCAAAGTTGTCATTGATGTACTGAAGGATCTCCAGCTCGGTAGAGTCGGGCTCGAGATAGGTCCTTGCCTTATCCTCCGCGCTTGTGGCGTGGTTGTACATGGAACGCGGCATGTCGCGTCCCTCGCCCGCAACGCGGCGCATCACAAACACGGGCACGGTGTCCTTCGTAGAATCGAGCACCCCATCGGCAGACTCAAGCTCGCTGAGCGGGCACTCGTTGATACGGAAGTCCTCGGCTGCGCCAAAGTTGATTGAACCGGTACCCATGGTGTACTTGCTGCCCGCGCCCTTGGTGTAGAAGTCCATGAGGGTTTGGTTCACTCCGAACCCGCGGCTCTCAAAAGAGTCCTTGAGCTGGTTCGAGTTACCTTTGGCACCGGTAAACTGCGTGAGGACGCTCTGGGTTGCGGTGAGATTCTTGACGGACTCGCCAAAGAAGCTGAACGTGGTGCCCTGCTCAAACGGCATCGTATTGCCGTCATTCTTGAGCAGCACGTATCCTTCGTTGGCAATCTGGCGGTCAAGCTGCTTCTCCGCGTCGCCAATGCTGTCCTTGTCGTAATCTGCCTTGTAGTAGTCCAGGTCAAGTCCTGCGGTGTTCGCCTTGGAGTTATCCCAGGACTGCTGGTATCCGGCAATGTTGTTGACCATGCGGGAAATCATGCTGTTGGGCAGCATGATATTCACGCCCACCATCGCCACCGCAAGCACCACAACCAGCACAGACTTGAGGATGGTCTTGATGACCCTCCCCACCTTGCGGGCACGGCTTACGGTGCGCACGCCGCTGGCGCTTCCACCGGCCTTCTTCTTTCCCATCTCTTCCCTCCGTCGCTACCACGGGCGAGCCACATCTCCCACCCTAATTCAAAACCAAAGGTCAAGGTAGTTCAGCTAAGCTGGAGAAACTCAAAAGGTGACCAATTCCGTCACTCGCAGGACAGATTTGGAATGAGGGGGGGAGACGCACGTTGACCACGTACAAGGTGCTCATGGTCGAGGATGACGACAAGGCTGCTGTGACGCTTGCCGAGCACCTCGAGCGCTTTGGTACCGAGCAGGGCGTCCGCTTCCTGGTGACACGTCTGGCAACGGCCTTTGATCTCTCGGAAGCTGGAGCCGTTGACCTTATCTTCATGGACATAGACCTGCCGGGCATCAACGGCATGGAGGCCGCCCAGCTGCTGCGCGAGGAGAACGCCTCCACGCCGCTTATCTTTGTGACCAACCTCGCACAGTACGCCGTAAAGGGATACCAGGTGGACGCCCTGGACTTCATGGTCAAGCCGGTAAGCTACGGCGACTTTGCCATGCGAATGGGGCGCGCGATGCGCGTAATGGAGAAGAACGCCGCGCACACCATGGCGCTTCCCACTGCTAGCGGCACGCGCGTTATCAACGTGAACGATATCACGCACGTCGAGCTGGCAAAGCACGACCTTCTCTACCACGTAGCAGGCTTCGAACAGCCGCTTCGCCGGCGCGGCAGCATTAGCGGTGCGCGAGAAGAGCTCCCACAGGACCTCTTTATCACCGTGAGCCAGGGATGCCTCGCCAACATGGCACACGTAACCACAGTACTCAGCGATTCCGTGCGTTTGGACGATGGCACCCAGCTCTTCTTTAGCCGCTCGCGCAAGAAGCCCTGCCTCGAGACGCTTGCGCGCTACTTTGGGGGCACTATATGATGCCTGGCGCCGAAGCGCTTGCTTTGGGACTGAAGTACGCTGTAGGCGGCTCCGCGCTGTTTGCCGAGGTCCTAATTGCGGCGTGCCTGTTCGCCCACGGACAGCCCACCAGGCAGCATCCCATAGCAAGGGCGGTCGCAGCTGTCGGGCTACTTTTTGCCACCGAACTTTTAACGTCTTTCCTCGCAGGAACCAGAAGTACTGACGACGCCTCTTTGGTTGTCCTCAACATCGATGCCAGCTACCCGCTTTCGCTGGGCATCATCGGAGGGCTCGTTACCTGCACCGCATTTCTCCTTGTCACCATCCCGACGCTTCTTGCCTGCTTCGAGATGAGCCCCTGGGCGGCAACCTTCTGCGCCACCGCAGGCTACGCGCTCCAAAACCTGGCAAGCAGCATCGGAGAGACTGTGGGGCTCATCCTTAGCGCGGCAGGTGTCCCCGGCATCGTGACAGGCGGAAACGCATGGCTTACCGCCATTAGCTGTACCGCAGTCTATGCCATAGCCTACCTGCTCTTTATTAGGCGCATCGAGCCGAAGGGGCTCGAGGGGCGCGGCAACCCCGCCATGCTTGCTATGGTCGTGGTGGTGGTCTTTGGCATCATCGAGTTCGACCTCATTCTCAAGTACGTGGTGACCGGAAGCCTGGCGCTGCCCGTGACGCTGTGCATGCGCGCGTTTCATGCGCTTATCTGCGTCTTTGTGATCATTGCCGAGGTTGAGCTGGTCGTGGTGCGTCAGCTCTCCTCCGAGAAGGCCGCCGCCGAGCGGCTCTTGGCCGAGCAGGAGCGCCAGTACCAGCTCTCGCGCGAGAACATCGAGGCCATCAACATCAAGTGCCACGACCTGCGCCATCAGATCCGCTCGCTTGCGGCGGGCGAGAAGACAGTCGATAAAGACGTGCTCGAATGCGTCGCGCGCGATATCAACGTCTATGACTCCAAGGTCCGCACCGGCAACGACGCCCTGGATACCATCCTCACCGAGAAGAGCCTGCTGTGCGAGAGCCGCCACATCACGCTTACCTGCGTGGCAGATGGCGCGGCGCTGGACTTCATGGCGCCGGCGGACCTCTACGCCCTCTTTGGCAACGCGCTCGACAATGCTATCGAGGCCATAGAGCACCTGGACGATGCGGCAAGGAGGTCCATCTCGCTCATCGTGCGCAGGCGCGCCGGAACCGTGACCATCCACGTGGAGAACTACTACGACCCCACTGCCAGTGCAAAGAGCTTCAAAGGCGACGTGCCGGCAAGCGCTAAGGGCGACCCTCTCAACCACGGCTTTGGCACACGCTCGATGAAGGCGATCGTCGAGCGCTTCGGTGGCACGCTTGCCTTCTCGGCAAACGGGACGACCTTCTGCGTGGACGCCGTGATTCCAGAGCGCGCATAGGCGCTCGTCCACTGCTATCACCTGGCGCGATAGCCAGTCAACGCGAATAACGATTTGAGATTCAGCCAGACGCTAGCTACAGTGTTGGACCATGAACACGACGAGCAGCACATACACCTTTGCGCTCATGCGCCAGCAGATGCCCAAGCCCGGGCACCCTCGCCGCTAGCAGCCTGCCGCATCACCCGGCACGGGCCGCCAGCGCGAAGGGACCGGGCGTCTTACCAGCACGGCTTTTGCACAGGGTCGTGCACTTTACCAGCAGGCGGCATCGAGCGGAGCGCACGTTTTGATTTCTCTGGAACATCTTTGCAAGACCTTTGAGGGGGGCAGCGAGGTCCACGCCCTAAACGACGTGTCCCTCACCATCCCCACCGGCGACGTGTTTGGCATCATTGGTATCTCCGGTGCCGGCAAGTCAACGCTGGTCCGCTGCCTCAACCTCCTCGAGCGTCCCACCTCCGGACGCGTGGTGGTTGATGGTACCGACGTGACCAACCTCAAGGACGCCGCACTTCGCGAGTACCGCCGCCATGTGGCGATGATCTTCCAGGGCTTTGGCCTTCTCGCGCAGAAGACAGCCCTCGAGAACGTCTGCTTCCCCTACCTTGCGAGCACGGGCAAGATCACGGCGGAGAACCGCGAGGAGGCCCTGGGCTACCTGGACCGCGTTGGCCTTGCAGACCGTGCCAGCTCCTATCCGGCGCAGCTCTCGGGCGGCCAGAAGCAGCGCGTGGCCATTGCCCGTGCGCTTGCCTGCCACCCGGACTACATCCTCTGCGACGAGGCCACCTCGGCCCTCGACCCCGCAAGCACGGCCTCGGTTCTGCACCTTTTGCGCACGATCAACGCCGAGACGGGCGTCACAATCATCGTAATCACCCACTCCATGCAGGTTGTCGAGGACATCTGCAAGAACGTAGCAGTGCTTGTCTCGGGCAAGGTCGTTGAGCAGGGCAGCGTTGCCGAGGTCTTTGCCAACCCGCAGCACGAAGTGACCCGTCAGCTTCTGGGAAAGGAGAGCTGGGATGAGTAGCCTTGCATCCTTCTTCGCCCAGTACGGCTCGCTTCTTGGCGAGGGACTGGCCGACACGCTGGTCATGCTCTTTGTGTCCACGGCCTTCTCGTACGTCATAGGCATCTTCCTGGGCGTTGTTCTCTGCGTCACCGCACCGCGTGGGCTTCACCCCATGCGCACCCTGAACGCCGTGCTAGGCTGGGTGGTGAACATTGGGCGCTCAATCCCGTTCATCATCCTTTTGGTCTCGATGTTCCCGGTCACGCGCGCCCTGGTGGGCACCACCACCGGCGTGCAGGGCGTGATTCCGCCCCTGGTGCTCTCCACCACGCCGTTTGTGGCGCGCATGGTCGAGCAGTCCCTGGCCGAGGTCCCGCGCGACGCAATCGAGGCAGCAGAGGCGTGCGGAGCGTCCATTCCGCGCATCGTGGTCTCTGCCCTGCTCCCCGAGGCCCTGCCCTCCATTGTCCGCGGCATCTCGATCACGCTTATCGCGGTCCTGGGCTACACGGCCATTGCAGGCGCAGTTGGCGCGGGCGGCCTGGGCGACATCGCCATCCGTTACGGCTACTACCGCTACCAGGACGAGGTCATGATCGCCACTCTCGTGCTCATCATCATCCTGGTGCAGGTAATCCAGAGCACCTGCGACGCCATCGCAAAGAAGATCGACCACCGCTAGCAGGAACGCGTTGCTCTTCTCGGCAGCGCTCCTACCACCACTCTCATCATTTTTCCAACAGAAAGGAACCCATCATGCTCACCAGAAGGAACTTCATTGGCACCGGCCTCGCCGCACTTGCCGCAACCACCCTCGCTGCCTGCGGGAACTCCGGTTCCAGCTCGTCTTCCAGCAGCTCTGCCGCCAGCGACTCGGCGCAGAGCCAGACGCTCACGGTTGCCGCGTCCCCCTCACCCCACGCAGAGATCCTCAACAACTTTGCCGCGCCCAAGCTCAAGGAGCAGGGCATCGACCTTCAGACCAAGGAGTACACCGACTACATCATCCCCAACCAGGTGACCAGCTCGGGCGAGGTCGACGCCAACTACTTCCAGCACATCAACTACCTCAACAACTACAACGACGAGAATGGCACAGACCTGGTGGGCGTTGCGGCCATCCACTACGAGCCCTTTGGCATCTACGCTGGCAAGTCCTCTGACCTGGCAAACATTGCGGACGGCGCGCAGATTGCCGTTCCCAACGACCCCACCAACGAGGGCCGCGCGCTCCTTCTCCTCCAGCAGGAGAACCTCATCACGCTCAAGGACCCCGACAACCTTGAGGCCACCCCGGTCGACATTGCCGAGAACCCCCACAACCTGCAGTTTGTTGAGGTCGAGGCAGCTGCAGTGCCGCGCCAGCTCCAAGATGTTGACTTTGCCGTCATCAACGGCAACTACGCCATCGAGGCGGGCTTCCACGTGAAGGACGCCGTGGCCGTGGAGTCCAAGGACGGCAAGGCCGTAGAGCAGTACGCCAACTACATTGTGACCACGCCGGACAAGAAGGACGACGACCGCATTGCCGCGCTGGTCAGTGTCCTCACAAGCGATGACTTCAAGCAGTACCTCTCCGACACGTACGACCAAGACGTCCTCCCCGCGTTCTAAGGCGAGAAGGCACTTCACACAAAGGCGGCCCGCCCCCACCCGGGGACGGGCCGCCTGCTTTATGCGAGTAGAACTGCCTTGTTACTTCTCGTCAGACGCCTTCTTGTCGCCCTTCTTGACCTCGGGGACGTCGGCCTCAGCATCCTTGCCCTCGGTGCCCATGAGCTTGTGGTTCTTGACGGCCTTGTAGCCGAAGAACGCCGCAAGCGCAACGAGCACCGCAGAGCCGCCCCACACGCCGTACTGCCACGGGGCAACGCCGTAGGTGATCTTGGAGCCCGGCACCATGTCGTTCATGGCGTTGGAGTTGGCAACGGTGTAGAGCACGCGGTGCATGGACTCGCGCATGGCCGAGACAACCGTTGCCGTGTTGGTGCCGTCATACTCGCCGGTCATGGCGGAGTAGGTAAGCTCGAGGTCCGTGCCAGCGAGAAGGGCCTGGGTCTTGTTCATGTAGTCATACAGGTTGAAGTCCGTGATGACCATGCCCTTGAAGCCCCACTCGTCGCGCAGGACGCCAGTGCACAGGCTCTTGCGGCCGCCGGCCCACTCGGCGCCAACGTAGTTGAACGAGCTCATCACACCGGTGCAGCCGGGCATGGTCTTGGTCGAGACGGTGCCCTTGTCGTCCGAGATGTACTTCATCTCGTAAGTGGCCTCCTTGACGGTGGTCTCGAACGGACGCAGGTAGATCTCGCGCGCAACCTGCTCGGTGGCCCAGGTGCAGACGTGCTGCACGCGGTAGGACTCCTGGTCGTTCATCGCGAAGTGCTTGATCATGGCATAGCAGCCGTTCTCGGCGGCACCACTCACCACTGCCGCGCCAATCTTGCCGGCAAGCAGCGGGTCCTCGGAGTAGTACTCGAAGTTGCGGCCGGCGAAGGGCGAGCGGTGCGTGTTCATGGCCGGCGCGTACCAACCGTTGTACGCAGAGGCCAGGGCCTCCTGGCCAACCATCTGGCCCATGCGGTGCATGAGCTCCACGTTCCAAGTCTGCGCCATAACGACCTCGGAGCAGTAGGAGCAGTTGCCGGTGGGACCGGTGAGCGAGGTGAAGCCGGCAGGGCCGTCGGGCTCTACCGTTGCGGGCTTGCCCACGGACTCGACCTCGGGGGTGTTGTAGGCGTCGTCGTTCAGGCAGGTGGCCATCTCCTCAACCGAGAGCTGGTCGAGAATGTCATTCCACGCCTCGGAGTCAAAGTCCTGCCCGCGCATGTCGATGAGCTGCAGGCCGTTGTCCGCACCGGTGGTGGGCATGGCGGCGTTGGTGTCCTCGTGGTCCTCGAGCTTCCACTCGACAAGCTCCACGCCGCAGTCTGCCGCGCTCTTGTCGGCAGCGGCCTCGGGGAAGGTCCCCTTGAAGTCCTTGCGGGACATGGTCTTGACGTTCTTCTTCATGTACTCCGTCATGTCGTCGAACTTGTTGGTGATCTGCGCCTCGGTGGCGGAGTCGGTCGTGTACTTCTTGGCCGACAGGGATACGGTCTTCTGGTCCACGACGGTGTGCGAGTCGGTGCGGAGGCTGATGACGTAGTCGCCCGCGTCGAGCACGTACGCCTGCTCGTCGGAGCTGTAGGAGGCCATGTCGCGCACGGGGAACTCGATGGTGACCTGCTGGCTCGCACCGGGGTCAAGCGCGTCAGTCTTGGCGAAGCCGCCCAGCACGACGGCTGCCTTCTCGAGCCCGCCTGCGGTATAGGGGGCCGAGTAGTACACCTCTACGACGTCCTTGCCGGCAACGGAACCCGTGTTGGAAACCGTGACCTCGACCTTGACCTTCTCGTCGTCCGCATTCACGGAGTCGAGCGTCTGGGAGAACGTGGTGTACGAAAGGCCGTAGCCAAACGGGAACACGACGGCCTTGTCGTAGTCGAAGCCGGCATAGTTGCCCGCCTCGGCCTCGACGGCAGCGGTCTCGTAGTAGCGGTAGCCGTAGTAGAGACCTTCGGCGTACTCCACGAAGTAGGCGTTGCCCGTGGACTTCTCGGGATAGTAGCCCTCGATGTCGGTGTAGCGCTTGCCGCCAAAGTTCTTGAACGTGGGGTCAGCCGTGAAGTCTGCGGCCCAAATGTCTGTGGTCCTGCCAGAGGGGTTCACGGTACCGGCGAGGACCTGACCAAGGGCTGCCGCGCCGGTGGCGCCGATCGAGCCAACCTCGAGGATCGCATCGACCGCGTAGTCGCCAGAGACGAGCGGGCCAAGCTCCATCGACGTGGAGAGGTTGAGCACCGCGATGACCTTGGTGCACGCCGCCTTTGCAGCCGCGATGACGCTCTTCTCCTCGACCGTAAGCTCAAGCTCGTGCTGGCCATCCTCGTAGTTGGCCGTCTCGCTGTTGGCGGTGAAGTTCTCGGAGACGCCGGACTCCACATCTGCCTTGAGGTTGCGCGAGAGGTCGCCGCCCTCGCCACCACCACGGCCAATGAAGACCAGGCCAACGGTGCCGTTAATGGACGCCTGGGCGTCGGAGCTGTAGTCGGACCAGGGAATCTCGCCAATGTAGTAGGAGGCCGTGGACGGCTTGTCCATGGTGATGGCGGCCTTGGCGTAGTTTGAGTAGTTGTCGTTGATCCAGTTGTAGGCGGTGTCGTTGATGGTGAAGCCTGCCTGGCTGATGCCCTGGTAGAAATTGATGCAGGAGTTGGCGTCAACGGTACCGGAGCCAGCACCACCATAAACGGGATCCGCTGCATAGCGGCCGAGCATGCTCACGGTCTCGGACGTGGAGAGCGGCAGCGCGGCGTTATCGTTCTTCATGAGGACGATACCCTCGCCCTCGATTTCGGTGACCAGCTCGTTGGCGGCTTCGGTCGCCTGGTTGCGGCCACGGTAGTCCGCGGTGTAGTACTCCGCGTCCCAACCCTCGGAGCCCTCGACCTTCTCGACCGTAGCGGGGCGGCCACCCACGTAGTGGTCAAGCAGCGAGCTGAACTTGTTCGCCGCCACGTTGGCTGCGGCAGTGACGCCCAGAAGGCCTACCGACGCGATGGTAGAACCGATAAACTTCCTTCTCGTAGTGTTCTTAGCCATTCCCCACTCCCCTAACGTTCCCTCCGGCCCGAGGGCCGCTTGTTCGACGATAAGGGTAGGCAGCGGTCGTGCGCGACACCAAAGAGGGTCGCATCCGGTCATTTATCCGTCGCAAATTGCAGTTGCTGCCCAGCAGCGGCATCTGCTAGCGCCGGCGTCACTGGCCTATCTCGAACTCTGGGCCTATGACCTCGCTGGTTGTAGAACGAATCCACTCGCCTGGGTTATCGAGGTTCGCCAGCAGCCCGTTTGCGATTGGGTTGCGCCTGACCTGACGTGTTGTCCGCGGCGCAACCCCGCGCGATGAGGACGAGAAGAACAACCACGACGGCGTAGCAGCACGTATGTGCGGATGGCTCGACCGCAGGTCCTTGTAGCCATGGAAAAAGTGGGGCCCGGATGCACACCGGGACCCCACTAGCTCTGACGCGTCCGGGCCGTAAACGGGAGGGAGAGTCCCGGACGTTGGTGCAAGACGGCATAGGGAGGTTGTCGTCAGACCATACAATACGGCTCCGCGGGCTGTGCCTCTCCCATTTGGCGCAAGTGGTCGTTTGCCTGACACCATTGGCGATGGGCAGGGAGTCCCGCTGATGCTGTCGGGTCAAAATCAGATACATAACGTCGTTCTAAACGAGAGAAATGTCGAATTATTGCCCGTTAGCGGCGAGCGGGTTTCAGGTCAGCCGGCCGACAACCCGCCATGGGTCCAATACAGCCGAGGGGTCCGCAGCCACAACGGCTGCGAGCCCCTCGCCACAAGCATCGTTACCGCCGGAGGCTATGCCTTGTCGGGCTTGACCTCGGTCTCCGGCTTGGTCAGCGGCGCGACCTTGTAGGTCTTGGTGCGGTCGTCGTCGATCACGCCGCTCCAGTTGAGCCCGTAGCAGAAGTCGTAGGTGTTGCCCTCGGAGTCCGTGTAGCAATCCATGTCGCGGGGTACGTCCTCAAGCTGGGACTCCACGGTATCCATGTCCTTGGGCATCTGGAACTGGAGAAGGCCGCTGGGCTCAACCTCACCAGTAATGATCTTGGCAATAGAGGCATCCGGAATGTTGAACCCGGTGCCGCTGGGGCCGGCATCGCCCGCCCACGTCATGAGAATGGCGTCGGCAGAGGCTCAATCTCGGAGAAGACCATGGGGTGGTCCGCCTCAATTACAAGGATGAGCTTAGCGGACTCAGGCAGCTTTGCCTTGGTGTCCAGCACAAGGTCAAGCTCACTTTCATTGGTGGCATAGGTCGACTGACCGTAGTAGCTGCGATTTGTCATCTCCACGCCGCTCTCGGTCCCATGCTCGTACCACGTCTTGCCGTCAACAGGGTCGCCGGCAAGTGACGTCTGACGCACGCTGCTGCCATCGGCGGTATACGGACGGTACTGCAGCGAGATGGGCACATAGGTAATTTCGTCATCGGGTCCAGCACCAAACATCGACGTTGCACCCATGACACCGTCATAGGCATCCTGCGGGTTCTTAATCTTGATAAGGGCGTAGTCAACGCCCGAGAAGTCAGAGAGGCGCGTGATGTCGGACTCCTGATACTGCGGGTCCGTCTCGCCATCGAGGGGTGCGCCGGTGGGGTCACCAACCTCATCAGTGACCACGTCGAAGTACTTGCTCGCCACGTCAATGTCAAAGCACGGCGCAATGCTCGCAGGCGTGGTGCCAAAGAAGCTCGAAGAGGAGGGCGTGAAGAGCTGCGGAATGTAGACCTTGGGCTTGTCACCCAAACCGTTCTTCGAGATGAGCCCACCCTTGTTCTTGAGCATGATGATGCACTTCTCGTTGCACTCCTCGGCAAAGTCTGCCGCCGCCGTGCTCTCAAGGACCTCCTTGGCCTTGCTGCGATCGGAGTAGGGCTGGTCGAAGAGCTGGACGTTCACCATTAGCCGCAGAATACGCTTGGCGGACTCACGCACGCGGGCGAGCGCCTCGTCCTCGCCGAGGTCCTTCTCCATCTGCTCGTAGACGGGGTCGCCGACTTCCTCGGGCTTAAAGCCGCCACCGTACTGGTCAACGGAGGCATCAATCATCAGGCGATAACGCCCCTGTTCGTCCATGTTCTCGGTACCACGGCCGCTCGTGATAATTCCCCAGTCCGTGCAGACCATACCCTCCCAGCCTGCATTGCGGAGAATGGAGAGCTGCTGTTTGTTGAGGCCACCACCAACACGCAGGCCATACTCAGCATCCGTGGAGAAGGGGATGCCGTAGTTGGGCATCACGGCCGCCATCTGCTCGGTCTTGGAATCGAGTTTCATTCCGCCGTCCAGGAACGGGATGAGGTGCGCCTTGTAGTTGTCACCAGGGAAGACATCGTACTTGCCAGTGTCGCCGTGGTCGTTGCGACCACCCTCGATGGCACCGGCGCCCACAAAGTGCTTGAGCATGGTGGCAACGGAATCCTTGCCCCAGCCCTGGTCATCAGTAGCCTCATCGTCGCCCCAGGTCGACTGCATTCCGCCAGCAAAGGCAGCGGTGAAGTCGCGGTCAAGAGCGGGGTCCTCGGTCTCGGCTCCGGGGAGTCTCGACGTGGTGGGGTTGGTGTAGAGGTCTACCTGCGGGCCAAGCTCGCAGCGGATGCCCATTGCGCTCCAGGCACGGCCAATCCACATGCCAGCCTTGCGCCACAGATCTTTATCCATGGCCGGAGCGAGCCCAACGGTCGAGGGGATGCCAAGGGTCGAGTAGGGGTCGGTGGAGCAAATGTACGGGATGCCGTGGGGGCGCTTCTCGCACTTCTCCTGGATGCCGTTAATCCACGAGATAGCCGACGCGTACGACTCGTCATTGGGGGTAAGACGAGAAACGCCTGCACAGGAGCCCTTGTCGATAAGGCTCGTGTCGTTGGGGTCCGTTTTCACGCCAGGCTGATCCGGCGTTCCCTGCACGCCGCCATGCCACATGAGCTGCACGCACTCCTCGGCGGTAAGCTGGCTTGCCAAGTCTTCCGCGCGATCATCTGCGCTCTGGCGCCAGTCCTCAAAGAGCGAGAGCTTGCCATCACCGTCCATGTCGCGGAAGGCAAGGCCGTCCACCTGAATCATGCGCGCAGTGTCCATAACGCCAATCTCGGGACCACCGTCCGGGTTGGTGTAGCGGGTCCAGCCGTCGCGGGTCTCCTCGCTCGTCCACTTTGCCTGGACGTCGGAGCCGTCCGGGTCGATGGGGTACTTGTCGGCGCTGGGAACACTCGATCCCATGTCGCCTGCCGCACTCTGCGTACTCGTAGAGCCGCAGCCCGCAAGCGCAGCCGCTCCTGCGCCAACAGCAACACTTCCTATGAAGTTTCTCCTCGTCATCCCACTCATGTTCTTTTCCTTCCCTCTCACCCGCTTGCTATCATTGCGGCAGACACGCAAGCTCCTTGCCTGGCCGGGCCCCGGAGAAGAGTGCCTGCCGCTGTGCCTCAAGGTACGATTGGTGCCCTGGGGTTCAGATTTGTTGGCGAAATCTGTTGAGGAAACGGCGGGGACGATGGCAAGGGCAGTGGTGGGCGGTCCAAATGGCAAGGCAGACGGCATGTCGGACGAGACACGCGTCCCGGATGGCGCCGAACGGGCGGCCGCAATTCGCGTGCTTGTTGTTGAGGACGAGCCTCAAGAGGCGGAACACCTGCGTGCGCTTCTCTCGCGCTACGCCACCGAACGCGGCGAGCGCTTTGAGGTCTCTGCCATGACCTCAGCCGTTAACTTTCTCTCCAAGCGGCCGGACGTCGACCTTGTCTTTATGGACATCGGGCTTCCAGGGGTAAGCGGCATGGAGGCCGCCGAGATTCCCCGCGATCACGACCAGCGCACGCAACTCATCTTTGTGACAAGCCTCGCGCAGTACGGCGCGCGGAGCTACGAGGTGGACGCCCTCGACTTCATCGTAAAGCCCGTGAGCTACCACAGCTTCTCTCTGCGCATGGACCGCGCGGTCCGCGTGCTTAGGCGAACCATCGGCAGAAGCGTAATCATCAAGGAGAAAGGCGGCGTATCTGTTATCCCGGTGAGCGACATCACAGCCATTGACGTGCAAGGCCACAACCTTGCATACCACCTCACCGACAACCGCGAGACGCTGGCACGAGGAACGCTGAGCGCACTTGCCAAGGAGCTTGCAGGCACTTCGTTCGTCCAGATATCAAGCAGCGCCCTAGTGAACATGGATCACGTGCGCACAATACGTGGCTCCGACGTTCACACCTCTGACGGCGGAGTCTATGTAATTAGCCGGCCCAAACGCAAGGCAGCCCTTGAGGCCATAGCTCACTACTATGGGGGGAGCAACTCATGACACCCCTTATTGACACGATTCACGCGCTATTCTCAACCCTAGGCTTTCTTGTGCCCCTGGGGCTTCTTGCTACCGCGCTGCCGAAAAGGACCAGCTTTTCATGGCGTGCAGTCATTACGGTTTCTGGCTTTGCCTTCTACTTCCTGTTCACGTGGTTCAATGGGCGTAACCTTGTGCTTTCTGGCGGAGAAAGGCTCGCGTCGTTGCTAACGCAGGTGGCGTTCTTCTCGACGTTTGTCCTTCTCATGATGTGCATAGTTGCCGTCTGCTTTGAGGCCACGCTCTGGACGGCGCTCTTTTGCGCTTCTGCTGCTTACTCCGCACAGAACCTTGCTGCAGGAACGCGGGATTTCATTGGAATCTGTCTTGGTACGGGTATGCAGGCACCCGGAAGCAAGCCGACCGCACTTAACTTTGTTGTCTTCGCAACTGTAATCCTTGGCTTCTACCTGTTGTTCGTACGACCCATACGCAAGCAGGGCCTGACGCTCGTGGAAGACCGGACAGCTCTTCTTCTACTGGCGGTCGTTATCTTCTTCAACATCGCATTTGACATTGCCAGCAAGAACCTCCTGAGATACGGCATCCCCATCACATATGTCCTCATCATCTCCTTTGCTCACCTCTCTGTATGCCTTCTTGTGCTCTACCTCGAGTACGAGCTGCTCTTTAACAGGAGGCTCCAGGTGGAGGCAGCGGCTACCGCGCGTCTCATGAGCGACCGCGAGCGGCAGTACCAGATGAGCCACGAGACTATCGAGGCCATCAACATGAAGTGCCACGACATCCGGCACCAGATTCGCCATTTCCCGGGTAGCGGCGCCAGCGTAGACCCCGCGGTTCTCGCAGATATTGCGCGCGAGGTCGATGTCTACGACTCCAAGGTGCAGACGGGAAACGAGGGCATAGACACCATTCTTTCCGAGAAGCGCCTGCACTGCGAAGGTAAGGGCATCGAGTTTGACTGCGTTGCCGATGGCTCCGCCTTGAGGTTTCTCTCGAACGCAGAGCTCTACTCACTCTTTGGCAACCTGCTGGACAACGCGATAGAGGCGGTCGAGCGGCTGGATGACCCCACCGAGCGGATCGTCTCTCTCAACGTTCGGTCTGCAGCGGGCATGGCAACAATACACGAGGAGAACTACTTTGACGGGAGCGTGCGCATGAAGGATGGCACGCCCGTCTCGACCAAGGGAGATCCGCTCAACCATGGGTACGGGTTCCGCTCCATGCGCACGATTGTGGAAGCCCATGGTGGAGCGATTACCTGCGGCACCAACGGCCACGTGTTCTACGTAGATGCGGTTATCCCGCAGCCGGAGTAGGCCGGCACCAGCGGCGGTCCTCGGCATTCCTGCCGTTGCACGAATGGCTTGCGCTGTCGGGTCAAAATACAATACATAACGTCGTTCTAAACGAAAGAAACGTCGAATTTCTGCCCGTTAGTGCCGAGAGCTTCAGGTCAGCCGGGCGACAACCCGCGCAGGACCCTTTAAAATAGAAAACGGGGCCCAGCCTCAGCGCTAGGCCCCTCGCGGGATGCATCCGGAGGGAATGGGAGGAGAGAGCCGGATGCCGCGGCGGCGCCTATTGGGATGTGGGAGAGGTGCCGCGCAGTCTGAGAATAGAACCTGAGCGTTAAGCGCTCGTTCTCTCGTCATAAGTTGCGTTTCAACGGGCACAAATGGCAGGTTGTGATCTTTACCGGTCCAACCAATGGCTCACTGAGGCTTTGGGTCTTTGAATACCGGGCTGCACGCGCTTGGGGCCAAAGACAGCTGCCCACGATCTTCCGGCCAACGCCGCGAATTCTCGCCATTTAGGAAAAATCCGAACGGTTAGACCCGCCTAAACGTTCGGCGGACGCGGTAGCAAGTCAATGCCGCGAGATTTCGCCAGTTAGGTCGCCTTAAACGTTCGAAAAGCGCGACAACAGCCACAGCAGTGATAATCCACCACAACAGGCGGCGCCAGCGGCCCCTGGCGCGCTACTCCGCGGTGGCAGACTTCCGCGCGTTGATGCGTGCGCGAATCGCTCCGACAACCGCAGGGATCACGGACACCAGGATGATGCCCACGACCACTAGCTCGAAGTGCTCCTGCACTGCGGGAATACCGCCAAAGAAGTACCCCAGCAGCGTGAACAGCGTGGACCACGTGATGCCGCCCAGCACGTTAAAGATCACAAAGTTGTGCCAGTGCATGCCGCCCATGCCGGCGATAAACGGCACGAACGTGCGAATGAACGGGAAGAAGCGCCCGAGGAAAATGGCTACGTGGCCCCACTTCTCCAGGAACTTCTCGCTCTTCTCCATGCGCTCGGGCGTCATGGCCTTGACCTTGCCCGAGGCCACAATCCGCGTACCAAAGAGGTGACCAATCATGAAGTTGCACTGGTCGCCCAGGATGGCCGCAGCCCACGCCACGCCGAGAAGCGCAAAGATGTTAAACCCGCCGCCCTGCGCAAAGAATCCCGAGGCAAACAGCAGCGAGTCGCCCGGCAGGAACGGGAAGAACACCACGCCCGTCTCGATAAAGATGATGAGAAACACAAAGCCGTACGCGGTGACAGGGCCAGCCGCAATCCAGCCGGCGATGGCAGCACGCGGATCGCGCAGCAGGTTGGCGATGAAGTCGACAAATCCCATGAAGGCTCCCAGTTCAGGCGAGAGTGCCGTCCAGCAAGCGGGCTACAAAAAAGCCCCAACGACCGTGGCAGCCCACGACCCATGGGGCAGATCAAACAGCGCGCTCGATGGGAACGGGTGCCCGCCAGAGGCCCCTTATGGCTGCTGCCTCCCGGCCCTGACCAGGTTCGAGGTGTTGCGTCACCCGCACCCATCCAACGCGCTGGAGAACACTGTACCAAAGAAGATGCCACGTCACCCTCGCGCCACGAAAACGCGACAAAGCGGAGGGTCCGCCGAGCGGCCTCACGGCCCCACTGCAAGTGTCACCCACCACATACCCGTCGCAGAGAAAAATCGCCCGCCAGTGAGGGAACTGGCGGGCACAAGAGGGAGGGGCAAGGCAATCAAAGCTCTCCCGGATGGGTCTTGGGCTAGCTCTTGGCGTTGAGCTTCTCGTACACGTCGATGAAGTCCTCCGCGATGATGCGGAACGACTCGGCCTGCATAAGCTGGTCCTCCGCGTGGACAAGAATGAGCGAGAAGGTCACGTTCTTGTTGTCGATGGCAGACTGCTGGAGGAGCGACAGGTGCGCGGTGTGTCCTTCGTTGAAGTCTCTGTTGCCGCTCTCGATGAGGGCCTTAGCTCCAGCGATATCGCCCTCTTTAGCCTTCTGGATTGCCTCGATGTACTGCGACTTTGCCGAGCCCACGGTGGCGATAATCTGGAACGCCGCCTCCTGGGATGCCTCGAGGTTCTCGTCTTCGTTTGCCATGTCGTCCCCTTCCGCGCGCTTCCGCGCCTGTTTGAAAGAAGTGATGTCGTGTCCCGCGTTGCACCTGGACGCCAAGCCCTACTCGCTCATCAACTTCATGGCATCATCGAGAATCTTCTTGGCGTTCATGCGGCCATAGTCGACCATCGCGATGACGGCAACGGGCTTGTCGCCTGCGGCCTCGACGGCCTCCTTCTTGGCATAGGCAATCTGGGGGCCAAGGAGCAGGCAGTCGGCCTGGTCGATCATCTCGAGTGCCTTGTTCAGCGGATTGGCCTTGATCTGGACGTCCAGCCCCTGGGCCTTGGCCTCCTTCTGCATCTTCTGCACGAGAAGGCTTGTGGACATACCTGCGTTGCAGGCGAGCAGAATGGTCTTCATGGTGAAACTCCCTCTTCTTTAGCCTCGCTGCCCTCACGACGGGGCAACTTCCCTATCCCTCTCTTGGTGCGCCTTGCCCACAGGGGTTTGGCGCGTGGGCGCGCCGCGCCCGCCGCAGTGGACTTGGCGCGTTCCCGACCGGCGCGAGCCGTGGCACGACCTCGCGCCGGCCGGGAAGATCACGGTAGAACGTAGCCCTTCGCTAGGCCTCCGCGCTGGCGAGCTCGGCCTGCTTGGCCTGAGCGCGCTCGGAAACCTTCATGAACGGCAGGTAGATAAGCATGCCAAGCGCAAACTCGATGACCTGCCAGATGGTTGCAACCACACCAGCGGTGCCACCGCCCACAGCCAGGAAGCCGGAGATGAAGACCGGGGTGGTCCAGGGAACCATGACCACGCAGGGAGCCAGGATGCCGGCGCAAGTGAGTGCGTAGGTCAGGCCAATGAACAGGTCGGGGACGAGCACGAACGGGATGATCAGGGGCAGGTTGTACACGATGGGGTAGCCGTAGATGACGGGCTCGTTGATGTTGAAGATACCGGGGAGTAGGGCCAGCTTGGCGATGTCCTTCGAGGCCTTGTTCTTGGAGAACAGGAACGTGTCAGCAAGGAGCATGAGCGTGCAGCCAGAGCCGCCGATAAGGGCGAAGGTGTTGATAATCTGCATGTTCATGTAGTGGTCCGCGGGGATGGGCTCGCCGGCGGCGAACATGGCCATGTTCTCGGTGATGAGGATGGTGAGGATGGGCTCAGCAAGCACGCCAGAGATCGTGGACTGGTGAATGCCCAGGCAGAAGAGCAGGTTGGCCAGCGTGTAGACCAGGATGACAAACCAGGGGCCAGCGTTCACGAAGCCCTTGAGCGGGGCGGCGATGCAGGTGTTGATCAGCGTCATGAGGTCGGTTGCCCAGATGCCGTGGAGCAACGCAGCGATAAGGCCAAAGATGGCAAGCGTGATGAGCATGGGGATCATGGTGTTGAAGGAGTCTGCAACCGCGGGTGGAATCCCCTCGCCCAGGTTCACGCGAAGCTTCTCGTTCTGGGAGAGCTTGATGAACACGGTGGTGGCAACAAGGCCAATGATGATGGCGCCAAACAGGCCGTTGGTGCCGGTGTAGGTCTTGGTGAACACGTTGGAGACGCTGTTGGAGCCAACGGAAGAGATCTCATAGCCCTCGGGGATGGCGAGACCAGACTCGACCTCCTCGCGCGTCACGGTGTAGGGCTCCGCGTCCTTGTCGGTAGTGCTCTTGTAGGTGAGCTCGGTGAAGTCCTGGATGGATGCCGCGGCGCTGTTCACGCTCTGGGGCATCATGATGCACAGGGCTGCGATGCCAATAACTACGCAGGCGATGGCGTTCTCAAAGCGCTTGTTCTTGGCGAGGCAGTATCCAATGATGCCCGCGAGCACAATCGTTGCAACGTTGAGCGTGCCCTGGGTAACTGCATTGCCCCAGTACTGGGCGTTGGAAAGTGCGTCTCCCGTAAGGAACAGCGGGAACACAACGTTGTTGATAAGAACTGCGATGCCCGCCAGGATGTAGATGGGCATGACGGTCGCAAATGCGTCGCGCAGGCTCCTCAGGTGAACCTGGTTGCCTACCTTTGCAGATACTTCCGCAAAGCTGTCGAGAAATGACTTTTTCTCGGCGGTGTCCTCGGCCATGTTCTCTCCCCTTTCCAATCTTGCTACCAGAAAACTAGTCGACCACGTGGGTCGTAGCTACCTGCTTGAGCCAGGCGGCAGACTTCTTGAGCCGCCTGTTGTAGTTGTCCTCAAGGTCAACCTCGACAAAGCCGTAGCGGTTCTTGAATGCGTTGGCCCAGGACCAGTTGTCGATGACGGCCCAGTAGTGGTAACCGCGGCACTTGGCGCCATCCTGGATCGCACGGGCAATCCACTCCAGGTGACGACGGACAAAGTCCACGCGATAGTCATCCTGGATGACGCCGTTCTCGTCCTTCTTGAGGTCCTCGCGCTCGATGCCAATGCCGTTCTCGGAGACAAACCACTCCAACTCGGGGTACTCGTCGCGCGCCTTCATGGCAAAGTCGTAGAGGCCCTTGGGATAGATCTCCCAGCCACGGCTCTTGTTCATCTCGGCTTCGGGCCAAACGTACGGATCGGCGAACTTGGGGATGCCGTTCTCGTCCGTATCCTGGGCAGGAGCCTGGACGCGCTCGGGGTGGTAGTAGTTGCAGCCAAGCCAGTCCACCTTGCCGTCGGCCAGGATGAGCTTGTCCTCCGGGCGGGCGGGCAGCTCGATGCCACGCGAGGCCAGCGTGTCGATGACATCCTGGGGCAGCTCGCCCTTGGTCACCAGGTCAAGCCACCAGCGGTTGCACACGCCATCGGTCATGCGCACGGCCTCAAGGTCCGCCGCGCTGGGATTCTCGCGCGTGTAGGGCGGGGTGAAGCAGTTGATAAGGCCAATGCGCGAGTCGTCGAGAAGGTAGCCCTCCTCCTTTGCTGCGCGGTACTCACGAACGGCAAGCGCGTGCGCCAGCGAGATGTTGTACTGCACCGCACGGGCACGCGCGTAGTTCCTGATGAACGGGTACCACACGCCGTTGGTGTAGCGCTGGTCGGGCTCGACGATGGGCTCGTTGAACGTGAACCAGTAACGAACCTCCTTGCCAAAGGCACGGAACGCCTTGCCTGCGTAGTGCGCGTACGCTTCGACAACCTCGCGGTTCTCCCAGCCACCGCGCCTAAAGAGGTACGTGGGCATGTCAAAGTGGTAGAGGTTCACGAACATCTCGATGCCCACCTCGCGAGCATCGGCGAAGAGCTCGTGGTAGTACTTCTCGCCCTCGGGGTTGATGTTGCCGTCCGCGTCAAGAAGACGGCTCCACTGGATAGACGTGCGCACCGAGGTGAGTCCCAGGGACCTGAGAAGCACCAGATCATCGTGACGACGATTAGTGAAGTCGTCCCCCGCGTAGGAGCCAACGCGGTTGTGGAAGTCCTCGATCCTGAGGTTTGACCAGGTGTCCCACAGGTTCTCGATCTTGCCGCCGTCACACCAGTGTCCCTCGGTCTGTGGGCCAGACATCGCAGCGCCAAAGAAGAAGTCGTCCGGCAGCTTATAGGTCTGCTGTGCCACCGCTTGCTTACCCCCCTTCCCTTCCGGCCTTGGCCGGATGTTGAGTGACAGGTTAACATGTGCTTGTTCTTAATCTCACATGTCAGATTATCTTTGCATAGCTGTTTTGTCTAGATTGGAAACAGGTTTGCTTTAAACGGTAGATATTTGGAGGTGTACGGTAGTACGGGCTGCTAGAGGCAGGTACTCGGTTTACAGTTGACATGTCTATTACCGAGAGGGGCGAGAACGTGCTCAAGTATCAAATCGTCATTGATGACCTGCGCCTGGCAATTAAGAACGGGACGTACCCGGCCTACTCTCAACTTCCCTCGGTAAGTAAGCTGTGCGAGCAGTACGACGTGAGCAAGATCACCATCAACAAGGCCCTGGGCGAGCTTGAGGCGCAGGGGCTCATCTCGCGCCGGCGCGGATCTGGCTCGTTCGTGAAGAAGGTCGAGACCTCAACCTCTGCCGCCGACGCAAACGACACTTCCGGCCAGATGACAGGCTTTCTCGCCGAGCACCAGGCACGCGGCGAATCCGTACAAACCGTGGTCTACGACTTCTCCGTTGTGCGTCCGCCGCACCACGTGGCCGAGGCGCTCGATGTGGATGACGATTCGTTTACCTACCATGTGTGCCGTGTGAGGTGCGCAAACGAGAAGCCCCGCGTCATCGAGTACACCTATATGCCCATCGACGTGGTGACGGACCTCAAACTCAAGAACGTGCAGACCTCGATCTATTCGTTTATCGAGAAAGACCTTGGCCTCAAAATCGCCAGCGCGCACCGCATCATTCGTGCCGTCATGCCCTCGGCCGAGGAGCGCAAGCGGCTCAACGTCCCCGAGGGCGAGCCGCTGCTCGAGGTCGAGCAGGTGGGATACCTCGATGACGGCCGGCCGTTTGAGTATTCGATCTCGCGGCACATCCACGACTACGAGTTCCACTCGATCTCCACGAAGTAAGACACGAGGTTCTCGGCGATAATGGACGAGGGCCCACGGATTGATCGGATCCGAAGGCCCCCACTTTTGGCAGCTGCCAAGCTGTTTAAAGCTCACGCAGGTCGCAGCGCAAGGCCCATGCCAGTCACGCCGCGCTCCTCTGCTCGCTATATATCATTCCCCAACGCGCGCACCTCAACCACGCCGCAGGCGCGAACGGTTCTTTTCATCGGAGAAGCACACGCAGCAGACAATTTGCCCACAACCCCAGGCTCAGCCCGGCAAACCCCACACGTCGGCGCCCGCTTTACGTGCCCCAATGCGCTACCATGCTGCACGTATGTGAAGGCAGCAAGGAGGAACCATGGCTAAGAAGCCCAGCGCAAAGGCTCGTAAGGCAAGCGAGGAAGCCGTTCGCCAATCAAAGCTAGACGAGAAGTACGGCAAGCCGCTTTTCTCCCTCACCTATGACATGAACGAGTACGAGCTGGCCCGCGCAGCCAACCTCTATGGCCCCGACCGCATGAAGGACCTCTTCAACGGCGCTGCGATTCTCTCGCTTGCACTGCTCATCCTGGTTCTGGTAACCATGAGCGAGAACATAGTGCTCACTATGGCTCTGCTGGTCATCGCCGTCGTAACGTCTTCCATCACCACCAACTGGAGCCGCTTTGCCACCTTTCTGGCGCGCAAGAGCACGCTGGGGCTTGTTGGCGAGGACAACCGCCACCACATCGTGGTGACCGAGGACAAGGTGGTCGAGGAGGGGCCCGACGACCGCGTGGTCGAATACCCTCTCTCCGAGCTTAAGCACTCCCGCTCGAGCAACGAGGCAACTGTTGCCGACTTTGGTAACAAGCGCTGCATCTATATTCCGCGCGCACCCATGAGCGAAGGCCGCTACCAGGCGCTTGTTCGCTTCCTTCTCGACCACGAGCCCAAGAAGAGCAAACACTAACCCGAGAAGCATCTTCCGCCGCCAACGCGCGGCGCCATCCAGCACCCGAACGCCGAAACTGGTGCGCGTAAGCCGACACAACGGGTATTGACTCTGGTAGCGACCAAGGAGGTCCTGCCATGAGCATTGTTGCCGCATTCGCCGTTCCGCACCCGCCGCTCATCATTCCCGGGGTGGGTTCTGGCAAGGAGAAGATTTCTGCCACCATTGCCGCATATGACGAGGTGGGCCGCCGCATAGCCGAGCTTGCGCCGGACACGGTGGTCATCTCGAGTCCGCACGCCACCATGTACGCGGACTACATCCATATCTCCCCTGGACGTGGAGCGCAGGGCGGCTTCTCGATGTTTGGCGCGCCGCAGGCTCGCTACGAGGCCGTCTATGACCAGGAGTTTGTTCGCACCCTGGCGCGCGCCTGCAAGCAGGAGGGCATCTCGGCCGGCTGCGAGGGCGAGAGGGACCCAACGCTCGACCACGGCACCATGATTCCACTCCACTTCATCCAACGACACACCAAGGACTTCCAGGTAGTGCATATGGGCATCTCGGGCCTCTCGCCCAAAGATCACTACCGCATGGGCATGCTGGTGCAGCGCACGGCTCGCGAGCTTGGCCGGCGCGTGGTCTACGTAGCCTCTGGCGACCTCTCGCACAAGCTGCTCGAGAGCGGGCCATACGGCTTTGCGCCCGAAGGGCCGCAGTTTGACGAGAAGGTTACGCGGGCCTTCTCCTCCGGCGACCTTCTGCCCCTGCTCACGATGGACCGCGGCTTTGCTGAGCGCGCGGCAGAGTGCGGCCTGCGCAGCTTCCAAATCATGGCGGGCGCGCTTGACCGAACCGCCATCAAGCCAGAGCTTCTCTCCTATGAGGGCCCCTTTGGCGTGGGATATGGCGTTGCGGCCTTTACGCCCGTGGGAGAGGAGGGCGCAGATGAGAGTCGCGCGCTTCTCGAGCAGTACGAGGCCTTCCACAAGGCAGACCTGGCCCGCCGCAAGGCGGCGGAGGACCCGTACGTATCGCTGGCCCGTCTCTCGCTCGAGACCTACGTGCGCGAGCGCCGCCGCATCTCGCCGGACGAGCAGCCCAACCTGCCCTCGGAGCTGCTATCTACCCACGCGGGCGCGTTTGTCTCACTCAAGAAGGACGGCGAGCTGCGCGGGTGCATTGGCACCATCGCGCCGGTTCAGGACAACCTTGCCGAGGAGATCTGCGCGAACGCCATCTCTGCCGGGCGACACGACCCGCGCTTCCCGCCGGTCACGGCCGAGGAGCTGGACGAGCTTGTCTACGACGTGGATGTGCTGGGCACACCGGAGCCCGTGGAGTCCGCAGATCAGCTGGACCCCAAGCGCTACGGCGTCATCGTAAGCACCGCAGATGGCAGACGCGGACTTCTCCTTCCAGACCTCGACGGCGTGGACACGATCTCCGAGCAGCTACGCATTGCCGCTGGTAAGGGCCACATAGACCTTAAGCGCGACAACTGCATGCTCCAGCGCTTTGAGGTTGTGAGGCACACGTGAGCCGCGGCGCAACATGCGACGTCTGCTGGCGCCATTGCGTGATTCCCGAAGGCAGAACGGGCTTTTGTCGTGCGCGCACCTGCCAGGACGGGGACGTGGTGGCGGGCAACTACGGCAGGCTCACCTCCATGGCAGTTGACCCCATCGAGAAGAAACCGCTGGCAGAATGGCACCCTGGTACACGAGTGCTCTCGGTTGGGAGCTACGGGTGCAACATGCGCTGCCCGTTCTGCCAGAACTTCGAGATCTCACAGGAGGGCGAGGGCGGAGTTCCCTGGCGAGAGGTTTTGCCGCAGGAGCTGGTTGATCTTGCACTTGAGTGCGCCAGGCGCGACCCAGGCATCACAGGCATTGCGCACACGTACAACGAGCCCCTGGTTGGCTGGGAGTACGTGCGGGACTGCTCGATACTGTCCCACAAGGCCGGCCTTGCCAACGTGCTGGTGTCCAACGGCTGCGCCAGCGCCCACGTGATTGACTCGCTGGCACCACTTGTGGATGCGGCGAATATCGACCTCAAGTGCTTCTCGGCAGAGGGATACCGCAAGCTGGGCGGTAGCTTTGGGGACGTACGGCACACCATAGAGGCGTTGGGGACGAGCAGCGCGTGTCACCTTGAGGTGACAACACTCGTGGTGCCTGGCGTGAGCGACTCCGAGGCCGCCATGCGCCAGGAGGCGAAATGGCTTGCCAGCGTGAGCGAGAAGATCGTGCTGCACGTCACGCGCTTCTTCCCGCGCTGGCACATGGCCGACACCCAACCCACGCCGATAGCAACCGTAATGCGCCTGGCAGACGTGGCGCGAGAGTATCTCTCGCACGTCCACGTGGGAAACTGCTAGGACGAGGACTAGCTGCACAGGTCTGCGTTTGCCCACGTTGTACACGTTTTTCTGTCATTTCGTGTACAGCATGTACACGAAATGACACCCGGAGGCCCGTTTCATACGTAACCGCAGCGATATAGCGCCCTCCGGCGACAAAACGACGCCGGAGGGGATGGTACGGTCAGCTGCCCTCTACTCCCTGTGGGCACGATAGAACGCGATGAGCGCCTGGGTCGACGCGTCTTGCTGCGCCAGCGCCTCGTCGTCGTGGAACGCAGGCGTGATCTGCTTGGCAAGCTGCTTGCCCAGCTCAACGCCCCACTGGTCGAAGGAGTCAAGCCCCCACACCGTGCCCTCGACAAACACGATGTGCTCGTAGAGCGCAATGAGCTCGCCCAGCGCGTGCGCATCAAGCTTGACGCCAAAGATTGACGTGGTAGGACGGTTGCCGGAGAAGCAGCGTGCGGGAACCATCCACTCCGCCGTACCCTCGGCGCGCACCTCGTCTGCGGTCTTGCCAAAGGCTAGGGCCTTGGTCTGCGCGAGGAAGTTGGAGAGGAACAGCTCGTGCACGTCCTGCTCGCCGTCCTTGGCGGGGTTGGGCGTGTTCACAAAGGCGATGAAGTCCGCGGGAATAAGGTGCGTGCCCTGATGAATTAGCTGGTAGAACGAGTGCTGGCCGTTGGTGCCCGCCTCACCCCAGAAGATCTCCCCGGTGCTCGTGGTCACCGGCGTGCCGTCCCAGCGCGTAGACTTGCCGTTTGACTCCATCGTGAGCTGCTGCAGGTACGCCGGGAAGCGGTGCAGGTACTGGTTGTACGGAAGCACCGCATGGCTCTCGGCGCCAAAGAAGTTGGAGTACCACACGTTGATCAGGCCCATGAGCGCCACGACGTTCTTCTCGAGCGGCGTCTCGCAGAAGTAGCGGTCAACGTCGTGGAAGCCGGCGAGGAACTGCTCGAAGACCTTGGGCCCAAAGGCGATGATGAGCGAGAGACCCACCGCAGAGTCCACAGAGTAGCGGCCGCCAACCCAGTTCCAGAAGCCAAAGGCGTTCTGCGGATCAATGCCAAAGTCCTCGACCAGCTTGAGGTTGGTGGAAACGGCAACAAAGTGGTGCTTCACGGCATCTGCCACAGAAGCATCGGAACCGTCGATGGCACCCGAAGCCTTGAGGCCGTTGAGCAGCCACGCCCTTGCCTCGCGCGCGTTGGTCATGGTCTCGAGCGTGGTAAACGTCTTGGAGACAATAATCACCAGCGTGGTCTCGGGGTCGAGGCCCTTGACCTTCTCGGAAATGTCGTTGGGGTCGATGTTAGAGACGTAGCGCACGCTAATACCCGCGTCCGCATAGGGCTTCAGGGCCTCATACACCATGACCGGGCCAAGGTCGGAGCCGCCAATGCCAATGGAGACAACGTCCTTGATGGCCTTTCCGGTAACGCCCTTCCACTCGCCGGAGCGCACGCGCTCGGCAAAGGCGTACATGCGGTCGAGAACCTCGTGGACGTCGGCCACGCAGTCCTGCCCGTCCACCACAAGCTTCCCGGCGTCTGCAGCGGGACGACGCAGCGCGGTATGCAGCACAGCCCGGTCCTCGGTGGTGTTGATGTGGGTACCATCGAACATGGCCGTACGACGATCCTCCACGCCCGTCTCACGGGCGAGATCACACAGGAGCTTGACGGTCTCCTCGGTCACAAGGTTCTTGGAGAGATCAAAGTGCAGGTCGTTGAGGTCGTAGGAGAACTTGTCCACACGGTTTGCATCCTCGGCAAACCACTCCTTTAGGCTAATGCCATCTGCAACCAGCTTGTCGTAGTGGTCCTGAAGCGCCTTCCAAGCAGCGGTCTTGGTGGCGTCGACGGGTGCGGGAATGTTTGGCATGGCGTAGCTCCTTGTCGCAATGGACAGCATACGGCTCAAGGATACCGCGTCTGGAGGTTGTTTGAACGTCAGAAGGGTTCGCCCAAGGGAGGTATCTGCTTGAGCCGAGCCCACATGAGCTGCTTCTGGTGCTGGTCGCCAAGGGCATCTGCAAAGCCACCCAGAGAGAGCACGCGCACCCCGCGCACAGAGACAACATAACCAGGTTCAAGCATTGCCTCCGGAAAGCTCTGGAGGGCAGCAAGGTCATCTGCATAGGCATCGCGCACAGCCTGCGCCGCTGCTTCGTCACAGCATACGAGAGTCGCGGGGTCGAGCGACGCAAGCGTCTCTCGCACAAGGTGGGCAGGCAGCGCACCAGGACTCCCCGGCTCCGGAAGGCAGATCGTGCACCAGTCCTCTGGCTCGTAACCCAACTTGGCCAGCGACTTTCTCAGCGCTACGCCATCCGGGCCAGAAAGGAGCTCTGCACCGTTCTGCTCCTCGGGCGAGAGCTCGCCCTTGGCTAGAACAACCGCAGAGAAGGCATTGCCTCCCATGCGTACGCCGCGCGCCGCCAAGCCAGACAGCTCGGCCCTTGCCTTCTCCACGTACGCCTTGCGACGCCTGTCCCGCTCCGTTGCCATTGCGTCCTCCCCGGTGCCGCTCGCCAAGGCAAGCGACCGTTCACATGTGATAATGGAGATAGCATTTTGCGCCCCATGTCACACCCAGTGTAAATCGGGTATAAGCCGTGTCGACACGAAACCGCGGGCGAAGGCGTCCGCATCCGCTGGGAGGCAAACATGGCTACAACCCCTATCACCACCGACAAGTTCGATTCTGTTGTGACTAGCTCAGCAAAGCCCGTCCTTGTGGACTTCTGGGCCTCTTGGTGCGGCCCCTGCCGCGCGCTTGGCCCTGTGGTCGAGGAGATCTCCGGCGAGCTGAGCGACAAGCTCGACGTCTACAAGTGCAACGTGGACGAGGAGGCAGACCTTGCCACCAGGTTCCGCATTGTCTCCATCCCCACGCTCATCCTGTTCAAGAACGGCAAGCCCGTCCACACCATGGTAGGCAATATGCCCAAGGCCGAGCTCAAGAAGGAGCTCGAGGCCTACCTGTAAGGGCGGGCTCGAGGCACGCAGCAACCGCATGCCCTAGACTTGTGCTCAGCACGGGGCGGATGCCTTTCGGCGTCCGCCTCTTTTGTACCTCGTACTCGGGAAGGGGCGTTGCATGGCCGACCATCTAGCAGAGAAGGGCCACGCCTTTAGAAGGCTTGTGCGAGAGAACCTTCGCCTCATTCTTGCGGCAGTTGCGGCCTGCGTCTTTATCTGGCTTCTGGAGGAGGTTGGCGAAGGCGAGCTCACCAAGCTGGATGCTAGTGCCTACCAGCTCTTCGTTCAGGGCCTACGCCAGCCGTGGCTCACCCCGTACATGGAGTCGATTTCCGAGCTGGCACAGCCGGTGGTGCTTCTCGTCATGCTGCTGGCTGTGGAGGCATTTGCCCCAGGACGCAGACCTGGCGCATGCGCGGCAGTGAACCTGGTGTGCGCCGTGGCGCTCAACCTCCTGCTCAAGCAGTTGGTCCAAAGGCCCAGACCTGACGGATTCCGCCTTATTGCCGAGACTGGCTACAGCTTTCCCTCCGGACACTCCATGGTAGCTATGGCGTTCTACGGGCTTCTCGCCTGGATGGTTTGGCACTACGAACGCGACCGGTTTGTGCGCTGGTTCTGCGTGATTGGCTTTGGCCTGGTGATTGTCCTTATCGGCATTAGCCGCATCTACCTGGGCGTCCACTATGCGTCAGACGTTATTGCCGGCTTCTGCGTGTCGCTCATCTGGTTGGCGCTCTATACCAAGCTCGTGGTGCCGCTCATGCTGGATGAGGGGAACGTCACGGCGCAGGAGTGACGCCCGGCAGCGACTTTGTACGGGATTGCAGCAAAAGCGTGCCCTCCGGCGCCAAATTGACGCCGGAGGGCACAGCGGAGCGATTCTTTTGTCGAAAAGAAGACTTCGGGCGTCGCGCAAGCGCCAAACGCCCAACGCCGCGCTTACGACCTCGCCTCGCGCTCCTTCTTCTTGCGACGAATGGCCATGACGATAAGCACAGCGCCACCAATGCAGATTGCAGTGCTCAGCTGGATGAGCCCCCACGTAGCGTCACCAGCCACAGGAAGCTTGACGCCCAGAATCTCGACGGGCTTCTCGGGCTCAGGCACAGGCTCGGGCTGGCCCTCAAAGCTGTGCGAGAACGACGCAGTGTCCGGCTTATAGCCATCAGACTCGCGCCTAATCACCACGTGCGATACCGCAAGGCCGTCGTCGGTGTTGTTAACCTCAATCTCAACGGCGTAGACGGTATCGTCCACGGTGAGCCCTTCAGTCCCCGAGGGATCCGTGACGCAACGCAACTGATAGGAGAAGACGCCCGCGTGCGAGAAGGTCAGTGCATCAGCTGCAGCAGCGTTCCCCAGCGTCAGCGAAATGTCCTTGCTCGTATCCCCATCCAGGGTAAACGTGTAGGTATCGCCCTCCGCATTAGCTGGCAGCGGCGCCACGCCGTCCCTTCCCTCAACACGCGTAGCTGGTAGGTGAAGGTGCTGCTCAGCTCCTCGGGGACCATGCCGGTCTTCGAGAACTCCTGCCCCACGGTGAAGTGGTCGACAACGGCTGCAAGCGCACGCGAAGGCGCGGCGAGCAGGGCAACCGCAATGGCCATCGCAAGCATGCAGACGGCAGCGAGGGCATGCGCCCGCGCCCGTGCGTACAGCCTATCCTCTATCGCGCCCATCTATCCTTCTCCTCCTGTTGTTCCCGCTGCGTTTCCGCGAGGTTGCGCCAACCACCCACGCAATGAGCAGGAACACGAGCAACCCAATACCAATCTTTGCCCATAGCGCCAAACCCTTGTCGGCGGTGCCGGAAAGCGTCCTGGAGACACTCTCGTCGGTGAAAGTGTTCTCGTACGTCTCGTCCGTGATGCGAGCCACCACAATGTGACGGTCATTGGTCCCAGACCCGCATGTGGAGAGCACCAGCACGTGATCGTTCTCGCCGATCGCACCATCTCGCCAGAACTTGGCGTGAGCCTTTAGATAGGCCAGAAACTCAGCCATTGATGGAGAGCTCCCAACCGTCGTGCTATAGACAACCTCGTCGTACGCATCGGCGAGAAGGTAGGCGCATATCTCAACGCCGTGGTTCTTGCCGCCGTAGTAGATGTTGCCGTACCTGTGCTGCCAGAAGAATTCCTCGTCACCAAACTTGTCCAGGTCGCCAAACATGAGAGAGTTCTCCATGTGGTGACCAAAGATCACCGTGCTTGGATCTGTAAAGTCCCGCGCATTGCGGTAATCCAGGAAAAGCGAGCCGGAAAGGGCAAACTCGCCCTTTGCGTTGGTGTTGAGGTACTTCTCGTTGTCTGGCCCCTGAACCAGCGGGTAGTCAACGCCTGTTCCGTAGAGCGTGAGCCAACCAACCACGTCTGAGTTGGATGCCGCAAGCTCTTCGAAGCTTGGGTCGGGGGGTGCGGACTCGAAGTTGGACCACGGGGTGGTCCGGGACTGGAGGTCCGCAT
>CADFJN010000022.1 GCA_902834555.1 Atopobiaceae bacterium
AGGGGGCCGCCTAGCGGTTATGATTTGTCGCGTCCAAGTTTTGGGGCGCAGTTCAAAGCCCCAGCCGGGCCGTCGCTCAGAGTCCTTCTCTCCTACGCCATGACCTTGCGGAACAGGGCCTTGATGGTCTCGTGGTCGGCGGGCTTGGGCGTGCCGGGGAAGCACGCATCGGCGGCCGCGTCATCTGCGAGCTGATCGAGGTCGGCCTCCACCAGGCCGTTGCAGGTCTTGGGGATGCCCACGTCCTCGCCGAGCTTGGCGACGGCGGCAACCACGTTCTTGTTCACAACGTCGATGGGGTCGGTATCCCAGCCGGCCACGTCCATCACGCGGCCAATCTCGCGGTAGCGCTCGCCGCAGGCGTCGGCGTTGTACTCCATGCACACGGGCAGAAGCATGGCGCATGCCACGCCGTGCGGGGTGTCATAGTGCGCCGAGAGCGTGTGCGCCATGGAGTGCACGATGCCCAGGCCAACGTTGGAGAAGCCCATGCCGGCGATGTACTGGCCCAGCGCCATCTCCTTGCGGCCCTCGCCCGGCTCCTTGGACTTGGCCTCGGCCACGGCTTCGCGCAGGTTGTGCGAGATGATACGGATCGCCTCGAGGTGGAACATGTCAGAGAGCTCCCAGGCACCCTTGGTGGTGTAGCCCTCGATCGCGTGGGTGAGCGCGTCCATGCCGGTTGCGGCCGTGAGGCCAACGGGCATCGAAGCCATCATGTCCGGGTCCACAACGGCAACCTCGGGGATGTCGTTGGTGTCCACACACACGAACTTGCGGACCTTCTCGGGATCGGTGATCACGTAGTTGATCGTGACCTCGGCCGCGGTGCCTGCCGTGGTGGGAACAGCGATGGTGAAGGTAGCATGCTTCTTAGTGTCTGCCACACCCTCGAGCGAGCGGACGTCCGCGAACTCGGGGTTCTCATGGATGACACCGATGGCCTTGGCGGTGTCCATTGAGGAGCCGCCGCCGATGGCGATGATGCAGTCCGCGCCGGAGTCTGCCATGGCCGCCACGCCATCCTGCACGTTCTTGATGGTTGGGTTGGGCTTAATCTCTGAGTAGACCACGTAGGGGAAGCCCGCCTCGTCGAGAAGGTCGGTGACCTTGGCGGTGACGCCAAACTTCACGAGGTCGGGGTCGGAGCAGACAAAGGCCTTGGTGAGGCCGCGACGGCTCAGCTCTCCGGGGATCTCCTTGATGGCGCCGGAGCCGTGGTACGAGAAGGTGTTGAGGACAAAGCGATTGACCATAGAACTCTTCCTTCCCGTTGGGTGGCGACGGCACCATTGCCGCCGAGCACATGCCACAGGAATCTCTACCCAACGAGAAGGATGACAGACTGGCGAGTCTCCCAACCACCATTCTTTATCGGTATCCGGGAATCACACCTCTCGCCAACTGGGCAAACGTGGCCTTCGATTCTCAGAAACCGCTAAAGAATGGAAGGCGGGGGCAGAGAACGACAGGGGGCGACGGGACAGACCCCCGGACGCTACTTGCGCTCGTGGCGCGGAGTATAGGAAGAACCGCTGCTGCTTCTCCGCTTGCGTACGACTGTCCAACGCAGTACGAGAAGGCCAATTCCCACGCCAAGGCCTATGAGGGAGAAGACAATTAGGGGCGCGCCCTCGTCCGCGGGGCTGAGAAGCGGCACGTCGTCTGCCTTGCCCTGCATGTCGAGCCACTCCTGGGGCACCTCGCAGCGCTCCGCGTGAACGAGGAGCCTGTGCGTGTTCACGCCGTACGGCGTGCACGTGACGAGCGTCACTAGGTCCTTGCCGTCCTGGGTGACGAGGCTCTGCGTCTCGGTTGGGAGCACCACCTCGGTGCTGGTCACGCGGTAGGCGTGGTCCTCCCCCAGGACGCGGATGATGAACCAGTCGCCCTCCCTGAGTTGGTCTATGTCACCCAGGATCTTGGCAGACGGGAGGCCCGTGTGGCCCGCGAGGACGCAGTGCGTGGACGGACCGCCAATGGGGAGAGAGGTCGTGGGGAGGTGGCCCACGCCACGGAGGAGCTGGTCGTCCGAGACGCCGTGGTAGATGGGGAGGTCAACCCCAATGGAGGGTATGATGAGCTGCCCCATTACGCCGTCGCCCGCAAGGTTGAGGACCCTCGAGTACTCCTCGTCGGAGGGTGTGGAGTTGTTAGGGTCGAAGGGGTCGGAGACCACCACGCGGCCCTCCAGCTGGCGTTGGTTGAAGTCCCGTGCGGCCTCCCACTCGGCGGTGAGGTCCTGCTTTGGGGTCTGAGCCACGATCTCCTGTTGCTGCTGGCCAATCTCCGCCTGCTGCCTGCGGGCAAGATAATCGCTCACATAGGGATAGAGAATCGCCGCGATGCCCGCAAAGGCTAGAAGAACAGCGATAACGACGGCCCGCTTGCTTGGCAGGCCGCCGGACTGGGAAGGGCCGGAGGAGACGGGCGTCCCCTCCGGCCTAATTGCGCTATGTCCAAGGTGCAATGACAAGGTGCTTGGTTACCTACTCGGAGCGCTTGCGGCTGCGGGACACCACGATGCAGGCAGCGCCGATAAGGGCAACGCCACCGATGGTGATGAAGAGGGTGCCGGCCTCGCCGGTCACGGGCAGCAGGGGCTGGTCGGGGTCGACGACGTTGCTATCGCTGACCAGATAGTTGTTCTCAGTGACGTCGGTCGTGGCAGGGTTGTCGGCAAAGGCGCTACTCTCATCGACGGTGAACTTAACGTCCTGTGCCTTCTGCTTGCCGGCGGGGACGGTGGTCTCCTTCGCGATGTAGCTGCCGGCGCCCAGGTCCTCGAAGTAGACGTAGGCCTTGCCGTTGACTATGGTCGAGGTCGAGGTGATGGAGTTGCCCTTCTCGTCCTTGATCTCGTTGGCTCCGCTGGCGTCATAGAGCGTGAAGACCGCGCCCTCGAGGGCCTTCTGATCCTTGTCCGTCTTGGGGAAGACGTAGCCGTAGGTCTGGACCTTCGTCGTCTTGTCGGGGGTGACGGTCGAGTCACTGTAGGGGTTGGGGTTGAAGGTCACCGTGGCGGTGTTGCCGGTCACGTCGGTCGCGCTGTGGGAGAACGCGGCGGAGGTCAGGGTCGCGTCGTACGTGATCTCTACTTTCTGGCCAGGGTGCGCAAGTACGAAGTCCTTCGTGAAGTCGAACGTGTAGCCGTTCTCTGCCTGCGTGGTGGTGCCATCCTTGAATGCGTTCGCCCCGTCCGCAGTAGCCTTGCCGTTCTCCCAGACCGTGGTATTGCCGACCGTGACCTTGATGGTGTTCGTCTGGATCTTGAGGCCTTCTGTCGGCTGGTCGTTCACCGTGAAGGTGGCGTCCTTGGAGTCCGCGGGGTAGTTGGGCACGTTGGTCGTGACCTTGAAAGGAACCGACTGCCCGACGGTGTACTGGTCGGTCTTCTCCTTGTACTCGGAGCCGACGCCCTTGTTGACGTTTACGGGCTGGTTCTTGACATCCTGTTCTTGGAGCACCTTCGAGGAGTACTTGCCGTCCGTCCCGGCAACGGGGCTCGCGTCGATGGTCGTCGGCTGGAACACCTTGGTGGTGCCGCTCGTCGAGGTGACGACGACGACCCAGTAGCCCGAGTCGAGGGTGAGGGTGGCCTCCCCGCTGTCGTTAGCGGTTCCCGTAGCCGTATGGTTGTTGGCGGGAGTCGCGGGGTTCTCCTCCTTGGTGAACGCCTGGGAGTAGGCGTCGCCGGCCGCCTTCTTCTGCTCGTCAGTCGTGAGCGCCGAGAGCTTCTCCGGCGTGTTGTACGCCTCGGACAGGCCGTTTGCCGCGGTGTAGGTCAGGTTGTTCGCTGCGTCGATGTCCGCGTCGAAGACCTGGTACGCCGTGACGGTGTCGCCCTTGGTAAGTCCCGTGATCGTGATTGGCGAGTCGGCCACGTCGGTGCCGCTCGTCTTCGCGAACGCCGCGACCGGGCTCATCGCGGCGATGAGCGCAGCGGTGCTGAGGACCGCCCCGACGCTTCTTCTGTAGTTCATGGTGCCTCCTTTGTCTTGCCCAGCTGGGCCTTTCCGAACGAGCCTTCTTGAAGCCTATGAATCCAAGCCCGCGTGCGCGGGCGGATTGCCAGTGAGTGGGGGACGAGCAATGCCGCTAGCGTCGCCGCGAGAGCCCGACCTCGACGACCGCTGCCGCCACGGCGGCAACGCCCACGAGGAAAAGTGGCCAGACGCCAAAGCCACCTGTGACCGGCAGGCTGCCGACGGCCTTCACGTCGGTGACGGTTATGGAGAACCGCCCCTGGTCGTCCTTGGTGATGGTGGTCTTGGCGCCAGAGAGGCTCGTGAAGTCCGCAGTGCCATCGCCCTTGATCACGAGGGTCATCGTGCCCTTGGGGAGCTGGTAGCCGCTTGGCGCCGTAGTCTCGGTGATGGTGTACGTGCCAGCACGCAGCTTGTTCGCGACGACGATCTTTCCCTCGGAGTCAGTGGTGAGCGTGGCCGGGCCCGTCGTAATCGAGCCGTCGGCGTTGACGAAGCCACCGTCCGTCTTGATGGTGAACCCAGCCCCGGGGAGCGGCCCCTCGTCGGTCTCGCCGTCTGCCGAGACGCCCTTCTTGAGGAGCGAGAAGCCGAAGCTCGGCGTGTTGGTGACGGTGAAGCCGTCAGCCATGGAGCCCGTGACCTCGGAGGAGTACCCGCTCAGCGGCTCCTCCTCCACGGAGTAGGCGATCTCGTTCCCGTCGGCGTCGCGCTTGGGGAGGTTCCTCCACGTCACGGTGAGGTCGTCCCCCGTGGCGCCCGCGTTGATGGTCCTGTCCTGGCCCTCGACCCTGGTGGGATCGGCGTCCCCGACCTTTTGCAGAAGGTGAAGGGTCACGGCGGGGTGCCCGGAGGGGCCGGCTCCACCGTCGTCCCACGCCTTGGTCGCGCTCACCTCGACCACGGCCCGGTTGGTGATCGTGGGGATGTCCGTTGCGACGGCGACCTCGTGGCTCGCAGAGGTGATTTCTGAGGTAGTCTCCGAGAAGGGCACCGCCGCAGACGAGAGCGTGGTCACCGTGGACGCCTGCGCTCCGATGTTCCCGCTCGTGCCGGCCCCATGGTTTGGCTCGGCAACCGTGAACGAAGCGAGCACGCTGTAGTTCCAGCTGTCTGCGGTACGGATGGAGAAGTCACGGGACTCGCTCTGGGTGTCCCACCACTCGACAGAGCCGAAGTCTGCCACGCCATTCGTCACCTTGGCAGTGGCGCGCTGCCATCCCAAGTTGTCCGATGGCGAGAGGGCAAGCGTCTTCCCGTCGTACTTCGACCCAACGTTTGCGAACACGTGGAGAAAGTACTTGTCGTTACCTGCATGCGTGAGCGCGTATGTTCCCGAGATGCCGCTTGCCGTCTGAGTTTCCTTCTTGACGGTGACACTCACCGTGGCGCTCTTGCCGCCGACGGTGACCGTGTAGGTGTAGATGCCCGCATCGGCGGACGAGAAGTCCACGGTGCCAAAGCTAACGCTGCCGTCCTTCCCTACCTGCGCAGACGTCTTCTGCGGCAGAGGAGCCCCATCAGATGCAGTGATGGTTGCCGCACCGCCAATGCCTGCCACCTGGGCAGAAAGCGTACCGGAGAGGGCGCTCTCGATCTGGGAGAATTCCGGCGTGATGGCGGTGGCATGCGACCCCGTTGTGACCTCAAGCTCGGCCACGTGGCTGCCAGCGCTCACACGGTACGTGTAGGTACCGGGACTGACGTTCGAGAAGTCCACGCTCCCGAAGTCCGCCGTACCGTCTGTGCCAATCTCCACGTTTGCGTTCTGGGGCATGGGCGCGCCGTTAGTCTCGGCAGCGATGCTCGCCGTACCCGAGATGCCCACGGCCTTTGCGACGATGTTGCCGCCCTCGTACGCAGCGGAGAGGGTACCCTGGTCGTAGCTCGTCGTGACGGAAATGGGGTCTCCCGAGGACGCAGAGTTGTAGGTACCTGTCACATATACCTTCACCTGTTCGGACGTGTAGACGATGCCATCTTTGGTGTACGTGCCGTCACCGTTGTCCGTGGTACCGTCCGGCACCTGCTCGGAGATGGTGTAAGTGCGAGTGATTGTGCCATCCTGATTGTTGAAGTCCGATGGAAGGAAGCCGGGGACCGAGAAGTGCGCGATGCCGTCAGCGCCGTTCGTCGCCGTGCCCACCTGGTTGCCATTCGAGTCCTTGAGCACGAAGGTGAACTGGCCGTCCTTGAGCGCGTCTCCCAGAAGGGCCTTCTTCACCTGGAGGTCGACGTTGTTGCCGCTCTGGTAGGAGTTGGAGAGCGACGGGACGTAGCTCTCGCCGCTTCCCTCTTGCTGGGAGAAGCCTCTGTCGGAGTACCAGGTCTTCTGGATGCTGTAGCTACCGTCCTGTTGCTGAACCACGGATGCCGCAAGGTAGTGGACGCGCCCGTCGTAGACCACGCCGTCCTTGGTGTAGGTCCCGTCGCCGTTGTCCGTTGCGTCCGCCGGCACGACCTCGCGCACGCTGTAGCGGTAGGTCTTGCCAGCGTTCTGGGCACCCAGCTGCATGGCGCCGAAGCCGATGCTGCCGTCTACAGCGCAGCCCACCGTGGTAGAGGTGTAGTCGTACCCCGTCTCGTCCGCCGATACGCGGCTCTTGGGGATGCCGATTGGCATGACCGGCACGTCGTTGCCGTCGTAGTAGCCGCGCAACTCAAACTGGAACTGTCCCTTTCCGAGACTGACTTCCTTCCCACCGGAAGTGAGGGTTTTATTGGCAGAGATGGAGCCGCCGCCCACCAGGTTGTACTTGATCTTCATGTTAGAGAGCTGGTTGCCGCGCTCCATGTAGAAGAAGTTCATATTATGGCTGGAATAATCGGCAAAGGTATTGCCGTTCCATTTGACCGAGCCTTCCTTGCCGGCAGCACGATAGAGATCCCTCAGGGTGTACGTCGCCGAGGCTCCCGCCGAAACAACTTCTGTGACTGTCACGTTGCCCGTACTGAAGTCGATGTCGAGCGTCGACACACCATGGATGCCGCCCAGGTCGCCCACAAGGACGCCGTCGATGTATACCCAGACATCGTCATCGCCCGAGAACTCGAACTTCATCGGCGCAAGCGTCCCGTCATTCTTCTCGACCATGCCGCCATAGGGCTGTGTGAAGGGCGTGGTCATGGTGACGCCGAAGTAGTGGTTGTGATAGTTCCCGGGCTGACCGTTCACCTTGTAGCTCGTGCTGTGGTACTGCGGGGCGATGGTCGGGTCAAACGGAAAGAAGCCGTAGTAGGTCTTCTCGTCTTTACCGTCGATATCATGGCTTGCATCCCCTGGAAGCGTGGAGACCGTGAACTGCTTTGTGTTCTTGTCGAACATCGCCCAGTCGTCGGCGCTGTTGTAGAAGTAGTAGCCGTCCTCATCCTGCTGGAAGAGGTGGGTTGCCCCTGTATAGGACGCCTTGCCGTTCTGCTGATAAGTGGGATTGAACAGGTAGGCAAGCGACTCTCCGTTTCCGCCCTTATCGTTCGAGAGCACCGGATAGCCATCGGCGCCAAGCGTGTTCTGGACGATGCCCTGGTTGACAATGCGGCCTCCCGAATACATGTTCAGGTCGCCCGTAACCTGCGAATCATACTGGTGAAACTTGAGGCGGTGGTTCTTGTTGATGCCACGGTTCGCAGGGCTGACCTGATGGGGCCACTGGCCAGTCATGTCCCACCTGCTGTCGTCCTCGTCCTGTTTGTCAATCCAGTAATCGAAGACGTTCATGGTGGAGCCGATTGGGTTAACAACCGTATCCAATGGCTTTGCGAGAGCAAGGGCTGGCCTAGCAAACGCCACCAAAAGCGCAGCTAGAAGGACCCCCCCCCGAGTAGTTTCTGGAACGCTCGAGACTTGAGCCCACTCAGGCTGGTCCCACCCGTATCTGTCGAATCACCGCAACGCATCGACACCCCCAGCACATAGCCAGAAACACCGCTTTGCCCGTTCACGTTCTACGGAAAGCAGCTGGCTGCCTGTTAGGGCCCTGTAGCTTTGCGTCACCGTCTTTCGACGGCTTTGCCTTTTTGATCCGACATAAGCTAATCAAGTTATGATTAAGCTTATGAGAAGGATGATACTTAGTGCAATAATGCATTGCAATATCCTTTTGCTATTTTTTAGGTTGCCGTGCCACCTCGCGCCGCTCACCCCATAAGGACAACCAATTCTGGGCTCCATCACCACAGACAGGGGAATCCTACATGAACATGCTTGCAATCCTTGGCCTTGCGCCTGAGTCCCCCCACGTGCGCATGGACCACGAGGAGGGCTCTGCAAGGATTGGCACCACCATGGGCTCGGTCACCGTTGCGCTCGAGGCATGGATGCTTTGCAACTCAATCGAGGCGATGCACAACCCAGAGGCGGTCGCAAAGGTCGGCGAGCCGTGGTTTCGCTACCACCAGCTCGCATACCTTGCCTTTCTTCTCAGCGGGTTGGCTCTGCTTGTACCCTGTGTCCTCAAGCTCCTGCGTGGCACCAAGGTCCGCACCCGACCCTTTGTCGCACAGTACGTCGCGGTCGCCATCGCGTTTGGCATAGTCATCTCGGCCTTTGACGTGCAGCGCGGAAACGGCGTCGACGTCTTTGCGAGCATGCTCGTGGTCGTCACCCTCTTCTTCATACGGCCCGTCATCCTCATTCCTCTCTACATCGGCTCGACCGTGGCGGAACTCTGGGCCATTGGCCTGGCAGGCGGCACGCTCAAGCATGCCGCGACGACCAACTTGGGTATGCTCGTGTTCATGCTCTGCGTCGTGTGCGTACTCATGTACTCCGAGCGCCTGAGGCGCGGCAAGGCGGAGGAGGACCTCGAGACCCTCGCGTCAACGGATGCCCTCACGGGGTTGAGCAATATGCGGGCGTTCTCGAAAGTGTGCCAAGGGGTTCCGCGGGACGCGACGACCATGCTCATCATCGACGTAGACGACTTCAAGGCGTTCAATGACACGCATGGCCACGACGCGGGCAACCGGATTCTGAGCTGCATCGGATGGGCACTCGTAGAGGGATTTGGAAGCCACGCGCAGTGCTTCCGGATTGGCGGCGACGAGTTTGCGGTCATCTCCGATTCGCAGGACGAGAAGGGGCTTCTCGCCTGCATTGAAGACACAACGGCGAGGCTGGGCTGTCTTGCGAATGGCGTGGGACTTGAGGCCCCCACGCTGAGCGTTGGGTTCTCGAGCGTGCAGACGGATGGCGCAAAGACCTACGAGGAGCTGCTCAAGCGCGCAGACAAACGCCTCTACCTGGAGAAGGGCGAGAAGAAGGGAGCCCGTTAAGCAGGGCGACGTTACTCCTGGCGGGGCGATATTTCCTAGCGGGGGACAGCCCGGAAGGACGGCGCCGCCCCTACCCCTGCAAAGCCGCCACCAGGGCCACCACGCAGATGGCCGCCAGTCCAGCCACGATGAGCCAGCTCACTGGCCTGCCAAGGTTGAGCGTCCAGCCAATCCCAAAGCGCTTGGGCACCACAACCGCCGGGTCCTCTCGGTTGGCATAGAACACGCCCCCATACCAGCGGTCGTCGTCATCTGCGGGAAGTGTAAAGTCCTCCGGAAGTCGCACGAGAAGCCGGGTTCCGTTCTGCCCGTAACGCACGGCGAGTACAACGCAGGGGACAAGCACGGCCAAGGCAACAGCCGTGAGCGTCGTACCACCAACGTCAAACGACACCCATCCCACCAGGGATGCCTCCAGCACCACCCCGGACGCGTTCACCGCCAGGCCCATGCCAACGCAGCACGCACTCCATGCGTGAACGTAGGCACCGTAGGCGAAGGCGCTCGATGCGGGACGACGCGGGTCGATAGGCCGCTTCGAGCCCAGAAGCATGGCATGGGAGAGGGCCATCGTGCCGGCCATTGCCAGCTGGAAGACGATGGGCAGAAGCATGACCGGCACTGACTTCTCGGCCCAGCCATTCACGACACCGTCCATTCCCGCGTGTATGGGGATGAGGTCCGGCGCACTGTCGTATCCCAACACGGCGACCATGACCGAGGCCGCTATGGGCAGAAGGTTGAGAAGCTCCCAGCCAAGGGGTACCGGCTTAGGGACACCCTCGCCGCCAAGCATCGCCGCGCTCTTTCTTCCCCTAGCCTTCCAGCCTCGGGTCTGCTTGAGGTCCTGAGCCTTGTCGCGGTAATGCAACATGAGGAAGTAGCCAAAGAGCACCAGCGCCACCGTTGCCACGCAGGAGGCAAGGGCGGCCATATTGGGATGTATCGCAACCAGCACGTAGGAAACCCAGCCCGTGAGCAAAACCGTCACCACAAGCACCCACAACGAGTAGGCACGCTTGAGCGACCGGGCCCGAGGATCACTTGCTGCGGCAGTAGGAACGCTCACCGAGAAGAGCTCGCCCTTTGGCGTGAGCCAGGGCGTCAGAGCAAAGATCACGCCACACAGTGGCACAAGAATGAGAATCGTGACTACCGAAAGGACAGACTCAGCACTCACCCGCACCGCCTCCTTTGGCCAAGGATTCTCCCGCCCCGTATGCCGCACGCGCCTGGCGGGCCGCCGCCTCCACAAAGCCTTGCTCCGAACCTCCGCGAGCCCTGTACGCAACCGCAAGCCGAAGCAGCTCGCGAGCCATGAGCTGGTCCTGCTCGGCCGAGAGACGCCGCGCGGGCGCACCATCCGCATCCGCGACAAAGGCGCCGGAACGACCACGCATAATGAGGTAGCCCTCGTCGCGCAGGACGGCATACGCCTTGTTCACGGTATGGAGGTTCACGCCAAGGTCGCGCGCGAGCGACCGCACCGAGGGAAGAGGGTCACCGGGAGAAAGCTCCCCCGTAGCGATGGCCTCAATCACCTGCGCGCGAATCTGTTGGTAGATAGGCTCTTCCGACATCTGGTCAATCACGACGGCCATGTTGGCACCCCCCTCGCGGTGACGACATTTGTTCTACTTAAACTATAACAGGTAGAACAAGGCTGTCAATCACACGAAAGACGATGGGGCCGGCAATTGAGATAGGCTTCTCTATGGGAGAAAACCACGGGAGGCCTCATGGATAGCGCTGAGAAAGACCAGCCCTTTGCAGACCAGACACCCAAGCGGATCTTTATTGCGCTGCGCTTCTCGGCAGAGGAGCGGGAGGCGCTCGCGCAGTCGCGCGACGCGGTGCTGGCAAGGCTTCGTACCGGGCATCCCACCGCAACCGCAAACATCCACCTTACGCTGGCGTTTCTCGGGATGCTGGATAGCGCCGGGGAGCAACGTGCGGCCAGTGCCCTGCGGGCTGCCGCAAACGCTTGTGGTCCGGTGGCCCTCTCGCTTGGCGGCCTTGGCGTATTTCTCCACCGTCGTGGGGGCATTGTTTGGCGCGGCGTTTCTCGGCAAGAGGGGCTTCTCGCCCTACAGCAGACGCTCGTGCAGGAGCTCGCGGCACGCGGACTGCCCGTGGACGAGAAGCCCTTTGTGCCGCACGTGACCCTCGTGCGTGGTGTGAGCCCAACTCGGCCGTCAGGCACAGACGGCACGCCTGACCTGCAGCTTGTTTTCGATGAGGTGTCTCGGCACCTCGCTGGGCTCGAGACGCGCCATACGGAGGTAGCCCTCATGTGGAGCCATCACCCCGAGGGTGGGCAACTCACCTATACGCCAATTCTCACCGCATCGTTACGCGGCTGACATGACAGCCCAGCAACACAACTGGCAGCCCACCAACACAATAGTTTATCTGCAAAGTTAACCTGTAAAAATCGATCGGTTAGGCACCTCTAACCGATCGAAATTCTCAGGAAGAAGGCTATCCCGCAGATTCCGATCGTTTAGACGGCTCTAACCGATCGGAAAGTGCAGGATAGCCACCCTACCGCCGCGGCATGACCGGGCATGCCGGGGGCTGCCACTCGGGAACCGCCTCCCTACAGCGTGCGCAGGGCGTCTACCAGCGCCGTCTTGGCCTCGGTCTTCTCGTCCTTCATCTTGATGACGCGCGCGGGGCATCCGGCAACAACTGCGCCAGCAGGCACGTCCTCGGTGACAACCGCGCCCGCCGCAACAACGGCACCCTTCCCCACTCGGCACCCCTCGATGACCACGGAGTTTGCGCCGAGAAGCACGTCGTCCTCAACCACCACGGGCGTCGCGCTCGCGGGCTCAACCACGCCGGCAAGCACGCAGCCGGCACCCACGTGGCAGTGCGCGCCCACAGTGGCGCGCCCGCCCAGGACGGCACCCATGTCGATCATGGTGCCCGCGCCGATAACCGCGCCAATATTGATGATTGCGCCCATCATGATAACGGCGTTGTCGCCAATCTCCACCTGGTCGCGAATGATAGCGCCAGGCTCGATTCGGGCGTTCACGTTGCGCGCGTCGAGCAGCGGCACACCAGAGTTGCGACGGTCGTTCTCGACGACCACGTCGAGAACGGCGTCCCCCGCCGCCTCAAGCGCCGGCCCAACCTCGGACCAGTCGCCAAAGACCACGACGTCGCCTGTCCCAAAGACGTGGGAGCTGGGCCCAAAGTCCACGTGCGCACCGGGGGCGAGCTTGACGTATGCCTTGACAGGCGTCTTCTTTGGCGCTCTTGCGATGAAGTCGATTATTTCCTGGGCGTCCATGGGCCTTCCCCTCTCGCCAGCCACCTGGCGGTTCTCGTTGACCTGGCGGTTCTCGTTTTTCGGGCTATCCAAACATGAGCGTGTCGAAGTCGTAGAAGCCGGGCTCGCGCGCAAGCAGGCGCTTGGCCGCGGCGATGGCGCCGTTCACGAAGATCTGGCGGCTCGTCGCGCGGTGCGTGAGCACGACCTCCTCGTCCTCGCCAAAGAAGAGCACCTCGTGCGTCCCCGCCACGGTGCCGCCGCGCAGGCTGTGCATGCCAATCTCGCCCGCCGGCCGCGGCCCCACGATGCCCTCACGCCCGTAGGTAACGCTCCTCTCGCCTGCGGGATCAACGGCCTCGAGCAGCATCTTTGCCGTCCCGGATGGGGCATCTGCCTTACGGTTGTGGTGGCACTCGACAATCTCGGTGTCCCAGCCGGGAAGCGATGCCGCGGCCTCGCGCGCCAGGTGACGGAGCACCGCCACGCCCAGCGAGTAGTTGCCGCTCCATATGACCGGCGCCACCTTGCCCAGTGCCTCGATGCGCGAGAGCTCCTCCGTCGAGAGGCCCGTGGTGCCCGAGAGCAGCGCCGCATGCGTTCGCTGCACGTACGCCTCCACATGGGGAAGAGACGAAGGCGCCGAGAAGTCAATCACAAGGTCTGCCGCAGGGGCAACGGAGTCCAGCTCAGAGATGTTGTCTGCGTCGTAGCCTCCCGCAAGCGATAGGTCCGCGTCCGCCTCGACGGCCGCCCGGAGGAGCGTCCCCATGCGCCCCTTGGCGCCAACTACAAACACGCTAGCCAAGAATACCAGCCCCCTTCATTGCCGCCTCCAGGCGCGCGTCGGCCTCGGGCGAGAGCTGCCAGAGCGGCAGGCGCACGGTGGGACCAATGAGCCCCATCTTGGCGAGCGCCGCCTTCACGGGAATGGGGTTGACCTCGCCAAAGAGCGCGTGCACCAGGTCGAGGTTGTCCAGCTGCACCTCGAGCGCGCCCTTGGTGTCGCCGGAAAGCCACTTCTCGCACATGTCGTGCACGGTGCGCGGCGCGACGTCGGCCCACACCGAGACCACGCCCACGCCACCCAACGAGAGGATGGGCACCACCATGTCGTCGTTGCCGCTCATCATGTGGAAGTCGTCCGAGAGGTAGCACGCCACCATCGTCGCGTAGGAGATGTTGCCCGAGGCCTCCTTGATTCCCCATGCGTTGGGGTGCGTGGCCAGTCGCGCGACGTTTCTCTCCGAGATGGAGCAGCCCGTGCGACCAGGAATGTTGTAGAGCAGGCACGGCACGTCCACCTGGTCGAGGACCGTCGTGAAGTGGCGGTAGATGCCCTCCTCGTTGGACTTGTTGTAGTAGGGCGTGATGAGGAGAAGACCGTCGGCACCGAGCTTCTCCAGCGCCTTTGCCTTGCGGAGCGACTCCGCCGTGGAGTTGGAACCCGCGCCGCCAATGACGGGGATGCGGCCAGCCACGCGGTCGATAACGGTCTTGGCTACCTCGAGGTCCTCCTCGTCGGTCATCGTGGAAGACTCGCCCGTGGTACCCAACACCAGGATGCCGTCGGTCCCGTTCTCGAGATGGAAGTCCACCAGGCGCTCCAGCGAGCCAAAGTCGATGGAGCCGTCCTCCAAAAACGGCGTGACCAGCGCCACGACAGAACCGGTAAGTCCTTGCATGTCCATTGTGCGTCCCCTCTCGTCTGCGCGCCCCGCGGGCGCATTGCGTGTGTCCCTGCGTGCGTCCTAGCCCTCTGGGTGGGCAAGCGCCGAGAAGCGTGAGCCCGGAAAGTCGAGAGTTGCAAAGTAGTCCGCGGGCGTCTCGGCGCGACGGATGAGCTCGAACGAGCCGTCCTCGCGCAACAGCAGCTCCGCCGAGCGGAGCGTGCCGTTGTAGTTGTAGCCCATGGAGTGCCCGTGGGCGCCAGCGTCGTGAATGAAGAGCAGGTCACCAATGTGGACCTCGGGCAGCATGCGGTCGCGCGCGAACTGGTCTGAGTTCTCGCAGAGCCTGCCCACCACGTTGTAGCGCCTGGTCGCGGGCTCGCCCTCGTGGCCCATCACGGTGATGTGATGGTAGGCGCCGTAGATGGCCGGGCGCATGAGGTTCGAGGCGCAGGCGTCGACGCCCAGGTAATCGTGGTAGGTGACCTTCTCGTGAATCACGCGTGTCACCAGGCCGCCTGCGGGCGCCAGCATCCAGCGGCCAAGCTCGGCGGCAAGCGCCACGTCGCCCATGCCCGCGGGCACGAGGACCTCCTCGTACACGCGGCGCACGCCCTCGCCCACGACCGCGATGTCCACGGGGACGTCTTCTGGACGGTAATCGATACCGATGCCGCCGGAGAGGTCGACCAGCCGCACGCGCACCCCAAGCTCGCGGGAAAGGCGCACGGACAGCTCGAAGAGCACGCGCGCAAGGCGTGGGTAGTAGTCCTCGACCTGCGTGTTCGAGGCGAGAAATGCGTGGAGGCCAAACTCGGTGACGCCCATGGCAGAGAGCCTGCGCGCGGCCTCCATGACCTGCTCGACGGTCATGCCAAACTTGGAGTCCTCAGGCTCGCCAATGATGCCGTTGGAGGCCGTGAAGTTGCCGCCGGGGTTCACGCGCAGGCAGACCATGGTGGGCAGCCTGCCGTCAAGCGCGCGCGACAGGCAGTCCACCATGTCGAGCGAGTCCAGGTTGATGATGGCGCCCAGGTCACGCGCACGGCGATAGTCCTCGTCGGGCGTGTCGTTGGAGGAGAGCATGATGCGCTCGCCTCGCACGCCGCAGGCGCTGGCAAGCGTGAGCTCCGTGGCGGTTGCGCAGTCGCAGCCGCAGCCCTCCTCGGCCAGAATCGAGACGATCGTGGGGTTGGGTGTCGCCTTCACGGCAAAGTACTCGGTGAAGCCGGGATTCCACGAGAACGCCGCTTGCAGGGCGCGCGCACGCTCGCGAACGAGCTTCTCGCTATAGACGTGGAAGGGCGTGGGCCACTGCGCGGCGGCACGCTCGAGCTGGTCTTTTGTGACAAACGGTAGCTTTTCCCCCATTGCTCCCCCAGACGCGCCGCAGGGGCGCCGCCGGGGACCACGCAGCAGCGCCGCATGGCCGGGGATAGCGCTCCCGCGGATCTTCTCCACGGACAGTCCCGGCGGTGTTCCCGCCGAGCCCACCGCCGCGCCATGCCTGACGCGGAAGTTCGGCGGGCATCGCCTCTCCTGGAATCCTTGCCCGCCGGCTCCTCCAGGACCATCGTGCCCGCTCCTCTATCGTGCGGACAACGCTAGCATCCGCGCCGCGTTGGCGCAAGGTCGAGCGGAACACCAACGGAGAAAAACTTCTTCGTGAGGTAGAAGGGCGGCACTTGTCTTGCCCTTTCCGACCAAGTTGCGCGCACGGGACCTGCCCTGAGTCCCCAGGGGGCCGCCCGACCGAGTGCACCTGCCCAAAATTTGCGGTTGCCGGCCCATTTTGGACGAATCGCCGAGTACGAAGTCTCTAACTTTTTGCGGAGCCGCAGGTAGAGAAATGGCACCCATACGGTGATACTAGGCGAGACCCCGGATTTGGACCGGCAACCGCAAATTTTCAGCATCAGGCTCCCACACCCCGGCCCCACACACTCCTGTATCCCCCTCCACCCCCAGCGGATTATGAGAATCGGACGCTGCGTTTGCCCAGTTGGCGAGCAGAAAAATTCTCAAATACCGATAAAGAACGGTGGGGGACGGCTCAAGGGCCGATAGGAGATCGGCAGGGTGACGACGAGGGAGTATGCTAGGGGCAACACGCACGCTACGCGGCGGCGCGCCGCGCTCTGGAGGACCTCATGAACCCAAGGGAGACCTACACAGCACTGGAGTTTGCGCGAGAGGTGCGCGAGGAGTCGCTCGAGCTTCTGCGCGCGCTCGGGCGTATTGGCGCCCCCACGGGCGACGAGGGACGCCGCGCCTGGTTTGTCGCAACCTGGCTCCGCGAGCAGGGCGCAACCGACGTCACCGTGGACGAGGCGCATAACGTTGTCTGCATCCTGGGCGACCGTTCCGAGCCAGGCCGCGCGGTCTTCTCCGCCCACACCGACGTCGTCTTTCCCGACACGGGTGAGCTGCCACTCACCGAGGACGAGGAGAACATGTACGCCCCGGGCATCGGCGACGACACAGCCTGCCTGGTGACGCTGCTCATGGCCACAAAGTGGTTCCTCAAGCACCGACCCAAGCTCGACACCTGCGTTGTGGTGGTGGCGAACTCCGGCGAGGAGGGACTGGGCAACCTCAAGGGCACCAAGCAGCTCATGCGCGAGGCAACCGCTCCCGTGACGGAGCTCACCGCGCTCGACGCGCACTTCCCCGAGGTGGTCACCGAGGCAGTGGGGTCTATGCGCTACCGCATCAGCGTGCATACGCAGGGCGGCCACAGCTGGAAGAACTGGGGCGTCCCCAACGCCATCGAGCGGCTCTCGCGCGTTGTGTGCGCAATGTACGACCTGCCGCGCCCAACCGAGGCTCGCACCACCTGCAACGTGGGACTCATCGAGGGTGGCACCACGGTCAACAGCATCGCGAGCGAGGCCTCGTGCCTCTGCGAGTTTCGTTCCACGAGCGAGCCGTGCCTCAAGGAGATGGACGAGAAGCTCCGCGACCTCGTTGCCCGCGCGGACGCCCGCGACGACATGGAGGTGCGGATCGACGTGATAGGCCGCCGTCCGGCCACCGGCGACGTGAACGAGACCGCCGAGCGGCGCCTCACGCGTCGTTGCGACGATGCCATCCAGGCGGTCCTCGGCGTGCGCGCCCGCCACGTGAGCTCCTCGACCGACGCAAACGTGCCGCTCTCGCTTGGCGTGCCGGCGGTGTGCGTGGGCACCATCACGGGTGGCCTCCCCCACACGCGCGACGAGTGGATCCGCAAGGACTCGCTCGAGCAGGGCGTCGCGGTGGCCCTGCTGCTCATGATGGCGCACGTAGTGGAGGACGAGTAGCGCCTGGGCCCACAGCCGGCGGCGGGTACGGCTACCGCAGCGCTACCCCCGGAGCGCCCCCACAAAGCCGGCCAGGCGCTCAAGGCCTGTGGCCAGGGTCTTCTCGTCAGCGGCGTAGCTCAGGCGCACGTGGCCCTCGCCGCCAAAGCACGAGCCCGGCACCAGCGCAACGCCTGCCTCGCGGATGGCGCGCTCGCAGAACTCCTCGCTCGAAAGGCCAAGGCCCTCGATGCTGGGGAACGCGTAGAACGCACCCTGGGGCGTGACCACCGGAAGCCCCATGTGCGCGAGCGCCTCCACCGTGACGTCGCGTCGTGCCTGGTAGGACGCACGCATGGGCGCCGTATCGGTGGCCAGCGCCTCCATGGCGGCATGCTGCAGGAAAGCAGGCACCGACGAGACCGCGTACTGGTGCACCTTTGCCATGGCGGCAGCGACCTTCTCGCCCGCGCCCACCCAGCCAAGGCGCCAACCGGTCATGGCCCAAGGCTTAGAGAAGCTGTTCGCAACGATGGTCCTGTCCGCAAGCTCGGGATAGAGGGCCGAGAAGCGCCGGTAGCCGGGCTCGTAGCAAAGCTCGCCATAGACGTCGTCGCAGATCACGTAGAGGTCACGCGTTTGCGCGGCCTCGGCCACGGCATCCATGCTGCGGCGGTCAAGAACGCACCCGGTGGGGTTGTTGGGCGAGGTGATCACAATCGCCTTGGTGCGAGGCGTGATCGCCTGCGCGATGGCGTGCGGGTCTAGCTGGAAGTTGCTCGCAGTGGTGTCGAGCGCCACGGGCACGCCGCGGGCCAACCTCACAAGGGAGTCATAGAGAAGAAACGCCGGCGTGGGGACGACGACCTCGTCGCCGGGGTTGAGAAGCGCCGTGATGGCACAGAAGAGCGCCTCCGTTGCGCCATCGGTCACAATCACGTTTTCCGGCGCAAGACGCACGCCGCGCTCGGCCTCCCACGCGCAGATGGCCTCGCGAAGCCAGGCAAAGCCATTGTTGGGCGGATAGTGCGTGAGGCCGCGGGCAAGGTCCTCCCCCACCTTGGCGCATACGTTGGGGGTCGTGTCCTCTCCGGGCTCACCCAGCGTGAGCGAGACGCAGCCGGAAGTTTGGGCAGCGAGTGCCGAGAAGCGCCTGATGCCAGAGAGCCTTAGGTCATCAAGGGCAGCATTGAGCGAGAGGGGCATGGGTTCCTCCTAGGGATTCCAGGCTGCCCCAAAGAAAAACGGGGGCGGCGCGCGGGCGCTACTCCCCGAAGACTAACAAAAAAGACCCCGTGGGGTCCTGCTTGCCAACGTGCACTTTGTCATTTCCCCGGACGGCACCGGGGTGCCGGGGCGTATTGCCCCTAATCGACCCTGGTGCACTTGACGAGCAGGTGGGAATCCCCGTGGTTGGCGGCATGGCTTCCATACCAGCGCTCAATATCGCGGTAGAGCCACAGGGGGCTGTCGGCCTCGAAGCTGCGACGGTGGTTGTCGAACATGGCGGTGTACTCGCCGCTCATGAACCAGCCGTCCATGCAGGCGTCAAGGACCTTCTTCTGGAGCCTGCTCAGGTTCTTGATCTTCATGGAGTCCTCCTTTCCTAGCGGTGTTCCTGATGAATACGGTACCCGCGAGGTGGGAGCGATATGTTGCTGCCTCGTTAACTGCACATAACGTCTACAACTTGTTTGAACAAGACGTTAGCCCAGCGTAAGAGCCACGTTTTCGATGTGCAAAGACACCCTAGCGGAGCTTCTCCAGACGCGCGAGGGCATCTCGTACGGTGTCACGCGCATGGTCCACGCGGCTGCGCGCGTCCTCGATCTTGCTCTGCACCACGATGTCCGAGATTGCACCGTCAAAGAAGAAGTCCGCAAAGGTCCAACCTCGGCTAATGTCCACCTTGAGGCCAGAGAACTCGCGAACGTCCGAGAGCTCGCGCGAGAACACCGCAAGGGACGACTGCGCCTCTCGTAGGGCATCCTGCGCCTCATCGATACGGTGGTGCTTTGCCAGGCCAGAGATGAGACCACCGCCAAAGATGTCGAGCATGCCCCACCCCGACGCGCTGTCAAGGCACTTGGACGCCCGATTGAGGCACGCAAGGGCCTTCTCGCCCGCGTCGATTGCCTCCTCTACCTCGCGCTTTGGGTCGAAGTCCTCACCGGGGACCTCGTAGCTGGGGTAGTTGTCACTGTTGCGGGCCATGTGGACCTCACCCTTCGTGTGTGCCGGCGCATGCGTCCGGCGGCCTCTGTGCCCACATTCTACCCATGGGTGCGCGGTCGCGCTTTGGATATCCATCTTGTACGTGCATGTACTAGGTCAACGCCATACAATTCTCGTATGACTTGTTCGCACGCCGCCGTCACGCCGGGCAGTCGTGCGCGCACAGACGTCGCGGGAGGCATGCGTGAATCTCAAGCAGTTGGAGTACTTCGTCGCCATAGCCGAGGAGCACCAGATTACGGCGGCCGCCCGTCGCCTGCACATCTCGCAGCCACCGCTCTCGTACGAGCTGGCACAACTGGAACGCGAGCTGGGAACCACGCTCGTGCGCAGGGGGCCTCGCTCGGCCACACTCACGGACGCCGGCAAGCTCCTCTACGAGCGGGCAACGCGCATCCTGGCGCTTGCGCAGGCAACGAAGCGCGACGTCGAGGGCGTGGGCAAGGGCATGACCGGCGTGCTCACGCTTGGGGTCGACACCTCGTGCGCGGGATCGGTGCCGGGCTCGAGGCTCGTAGAGCTTGCGTCCGCGCCCAACGTCTCGGTTGAGCTGCGCGAGGGGGACACGCCCCAGGTGCTCGAGATGCTCGAGGGTGGCGTGGTGGACATCGGCGTGGTGCGCACGCCGTTTGCGAGCGCCGGCCTGCGCTGCCGCTACGCCAAGACGGAGCGCATGCTTGCCATCATGCCGCCCGCGCTTGAGGTGGGCGCGGAGATGGAGGTCACCTGCGCTCAGCTCTCGGGCGTGCCGGTGGTGCTCGCGCGCCGCCTTGAGGAGCAGGTGCGGGCCACATTCGATGAGGCGAAGGCAGAGCTTGCCGTGAGCTGCACGGTAGACGACGAGCGCACGGCCTGCACCTGGGCACGGGGCGGAATGGGCGTTGCCCTCGTGCCCGAGACGCTGCTCCCCGTCACCGACACGGGCGATTGCTTCATAAAGGTGATCGCCGAGAAGGGCTTGTCAACCCGGCAGGCGGTGGTCTGGAAGGCAGACCGTTACATGTCACCGCTTGCACAGAGATGCTTGGCTCTTCTCGGCGATCTGGGATAGGAACTGGCCGGGCGGAGGAAGGAGGCCGTCCGGCCTGGGGAAATGGGAATCAGAGTTACCTGGCGCTTGAATCAACCTCGGCATCGGCGTCATCGGGGTCGGCGACGACCTCCTCGACGTTCTCGGAGGCGCTGGACTTCTCGGCCTTGGCGACGTCCTTGTCGTCACTGCCCTCCTCCATGCCCTCGCGCACGTTCTTGACGGTCTTGCCGATGGCGGAGCCGAGCTTGGGAAGGTTCTTGGGCCCAAAGATGATCAGGGCTACCAAGAGGATGACGAGAAGCTCGGGAACACCCATTCCGAGAACCATTGTTGCCTCCTATAACGACATGCGGTTGGACGGCAACGCCTGTTGCGGTCCCTATGCAGCACGTCATGGGGCGCGCCGCCTTTCAGTCTTGATAGTAGGGTTGGCCAATGGATAGGTAAAATACATTTTGATGTACCGTCCCATATAGAGTTTGTATCGATTGACTTTGATGCGGTGCCGCGTGACGGAGCAGAGACGCCACCCTACAATGTACGAGGGCATATGCACCGCATTCGAAAGGAGTCACGCATGGCAGAGCTTCCGCAGGCAGAGATCGGCATCTTTGGCGGGTCCGGGTTCTACAGCCTCTTCGAGGGCGACTACGAGGAGGTCTCCCTCGACACCCGTTGGGGCCAGCCCTCCGACGTCTACACCGTGGGGACCATTGGCGGCCGCAAGGTCGCGTTTCTCCCCCGCCACGGCCACAAGCACACCTTCGCCCCCGGCGAGGTCAACTACCGTGCCAACCTCTGGGGCATGCGCGAGCTGGGCGTGAAGCAGGTCATTGGGCCGTGCTCGGTGGGGTCCCTCTCGCTTGACATCCATCCTGGCGACTTTGTGATCTGCGACCAGTTTGTGGACAGAACCAAGGGCCGCGCCGACACGTTCTTCACGCATGACCTGGGCCTGGGCGTACAGCACCTCTCCGCCGCGCACCCCTACTGCGAGACCATGCGCAAGGTGGCCGTCGACAAGTGCCGCGAGCTGGGCATTCCCGTGCACGACGGCGGCACGGTGGTCACCATCCAGGGGCCGCGCTTCTCGACCACCGCGGAGAGCGAGTGGTTCCAGAAGATGGGCTGGTCGGTGGTGAACATGACGCAGTACCCCGAGGCGTGGCTTGCGCGCGAGCTAGGCATGCACTACGTGAACGTGAGCCTGGTCACCGACTACGACTCCGGCCTGGGCAAGTACGCCGCCGTCACCAACGATGACGTGCTGCGTGTCTTCAACGAGAACCTCCACCTGCTGCGCAAGCTCATCGAGGCCATGGTCCCGGCGCTGCCCGCCACGATTGACGACGACTGCACGGGAAGCGCGTCGCTCTTCGAGCGCCTGTAGGGCATCGCGGCGGAACGTGGTATTCCGCATGTCGCCAAAAGCCCCAAAATGAGGCACGACGCAACACCAAAGGCCCTCCGGAGACAAATTGTCTCCGGAGGGCCTGTTTTGAATGAACTTGCAACATACGGCGCTCTCCGGCGACAAGGCCGCCAAGCGCGAGAAGGACGACGTCCGGGACCCAAGCTAGTCCAGCTCGCCCTCCTCCAGGATCTGGAAGCCGGCTCGCTCGATGGCAAAGACTGCCTCGGCCGCCTGCGCCGAGTCCGTCACCTTGAGGGCAAAGATCGCATTGCCGTCCTGGTGCGAGAAGCAATACCCGTACTCCACCGAGATGTCTGCGTTGTCCAGCGTTTCGAGGAGCTCGGCCAGGCCACCGGGCCGGTTGGGAACGGCCACGGCCGTGACCTTGGTCACGCGGGCACGGTAGCCCGCCTCGTCGAGCGCCGCCTTTGCCTTGTCGGCCTCGTTGCACACGATGCGCACCAGGCCGTACTCCGGGGTGTCGGCAATCGAGAGGGCACTCATGTTGACGCCCGCGTCCGCCAGGCAGCGGCAGAGCGCGGCCAGGCGGCCCTTGTCGTTCTCAAGAAAGACCGAGATCTGCTTGATCATCACTTGATCCCCTTCCTCGTGTCGATGACGCGCTTTGCCTTGCCGGTGCTGCGCGAGATGGACTTGGGCTCGACGATACGAACCTTGATGCCAACGGAGAGGTTGGTCTTGAGGCGCGCGGAGATCTGGCGCTGCAGGGACTCGATGGCGCCGGTCTGGTCGAAGTCGAAGTCGGGGTTCGCCTCGGCCTTGAGCGTGACCACGTCAAGAGAGCGCTCGTCGGTGCCGACCTCGATCTGGTACCAGCTGGAGACCTGGTCGAAGGTCTTCATGACGTCCTCGATCTGCGACGGGAAGACGTTCACGCCGCGAATGATGAGCATGTCGTCAGTGCGGCCATGCAGGCGGTCGACGCGCTTGTGCGTGCAGCCGCAGGGGCACTCGCCGGGCAGGATGCGCGTGATGTCGCGCGTGCGGTAGCGCACGACGGGCGACGCCTCGCGGTCGAGCGTGGTGAGGACGAGCTCGCCCCACTCGCCGTCAGGCAGGCGCTTGCCGGTGGCCGGGTCGATGATCTCGGCAAAGAAGTGGTCCTCTGCCAGGTGAAGACCGTTCTGCTCGAGGCACTCGCAGGCCACGCCCGGGCCCATGGTCTCGGTAAGGCCGTAGATGTCGAGCACCTTGTAGTCGAGCTTGCGCTCGAGCTCGGCGCGGAAGTTGTCGGAGAAGGGCTCGGCGCCGTGGATGCCCGCCTTGAGGTGGAAGTCGCGGGAGGGGTCAAGGCCCATCTCCAGCGCCGTGTCTGCGATGTGCATGGCATAGCTGGGCGTGCAGCAGAGGATCGTGGTGCCCATCTCGCGCAGGATGCGAATCTGACGCTCGGTGTTGCCGGCAGAGGTGGGAATCACCGTTGCGCCAGAGGCGAGGGCGCCGTAGTGGGCGCCAAGGCCGCCCGTGAAGAGGCCGTAGCCGTAGGCAACCTGAACAACGTCGTTGGCGCCGCCGCCCGCATAGCGAATACCGCGCGCGAAGCAGTCTGCCCAGAAGTCAAGGTCATGCTGGGTGTAGGCGCCAAGCGTGGCCACGCCCGTGGTGCCAGACGACATGTGGATCTCTCGAACGTCAGAAAGGGGCACGGCAAGCATGCCGTAGGGGGCCGCGTCGCGCAGGTCCTGCTTGGTCACAAAGGGCGCGTTGGCAAGGTCGTCGAGAGAGGCCAGGTGATAGGGGTCAAAGCCCGCCTCGTCAAAGGAGCGCTTATAGAACGGGATGTGCTCGTAGCAGTTGACCAACGTGCGGCGCACTCCCTCAAGCTGCATCTCCTCGAGCTTCTCGTGCGGAAGGTGCGTAACGTCCGCCGCCTCCGCGTTGCCGGTAACCGCCGTGCCGTCGTGCTCGCCTGCCATGCCATACCGCCTTTCGAGCCAATTTGCGCCGGCTGGACCTCCGACGCGTGCACCCATTGTCACCCAGTCGCCACCCCCAGCGGGGCAGGCGTCCGTGAGCGCACTTTATCACAGGGGAGCGTCGGCCAAAGAGGTGGTAGAGGGGCGTACTCAGCGACCGGCATGCGCACTCAGGGACTCGAGGTCCGTTGACTGCATAAAAGTGCTCTATCGGACGAAGAAATCGCGATTGCTGCATAAAAAAGCTCTATCGAACGGTGCATTCGGGATTGCAATATCAATTTTTTAATTATACTTGCAAGTTTATGCATATATTAGCTACATATATTCATATCTTTACAACTTTAGTTGAATTCTTAATGTCAGTAGCCGAAAGGGACCGTTCGATATCCCTTTTTTGTGCAGCGGAGCTTCAATCTCCGTCCGATATCGCCTTTTTGCGCAGCGGGCCCACGTGGGTCCCAACCGTCGCAAGCCCTCACTCCCCTCCATCGTTATAGTTGGCTCTAACACCAGGAGGAGGAACCCATGGAAGAGCTCCGCATTACGGTTGCCACCAGCGCAGACGCCGCAGACATTGCCGCCATCTACGCCCCCTACGTGCGGGACACCGCAATCACCTTTGAGTACGAGGCACCCGGCGCTCAGGAGATGGCCGAGCGCATCGAGCGAATTTCCGCCACTCATCCCTGGCTGGTTGCGCACGACGCCGCGGGCACCGCGCTGGGATACGCCTACGCAAGCCCCTACTACGGGCGGGCCGCGTATGCGTGGTGTGTCGAGACCTCCATCTACGTAGACCGCAGAGCCCGAGGACGCGGCGTGGGCAGTGCGCTCTACCAGGAGCTCGAACGGGCGCTTTCCGCCCAGGATATCCTCAACCTGTACGCCTGCATTGCCACAACCAGCACGCCGGACGCCCACCTCGACAACGGGAGCGTCACCTTCCACACGCGGCTCGGCTACCGCGAGATTGGTCGCTTCCCCAAGTGCGGCTACAAGTTTGGCCGCTGGTACGACACGGTATGGATGGAGCGCGACCTGGGCGAACACACCCTGGGGCAGCCCAGCGTGCTGCCGTTCCCGCAGGTAAGGTCCCGACTCGGCCTATAGGACACTCCCGAGCGCCTTGGCAGCAGCGCTCGCCTCACTTGCGGAAAGGCCGTCGTACTGCACCACAAACCTGGTGAAACCGTCTGGGATCTCGGCGTGCTCGGCAACCCGCACGAACGACGAGAGCGGCGACAGCCCTACGCCCGCCTCGCGAGCCGCAGCGGCAATGCCGGCCTCGCCTCGACCGTCGTCCTCCACGGCCAGCACAAAGTGGATCCCGGAATCGGCCTCCTCGATGCGAATGCGCTGCCCGGCGGGTCCGTCGAGAAGCCCCTCAACCAGCGCATCGCGCACCTCGCGCATGTCGCGGCGATAGCGCGCCACATGTCGCTCGTACGCTCCAGTCTCCAGCGCCTGCGCAAGCGCCACCTGGTCGATGGCGGGCACCGTAGTTGAGAGGAACCCAAGACGCTCGTCAAAAGCAGCATCAAGCGAAGCCGGCAACACCAGGTACGCAATGCGCAGCGCCGAGGAGAGGCTCTTCGAGAACGTATTGAGATAGATCACGCTACCCGTGGCATCAATGCTCGCAAGCGCCGGGATAGGCCGACCGGCAAGGCGCAGCTCGCAGTCGTAGTCGTCCTCGACAACGTAGCGGCCGTCCTTCTCGGCAGCCCAGCCCAGAAGCTCGTAGCGACGTGCAACGCTCATCACGCGGCCTGTGGGAAACTGGTGTGAGGGCATCACGTGCGCCACGGTGGCACCAGAACCCCGCAGGGCCCGCACCGAAATGCCTTCCCCATCAAGTGGCAGGTAGCGCACGTCAAGTCCGTGCGAGCGGTAGGTCTCGCTCGCACGCGCGTAGCCGGGATCTTCCACGCCCACCGAGCCGGCCTCGCGCAGGAACTGCGCGACGAGCCCATAGAGCGTCTGCGCGCCGGCACCCACGACCACCAGGCTTGGGTCGACAGACATCCCGCGCGAGCATGCGAGGTGAGCGGCAATTGCCTCGCGAAGGCGGGGCACGCCGCGTGCGGGCGGCGTGCGATAGAGCACCTCGTCGGGCTCGTGAGCAAGCACGTCACGCAGCGCCCGCTCCCAGAGCCGGGCCGCCCCGGGCGAGGCAACGCCTGCTCCGTGCGTGAGGTCATACGGAAGGCTACCTGCGGCGCATTGGTCTTCGCGCTCCGACTGTGCCTCAAGCACGGGGGCGCTCGCCACTGGCTTGGCAGCGGCCGCGTCCGGGAGCGAGGGCAGGCTTGCGGCGTAGTAGCCGCGACGAGGACGCGCCATCACGTATCCCTCGGCAACCAGCTGCGCATATGCGCCCTCAACGGTGACCACGCTCACCCCGAGCCGCTCCGCGAGGGTGCGCCGCGAGGGCAGGCGCTCGCCCGCGGCAATCTGCCCCGCCACCACCTGGTCGCGAATGCAGCGGTAGAGGTACTCGTAGAGGGGAAGCTCCCCTCGTCCGGTGAGGTCTATGCCCTGCATGCGATGCCCCTCTCAGCAACTGGCCTTATCGGTATTGTAAAACTGGCCTTATGTTGGTCATATCAATCTATCACGTTCTGGACATTTCAATATTGCCACATCGTGCCTAGGCTACGTAGCCACACGAACACGCCAACGCAAGGAGGACCACACATGCCGCAGGACAAGAGGGACGAGAAGACCGTCGCACCGGCGCCCGGACCAGAGCGCGCAAAGCTCAACCGAGAGCTCGCACAGATGCTCAAGGGTGGCGTCATCATGGACGTCACGACCCCCGAGCAGGCACGCGTTGCCGAGGAGGCCGGCGCCTGCGCCGTCATGGCGCTCGAGCGCATCCCCGCCGACATCCGCGCGGCGGGTGGCGTAAGCCGCATGAGCGACCCCCACATGATCAAGGGCATCCAGGCGGCGGTCTCCATTCCCGTGATGGCTAAGTGCCGCATTGGCCACTTTGTGGAGGCCCAGGTGCTCCAGGCCATCGACATCGACTACATCGACGAGTCCGAGGTCCTCTCCCCCGCCGACGACGTATACCACATCGATAAGACCCAGTTCGCGGTGCCCTTTGTCTGCGGCGCCCGCGACCTGGGCGAGGCGCTGCGCCGCATTGCCGAGGGTGCCTCGATGATCCGCACCAAGGGCGAGCCGGGCACTGGCGACGTGGTGCAGGCCGTGAGCCACATGCGCCTCATCAACTCGCAGATCCGCCACGTGGTGAGCCTGCGCACGGACGAGCTCTTCGAGGAGGCAAAGCGCCTACAGGTACCTGTCGAGCTTGTGCGCTATGTGCACGAGAACGGCCACCTGCCCGTGGTTAACTTTGCCGCAGGCGGCGTGGCCACCCCCGCCGACGCGGCCCTCATGATGCAGCTGGGGGCCGAGGGCGTCTTTGTGGGCTCGGGCATCTTCAAGAGCGGCGACCCGGCAAAGCGCGCCCGCGCCATCGTTGGCGCCGTGACCAACTTCGACGACCCCGAGAAGGTTGCCGCCCTCTCCGAGGACCTCGGCGAGGCCATGGTTGGCATCAACAAGGACGAGATAGACCTGCTCATGGCCGAGAGGGGCAAGTAATGGCAACGGCGGTTCTCGCGCTGCAGGGGGCATTCGCCGAGCATGAGGCCCGCCTGGCAGAGCTTGGCGAGAAGTCCTTCGAGCTGCGCAGCACAGAGGACCTCTCTCGCCCGTTCGACCGCCTGGTGCTCCCCGGCGGCGAGTCTACAGTCCAGGGTCGCCTCCTCGAGGAGCTGGGCATGCTCGAGCCCCTGCGCGAGCGCATCGAGGATAGCATGCCCGTGCTTGCCACCTGCGCCGGGCTCATCCTCCTGGCGCAGCGCCTTGCCGCGCATGACGACAAGGGCACGCCGCGCCTGGCCACGATGGACGTGACCGTCGAGCGCAACGCCTACGGCCGGCAGCTGGGGAGCTTCCGTGCCGTGGCGGACGTTGCGGGCGTTGGCAAGGACGTGCCCATGACCTTCATCCGGGCGCCGCGCGTGGTGGAGGCAGGCGAGGACGTCCAGGCGCTGGCTCGCGTGGACGGAAACGTGGTTGCCGTACGGCAGGGCGCCCAGCTGGGAGTTGCCTTCCATCCCGAGCTCGATCACGACCTCAGGCTGCACCAGCTGTTCCTCTCGCTGTAACGCACGGTCCCGGGCGGTTACCAGCGCACTGTCGGGTCGTTTTCCTACGTTTTGCCCTATGAGGACGGTGTTATGTGTAAGAAATCTGCCCCGTAGCGCCCGGCAGTCGGCCCGGCGTGGCCCCACCCAACGGTCACGCCGGGCCGGCCCCCCTTTTACGGCCGGTCCCACCTGCGGCTCCAACTTGTGCCACACTTTCCTCAGACGTCCGTCAGGGGCGACGGACCACAGGAGAGGAAGAATCATGCTGAGGATTGGCCTTCTCACTAGCGGCGGCGACTGCCAGGCACTCAACGCCACCATGCGCGCAATCGTCAAGACCATCATGCACAACACCAAACAAGACGTAGAGATCTACGGTTTTCTCGACGGCTACCAGGGCCTTATTCACAGCCGCTACATCCAGATGACGCCTGGCGACTTCTCTGGCCTCCTCACGCAGGGCGGCACCGTGCTCGGCACCAGCCGCACCCCCTTCAAGCTGCTCGACGTCCCCGAGGCCGATGGCACCGTGAAGGTGCCTGCCATGAAGCGCACCTACAAGAACCTCAAGCTTGACTGCCTCTTTGTTCTGGGCGGAAACGGCTCGACCAAGACGGCCAACCGCCTCTCGCAGGAGGGCCTGCACGTAATCGCGCTGCCCAAGACCATCGACAACGACACCTGGGGCACCGACCTCACCTTTGGCTTCACTTCGGCAACCGACGTTGCCACCCGCTGCATCGACGACATCCACACCACGGCCAGCTCGCACGGCCGCGTCTTTGTCATCGAGATCATGGGCCACAAGGTCGGCTGGATTCCCCTCTACGCAGGCGTTGCTGGCGGTGCCGACGTCATTCTCATCCCCGAGATCCCCTACGACATGGACAACGTGGTCAAGGCCATCGACAGGCGCGAGGAGAACGGCGGCCGCTTTGCGATCATCGTCTGCGCCGAGGGCGCCATCTCCAAGGAGCAGGCGGCCATGAAGAAGAAGGACTACAAGAAGCTCGTGGCCGAGCGCGTGAAGCCCTCCGTTGCCTACGACATCGCCGAGGAGATCGCCCGCAGGACCGACCGCGAGGTACGCGTCGCCGTTCCCGGCCACACCCAGCGCGGCGGCCAGCCTGACGCCCAAGACCGCATCTTTGCCACGCAGTGCGGCGTAGAGGCGGCGCGCGGCTGCCTGGAGGGCAAGTACGGCTACATGATCGCCCAGGTAAGCGGCAAGATGTGCCGCGTGCCGCTGGAGGATGTTGCCGGCAAGCTCAAGTACGTCGACCCCAACTGCGACCTTGTGCGCGAGGCCAAGCTCCTGGGCATCAGCTTTGGTGACGAGTAGAGGGCGCGACGCATGATTGGCGAAGTCTGGCAGAGCTTTGTTTCCGAGACGGCGGCATGGAGTGCCCATGCCGTCTTCCTGAGGCTGCTGCTTGCCACCCTCGTAGACGTGGCCATCGGCATCGACCGCGAGTTTCGCAACAAGGGTGCGGGCGTCAAGACGCACGTCCTTGTGTGTATTGGCGCCGCCATGGCCATGATCGTGAGCGAGTACGTGCTCCACCAGTTCCCCGATGCGAACGGGGACATCAACCGCATTGGCGCCCAGGTCATCTCGGGCGTAGGGTTTCTCGGCGTGGGCACCATTCTCGTGACCGGCAAAAACGAGGTCCGCGGCCTCACCACGGCGGCAGGCCTCTGGGCGTGTGCGTGCATTGGCCTTGCCGCGGGCATCGGCTTTGCGGAGGGCGCGCTTATCGGCCTCTTCTTTGTGCTGCTCACCTTCGAGGGGCTCAACCGCCTTGACCGCGTGATTCGCCGGGCGTCAAAGACCTTCGACGTCTACGTGGAGTTCGACGAGCCCGCCGGCGTACGCGAGCTTCTCCGCAAGCTGCACTCGTGGGATTGCACGTACGAGAACTTCGAGGTCATTCGCGGCCAGGACGGTAGGAAGGGCACGGCGGCAACCTTCTCGGTGGAGCTCTCGTCCATGGGGCGTAAGAGCCTCTTCATTGAATCAATTGGCAACCTCGACTTTGTCACCTTTGCCGACGAGATATAGGTGATGCAGCCAGCGGCATTGGAGGCAATCGATATGCCCACGTTCCTCAACCAGAGTCCCGTCTTTGGTCCGGTCGCAAGCAGGCGCTTTGGCGTCTCCCTGGGTGTGAACCTCATGCCGAGAACAGGCAAGATCTGCACCTTTGACTGTCTGTACTGCGAGAACGGCTTTAACGACGAACGTCGCACGTGCGACGGCTATGTGGGCCTTGACCAGGTGACGTCCGCCCTTAAGCAAGCCCTGGAAGACATGGCAGAGAGGGGCGAGAAGCTCGATGATATCTGCTTTGCCGGCAACGGCGAGCCCACCGCCAGCCCCGTCTTTCCGGCAGCCGTCGACGCTGCGCTTGCCCTGCGCGACCGCTACGCGCCCGAGGCGCACGTGACCGTGCTCTCAAACGGCACGCAGGCTGCGCGGCCAGAGGTGCACGCAGCGCTTCTCCGCGTGGACAGAAACGTCCTCAAGCTTGACACCGTCGACGCAGCCTACGTGGCCGCGCTCGACCGGCCCCGCGTGCCCTATGACGTGGAGCGTCAGGTGGAGGTGTTCGCGTCCTTCGAGGGGCACGTGATTGTGCAGACCATCTTCCTGCAAGGCAGCTACGAGGGCCACTCGCTCGATAACACGGACGAAGGGCACGTGGCTGCATGGCTCTCGGCGCTTGAGCGCATTAGGCCGGAGGGCGTGACCATCTACACCGTGAACCGCGACACGCCTGCCTCGGGCCTTAGTAAGGCGCCGAGAGAGACCCTCGACGCCATTGCCCAGCGCGTGCGAGCCCTCGGCTTCCCCTGCACCGTGGGGTACTAGGGATTACGGCCGTCAGATTTCGCGTTTGTGCACTCCTCATATACGCGCTCGGGCGCTACGTCCAAATCATCGTTCCACACGACTGTCCCACGTTCCGCATGCGCCTTCATAAAGAACACGGGGTTCTTGAGCGGGGCATACGGCCGTAGATTCAAGAGGGGACGCGCATCGAAGGAACCTTTTGTCCCGTCGAAAAATTCGACATCGATGCTGTAGTCCTCATGCGGTCGTACCGACATTACGGACCAGCCAAATCTTCCCATGGCACCTCCTGCTCCTTATCGGGCGAGACCTCTACCGCAGAGGGTCAATCTTGTATGGGAGCTCATGTGCAGACAGCAAGCGCCAGTTCCCCACCAACTCGTCTTGATGGATCGTTGCCCATGCGACAATAAGACGACGTTGCCTGATCGGCATTTCTCCATCTAACATATTCCCATTCAGGTCAAATATTGTCTCATCATCCTGATAAGTCGCATGGAAGTGCGGCGGATTGTGGCCGTCGTAGAACATTGCGATGATGATGCCATAGAACATCGAAATCGTGGGCATGGCCATCCTCCTGTAAACGCACCTGCTGCTCCTTCGTATGCAGAGCGTTCACTATGGAGATGCAGACTTGTGCCCCTTATAGCCACAGGTTCTTACGCAAAAGTTCTGGAGCCCGCGCGAGTCACCGATAGAGTGCTGCCAGTCAGCTCCGTCACTTGCATGGCTCTAGTATGCCCTAAGAATCGCGCGGCGCTACTCAGTAACAGCGCCGTCACATGAGACGCGCTATCATCGTGTTGTACCTGCACCCGCTTGAGATCGGACGCCCGGCATGTGCGAGCTCTTCGCGATCAACTCGGGAAGGCCGGTCTTGGCCAACGCCTACCTGAGGGAGTTCTACACCCACAGTCATGACAACCCGCATGGCTGGGGCCTCTCGTGGCGAGATGACCATGGCAAGCCCGGCGACCCCGAGGCAGACGTCATACTCTGGCGCGAGCCCATCCCGGCCTACGAGTCAACGCTGCTGCCCAAGATCTTGGAGCAACCCGTGGAGACCTGCCGACTGGAGGCGCACATTCGCTTCTCCACCTGCGGTGCACAGAGCGTGGAGAACTGCCACCCGTTTTTGGGCTCGGACATCTCCGGGCGCGAGTGGACCCTCATCCACAACGGCCTCCTCTTCAACGAAGAGCTGCTCGCGGGCTATGACCGCATCGAGCGCGGCGAGACGGACAGCGAGCGAACTATGCTCTTCCTTCTCGACGTCCTTGACGAGGCGACCATGCGGGCGGGCGGCGCGCTAAGCTTTGACGGCACCTTTGACGCGCTGGCTGGTGCACTCTCGCAGATCTCGAACCTCAACCGCCTGAACCTCATCCTGGACGATGGGACCTACACCTACGTGCACACCAACACGTCAGAGGACACGCTCAACTACCGGCAGCTTTCGGACGACGCCATCGTCTTCTCGACAAAGCCGCTTGGCGGGGACGCGGAGAAGGACCTCTGGAAGCCGGTTCCGCGCAACCGCCTGATTGCCTACCGAGACGGGCGCCTGGCGCGAACGTCTGCGCCACACGGCTACACGTTCTGCGAGGCGATTCTCGACCTTCGCAAGAAGTTTGGCGACGCATGGCCGGAGGTTATCGCGTCGTAGGCAGTTGCCGCGGATTCCGATCGGTTAGACCTCCCTAACCGGCGATAATGCGCGGCAGATAGCGCCGTGCCGAGAACCGCGCCCACGCCATCGGGAACCACGCCGATTGCCTCCGTCCGCGCACACCGCCACCACGCCCCTCTGCTAGTCTGTATGGTTCCGTCTGGTTCCACCGGACGCCTCACACGGCAACAACGCGCGGGCCTCACCCGCCAGGAGCGAAAGCGGCAAGCATGGACCTCTCCCAGGCAATCGAGCAGGCAAACGCCTTTGTCTTCCCTGGCTTCCTCACAGACGACGACTCCCTCACCCAGGAGCGCTCCAAGAACGAGGAGGCAATCAAGGTCTTGACCGACGCCTGGAAGGCGGCGCCGCTTGGCCGCGAGCCCTTCTCGTTCGACCTGGTACGAGGCCTTGCCGACAGGAACCGCGACATCTGCGACCGCTATGGCATCGAGCGGCTGAGAAACACCAACGGTCTCAACCTCGCACGGCGCCTCTCGGACGCGGACCTCATCCACGGCGTGGCCACGCTTCAGCACCGCTCGGACGAGGAGGTCGCCCGAATCTCTGGCCCCACGGCAGCCGACCTGGGAATTGCCTACATCGACGCGCCGGTGTGGGGTGCCGTGGTGGGCATCGACCTCGAGACCTCGGACCGTGAGCCCGACCGCGGCTACGTGATCAACGTTGGCCTGGAGTTCATGAACCTCACCCCCACGGCCAAGCCCACCAACCCCTACTCCGCCTACTGCGGCATGCCCGAGATGTACGCCGAGAAGGGCGTGCCCCTCTCAGAGATCCACCACATCACCTGGAAGGACCTCGAGGGCGTGCCTCCCCTGCGCCAGAACCCCAAGATGCAGAAGGCGATTCTTGCCGCGCTCACGGCCTTCCCCTACATGGCACACAACGCCGCCTTCGAGGACTCCTGGTTCATGCTCAACGTTGACGGCTACGCCGAGGCGCGCAAGGCCGGCAAGATCGTGCCCATCGACACGCGCGACATCTGCCGTCGCGTGGACCCCGAGGTGCGCCTGCTCCCCCGCGAGACCCATCCCGCCACGCTCGAGAACTGGGCCCGCCGCCGCGGCACCTTGAGCAAGAATGAGAAGGAGCGCCACCTGGGTCTCGAGGACGTGGACCTCATGCTTGCGACCGTGCAGGCGGAGTTCTCGGAGCGCAAGATGTTCCCCGGCCAGCGCGAGGAGGACTAGCATGCGCCTGCAGCAGCTGCGCTATCTCATCGCCGTTGCGGAGAGCGGGTCGATCAACTCCGTGGCGCACAGCCACTACATCTCCCAGTCCGCACTCTCCACCTCCATCCGCGAGCTCGAGGAGGAGATGGGCGTCAAGGTTTTCAACCGCACGAACAAGGGCATCACGCTCACGTCCGAGGGCGTGGAGCTTCTCGCCTATGCGCGCCAGGTGGTCGAGCAGGCCGATCTCATGATTCGCCACTACGAGAGCGACCGCAACGACACCTACCGCAAGCTGTCCGTCTCGTCTCAGCACTATGCCTTTGTGGTAAACGCCTTCACGGAGTTTGTCGCAAAGCGCCACGACGAGTCCTGCGACTTCACCCTGCGCGAGACGCGCACGGCCGACGTGATCGACGACGTGCGCACCTTTAGGAGCGACATCGGCGTGCTCTACCTCTCGACCTACAATGAGCGCGTGCTCAGGCGCCGCCTGGACGAGGCAAACCTGCGCTTTGTCTCGCTCTTTCGGGCTCGCCCGCACGTCTTTGTCCGAGAGGGGCATCCGCTTGCCGAGCGCAAGAGCCTGCGCGTGCAGGACCTTGAGGACTACCCGCGCTACACGTTCGAGCAGGGCCCCGAGGGCTCGCTCTACTACTCCGAGGAGCCGCTCTCGTCGCTCCCCCACCGCCAGCGCATCACCGTGAGCGACCGCGCAACCATGACGAGCCTCCTGCGCTGCTACGACGGCTTTCTCGTCTCGACGGGCGTGCGCTCGGACGAGATGCTCGACGGCGTTGTGGCCATCCCGCTCGACGTGGACGAGGTCATGAACGTGGGCTACGTGGTGCACCGCGAGCGCAAGCTCTCGAGCCTTGCGCAGGAATACATCGCCGAGCTCAACCAGCTCATCATGGGCTGCACGGACAAGAACGCCCTCGTTCCCTCCAAGGAGGTCACGAGGGCGGTTGCCGGTGATGATGAGAACGCGGCTAGCGGGGCACAGAGCGCGGCGGCGCCGGCCGGCGTCGCCGAGTAGGCTCCCGCGCGGCTCCTACATGAGCTCGGTCACGTTCTTGGCAAACTCAACCGGGTCGTCGATGGGAAGTCCCTCGACGAGAAGCGCCTGGTCATAGAGGATGGACCCCATGAGCTTGAGGCGGTCCTTCTCGCCGGCCTCCTGAGCCGCAACGAGCTTGCCAAACACGGGGTGCGCGGCGTTGAGCTGCAGCACGCGCTGGGCCTTGGGGGCAGAGGCTGCCTCGGGACCCTGGGAGATCACACGCTCCATCTCAAGCGAGACCGGGCCCTCGGAGGCAATCGTCGCAGGGGCGTCGCCCAGGCCAGCCGCCACGCGCACGTCGGTGACCTTGTCGCCCAGGTCGCCCTTGAGCTCGTCGATAAGGTCCTTGTGCTCGGTGGTCGCCTCGTCGGCAGCCTTCTTCTCGTCCTCGGTCGCAAGGCTGAGGTCCGCGGAGGAGACGTTGGCAAACTCGAGGTCGCGGGCGTCGGTGCCCTTGTGCTCGGAGTCGCCTGCCACGGCGTCCACGTGGTAGGTGCGCATGAACTGGAACATGAACTCGTCGACGTCCTGGGTGCAGAGAAGCACGTCGAAGCCGTGGTTCACGGCCGAGGTCACCACGGGCATCTTCTCCAGGCGGTCGCGTGAGTCGCCGGCGGCGTAATAGATCTTGTCCTGCTCGGCGGGCATAGCGGCCACGTACTCCTTGAGCGTGACCTGCCTGCCCTCCTTGGCCGACCAGAACAGCAGCAGGTCGGCGAGGTCGGCGGCCTTCGAGCCGTAGGAGTTGTAGATGCCAAACTTGAGGCCACGGCCAAAGTTGCCAAAGAACTTCTCGTAGGCCTCGCGGTCGTTGTCGCGCATGTCCTCGAGCTCGGAGTGGATCTTCTTCTCGATGCGACGAGCGATGGCCCTGAGCTGCGAGTTCTGCTGCAGCGTCTCGCGGGAGATGTTGAGCGTCACGTCAGGCGAGTCGACAATGCCGCGCACGAAGTTGTAGTAGTCAGGGAGCAGGTCGGCGCACTTCTCCTGGATGAGGACGTTTGACGAGTAGAGAGCCAGGCCCTTCTCGTAGTCCTTGCTGTAGAGGTCAAACGGCTGCTCGGACGGAATGAAGAGCAGCGCGTCGTACGAGAGCGCACCCTCGGCGTGGAAGCTGATCGTGCGCTGCGGCTTCTCCCAGTCGTGGAAGGTCGACTTGTAGAACTCGTCGTAGTCCTCCTGCTTGACCTCGCTCGAGCGCTTCTTCCAGATGGGCGTCATCGAGTTGAGGGTCTCAAGCTCCTGGTAGTCCTCGTACTCGGGCTTGTAGTCGTCGCCGGCGTCCTCGGGCTTGGGCTTCTCGCGGCTCTTGGTGACCATCATCTGGATGGGATGGCGCACGTAGTTGGAGTAGCGCGTGACAAGGTCGCGCAGGCCCCACTCGGAGAGGAAGCGGTCGGTGTTGTCCTCCTCGGTCGAGGGGCGCAGGTAGAGCGTCACGTCGGTGCCGTGGTCATTCTCGCCCGAGCGCTCTCCCTCGGTGGCAGGTTCGATGGTGTAGCCGCTGCGGCCGTCGGACTCCCAGGCAAATGCCTCGTCCGCACCGTAGGCGCGGCTTACCACGCGAACCTTGTCGGCAACCATGAAGGCGGAGTAGAAGCCCACGCCAAACTGGCCGATGATGTCCATATCCTGGCCCTGGTGCTCGGCGTTTGCCTCCTTGAAGGCCTCCGAGCCCGAGTGGGCGATGGTGCCCAGGTTCTTGTCTAGCTCCTCCTTTGTCATGCCGATGCCGTTGTCGCTCACCGTGATGGTGCGCGCGTCCTTGTCGAAGGCAAGGCGGATGGCAAGCGAGTCCTGGTCAACGTGAACGTCCGGATTGGTCAGGCTCTCAAAGGAGAGCTTGTCGATAGCGTCCGACGCGTTGGAGATGAGCTCGCGCAGGAAGATCTCCTTGTTGGTGTAGATCGAGTTAATCATGAGGTCCAAGAGCTTCTTGGACTCTGTCTTGAATTGCTTCATGCGTGCTTCTTTCCTTTGAGACAAGCCAACGTATATCTAGGTACCCACCACCGGGGACGATAAACCCCTAAGGGCCGAAAATCTACTGCAGACGCGCTGAGATTATCTCCGTGCATGGGTTGATAGGCGAGAAGGACGAGCTGTCAATCCGCGCCTGTCGAACTGACGGTGCACCCGTTTGACCGGCATGTTTCGCGTTGCTCGCCGAGCTGCGCCCACCCGTCCACGGCGACTACCATGGAGCCGCACTCAGCATGACCTAAGGAGAACCAACATGAAGCTCTTTGCCTATGCCCTGCGCGAGTACGACGAGCTGGGCTACCTCGATGCATGCGCGCACGAGATGGGGTTCGAGTACGGCTGGACGTCGGAGTACCCCAATCTCCAGAACGTGAGCCTGGCCAGCGGCTATGACGAGCTCTGCATCATCACCAACCCCATGCCGGCAGACCTTCTCGACGCCTTCCACGAGGAGGGCATCAAGAACCTTGCCACCAGGACCATCGGCTACGAGCACATCGACGTCTCCCATGCCTACGAGCTGGGCATGCGCGTGGCGAACGCCCCCTACCCGCCCGAAGGCGTGGCCAACTACGCCATCATGCTGCTGCTCATGGCCCAGCGAAAGGTGAAGCTCCTCTCGCGCCAGTCCCTCGCACAGGACTTTGGCCTTCACGGCAAGCTGGGAAAGGACATCTCGACCTCCACGGTGGGCGTCATTGGCACGGGGCGCATTGGCGCCACGGTCGTGCGTCACCTCGCGGGCTTTGGTTGCAGGCTCCTTGCCTATGACCCCTATCCCAATCCCGAGGTTGCAAAGCTCGCAACCTATGTCGACCTTGACACCCTCTACGCCGAGTCGGACGCAATCACGCTCCACGCGCCTGGCCTGCCCGAGAACCGCCACATGATCGATGCTGCCGCCTTCTCCAAGATGAAGCGCGGGGTGACCATCGTGAACGCGGCGCGCGGCATGCTCATCGACACGCAGGCGCTGGTGGAAGCCGTGGAGTCCGGCCAGGTGGGCGCGGCGGCGCTGGACACCATCGAGCACGAGGAGGACCTCTACTACCTCGACCGCAGCCGGGACGTGCTCCCCAACCGGGACCGCTCGGTCCTCATGGCATTCCCCAACGTGATTGTCTCGCCGCACATGGCGTTCTACACCGCCGAGGACGTTGAGGCGATGATCCGCAACTCCGCGAGCGCGCTTCTCGCCTTCGAGCACGGGGAGAAAACGCCCTTCGAGGTGCGCCACTAGCAGGGGCGTGGCCGACAAGAGCAAAAAACAGAGGGCCGGCGTCTCTTGGACTGCCGGCCCTCCCTGCATCATGTGAACTTGCCTTGAACTATTAGGGTGGTATCGCTCCTCTGCTATCGCAACCTGTAGAACTGCTGTCTGCGAACCGCCAGGTTGCTAGCGCCCTTGATGCGACTTACGCTTCGCGTTGCTGGCCCTCCCAGGACCTACAAACGGGCGTGCCTTGGGTTGGCGGCCGCAGACAGGCTTGAATGCGTCTCGTCTTCGCTGCCCATCGGTATCGCCTCCCTCACTCGAGCCCCGAGCCGTGCCTCGAAGCTAACCTTTGTTTCGATGAATTATCTACCCCGTGATGCGAGAAGTAAACGACACTTGATGCGATTTGTGTCTAATAACTGATGGTGGCAACGTAGGTGGCCGAGACCCTCGCACCGGCAGCGCCAGCCGCCGGCCCGTCGAACGACCACGCGCCGTGCGCGCCGTGCCGGGCGAGACCAGCCTCCAGGTGGAGCATGGCAATCCCCATGTCAACAAGCTGCACGTCACCGATGGACCTGAGCGGCAACGTGCGATCCTCAAAGAGGTCGATGCGTCCATCAGAGCAGACCAGCCGCCACGGCTGGAGGTTCTGCGCCGATGGCGCCAGCCGCACGCAGTCGAGCGTGGCCGCCAGCGTGGGGTCGCATTCATCCGGCGAGGCAATGGGATGCGCAAGGTCTCCCTGGAAGAAGAGGGTATCCCATGGCGCCCGCTCGTCCGCATGGAGCTTTGAGCGCATGACGCGCTCGAGCGCCGACATGCGCGCCGCCGGCGTGCCAACGGCGATGACCGCCGGCATGATGCGGTTCTCGTCCCTGTCAACACCCACCACGTGCTCGAAGGCCGGCCGATCGATAGTGCCCGCAAGCCACGCCGTTCCCAGGCCGTGCGCCGCCGCAGCAAGAACCAGGCGTTCGACCACGTAGCCAAAGGCCTCCTCGGCGTGAGGGCAGCGCGGAAGAGAGCCAACAACGTACCAGCTGGTCCCTCGAATCACACGGCTGGTGGCACCGTACGTCTCGGCATCAATAAGCCGCAGGTCAACCGGTATGCCATAGGGATTCTCGCCATTGGATGCCAGGGTCTCCAGAAGCTCGCGAGCTTCTGGAGCAAGTGACGTGCCGTCAAAGGTGCGCACGGTGCGCCGCAGCTCGCACGCTGACGCAAGAACCTTGGCCTCGCTTGCTTCCATGGCGGCGCTCCTTCATCAAGCCTCAAACGGGTGCCAAGAGGCGCCCGAGACTCTGCGCATTCCCCACAATGCTAGCGCACGCGCGAAGAGAAGACGCGACCAACCCCGGGCAATCGGGCGGGCGGCGCATGCGCACCCCCATCGAGCTGCTGCTTATTTGGAGAAACAATCGCTTGCCGACGAGAAGGGAACATTATCCAAACGCGGGACTAACTCTGCGCCAACGGGGATATAGTCAATTTATGCAGGTCATGGTCGTTCGGCGAAAGGACATGCCATGGGAAAGAAAGCGGCAGAGGCACTCGACATCAGCTACAACGATCTGGCCGACTACCTTCATAGAAACCATTCGGTTTATATGAAGGTCGGGTCGGCCGTCTACTACCTCACAGACGTCAACTATGAGGCATGGCGCGCGCAAGACACCTCGCGGCGCAACTCCAAGAACCACTTCGTCGACTGCAGCGAGCTTGTCGACACCGTCGACGAGTTCCTCACGCTCCCCTTCGTCCACGGCAAGACCATCAAGGACGTGTTTGACCAGGCAACCTTCTATGCCTCGGTAAAGGGGGGGTGCGGACGATTCCTTGGACGGCCTAGGCGGCCATCCCCATAGACTCACGG
>CADFJN010000023.1 GCA_902834555.1 Atopobiaceae bacterium
GGCCTTCTTGCCCTTGAGGTTCTTCACCTCGTGGCGAGCGCCCTCACCAAAGTACAGGTCACGCGGGTTGGTAAAACGTCCCATAGCACATCCTCCAATTCACCGGCCGCCACCGATGGCGGCAAATGCCTGAGAAGACCCCTCGGCCTTCCCTGATGCCCTACCTGGAACAACTTGAAGCCGGACGAGCAGCGAAAAACGCACCGCCAGTCCGAACCTGAATGCGGCCCCATCCTATCAGATAGACGCCAGCGAGAGGCCACTTACGGCAGGCGGCTTCGCGCAGGAACAAGGCCGTATCCCTGCTCCACCGACGTCCATACCCTTGGTCTTCTCCGACACCCCGCTGTGACTAAAACTACATATTTTCATCACATTTTGAAGCAGGAGGAATACGGGAAGGGCGTCCGATGCCACCGGCACCAGACGCCCAGCCAAACACTCTGCGAGAACCCGCCTTACGCAGTGACCTCGGTCTTGGTGTCCACCGCAACGTCGCGCTTGGACTCCTCAACGTGCTTGCGGCCAAGCTCAGACCACTCGGGCTCCTCGTCGGGAATGGAGCCAGGCTTCTTGGTGAAGAGCTCCTTCAGGCAGTTGTACGCCACGATGACACCCAGGACCACGATCAGGATGGCGATTACGAGCTGCAGACCCTTGGTCGCGATCACCGCAAAAGACTGGTCGGCGGCAACGGCAGTCCAGCAGCCATAGATGCTCATGCCAAGCGACGTGAAGGTGCATGCGAGCAGGAATGCCACGGGCACGTAGAGCATCCAACCCTTGCGACCAGTGCACTTGCAGAAGACGGCGAGAGTGATCATGGTCATGCCGCCAAGCAGCTGGTTGGAAGCGCCAAACAGCGGCCAGATGTTGAGGTAGCCGCCGAAGCACAGGGCGATGCCCAGGACCAGCGTGACAGCGATGGAGAAGGCCGTGTTGGTGACGACCTTGCGGGCACCGGACTGCTCGGAAGAGCGGGAGGCGGCGTCGTTGGTCTCGTAGAAGAACTCCTGCCAGCTGGTGCGACCAATACGGGCAACGGCATCAACGGAGGTGAGTGCCAGCGCAGAGACGTTCATGGTCATGAAGACCGTAGCAAACGTGGCGTTGAAGCCCATGAGCTCCATACCGCGAGCAACGCCGGCGGCGAAGATCTGGAACGGCGTTGAAGCGGTGCCAGCGTTGAGGGCGCCCGTGCCGGCGGTATTCATGTCACCAAACATGATGCCAGCGGTCACGATGGCAAGCACGCCCACAAAGGACTCGAGGACCATGGCGCCGTAGCCAACGGGAAGCATGTGGGTCTCGTTGGAAATCTGCTTAGAGGAGGTGCCGGAAGAGACAAGGCTGTGGAAGCCGGACAGGGCACCGCAGGCAACAGAGACGAACAGAACCGGGAAGAGGTAGTTGCCCTTAGCTGCCAGGGCGTCGAGCGTCTCGGAGCTGACGACCATCGGCGCCGTTATAGTGGCCTGGCCATTGATGCCCAGCGCGATGATGCCGAGGACGGCGCACGCGATCATGGCGACCATCATGATGGTCGTAAGGAAGTCACGTGGGGTCTTGAGCGTCTGGATGGGCATGGCGCTTGCGAGAATCAGGTAGAGCGTCACGACGGCAATCCAGCCAGTGGCGTTGAGGTAAATCGGGAACACCATGCCAAGCGCAAAGGGAACCGCGATGCACGCAAGGGCAAACAGGAACTTTGCAACGCCCTTGAGGTCCCACTTGCGGCACGCCCACCCAAAGAAGATGGCGGAGAAGGTGAGCAAGATGGAGATGGTACCCGCGCAGCCACCGGCGTAGGACTTGGCGAAGTCAACGGAACCATCGGCAGCAGCGGTGGTAGCAAACGTGCCCGCCACCATCGAGACGAACGCAGCGATGACAATGCAGCAGAACAGCCACGAGAAGGCCAGGAACAGATGGCGACCGGTCCTGCCAATGTACTTCTCGATAAGCTGGCCAAGCGACTTGCCGTTGTTCTTGACAGAAGCATACAGGGCACCAAAGTCATGAACGGCGCCAAAGAAAATGCCGCCAACAAGGACCCAGAGAAGCACGGGGAGCCAGCCAAACATCATGGCGACAATGGTGCCCGTGACAGGGCCTGCGCCACAAATCGAGGAGAACTGGTGGGCAAACACGGAGAAGCGCTGCGCAGGCGAGAAGTCCTTGCCGTCCTCCATGCGGACCGCAGGGGTGAGGACCTCGGGATCGACGCCCCATGACTTAGCTAGCCAGCGCCCGTACCCGAGGTAGCCAATAATCAGGACCACCGCACTTATCAAGATGATCGTGATGCCATTCATGTCGTCTTACCTCCTTAGGGTAGGGCGCTGCGGACCGTTTCCGCTGTTTGCGCTCGGTGGGCGGCATGGTACAACCTTGAGATGAAATTGAATGTCTGTCTAACGCCAATAATTATTGGATATTTTTTACAGAATCTGGATATTTTTGGATATATTTCAAATAAATTCTCTTGTTATTGGATATTATTTGCTAGTTCAAAAAACCGTTCGCAATAGCGCTCCCTGGAAACATTCTCCAAGATGTAATCGTTAGGGAACTCGTTTCGAAACATTTTTCAACCGTTCACCGTATTTTGATAACCGTTCAAAGCATTTGAGAGATTGCGATTATCGAATGCGGGCAGGTTGGCAAGTTACCCGTGGCGTCCTTGTCGTGCCACGCATGGGATACCATGAGAGCGACGAAAGGAGGCGCACCGTGGCGTTTGACCCCAGGAGAGAGGACTACCAGCGTCTGGCGCTACGCTATGCGCAGTCGCTGCCCAAGGGGAACCCCGTAGCCGCCGCCAAGGCGTTCACGGACTTTGGCCGTCGCTTTGCCCGTGATCGGGACACGCTTCCCCAGTCCGATGCCGACCGCGCCTTCCACCTTGTGGCCGTTGCCGCCGAGGTCATCGACTACCAGCTTCCCTTCTCCAGCGAAGCCAAGGCGGACACGCTAATCGCTCGTGGCCGCGACCTTCTTGACGAGGCAGTCTCGCTTGACCCAATGTGCCATGACGCCATTCGTATGCGCGCTTCTCGCACAAACCCCAGCTTCGACGCTCAGTTCACCTTTCTCCAAGAAGGGGCCAAAGAGGTTCTTGCGTCGTGTCAGGCGGCCCGCGCTGCCGTCCCGGATGACGGCGACGACGAGCGCATTGCCCTTGGCCGCGACATTGCCCTGCGTCCTTATCGGCGCTGGATGGCCGCTCTGGCCGAGGAGGCACTCATCTGCGGCCGGAACCACAGCTGCATAGAGGCAGGCGAGCGCCTGCTGGAGCAGGACCCCTCGGACCAGGCGGACGTTCGGTTCACGCTTGCCCTTGCCTACGCAAAGCTCGAGGATGAGGCATCCCTTGACGCGCTGGCCAAGTGCTACGGCACCATCATCCCGGCACGCCCCGCAGACGACGCCTGGATGGGAATCGCACGGCTGGCGCTAGCGCACAAGAGCCACGACATGGGCCAGGCCCGACAGCTTCTCGAGCGCCTCATCGCCGCCTATCCGGGCTGTGCGTCCGCGCTCATCACGCAGACGGAGCTGCCGGACGGCGTCTTTGCCCGCCTCGCCGTACCACCTTACAGCGAGGACGAGCTCATCCTTGCCGTCTCCGAGGCAACGGTGCTGCTCCAGGAGGGTGACGACAAGAGCGGGCGCGGAGTTCTCGGCTCTTGGGTTGCGCGGACCACGGCCAAGCTCTACCCCGAGGCGCTCGCCGAGGCACAGGAGCTTTCCACCCCTTACTACCAGCAGGACGAGAAGGGCATGCAGGATGGTGATGCCTCGTGAACGGACGGGAGGAGCTTGTCCTCAGGTGCGCCCAGCGGCGCCGCGAGAAGATTGGCACCCTCTCTGACGAGGGATTTGCCGAGCTGTGTCTGGCCGTGCGCGAGAATCCCGCGGCCTTTGTTGACTCCCCCGAGCAGGCCTCGTTCGCCACGCTCGTTGGCGCGCTGGACGCGTTTCACCGCGCCGGCGCCGATGACGACCTTCTCGACGACGAGGAGTTCCGCGCGGCACGCGAGCGCAGGTTGCAGACGCTCTCGGCAGCATGCGACCAGGCGCTCTCTCAGGACGGTGGCTGCCTGGACGCACGGCTCGTGCAGGTGCTTGCCGCAGACCTTGACCCAGATGACAGGCTTGACGCGCTACTCGAGATCGAGACAAAGGCCGACGAGATGAACGAGCTTACCCTTGGCTCCACGGGCGATGCCTGGGATGACGTCTTCACGCGGCCAAGGCTGCGCCTGTGGGGCGCCATTGCACGCACCTGTCTTGCCGGTGGCCGCTACCGCATGGCGCTTGACGTCTCGCGCGGCCTCATGGCAGCATCACCAAAAGACCAGGTGGGCGGCAGGCTCACAGCTGCGCTGGCTCTGGCACGCCTGGAGGACGAGGCGGGCTTCAACGAGCTTGACGCGCGCCTTGCCGGTCGCGAGAACTCCTGGCTCAATCTGGGGCGCACTATCCTCCTGTACAAGCTGGGTCGCATGAACGCCGCGCGGCGTGCACTGCGCGGGTACGGCGAGCTCTGCGAGGGGGCGGCGTACGCCCTGCTCAGACCCACGTTTGTAGAGATCTACCTCCCCGACAGGCCAGAGGTTCCCGCAGGGGGCTTCGAGGAGGCAACGTTTGCCGTCCACGAGGCGGAGCCCATCATTGCAGACGTGCCCGACTTCATCGCCTGGGCGGACGCCTTCCCGTGGTTCCACGCTTCTGGCGAGGCATATGCGGAGGAGAACGGCTACGACTGGTAGAGGCGCGCCGCTCTGATATACTCTCATCTGCGTCCCCATCGTCTAGCGGTCAGGACATCGCCCTTTCAAGGCGACGACACGAGTTCGAGTCTCGTTGGGGGCACCATTGGTACCAGGCTGCGGCCGTTCCTAACCCAGGGGCGGCCGCTTTTTCGCAGACAGAACAGACGGCACCGCCCCCGCGAACCGCGCCATCACGCTACTATGGCTGATAAGGTCACGTGCCCACGAGCGGCGCCGTGCCGCCCGCACCGAAGGGAGCTCGAGCATGTCGGACAAGAAGAAGCGCATCCTCATCGCATGCGGCTCCGGCATTGTCACCTCGACAATCGCGCGCAAGAAGATCGAAGAGCTTCTCGACGCGCACGGTTACAAGGGCAGCTACGAGATTGCGCAGGTGCCCCTGAGCACGGCACCCGAGAAGTCGAAGGACTGCGACTTCATGGTGGCAACCGCCATCCATCCCTCCGAGCTGAGCTGCCCGTTTGTCGACGGCACCCCCTACCTCACCGGCACCGGCGAAAATGCCACCAACGAGCAGATTCTGCGCCTCATGGAGCAGTAGACCCTCCGCCAACCTTGCGCGACGGCGCCTCCCTACCCCAGCCGGGCGAGAATGGAGGCAGCCATAACCTCGGGCGTGAGCCCCGCACGCTCCAAGAGGCAGGCCTGCTCGTCGGCCTCGGGATAGCTGTCGGGCGCGCCCAGGCGCAGCAGCCCCGGAGCAGCACCACGATCGAGCAGCTCCTCGGCAAGAAGCCCGCCGAGCCCACCCACCACGCTGTGCTCCTCCACTGTCACGGCAAGTCGCGCATTGGCGAGAAGCTCAACAACGTGCCGGTCAAGCGGCTTTACGGTGCCAACGGCCACCATGCGGCAGGAAAGCCCCCGCTGGCGCAGCAGCTCGGTGGCGGCCAACGCGCGCGACGTGATGGAGCCGCAGGAGGCAATCGCAACGTCTGCCGTGCGGCCGAGCGCGTCATCCACAAGCACGCGACAGCGCCCAAGCTCGAAATTCCCGCTGGGAAGCGCAGGGTCACCAGCGGGCGCCTGCGTGATGCGGACGTAGGCCGGCCGCGGATTTCTCGCAAGCTCCGCGAGCGCGCAGGCAAGCTCGGTGTTAGTCGCAGGCGTCACCACGGTGAGGCCCGGAATCGAACGCATGCACGCGAGGTCCTCCAGCGCCATGTGGCTGGGGCCAAGGATTCCCGCATGGTAGCCCGCCCCAAGGCCAACCAGCACAGCGGGCGACTCCATCATTCCCAGGTTCACGCGCACCTGGTCGAGCACGCGGGCCGTGATGAACGGCGCATAGGAGGGGGCAAACACGTGAAAGCCCTCGTTGGCAAGGGCCGAGGCAACCTCGACCTGGTTCTGCTCGGCAATGCCACACTGGATTACGGAACCAGGCAACTTTGAGCGCAGCGCATCAAGCGCGAGCCGACGGCCATAGTCCGAGACAACAGCCATGACCTGCGGGTCATTCTCGGCAATCTTTCCAAGCGCCCGGCCAAAGGCCACGCGCGAATCCAGCCCATCAAACTCGGCAGGGTCCGCAACGATCGCTGGGGCCGAAACAAGGGCATCCCTAGCCATGGCTCACCTCCCGGCCAAGCTCCCTGACCGCCTGCGCATAGAGCTCGTCGGTCAGCTTGTTGTCGTGCCACTCCACGCAGTTCTCGGCAAACGAGAGACCCTTGCCCTTGGTGGTGTGGGCGAGCACCGCCCTCGGCCGGTTATGGCTTGGCGCAAGCACGCTCCAGAGGGCACTCACGTCGTGGCCGTCCACCTCGATTGCTTCAAAACCAAAGGCGCGGAACTTCTCCGCAAGGCTTCCTGTGTCGAGAATCTGCGCCGTGGGGCCATCGAGCTGCAGCCCATTGACGTCGACGATAACCGTGAGCAACGCCAGGCCCATGTGCCCCGCAAGCGCGGCAGCCTCCCAGACCGAGCCCTCGTTGCACTCGCCGTCTCCCAGAAGGCAGAAGACGCGCGAGCCACTTGCCCGCCTGTTGGCGGCAATGGCCAGCCCACACGCGTAGCCCAGCCCCATTCCCAGGCTGCCGCCGGAGGTCTCGATTCCGCGGGCGGGGTCTCGTCTGGGGTGCTTGAACAGCACCGCATTGGGACCGAGAAGCCCGCGGTCGATGTCTTCCTGAGAGACCAGACCTACGTGCAGCAGGGCGGGATAGAGTGCGAGAGAAGCGTGGCCCTTGGAGAGCACGAAGCGGTCTCGCTGCTCCCAGGGGGTGCCGTCCGCTCCGGTGCGCATGACGCCACCGTAGAGCACGGCGAGAATCTCTGCCGCGGAGAGGCTGCCGCCCAGGTGGAACGGCATGTTTGGATTGGCATGCGCAAACTCAACGACTACCCGGCGAATGTCCAGGGCTAGGCCGGAGAGACGCCTGCGTTCGACTGGCGCAAGCGCGGGCGCGAGCGCCGTGGGAAGCCAGCCGTCCTGGACCGAGGTCCCTGCGACCTCCTGCCCGGCACGCAACCACGTGAGGCCCCACTCGATGACCGTTGCGTCCGCAAGGCCGATGGTCTGGCGAAGCACAAGCACAGGATCGCTCTCGTCACACCCCAGCGCCTCCGCGCGCCCCCCGGCTGCAGAGGCCGAATAGCGCACCTTCGACCAGGTGATCTTTCGCCCAGAGCAGCGCTCAACGGCATCAAAGGCCGTTTCATGCGAGAAGTCTGCATCCGCCAGACCCGGGCACTCCCCCAGGTTCTCCCAGCCCTCCTGGCAGATGACTGGCTTGCCTTCGACGGTTCGCACGCGCAAAAGGTAAAGAACCGGGCTCCCCGGCTGTATGCGCAGGTGCTCGGCAACGTCTGCGGGCGCAGGGACAACGCGCTTGTCGAGCACGCTGGTCACGAAGTCCTTGCCCTGCTCGCGAAGGGACTCACCAAACGAGAGCGGACGCTCCCCCGCAGGGTGCGAGAGCGCACGCTCGGAGACAAAGGTACCCGAGCCACGCACCTGGACGAGAAACCCCTCGTCCACAAGCTCGCTGATGGCACGCCGCACGGTACCACGCGAAATGCTAAAGCGCGCCATGAGCTCGTGTTCGGATGGAATGCGCGAGCCGGGGCCCCACTCATGCAGGCCGATCTTCTCGCGCAGGAGGTCGGCCAGCTGCGAGTACACCGGGGCAGAGCCCGCCTTGCCGGACACCCAATCTGCAGCCCCGCTTGTAACTGCTTGCGGCGAGCCCTGAAGCGCGTCCGTGCCGCCCTCTGCCATGCTTGCCCTCCCCTGCTCCAAGCACACCGACATTGCGAGACATAGTTGTACACCACTTGTCCTCATATGGGGCATGCAACGGGATGTTCTGGGCGCATGCGTCAAAACAACACGCCAGCGGCAGGCGAGAGAATCTGCTGACCATGACTACGACGCAAAAATTAAAAGGCTGGTAGGGGCGGTGGGACTCGAACCCACAATCCTTTCGGCGAGGGATTTTAAGTCCCCTGCGTATGCCAATTCCGCCACGCCCCCAGCTTGTCCGGAATCCTTACTCCCCAGACGGCTTGAGCGGCCTCATAGTGGGCTTCCACACCACCGGAGACTCGCGTCCCTCAAGCATAGCAGCAGCGACGATGGAAAGGCCAAAGAGAAGGTCGCTCTCGCTCGCCGTAAGGCTGGAAAAACCGGTCTGGCGGAGAAGCTCGGACACTGCAACGGCGCCGCCAAGGATCACGGGCGCGCGCTTTGCCTGAATGCCCTTGAGCGAAGCGCGCTCCTCCTGTGCCAGCGAGGCCAGACGATGCTCGAGCGCATCGACCTTCTCGCGTGTAACCTCGTGGAGGTGCACGTAGGCTGGGTCGTACGGGTCAAGCGCAGCATCGATGGCCACAAGCGTGGTAACTGTCCCGCCCGTGACCACAAGGGTCTGGGGATTACCCAGGCGCGCTCCAGCATCCTTGAGCGCCTGCGAGAAGGTCTGCGCCGCGTACTCGTGGGCACGCGCCAGGTCCTCTGCCGAAGGCGGGTCCTCGCGCGAGAGAAAGCGCTCCGTGAGGCGCCTGCAGCCAACCTGGACCGAGGTAACCCACCCCAGGTCAAGCATGCCGCCGGAAAGCTCACCCACGGCCAGCTCGGTGGAGCCGCCGCCGTTGTCGGCCACAAGGATGCGGCGGCCGTCAAAGTCCTGTGCCACCCCCAGGAACGTGAGGGCACCCTCAATTTGCCCTGGAATGATAAGCGGGTCGAGGCCAAGCGAGGCAAGCGCCGCACCAAGCTCGGGCGAGTTGGAGGCGTCGCGTGCGGCGCTCGTGAGGGTGCAGCACACGGCCTCGGCACCAGATTCGCGCGCCGAGTTGACATACGCCTTTACGCAGGCAAAGACGCGCTCCATGGCATCCTGCGCGAGCTTTCCGGTCCTGTCTACGTCCTGCCCAAGGTTGCAGATGTTCGACTGCTTGCCAAGCCGAACAACTCGCGATCCCTCGACATCCGCCACCGCAAGACGGCAGGTAACCGTACCAATATCGATAACCGCAACCCTACGCATTAGTTACCGCTTCCCGAGGAATCCGCGTGGTACTGAAAGATGACATCGGCAGCGCTTACGTACCAAGGAACATCCGCCGAGACTACTGTGCCCGTGCCCATAGGAGTGGCGTCGGCGCTACCGTCCGAGAGGCCCTCGACCACCACGCCCGTCTCGCCCTCGCCAACGTAGCCGCGCTCGCGCGCGAGGTCCTGGACGCCCTCGGGCGTCATAAGGGCATCGACCTCACTCGAAAGCTGGTCGTTGCTTTGGGTGGTAGCGCTGTAGGTTGCCTGGAGGTCGAGCCCCGAGCGCCAGGCGGCATAGAGGTTGCACGCCGGTCCGTAGAGCATGACCACCGTGGCAATCACCACGGCGGCAATGATGACGGGAAGGCGGTGCGCACCGGCGAACTCTTCGGCACGCGAGACCCTTGCAGAGGCAGCAGACGTGGCGCCAGAGGCAACGCCTACGGCCTTGCTGGCAACGTTCGAGGCAACACCAGGCGCGGGCTCGGGGGTGCGCTGCGCACGACGCTCGGAACGCGTGCGCGTACGAGAGACGCTGGCGGCGCCAACAGAGCGGACTGCCGTTGCACGGCTGGCGGAGGCTCCGCGCGAGGAGCGCCTACGAGCATTCGAGGGCTGCGTTCGGCCGGAGCGAGAGTGCGTGGCGGTACCCGTTCCCACGTGCCGTCCGGACGGGCCGTCTTCCTCCACGCGCACGCCCTCCATGACTGACGAGAAGGGCGAGCGATGTGTCCTACCTGCGGAATAGGTGTATACGGCGGGCCTTGGCGACACGTCCGTGGAACCTCTTAGCGCAATCTCTGTGCCCGAATATCTGCTCATGCCGTTACTTCGTTTCTAGTTTGATTTGGCGTGACAGCGCGGGTTTGCCGCGTGGCATCCAGTGTATACCAGAAGTGTCTGCGTCCAGACTCAGGAGCGCTTCTCCTCTTGCTTCGCACGGTCCCAAAGCTCGTTGAGGTCCGCGGTCGAGAGGGCGTCAAGGTCACAGCCCCTCTCGCGCGCCAGACTTTCCATGCGAGACCAGCGGCGGCGGAACTTCTCGTTGCTCTGTGCCAGGGCCCCCTCGGCGTCAATCCCCTCCATGCGCGCAACGTTTACCAGCGAGAAGAGTAGGTCACCAAACTCGAGCGCGCGAGCCTGGGATCCCGCGGGCTCGCTCTCGAACTCGTTACGCTCCTCGCGCACCTTGTCCCACACGCCAGAGACGTCGTCCCAGTCGAAGCCCGTCTTTGCCGCGCGGGCGCTAATCTTTTGGCACTGCATGAGTGCCGGCATCGCTCGCGGCACGGAGTCGAGAAGCCCCTCCTCGGCTTCTCCGGCTGGGCCGCCCGCTGCCTCGCGCTCGCGGCGCTTCACGTCATCCCAGACGCGGGCCACGTCTTCGGGGGTCTCTGCGTCCACTCCACCAAACACGTGTGGGTGACGGCGCACGAGCTTCTCGTCTATGGCGCGGCACACGTCATCGACGGTGAACTCACCCTTCTCCGCAGCAACCTGGGAGTTGAGAACCACCTGGTAAAGCACATCGCCAAGCTCTTCTTCCATGTGGGAGGGGTCTCCCTCGCGGAGGGCCTCGGCCGCCTCGTATGCTTCCTCGACCATGTAGCGCACAAGGGACTCGTGCGTCTGTTCGCGGTCCCACGGGCAACCGTCCTCCTGGCGCAGGCGCCAGACCGTGCGCACCAGACGATCAAACTCGCGGTGCGTGCCGGGAGCGCCGGGTCGTGAGAGACTCTCGGCGTCCACGGCGTCAAGGCGGCTTTGGACCGCAGCGCCCGTCGACTTTTGCGTGGGTGCCGGCAGAAGTGTTGCCTGCGGCGCATGGCCATCCGTCCCAATGTCGCCGTCACGCATGACAGCAGCCAGGGCCTCCGCAACAATTCCGGCACCGGTCGAGCCGGGGTGCAGACGCCCGTCAGCAAACAGGATCGGGTTTCTCGGCAAGACATTAGAGCCGTCGATCACGGTCACATTTGGGTGGTCCTGGCACGCGCGCCCAATGGCGCGCCGCACCCACGAGAGCGACTTGCCGCTGGGGATGCCCGCAAGCGTGGCGTCGTCGCCCTCGTCGGCGCGCCAGAGTGGCGTGAGCACGTAGATGGGCGCATGTGGGAAGAGCTTGCACAAGCGGTCAAGGTAGGCCGAGGCGTCACGGCGAATCTCCTTGCCCGAGCCCTTGCGCCCCCAGTCGTTCGTCCCGTAGGCCACAGTGATAGCAGCAGGCGGCTCCTTTCGCAGAGCCTTCATGCCCGCTAGCGTCTTCGGATCAAAGACGTAGCCACAGACGGCCTGGTTCACCAGGTCAAGGCCAAGCCTTGCCGAGAGGAGCGCAGGGTACGAGAGGGACGGGCATCCCACAACAAAGCCCTGGGTAATGGAGTCGCCAAGGGCGAGCAGGTAGCCGCGACGGGATACGGGGGCCGCCGTGCCGTTAGAGGCAAGGTTGCCTACGGCGACCGACATGATGAGCGGCAGGTAGATACGCACCTCGACGGGCAGGCATTGGGGGTTGTCAAAGCGTACGGAGATGCGGCCATCGTGCACGGCAACGGTATGGGCCTGGCCACCCTCCACCACGGCGTCGATGCCATCGATAAGGCCGTCCTCCGCCCGCCCAAGGCTGCCCAGGTGCTCCATGACCTCGGCGTAGAGCGGGTGCGCGGGATCCAAGGCACCCGTCACGTGGCAGTCAAAGGAGACCTCATTGCCCGTGGTCACAAGCGCCAGGCAAATGCCCGAGGTCGCGCGGGCACGGCGTCCACGACCCACGGAGTCCAGGTAGCGAAGCTGCTTCTCAGAGAAGCGGTAGGGCTGCACGAGCCCGTCGCCCGCATCCTCAACGAGAAGAGCGCCACGGAGGTAGTCGTTGATGTCACCGGGCAGAGATGCCTCGGCCGAGGCTGCGTCCTCACCGGAATGCGGCGGTATTCTCGTCCCCATGTGCGCCGCCGCAAGTGCTGTGCGTGCCAGCTTGCCAGACTTGATGAGTCTTGCCCTGTCGTCCTTGCTCAAAGCCATGGGGTCGTCCCTCTCCTCGCGTCGCGCTGGTTTGCCAGCTCTCGTCAGCATAGGGCAAGAAGCGACGCCAGGGCGGCGAGGTGCGAACGTGTGGCGAGAGGGTACACATTCGGAGTGCGAATCTGTATCGACCTGCGCGGGATACAGCTTCGGGCGCGAACGTGTGGCGAGCGACCCGCGCCAAGCCCCGCCCTACTCGTCGTCCGTCTCGTCTCCGCCGCCAATCTCCTCCAGCACGCCAAGCGCGGCAGGCATGACCTCCTCCTGCTTTGCGCGGAAGGGATACGCCAGCTTGTGCGTCTTGGGGTAGACCAGGGCCCCACGCTCCTTGAGCTTGAGCGCCGTCTTTCTCGGCACATCAATCCCCTGGTAGACCAGGCGCCCGTTGGTAAGCGAGACGGACGTGCAGCCCAGGCGCTGCGCGCGGATGCGAATGCGCGCCCGGTCAAGGAGGTTGCGACCGGCAAGCGGCAGCGCACCGTGGCTCTCCTCGAGGTCGCGCTGGAGCGCATCCACGTCGGAAAGCTCGGTAGCCGCGGCAAGCCTGCGGTATGCAAGCACGCGCTGGTCCACCTCGGGCATGTACTCCTCGGCAAGGTAGAAGTCGGCCGAGAGGTTGATGGTGACCTCAGGCACCTCCACCTCGGCGGTCTCACCACGAGCCTCGGCCACGGCCTCGCCCAGCATCTGGGTGAAGAGGTCAAAGCCCACGCTGGAGAGGTTGCCGTGCTGCTCGGCGCCCATGAGCGAGCCCGCGCCTCGAATCTCGAGGTCACGCATGGCAATGCGCATGCCGCTGCCCAGGTCCTGGTACTCGTTGATGGCAGTGAGGCGGTCGGTTGCCTCGGGGGTGAGCGGCGCCGTGGAGGGGAACATGAAGTACGCGTACGCCTGCGTGCGCCCGCGCCCCACGCGACCCTTGAGCTGATAGAGCTGGGCCAGGCCCAGACGCTGCGAGTCCTCGATGATCAGCGTGTTGGTACGTGGGTTGTCGATACCGCTCTCGATAATGGTGGTGGCCACCAGAACGTCGATCTCGTGCTCCTGGAAGCGCAGCATCACGTCCTCGACCTCGCGGGCGCTCATCTTGCCGTGCGCCACGCCCACGCGCGCCTCGGGCGCCGCCTCCATCACGCGCGCCACGGCGTCGTCGATGGTGGTCACGCGGTTGCTCACGTAGTAGACCTGCCCCTTGCGCTCAAGCTCGTTGCGGATGGCGGCCGAAACCAGGTCCGGGTCCCACTCCCCCACGTGCACCTTCACGGGCAGGCGTCCCGGCGGAGGCGTCATGATGAGGCTCATGTCGCGCACGCCGCTCATGGCCATCTGCATGGTGCGCGGGATGGGTGTGGCCGAGAGCGTGAGCACGTCGACCTGCTCGCGCATATTCTTGAGCTGCTCCTTGTGCTGCACGCCAAAGCGCTGCTCCTCGTCGATGATAACGAGCCCCAGGTCATGCGGGTTGACGTCTGCCGAGAGGAGCCGGTGCGTGCCAATGAGCACGTTCACCGTGCCTGCGGCAAACCCCTCAAGCGCCTGCCGCTGCTGGGCCGGCGTCACAAAGCGCGAGAGCACACGAACGTCCAGGTCAAAGGGCGAGAAGCGCGCAAAGAACGTCTCGAAGTGTTGCTCGGCCAGAATGGTGGTGGGGCACAGCGCCATGACCTGCTTGCCGTCCTGGCAGCACTTGAACGCCGCGCGCAGGGCAACCTCGGTCTTGCCAAAGCCCACGTCGCCGCAGAGCAGCCGGTCCATGGGTTTTCTCGCCTCCATGTCGGCCTTGATGTCCGCCACGGCCGAGGCCTGGTCGGGCGTGAGGTCGTACGGGAAGCTCGACTCCATGTCCAGCTGGGCGGGGGTGTCCGGCGAGAAGGCGTAGCCTGTCACCGAGGCGCGGCGCGTGTAGAGGTCCACCAGGTCAAACGCCAGCTTCTTGGCGGAGCGCCGTGCCTTGCCAGTTGCGCGCGACCAGTCCGCCGTGTTGAGGCGCGTGAGGCGCGGGGAGGAGCCGTCTGGCCCCACGTAGCGCGTGATGCGGTCGACCTGCTCAAGCGGCACGTAGAGCTTGTCGCCGCCGGCGTACTCCAAGAGGAAGTAGTCGCGCATGCGCCCGGCGACCTCCTGGCGCACGATCTGCGAGAAGAGCGCGATGCCGTGCGTGGCATGAACCACGTAGTCTCCGGGCTTGAACGGGAAGGTCACGCTTGTGGGGTCCACGCGCTTGGCGCGACGGCGGTTGCGCGCCGTGCGCGGCGTGAGGTCAGAGATCGAGAGCACGCCCAAGTGCGCCGAAGGCACCACGATGCCCGCGGGCACCGGGGCGTCCGTGAACGTCACGGAGCCGCGACGCAGGGGCGTAATGGCACCGTTGGCGTCTGCCGAGGTAACGGGCACGGCGTTTTCGGCTGCCGAGCCAAGCGACTCCGCAAAGGGGATGTGCTCGTCGGTAAGGCGCAGCTCAAGAGACTCGCGGGCCCCGCGGTCCGGCGCGGCAAACACTACGCTCACGTTGTCGTTTACAAGCTGGCGCACAACCCCAATGAGCTTGGTGTCCGCACCTGCCACGTTGGGCTGGCGCACCTTGAGCTCCGCCGTCACCGAGCCGCCCACCCGAAGTATCGACGAGAGGGACAGGCGCTGCTGGCGACCAAAGTCCATCTCGCGCGGACTGGTGTAGAGTCCCTCCGTCGAGACGTGCGCCGAGGACGCGGAGGCCAAGATGTCATCCATGGCGCGCTGGCAGTCGTCGAAGAGCGCGCGAGGCTCGGCAAGAACCACAAGGGCGTCTTTCGAGATGTGCTCGATGGGGCTGGCCGAGCCGCCATAGAGCGCTGGGAGGTACTTCTCGAGCGAGGGCTGAGCGGAGCGCGCCTGGATTGCCTCGAGGTCGGCTGCCACCTTGGCATCGTTCTGCGCGCGGTTGTAGAGGGCCTTCTCCGCGCGGGCGATGGTCTCGTTGGTGAAGGCCATCTCGCGGCAGGGCACAACGTCGACGGAGTCCAGCTCGCCGATGGTCTGGCCCGTGGAGGGCACCATGCGACGCACGCGGTCGATCTCATCGCCAAAGAACTCGATGCGCACCGGGGACGTTGCCTGCGCGGGAAAGACGTCGACGGAGTCGCCATGCACGTGGAAGGTGCCGGGCACCGCCACGTCCTCGGCATCTCCCACGTCTGTGTAGCCCATGCCCACCAGCAGCGGCGCCACGTCCTCGAAGGGGACCTCGTCGCCAACGGAGAACGTGCTTGAGGCAAAGTACCCAGAGCCCGCCGGCGGCACGCGACGCAAGAGCGCTTGGGCAGACGCCACCACGACGCACTTCTCGCCCGCGGCCAGCCGGGCAATCGCACGACAGCGCGTGCCAATCACGGCATCATCCGGGGCAGCCTCGACCCACGGATGGTCGCGGCGCATGGGGTAGCGCGCGACAACGTCCTGGCCAAGCCATGCGGCGAGCGCGCGAGCGGTGCGGTCCGCCGCCTCCTCACCCGAGACAACAACAAGGCACGGACGCGGGTCGCGAGCCCAGATGGCCGCAATCATCAGCGGGCGGGCACTCTGTCCCACGGCGAGGGATGCGTCGTTGCCGCAGCCCAGCTCATGGAGAAGCGGCACAAGCTCCGGGGCGGAGAGCAGCTGGCGAGAAACCCTGTTAATGAACATGGAGGCGGCTCCTTGGGAGGCATCTCATGGCAGCCAGGCGTACGGTCTGCCAAAGAACATGCAAAGCGGCCCGCACGGCAGGCGCGCGGGCTCGCAAGTTGACTGTTTTTCTCAGCGATTGTAGCAGGTGACGAGACCAGGGTCGAAGCGTCCTCGCAAATGAGACAAAGGGACTGTCCCTTTGTCTCACGGCCAGTCTAGGCAGCGGTCTTCTCCCCGCGCCCAAAGAGGGTCTTCACGTCCGTTGCCGCCGTAATGGCGCCAAGGATGATGACAACGGCGCACACCACGCCACGGACGTCGGGCATCGTGCCCAGAAGCAGAAGCGAGAAGGGAATGGCCCAGGCAGAGTACGTAATGTTGAGCGCCATGGCGCGCGAGGCGCCAAGGGTGGCGATTGCCTTGTAGTAGAGCAGGTACGACACCGTGCCCGAGAGCGCCGCAAGCGCAATAGTTGGCATGGCGCTCGAGGTGAGAGCCTCGATGGCACTGGGCCAGCCACCGAGGAACGGCAGGATGACCAGCGCGTACGTAAGGGCAGAGGTGGTCTGGCGTATCTGCATGGCGCACTCGTCGTCCACGCTCGCGTTGCGCAGGCCCCAGTCGATCACCACGGCCTCGGTGCCCCAGCCAAAAACGCACACCAGGGCGCCAACGATGCCCATGGCCCAGCTTCCGGGCACGCCGTCGACGGGCGTCCAGCCCAGCACGGCGACCGCAACCAGGCATGCCGCAAGTCCCGCCCACTGGTAGGGCCGCATGCGCTCCTTCAAGACCACAGTCGCAAGCGCTGCGCCGTAGGCTGGGAAGAAGGCCGAGATGGCAGCCGTGTAGGCAGGGCCAATGTTGTTGATGGCAAGCACGTAGCCCGTCATGCCCACGGGACCGCCGATAAGGGCGGCGCCCACGATGACCAGGCCGCTCTTGCTGCGAAGCGTGCGCCAGGTCTCACCCAGCTTGCGACGAATGCCCATGTAGGCAAACGAGAAGATCGCAGAGCTCGCGTCGTGCAGGAAGGTGCTCGTGAAGGCGGCGAGCGCGATTGCCTGCGGCGTGGCGGCAAAGGCCGGGTTGGCCAGCGCGATGCCGAGAATTACCGTGTCAAGCGCCCAGGTGAGCGCAGCGCCAAAGCCATACGGCATGATTGTCCCCTCTCAACAGCCTGTTAGGCAGTTATGGTGTCGTTCTTCTCGTACCACGAGAGAACCTTGTCAACATATGTGACGGCGTAGCTCTTGTAGATGTCGAGCCACTCGCCCACGCCCGCCCCCTCGGCATCCTTCTCGAGCGCCCAGACGTACCAGCACCAACCGCCCAGCACCACGCGTGCCCAGAAGTGGCGCCGCTCGACCGGGGTGGCAGTGCGCCCAAAGTAGGCGTCGATGGCGGCGTTTGCCTGCTCCTCGTTGTACTGGGAGCAAATGATGAAGGTCGCGGTGTCGTTGCCCGGGTCGCCCATGCCGGCAAACTCCCAGTCGATCACGCTCATCGAGCCGTCCTCGCCAATGAGGAAGTTGAGCGGCAGATAGTCGTTGTGGCAGAAGCAGGCAGAGAAGCCCTCGTCGGCGACGCAGTACTCATTCAGGCGGGTGACCTTCTCGCGCAGCTGTTCATAGCCTGGGACGCCAATCTCACCATGGGACTTGAGCAGTCGCTCGTAGCCAAGGCCGTCCTCGTAGAAGTCGAACTTGGCATCGATCTTCGCGTCCGACTCGTGGAAGGTGCGGGCTAGCGCCATCGCACGCGAGACCTCATCGTGGTTGAGGGGGTCGACGTTTCTCGCGTTGGGCACAAAGCGCGAGATCTTCCAACCCTTCTCGGCGTCCTCGTAGATGAAGGTGCGGTCTATCCCCAGCTCGTGAGCAACGGTGTCTGCGTCCTTCTCGGCAGTGCGGTTGATGAACTTCTCGGTGCCAATGCCAGGATAGCGATAGACGTACTCGTCTGTCCCCACGACAAAGTGGAAGGTGAGGTTGGTGAGCCCGTTCTTTATGGGATAGAAGTCGTGCAGCTGCGTGCGCTCGCACCCCAGGACGTCCACGATGTTGTCGATGGCAGGGCACTCGACAGTGGAGAGAAAACCGGGGTCAAACTCCACCAGCTCGTCCACCGAGTCAAACTCCAGGACCTGGTCTGCCGGATAGCGGCGCATGTCCATCGAGAGGCAGTCGGGGTTGCGTGCAAAGATGGTCTCCCAGAGCTCGTCGGCGTACTTCTCCTCGTAGAACGGGCTGCGCACGATGCTCGCGAGAATGCGCACGAAGGTGTTGGAGAAGGCGCGGTCAAAGTACACGTGGCCGAGCATGGCCCACGCATCCTTGCCGCCAACCGTCACGGAAGTGATGCGGTCATTCTCGTCAACGCCCAGGCACCACTCATCCGTAGGGCCATCCATGTAGACTGCCGAGTAGTAGGCGCGATAGACGTACGTCTCGAAGGGGTTCTTGGCGAAGTAGTCATCCGACGAGCAGATGTAGGTGTTCCTCAGCTGGTCACGAACAAGCCAGAGCGTCCAGTTGTTATTCCGTTCAGCATAGAGGTCGTTGTTCACCAGGCGAACACCGTACTTATCAGCCAGATAGGCGAACTCGTCTGCGCGATAGCCAACAACAACAGTGATGTCTGTGATGCCCGCTTCGTGGAGCTGGCGAATCTGGCGCTCGATGAGGACCTCGCCGCGTAAGCTCGTGAGCCCCTTGGGTCGCCAATATGAGATGGGCACAAAGCGAGACGAGAGGCCGGCGGCCATGATGACGGCGTTCTCCACCCGGTAGGGTTCCAGCGCCTTGCGGCCAAGCTCTGTGACGGCAGTGTCCGAGACGAGGCCCATGCTGCGAAGCTCATCGAGTTCCGGAGAGGCAGCCTGAGCGCAGGCGTCATCCGGGGATATGACAAGCGTACTGAGGATGTCGAACTCTTTGCGCGTGAGTGCCATGGCAGATCCTTTGGACAAAGATAAGGTTCATATAAATGATGCAGCCAATCATAACTGAACGCTTACACAGAGTTTTGGGATTTTTTAACGTTGTTGAGAATTTACGTAAGCGGCATGGTTATCTGCGCCACCACGCAAGGCCAGAGAATAGCTCCAATTCTTAAACGCGATTACCGCGACCTGCGCAAACGCAACGGCGCATTAAGAAAAGGAGCTATTCTCCGAAAGCCTTGCTACTTCCCGGTAGCCCTCCCGGAATCATCTGCAAGCTCGCGAAGCCAGGCGGCCGCAGCCTCAACGTCTGCCGCATCCGCCTGCCACGTCCAGTTGCCCTCGGCCACGCCGGGCACGTTCATGCGCGCCTCGTTCCCAAGGAGAAGCACGTCTTGGAGCGGCATGATCACCACGTCGTTCTCGACGCCAACGGTGCGGCGCTCGATGTCGCGTGCCACCTCGGCGGCCTTCTCGGCGTCACCGTCAGCAAAGCTACGGGAGCACCAGCCCACCAGGGTCTCGGTGTCGTGCGTGCCCGTGTAGACTACAGACCCCCTGTTGGGCGTGAACTCGTTGCGCACGTCCTGGTCGGCAAACTGCACGATGCTCATGCCGGGTACGCCCGTCTCGGCAATGAGCGCACGCACTGCTGGCGTAACGTTACCCAGGTCCTCGGCAATGAGCGGCAGTCCACCAAAGAGCTTGTTAGCCGCACGGAAGAGGTTGGCACCCGGACCAAAGGCGTACGCGCCCTCGGTCGCTGGCTTGCCGGCCTCGATCTCGTAGTACGAGGAGAACCCAATAAAGTGGTCAAGGCGAACGTAGTCATAGAGCTTGAACGCGCGGTCGAGCCTGCGAAGCCACCAGTCGTATCCGTCAGAGCGCAGGACGTCCCAATCGTAGGTGGGGTTGCCCCAGAGTTGCCCCTCGGCGGAGAGCTGGTCGGCAGGGGCGCCGGCCTGCATGGCCGCATGGCCGTCCTCATCAAGGTCAAAGATGTCCGGCTCGCTCCACACGTCCGCGGAGTCCGCCGAAACGTACATGGGCATGTCGCCCACGATGCGCACGCCACGCTCGTTGGCGTAAGCGCGAAGCTCGTTCCACTCCTGCTGGAACTCAAACTGCAGCTTGCGCGCCGTCTCGATGCCCGGCGCCAGTTCGGGGTCATCCGCAAGGCGCGGCGAATAGCTGCGATACTGCTCTGGCCAAGCCTGCCAGGGTGCGCCGTCGAACTTGTCCTTCAGCGCACAGAACGTGGCATAGGGCGTGAGCCAGTAGTCGTTGTCGTCACAGAACTCAGCAAAGCGGCCGTCGCCAAAGAGCGTGTCGTCGGCGAGAACCTCTTCGGGATCTCGCTCGAGAAGGGCAACGTTGCCTGCATTGGCGGCCAAGCCGGCATAGGGCGAGCCAAACTCGTCCGTGGGGTTCACGGGAAGCACCTGCCAGTAGCGCTGGCCGCAACTGGCAAGCCAGTCCACGAAGCGCTTGGCCGGCGCCCCCAGCGTTCCCGGCTTGCCGTTGTTGGGCACCGAGGTCACGTGGCACAACACGCCCATGCCGCGCTCAAGCGGCTTCTGGAGCCTCTCGCGCCTGTGGAAGTGCAACACAGCCGTGCCTAGCGGCCACAGGAAGACCTCCGCCTGGCCCTGCGATACCTTGGGGTCGCGGCCGGAGACAACGTCTGAGACCTCCATGCCGCTCTCGATGGGAATCCGCACAGTGTGCGAGTTGTTCAGACTGGCGTTGACCAGCACGCACACGCAGTCGCTCTTGGTTCGGCTCCTGCGCCAGAACCCAAACACGTCATCGCCCACCGCAAACGGGTTGAACCTGCCGTCCACCAGCACGTCGAGCGTTTTGCGCACGGCAATGGCGTTGCGGTAGATGTCAAAGCAGTCCTTGTCACCGCCGCTCCAGGGGTAGGCCGCACGGTTGTACGGGTCGCGGAAGCCCTCCATGCCGCGCTCGTCCCCGTAGTAGATGCAGGGAACCCCAGGCAGGGTCATCTGCAGCAGCGTAATAGCCCACAGGCGGCTCTTAGCCAGGTTGCGCTGGCCGGGATCCAGACGGTACGACGCGCGTTCGGCCTCGGAGAGCGTGTCGGGGTTGGGTGCGCCGCCGAGCGTCGTGAACAGCCGCTCACGGTCGTGGCTGCCCAGGAGGTTGAGCTCGCTGTAGAGCGCCTGGCCGGGGTAGTTCTCGCCCAGCTGCTCCAGGCGTCTTGTGAGCTCCTGCGCGCCAATCTCGTTGCGCATGAAGGCGAGAAGGCCCTCGCGCAGCGGGTAGTTCATGGTGCCGTCAAGCTCCGAGCCCTCGAAGTACTGGCGCAGCGAGCCGTAGGCGGTCTTGTTGCTAGCGTCCTCCCACACCTCGCCAATGAGAAGGCCGTCGGGCTTCTCGGCGAGAACCGCATGCTTGATGTCCGCGATGAAGCTGTCTGGAAGCTCGTCGGCCACGTCCAGGCGCCAGCCGCGTGCGCCATCGCGCAGCCACCGACGCACCACGCCCTCTCGGCCACAAATGAACTCGTGGTAGGAGGGGTCGTTCTCGTTGATGGCAGGGAGGTCGTCCACGCCCCACCAGCTGTCGTAGGTACCGTCGTCGTGGAAGGTGTACCACGAGCGATAGACCGAGTCGGTGCTCTGATAGGCACCCACGGAGTCCGGGTAGTTCCCGTACTTGTTGAAGTAGCGAGAATCGCAGCCGGTATGGTTGAAAACGCCGTCCAGGATCACCGAGATGCCCATCTCCTCGGCGTCCACGCACAGGCGACGGAAGCTCTCCTCGTCACCAAGCATGGGGTCGATGGCCATGTAGTCACCGGTGTCGTAGCGGTGGTTGCTTGCGGCCTCAAATATGGGGTTGAGGTAGATCACCGTCACGCCCAGATCCTTGAGGTAGCGCAGCTTCTCGCGAACGCCCTCGAGGGTTCCGCCGTAGAAGTCCCAACGCTTTATTCGGCCATTCTCGTCCTTGTCGTAGGCAGGGGGCGTGGGCCAGTCGTCGACCACGGTACGGCCTGGGCCGGCGATGTGCGGGCGCTCCATGGCGACGTCGGCCCTGCGGCGCCAGTCCTTCCCACGGGCGAAGCGATCAGGAAAGACCTGGTACACGATGCCGCTGCGATACCAGTTGGGCTGGATGGCACGCTGCTTGTACACGGTTATCTGGAACGATGGCGGGTCGCCATAGGCAAACGCGCCCTCGCCGGTAGTCCAGCCGGGCTGAGCGCCATAGCGCCACACGGCGCCATCGGACGCCTCGATGTCGAAGCTGTACCAGATGATGCCGGTCCTGTCCGGCGTAAAGGTAACCGAGAAGTGAGTCACACCACCACGCTTCTCGCCATGCATCTCGAGCAGACGCTCGCCTACGCCATCTGTCCAGGTACGAAGCGTGCAGAACACCACCTCGTCATCCCAGACGTCGATGCCCACAGTAACGGCGCCGCCCAACCGGACGGCGCCAAAGGGATCTCTGTACTCCCTCTCGGAAGTTACGTGCCGCGCCTTCAAGCCTTACCTGTCTCTTCTCTTGTTGTACCTAATGACCTCAGGGTGAAGTCCGTGGTAGATGTCCATGTAATCGTTTGCGGCACGGCGCCAGCTAAAGTCTGTCGCCATAGCCTGGAGCATGAGCTTAGTCCAGAGCTCCTGGTTAGTCCAGAAGATCTCGCAGGCCCCCAGGAGGGTGTCCGCCATCTCGTCCGCGTTCATGTTGGAGAAGCGGAAGCCGGTGCCCTCGCCAGTGAACTTGTTGTATGGGACCACCGAGTCGCGCAGGCCGCCCGTCTCGCGCACGAGGGGAAGCGTGCCGTAGCGCATGGCAATCATCTGGGAGAGGCCACAGGGCTCAAACTCGGACGGCATAAGCAGGATGTCGCCACCAGCGTACATGCGGTGCGAAAGCGCGTTGTCAAAGGCAATGCGCGCGCACATCATGTCGCCGTACTTCTGGTCGAAGTAGCGGAACGCCTCCTCCTGGTCTGCGTCACCGGTGCCAAGGATGGCAACCTGGACGCCGCGCCTCATGATGCCGTCCATGGCATAGCGGACAAGGCCCAGGCCCTTCTGGTTGGTAAGGCGGCCAATCATCACCACAAGCGGGCGCGTGGGGTCTTGGCGCAGGCCAAGCTCCTCCTGGAGCGCACGCTTGCACTCGGCCTTGTTGGCAAGGTCATCGGCAGAGTAGTTGGCCGTGATCATGCCGTCGGTCTTGGGGTTCCAGATGTTCGTGTCGATGCCGTTGAGGATGCCCGTCAGAATGTTTGAGCGCCTGCGGAAGATGGGGTCGAGGCCCTCTCCGTAGAACGGCATCTGCAGCTCGTAGGCATAGCTCGGGCTCACGGTGGTAAGAGCGTCTGCGTAGCACAGGCCGCCCTTCATGAAGTTGATGGAGTCCTTGTCGCAGTAGAGCTGGTCGCGTGCGGCGGGAATGTCGGCAAGGCCAAGAATGTCGGAGAGCATCTTGTCTCCGTACTGACCCTGGAACTTGATGTTGTGGACCGTCATGACGGTCTTGACGTTGTTGCACTGCGGGGCGCCGCGATACAGCTCGCGCAGGAAGACGGGGCACAGCGCTGTCTCCCAGTCGTTGCAGTGCAGGACGTCGCAGGCAAGCTCGGGCACCTTGACAATGGCCTCGCAGATGGCCTTCGCGAAGAAGGCGAAGCGCTCGCCATCGTCGAAGTAACCGTAGAGCCCGTCGCGCTTGAAGTAGGCCTCGTTGTCCACAAAGTAGAAGTCGAGACCCTGAAGCTCGAGCTTCTCGATGCCGCAGTAAACGTTCCTCCACGCCAGGGGCACGTAGAAGTCCGCGACATGCTTCATGCGGTCCCTGTACTCCTGGGGGATGGTGCCGTACTTGGGCAATATGACTGCCGCCTTAGCACCGGCGTGCTTGAGCGCGCGCGGGAGGGATCCCGCAACGTCACCCAGGCCGCCAGTCTTGGCGAACGGCACCGCCTCTGAGGATGCGAAGAGGATCCTCAGCTTCCTGCGGTGTGCGCTTGTTGGCATGGTTCCCACCTTTACTCGCGACCCTTTTCCTTGATGAGGACGTCCTCGGGGGTGCCACGAAGCTCGGTGCCTGCTGGGACGACGTTGTTCCTATCGACAATTGCGTTCTCAACACGAGCGCCGCTCTTGATGACGCAGTCCTGCATCACCACGGAACCGCGAATGGTGGCGCCGCTCTCAACAATGACGTTGCGACTCAGAATTGAGTCGCCCACGTTGCCAAAGATGCGGCAGCCAGCGGAGACGAGCGAGTTAGTGACGTGGGAACCCACCTCAAACTTGGCGGGCGACGTGTCGTGCGCCTTGGTCTTGATGAAGCGGCCCTCGGGGAAGAGCTCAGCGTTGATGCGCGGGTCGAGCGCGTCCATGTTGGAGCGGTAGTAGCTCTTCTTGTTGAACACCGCCGCCGCATAGCCATCAAAGTTGTATGCCTGCACGTTCACGCGGCCGTAGTCGTTGGCCATTGCCTCAAAGAGGTCGAGGTAGTCGGTGGCGGCGTACCAGTCGAACATGTCGAGCAGCAGCTGGCGGCTGATCACGAAGCAGTCGAGGAAGGCAGTGTCGCCAAACGAAACACCGTGCTTCACGCCGTTGACGCGCGAGCCGTCCAGCTCGAAGCCGGTGACGTCGGCATCATTGCCGCTGGCCTGCTTGGTAAGCACAGTGACGTCGGCTCCGGAAGCAACGTGGGCGTCGTACAGCTCGTTGAGGTCCATGTTGTAGACAAAGTTGGCGGTCGAGAAGATCACGTAGTCAGACTTGGACCTCGTGAAGAAGACCTTGTTGTGCACCAGGTCGCGCAGCAGGAAGCGCGCGCCGGTGCGAGAGGTGCCAAAGGCAGAGCCAGGGAGGACAAACAGGCCGCCGTTCTTGCGGTCGAGGTTCCAGTCCTTGCCAGAGCCCACGTGGTCGATGATCGAGCGGTAGTTGTAGGGCATGACCATGCCCACGGTGCGCAGGCCAGCGTTCACCATGTTGGACAGGGGGAAGTCCACCAGGCGATAGCGGCCGAGGAACGGCATGGACGCAACCGGGCGGCTCTCGACGAGCGCGCTCGGGGACTTGGCCGAGTAGTTGCACGTAATGAGGCCGATGACCTTTTCCATTGCTTACTCCCCCTTCCCGACAACGACGTCATTCCCAATGACGGCCGTGTCCTTCGTAGAGTCGACGCTACCGAGGTTCACGTTCTCCTCGACAACGGAGTTCTCGCCCAGGATCGCGCGAACAACGTGCGCGCCGTTCTTCACGACGGCACCGGGGAGCAGGACGGAGTCGACAACCGTGGCATGCTCGCCAACATAGGCGTCGACCGAGAGAATCGAGTGCTTGGCTTTGCCGTAAACCTGAACGCCGTTTGCGACCAGGCAGTCATCGACATCGCCATCGCGGCCCACGAACGCGGGCGGCCTCGTGGAGGCGTTGCTCATGATGGGGAAGTCCTCGCTGTACAGGTCAAAGGCGGGGTTGGGGCCGAGAAGGTCCATGCTCGTCTCGTGGTAGCTCGAGATGGTGCCCACGTCGCGCCAGAAGCCGTTGAACTCGTAGGTGTAGAGGCGCTTGCCGTCGGCCAGGAGCTTGGGGATGATGTTCTTCCCGAAGTCGTGCTCGGACGTCTGGTCGACGGCGTCCTCCTTGAGGGAGCTCTCGAGGAGGTCGGCGTTGAAGATGTAGATGCCCATGGACGCGAGGTTGGAATCGGGCTTCTTAGGCTTCTCGGTAAACTTGAGGATGCGCTCGTCATCGTCCTGCGTGATGATGCCAAAGCGCGAGGCCTCCTCCCAGGGCACCGGCATGACGGCGATGGTGAGGTCGGCGTTGTGGCGCTTGTGGTTCTCGAGCATCTTGCCGTAGTCCATGCGGTAGAGCTGGTCGCCCGAGAGGATGAGGACGTACTCCGGGCCGTTCTGGTCGATGTAGCCAAGGTTCTGCGTCACGGCGTCTGCCGTGCCCTCGTACCAGGCACCGCCAGTCTGGGTGGCATAGGGCGGCAGAATCGAGACGCCGCCGTCACGCTCGTCGAGGTTCCACGCCTCGCCGGTGCCAATGTAGGAGTGCAGCAGGTACGGACGGTACTGGGTAAGCACGCCCACCGTCGAGACACCCGAGTTCGCGCAGTTAGAGAGCGCGAAGTCGATGATGCGGAACTTGCCGCCGAACGAGACCGCAGGCTTTGCCACGTTGCTGGTGAGCGCGCCAAGCCTGCTGCCCTGCCCTCCGGCAAGAAGCATCGCAATGCATTCCTTCTTGCTCATAAGGTCCCCCATTCCCTTCTAACGTCCCAACGCATGCCTCATGCCTTCAACCCGCAGGTTTGCGGGGTAGTTCCTATGCCTCAATATGCCAGATGTCACTCATGTACTCGCGAATGGTTCGGTCACTAGAGAAGTATCCGGCCTTGGCGGTATTGTGCAGCGCCGCCTTGTTCCATGCGGCACGGTCTCCGTAGGCGGTGGTGAGCTCGTCCCAAGCGTCAACATAGGAGCGGAAGTCGCGCAGAACGAGGTCCGGATCATTGCTCGCCATGAGGTAATCGTGGATGCTCTCGAAGTTGCCCGAGAGGCGAGCGAGAGAACCGTCAGAGAGCATGTCCACCACGCGACCAAGGCGATCGCGATCTGCGTTGTACTGGTCCCAGGCGAAGTAGTGGCCGGAGGCGCGCAGCGCCTCGACCTCCTCGGTGCGAAGGCCAAAAATCTTGATGTTCTCGTCACCCACGAGCTTTGCAATCTCGACGTTGGCGCCGTCATAGGTGCCCAGCGTAATTGCTGCGTTCATCATGAGCTTCATGTTGGAGGTACCGGAGGCCTCGGTGCCGGCGGTCGAAATCTGCTCGGAGATCTCGGCGGCAGGATAGATGAGCTGGGCGCTCGACACGGCGAAGTTGGGAACGAAGGCGACCTTGATCTTGTCGTTCACACGCGCGTCGTTGTTCACCACGTCGGCCACCGAGTTGATAAGGCGGATGACCTCCTTGGCGAAGGTGTAGCTCTGGGCAGCCTTGCCCGAGAAGATGAACGCCGTGGGGCGCGGGTCAAAGTGCGGGTCTGCGAGGATGCGGTTGTAGATGTCCAGGATCTTGAACACGTTGAGGAGCTGGCGCTTGTAGGCATGGAAGCGCTTGACCTGCACGTCGAAGACCATGGAGCAGTCGAGGTCGACGCCGGAGGTCTCCTTCACGTACGCCGCAAGGCGCTGCTTGTCGGCAAGCTTGGCCTTCTCCATCTCGTCCAGGAAGCCAGCATCCTGCTCGTAGGCCGTGAGCTTCTCGAGCTCGAAGGCGTCGTCCAGCCAGCCCGTGCCAATGGCACCGGAAATCAGGCGCGCGTAGGAGGGGTTGGCCTCGGCAAGGAAGCGGCGGTGCGAGACGCCGTTTGTCTTGTTGTTGAACATCTCGGGATTGAGGCGGTAGAAGTCCTTGAGCACGCCCCCCTCGAGGATGCTCGTGTGAAGCGCGGAGACGCCGTTCACCGAGTGACTGAAGATGATCGAGAGGTTTGCCATGCGCACCTGGCCGTCCCAGAGGATGGCGGTGTTCTTGAGCATCTCTCCCCAGTCGTCGAAGGTGTGGGGGAAGCTCTCGCGATAACGGCGGTCAATCTCCTCGATGAACATGTACAGACGCGGCATGAGGGCACGGAAGGTGTCGATGGGCCACTTCTCCAGTGCCTCGGGCATGACCGTGTGGTTGGTGTAGGAGATGGTCTGCTTGGCGATCTTGAAGGCCAGGTCAAAGTCCACACCGCGCTCGTCTACCAGGATGCGCATGAGCTCGAGGCCGCACATGGCTGGGTGCGTGTCGTTGGTGTGGATGGCCACGTGGTCGGCGAGGTGCTCCCAGTCGGGGCCAAAGTCGCGCTCGTAGGTGCCGAGGATGGTCTGCAGGCCAGCGGAGACAAACAGGTACTCCTGCTTCAGGCGCAGAATCTTGCCGTGCTCGCCGGAGTCGTTGGGATAGAGGATCGTAGAGATGGCCTCGACGTCGGAGCGGAACTTGTTCGCCTTGGCGTAGTCTCCGGCGTTGAACGCGTCGAGGTCGAAGTTCTCCTCGTAGGGCTCGGCGCTCCAGAGGCGCAGACGGTTGATCTTCTTGGTGCCATAGCCAACGATGGGCACGTCGTACGGGACGGCGCGCACCTTCTCGCCGCCCTCCTGGGTGAACCAGTAGCGACCAGTCTCGTCCTCGTGGCGCACGACCTGGCCGCCAAACTGGACAATCACCGTGTCGGAGTCGCGGCGGGACTCCCAGGGGAAGCCGTTTTCAAGCCAGTTGTCGGTCTTCTCGACCTGGCGACCACCCTCGATGACCTGGCGGAAGAGACCATAGTGGTAGCGCATGCCGTTGCCATAGCCAGCAATGCCCTCGTGAGCCATAGAGTCGAGGAAGCACGCGGCGAGACGCCCAAGGCCACCGTTGCCCAGGCCGGGGTCTGCCTCCTGGCGGCAGATGGTCTCGAGGGAGCCGCCCATGTCCTCCACGCCCTTGGCGACAAGGTCGTGGACGCCAAGGTTGAGAAGATAGTTGTCAAGCAGCGGACCAAGGAGGAACTCGAGGGAGAAGTAATAGACCTTCTTCTCGCCCCTCTGGTGCGTTGCCACGGAAACGTTACGAGACTTCTTCGCGATGAGCGTCGCGAGCACCTGGTAGCGCTCGAGCTGAGTGCAGTCCTCGAACTTCTTGCTGAGGTCTGCCATGCAGGCCTCGCGATACTGCTTCTCGAAATCTGCGGTGTCCTTGAAGATCTTTTCCTGTGCCATGTGACTCCAATGTCATGTTCTGCGGGACGGAACGCCCCAACATTACATGGGAACGTTCCCGTCTCATTATACGGGCGCATTCGTCACGCGCGCGTTGCCTGACGGTATGGCGCGCGTGACGAATGACGGTTTACTTGGTCTTTGGCGCCTTTGTCGAAGACGCTCGACGAGTCGCGGGCTTCTTCTCTGCGGCAGCCTTAGCTGCGGGCTTTGTCGTAGTCTTGCTCGCCACCGTCTTCTTGGCCGCGGGCTTCTTTGTTGCAGGCTTGGCGGGCGCCTTCTTCTCGGCGGCTGCAGCCTTTACCTTTGCTGCCGGCTTCTTTGCCGCCGTGGCCTTTGTCGTGGCGGTCTTTACGCGCGTGGTGGTGGCGCGACGCTTCCTCAACGCTCCGGTGCGGTGCAGGATGAGGCCGCCCAGCGGCGGCACGCGCAGGACAACGGACTGCTCGCGGCCGTTCCACGGAGTCTCGCTGGTCTCGAGCTTGCCGATGTTCACCACACCGGAGCCGCCAAACTGCTCGGCGTCGGAGTTAAAGAGCTCCTCGTAGTAGCCCTCTTCGGGCACACCAAGGCGGAAGTCCTCACGGGCGTTCACGTCAAAGTTGATGAGAATGACGAGGTCGTCCTTGGGGTTGTCACCCTTGCGGATAAACGAGATGATCGACTGCTTGGCGTTGTCGGCGTCAATCCACTCGAAGCCGTCGCTCGTGTAGGAGCGCTGCCAGAGCGCGGGGTGCACGTTGTAGAACGCGTTGAGCGCCGCGACAAACTGCTGCTGGTGACGGTGGGTGTCGTACTGCTCGGCCAGGAAGTACTGGATGCCCTCGTAGTAGCGCCACTCGATGAACTGGGCGATCTCGTTGCCCATGAAGTTGAGCTTGCCGCCCGCGTGTGTCATCTGGTAGAAGGCAAGCGCCCTCATGCCTGCAAACTGGCGCCAGTAGTCGCCGGGCATGCGCGTGATGAGCGAGCACTTGCCGTTGACCACCTCGTCGTGGCTAAGCGGCAGCACGAAGTTCTCGTTGAACTGGTACATGGTGGAGAACGTAAGCAGCCTGTGGTTGCCCGGGCGATAGGGGAAGTCGGTCTGCATGTAGTGCAGCGTGTCGTTCATCCAGCCCATGTCCCACTTGAAGTTGAAGCCCAGGCCGCCGTCCTCGGACGGGTAGGTCACGAGCGGCCACGCCGTGGACTCCTCGGCAATCATCGAGACGTCCGGGTAGTACTTGCCCACCGTGGAGTTGCACTGGCGGATAAACGCGATGGCATCGTCATCCTCCTCGGTGCCGCGCGAGTTGAACTTCTTGAGACGCGGGTCGTCCACGCCAAAGTTGAGGTAGAGCATAGAGGTGACGCCATCCATGCGGATGCCATCGGCGTGGTACTCGTCAATCCAGTAGAGCAGGTTGGAGATAAGGAAGGTGCGCACCTGTCCACGCGAGAAGTCGAACTTGTGCGTACCCCAGTTGGGGTGAACCTCGTTCTCGTAGAGCATCTCGCCGTTGAAGGTGGCAAGGCCCTGCTCATCGGCACAGAAGCCACCGGGCACCCAGTCGAGAATCACGCCGATGCCGGCCTTGTGGCAGGCGTCGACAAAGTGCTTGAACTGCTTGGGCTCGCCGTAGCGCGAGGTTGGGGCGAAGTAGCCCGTCACTTGATAGCCCCACGAGCCGTCAAACGGGTGCTCCATGACGGGCATGAGCTCGATGTGCGAGTAGCCCATGGTGCGCACGTAGTCCACTAGCTCGACGGAGAGGTCGTCGTATGAGTAAAACTCGCCGCGCTGCGCGGGAAACGGGTCGCCGGGGCCAGGGTAGGTGCCATCCGGGCGCGGGTCTCCCTGCGGCTCGTCTCCGTGGCGGCGCCACGAGCCAAGGTGCACCTCATAGATGTTGAGCGAGGCCTTGAGCTTGTCTTCCTTTGCGCGCTTGGCAAGCCACGCCTCGTCGCTCCAGGCATAGCCATTGATGTCATACGTGCGCGAGGCCGTGCCCGGGGCCTTCTCGGCAAAAAACGCGTATGGGTCTGCCTTGTAGAGGCGCTTGCCGGAGTTTGTATCGATCACAAACTTGTAGAGCGAGCCCATCTGGACGCCGGGGACAAAGCCCTGCCATACATCGCCGGTCTTGGTCTTGGTGAGCGGATTGGCCTCCTCGTCCCAGTTGTTGAACTCCCCAATCACGTGAACGCTCTTCACCTGGGGCGCCCAGACGGCAAAGTGGAAGCCCTCGGTGCCGTTCTCGTCGACGGCCTGATGCGCACCCATCTTGTCGTAGCTGCGGTACCACTCGCCCTTTGCCAGCAGGTAGAGGTCGTCGTCGCTCAAGTACAGAGAACTGTCACGAGTCTGCATGCTCGCTCCTCACGCGTCGTTTGTGTCCCCCATGGGGTGTGACGTGCGGTTTATTGGCCGTCGCCCCCGTCATTCTCCAATTATATTCCATAAACGCAAACTGACCGGGGTCGCACAGGTGTTGGGCAAATGAGTGCGGGAACGGTTCCACATAACGGTGCGAGCGGTGATTTTGGGTGCCCGAGCGGCTTTGTTGAAGCCCCGGTGGAATAGCCACGGCAAGCGTTGTCGCCATGTCAAATTGCGGCCCACTGGGTATCATTGACGGCAGACGAGAGGAGCTGCTATGCCACGGGAGTCAAAGAAGTCGAAGCAGGAGCGCGCCACAGAGATCTGCCGGCGCATGGGCGAGCTGTACCCCGGCGTAAAGAGCGCCCTCGCGTTTACGAACCCGTTCGAGCTGGTGATATGCGTGCTGCTCTCGGCACAGACCACCGATGCCGGCGTGAACCGCGTGACGCCCGAGCTCTTCTCGCGCTGGCCTGACGCCCAGTCCATGGCAGCCGCAGACCCCGAGGAGGTTGGCGAGGTCATACGCTCCATTGGCTTCTGGCGTGCCAAGTCCAAGCACTGCGTGGAGACGGCGCAGATGATCGTCTCGGACTTTGGCGGAGAGGTTCCCGGGACCATGGAGGAGCTCTGCCGGCTGCCGGGCGTGGGGCGAAAGACGGCCAACATCGTGCTGAACAAGGCATTTGGCGTGGTAGATGGCATTGCGGTGGACACCCACGTGTTCCGCTTGGCAACGCGCTTTGGGCTCACCCGCGCAACGACGCCAGCGGCTGCCGAGAAGGACCTTCTCGACGTGATTCCACGCGAGCTGTGGTGCAACGTCAACGAGGAGTGGATCCACTTTGGGCGCGACGTATGCACGGCACGCTCGCCCAAGTGCGCAGGGTGCCCCATGGCCGACATCTGTCCGAGCGCCGGCCAGCCCGACCGCTACATCAAGCGAAGGAAGTAGCGTGCGCGGGGGCGTACCCCAATGTCGCCGGGAGGCACATTTATGCAGCTACTGCGTACAAAACAAGCCCTCCGGCGACCGATTGTCGCCGGAGGGCCGTCTGTGTTGCAATTCTCGCCAAAAGCAGCGTATTGGCGACAAGCGCTAGGAGCGCGAGAGGGGCTGGGGAGTCGCTGCCGACAGCCTACGCGTTGGCAATCGCCTGGTCGAGGTCGGCGATGATGTCGTCCACATCCTCGATGCCAACGGAGAGTCGGATGAGGTCCTCGGAGAGGTGCGCTGCCTTGAGCTGCTCGGGGGTGAGCTGCGAGTGCGTGGTGGATGCAGGGTGGATGATGAGGGACTTTGCGTCGCCAACGTTGGCGAGGTGCGTGAAGAGCTTCACGTTGTTCACCACGTTGAGGCCGGCCTCACGACCACCCTTGACGCCAAAGACCACTACGCCGCCAAAGCCGTGCTTGAGGAGACGGGAAGCAACCTCGTGCGAAGGGTCATCCTCGAGTCCAGAGTAGCGGACCCACGCGACCTTGGGGTTGTCCTTCAACCACTTGGCAACGGCGAGTGCGTTGTCGGAATGGCGCTGGACGCGCAGGGACAGGGTCTCGAGGCCGATGCCGATGAGCTGCGCGGCGTACGGAGAGAGCGTGGGACCAAAGTCGCGCAGCTTGTTGGCTAGGACACGTGTAGAGAACGGCGCGGCGGGCGCGACGTCCGCGAAGACGGCACCGTGGTAGGAGGGGTCGGGCTTGGCAAGGGTGTGCCACTTCTCGGGGTCCTGCTTCCAGTTGAACTTGCCGGTGTCGATGACCGCGCCGCCCAGCGTGGCACCGTGGCCGCCAATCCACTTGGTGAGGGACTCGATCACGACGGCCGCGCCATCCTCGGCCGGACGATAGAGGTACGGGGTCGCAAAGGTGTTATCGACAAAGACGGGCACCGGGGACGGCAGGGAGTTGGCAGCCTGGACCAGCGCCGGGACGTCCGCGACGTCCACAAGCGGGTTGCCGATGGTCTCCACGTACCAGAGCTTGGTCTTGGGCGTGGTGGCAGCGACAAAGGCGTCGATGTCGTTGTTCTCGACGAAGGTGGTCTTCACGCCCAGGTCGCCAAGGGTGTGCAGGAAGATGTTCCAGGTGCCGCCGTAGAGCGAGTCGGACGCGACTATCTCGTCGCCCGCGCCCACCAGGTTGGTGAGGGCGAGAATCTCGGCCGCGTGGCCAGAGGCGACGGCAACGGCACCGGTGCCACCCTCGACCGCAGCCACGCGAGCCGCAACGGCGTCAGTGGTGGTGTTGGTCAGGCGACCATAGACGTTACCGGGGCGGGTGAGGGCGAACTTCGCGGCGCCGTCCTCAGCATCCTTGAACTCGAATGCCGCGGAGGCGTAGATGGGAAGCGCCGCGGAGCCGGTGGTGGGATCGGGGGACCAGCCGGCGTGGACCTGCAGGGTGTTGAAGTGCTTCTCGGGATCCTTCGCAAAGTCGGGGTTGAGTTCAAAAGCCATGATGTGTGCTCCTTGTTTCTCGTAATGCGCGGAATTGGTGTGATATCGCGATTGCTGATAGCTGGTGCTTCCGGATGAGCCCGAGCGCGTGGCAACGTCGCTGTTGCTCGCGGTCGGGCTAAGGCATCTGCCTGCCCGGAATTGGTTGGTATGTCTGTGTCCTCTTCATGGCTCCCAACTATAGCTACCCTCGTGACGAGAAGGAACCCTCACGGTTCCACAAGGTTTGGATAGGTTGTTATCGTTCTAAGCGATAACTATAAGTCCCACGGTGAGTCCCGTGGTGACTTCCGGGCAGCCAAGCTGGTCATTGAGCAGCACTAATGCCTCTTTCGGCGCTCTTGCCGTATGCTGTCACCAGGGCCATTGGCCCAAGCAGCCCACTTCCAGACCCATAGAAAGGGGCCCATTATGTGGACCAGGGCAGAGCTCAAGCACCGCGGCAAGGCCGCATTTAAGCGCAACTACTGGAAGACGGTCCTTGTCGCCGCCATTCTGTCATTGCTCACCTATTCGTCGTCGCTGTCACACGGCTCCTCCGACGTAAGCAGTGATGGCGTAGCCGGAACCACCCATATGCTCACGGACCCCGCCTCTACCCTCTCGGCCAACAGTCAGTTGGTCGCAGGCTTCTTCGTGGGCATTGGACTTACAACCCTGGTTGTCATCGCCATTCTCGGCATCCTGGCTGGCGCGTTCCTCGTTCTGCCCCTCCAGGTGGGTTGCCAACGTTTCCTGTTTCTCAACCTCCGCGAGCCGGCAAATGTGCGAGAGGTTCTCTGGGCATTTGACAGCAACTACCTCAATATCGTGAAGGTCATGTTCTTGAAGAACCTCAAGATCTTCGCATGGGCATTGCTGCTCGTGATTCCCGGCATCGTGAAGGCATACGAATACCGGCTGGTTGACTATCTCCTCGCTGAGAACCCCGCGCTCTCCTCGGCAGAGGCGTGCGAGCAGAGCAGCGTCCTGATGGATGGCAATAAGTGGAATGCCTTTGTGCTTGACCTGTCGTTCATTGGCTGGAACGTCCTTTCGTACCTCACGCTTGGACTTGTCGGCCTCTTCTATGCCTCGCCCTACGAGAACAGCACCAACGCAGCGTTGTACGAGGCCCTTCGTTACGGGAACGACCAGGCATCTGCTCTGCCCGAGAAATAAAGCGCACCTCTCGCCCCACAAGCAAGGCGCCCGCCCCGGGGATCCGGGACGGGCGCCTCTTATCTCTCGTCAGATTGGCGAAACCTACGCGGCAAGCGCTAGTAGTTGATTGCCTGCTCCTCGAAGTAGCTCTGCGGGTGGTTGCAGACCGGGCAGACCTTGGGGGCCTCGGGGCCAACGTGCAGGTGACCGCAGTTGAGGCACTTCCAGACCTTGACGCCCGGACGGTTGAAGACCTCGCCCTTCTCGACGCGCTCGGCGAGCTTGTTGTAGCGCTCCTCGTGGTGCTTCTCGACCTCGCCAACCAGGCGGAACTTGGCAGCGATCTCCTTGAAGCCCTCCTCGTCAGCGGTCTCGGCGAAGCCCTTGTACATCTCGGTCCACTCGTAGTTCTCACCAGCAGCGGCGTCCTTGATGTTGGTCAGGGTGTCGGGCACATCGCCGCCGTGCAGATACTTGAACCAAAGCTTGGCGTGCTCGGACTCGTTGCCAGAGGTCTCGGTGAAGATGTCGGAGATCTGGACGTAGCCCTCCTTCTTGGCCTTGCTCGCATAGTAGGAGTACTTGCGGCTGGCCTGGGACTCACCAGCGAACGCTGCCTCGAGGTTCTTCTTGGTCTGCGAGTTCTCAAAATCGACTGCCATTACTGCTCCTCTCCTTCCCCCTCTTTGGGGGAAACATTGGGCCACGAAGCCGTGTCCCACCTGCCTTCGCAGGCGGTTCCCATAGTAGCATCAGGTGCACCAAATGTTACCGTTATTATGACAAAAACCCTCTCTCGAGAGTTCTGCCAGTAACGCCTGGGCATCCGATACGCCCACACCTCTTCTACCCGCTGCGCGCTCCTCGCGCGAAAGCTCCACGCAAAGAGTATCAAGGTCCACGCCGCCGCGCGGGTCGGCTCGGTGAGCGAGAAGAATGCGCAGGACTTCGGCCCGCTTCTGTCGGTGAGAGCCCTCGAAGCGCGACTGCCGCACGTGCGAGCGCGACCGACGCGAAGGGTTGGGAACGGTTGCCTTGAGGTGCGCCCCGTAGTCGAGAAGAGCGTAGTACCAGGTGCGCGGGTCATCAGCGGGGTCGCTGGCGTCTTGCGGACAGGTCGCGCGCAAGATGGGCACCAGCCGCGCATCAGAAACGCCCTCCTCGTGGGGAAAGAGCTCGTGGAGAAGCACGGTGCGCACGTTTGTCTCGAGATACACGCCGGGCAGGTCAAAGGCGAACGCTCGAATGCCTGCGGCCGTCGCCGGTCCCACGCCGGGAAGCGCCTTGAGCGCCGCCTCATCAGATGGCATGGCTCCGCCTGCAGACGAGACCTCCTGTGCCGCACGCCAGAACGAGAGCGCTCGCCTGTTGTAGCCCAGACCCTGCCACTCGTCTAAGACGTCTGCGGAGTCCGCCGCAGTCAGGGCGTCGACCGTGGGAAAGAGCCCCAGCCAGTGCTGCCAGCGACCGTCCACGCGCGAGACCTGCGTCTGCTGGAGCATGACCTCAGAGATCCAGATGGCATAGGGGTCTCTCGTGCGGCGCCAGGGCAGGTCACGATAGAGCTCGCGCCCGCGTGCAAGCACCGAGGCACGAAACGAGGTGAGCTCATCTGCGGGCGGCAGGGCGCCGGAATCCGCGTGAGAAGGCATTACTCGTCCGTTGCCATTGGCTTGCGCTTGCTGCCCACAAGCTTGAACGAGCCCGTCATCTGCGGCATCTTGCCCTCCATCACAACCTGGTAGAGAGTAACGGAGTCAAAGTAGGCGCGCAGCATGCGCTCAGCGTTGCACCAAACGGGATTGAAGTGGCACTCGGCCATGCGCGGGCAGGGGCCGCCATCGTCCCCAGCGTAATCGCAGGCAGAGATAAGGATGGGACCCTGCACTGCCTCTACCAGCTTAAGGAGGGACGTGGTTCGCGGATCGACGGCAAGCCTCATGCCGCCGTGGGCGCCACGGGTGCTCTCCACGATGCCTGCCAGGGCAAGGTCATGCTGGATAGACCTCGCAAAGGAGTACGGGACGCCATTGTCCTTAGCAGCCGTTCGCACCGAAACAACCCCGTCCGGGTTTTGGACAAGAGCCGCCAGCATGCGAAGCGCGTAATCGGTCTTTCTCGAGATTTCCATTGCTACCTCCTGGCAGCCCGACGGGCTAGCCCCTCCTCCGGCTCATCTTTGCGGGCGAGCTTCCCCATTCGAGAAATTCCCAGCCATGCTGCCGTGCCAACTTTCTAAGTGTCTCCCCCGGGCACACCGCGTAACCCTTTGCGGCTGCCGAGAGAAGCGCTGCATCTGTATGGTGATCGCCATAGGCGTATGCGAGTGTCCACGCGCCCTTGCCCAGATGGGCGTCCGCCCAGCGTGTGACTGCCGCGACCTTCTCAGGCCCCTGCACCACGGTTCCCTCGACGCGGCCCGTGTAGTTGCCCTCGGCGTCGCGCTCCATGCCGGTGGCAATGTAATCGTCCACGCCAAGCGCCTTGGCAGCATCCGCAGCGATGGGCGCAAACGTAGCCGAGACAAGCAGCGTGACGCAGCCCTCATCGTGCCGTTTGGCAACCTCCGCGGCGACCTCCGGGCGATAGCGATCCTTGAGGGTGCTCTCGTAGAACTCGTGCATGACCTTGTCGATATCCCGGTGGCTCAGGTCCTCGAGCGCCCCAAAGACAAGCTCGCGGGCCTCGTCCTGACTCTGAGGCAGGTGCAGCTTGTATCGCAGGCCCCACCAGGCAAGCGCGGCAGCCCGAGGAACGGACATGAGGCCGTGACGCCACAGATACACCGAAAAGAGCGCGCCGGACTGACCGTCGATGGACGTACCGTCGAAGTCAAATACAGCCAGCCTGGCCTTTCTCTGTGGTTGCACGCCGTCGTTTGTAGAAGCGAGCATGCTGTGCGTCTCCATGGTGCGGTTGGGAATCATATCGTGCCAATGATACCAGTCCGGCAACGACACGGAGCGAATTGTACTATTTGCCGTATCAATTCGGACAAACTGCTAAAGCACTTGTCGCGCATACAAAAAGGAGCCCCTTTCGGGGCTCCTTGAGTTCACAATGGCGGGATATGCGGGGCTCGAACCCGCGACCTCCGACGTGACAGGCCGGCGCTCTAACCAGCTGAGCTAATACCCCACGCGCGTTGTGCGGGAGCTATTATACGCAGAGGGCACAAGGTCTGTCTAGCCCAAATTTGAGAAAGTTTTGTGGGGCTGGGAGAGGGCTAGCCGGCACCAAGGCATCGCCGGCTGGGGTCAGGGCGTCAGACGGGCGGGGCGGGAACTTCTCCTGCAATTTTCGATCGTTTAAAGGCATTTGGGGATGCGGACGTTTTCTTGGACCATCCTACCCCGCAAGCCCCAGCCTGCGCC
>CADFJN010000024.1 GCA_902834555.1 Atopobiaceae bacterium
GCGGACCTCCAGTCCCGGACCACCCCGTGGTCCAACTTCGAGTCCGCACCCCCAACCCGTCTTGTGGAGGGGAGTGCCAAGTTCATCTTTACCGTCGACCTCTTCAACGAGGGCGTGGACATTCCCGAGATCGATACGGTGCTTTTCCTGCGCCCCACTCAGTCACTAACCGTCTTTCTCCAACAGCTTGGTCGCGGCCTGCGACTCTCGGAGGGCAAGGAGTGTCTGACCGTTCTCGACTTTATTGGCGAGCAGAACCGCCGATTCGATTTTCAGAGCCGATTCCAGGCGCTACTTGAGCAAACGACCGATCCTATAGAGCGGCAGGTTAGGAATGGCTTTACTGCTGCGCCAAAGGGATGCTACATCCACTTGGGGCGCATTGCTCAGCAGCATGTACTCGACAACATTAGGGATGCTCTTGGCCGTACGCCGGCAATTGTCGCCGCACTGCGAACTTTCGAGGCGGACTCGGGCCTGCCCCTTACCCTTGCCAACTTTGTGGCTTACTACCACCTGGATGTGCGAGACATCTACAAGCGCGCCTCCTTCTCTCGTCTCTGTGTTGAAGCTGGAGTGAGGGAGGACTTCCAGGATCCAGATGAGGGTGACCTTACTAAGGCACTGATGAGACTTTGCCCCATCGATTCGCGCCATTGGATTGACTACCTGATCGCATGCCTCAAGAATCCGCAAGGGCTCGATTGGGAGGCGTGCTCTTCTCGAGAGCAGCGAATGCTCAACATGTTCCAAATCACCGTCTGGCCAAACTCCTTCAGAGACAGATCCTTTGCCAATGCGGCCGAGTGCATGCGCAGGGTCTGCGAGAACCGCACGCTCTCTCAAGAGCTGCGTGACCTGCTCGAACTTAGGAGGGGCTCGATCGACTTTGTGGACGAAGAGGTCGATCTTGGCTTTGGCTGCCCGCTTAGCCTTCACTGTCAGTACACGAGAGATCAGATCTTCGTTGCGATGGATCGCATGGACCCACAGAACGTGCGCGAAGGGGTCTCTTACATCAAGGACAAAGCCATCGACGTGCTCGTGAACACTCTCAACAAGTCCGAGAAGGAATATTCACCCTCGACCATGTACGAGGACTATTCGATAAGCGAGACGCTCTTCCATTGGCAGAGCCAGAACAAGACGTCGGCGGATTCGACGGTTGGCAGGCGCTACATAAGTCAGTGGGATGAAGAGCAACGCAGGAAGACCAGGGTTGTGCTTTTCGTTCGCGAGTACAACAGGGATTCGTATGGCACTCAGCCATACACGTTCCTAGGACTTGTGGATCCGGTTAGCCATAGTGGCTCAAGGCCCATGACCATCATCTGGCGGTTGCGACGCCCCATTCCCGCGAAGTTCCTGCCAAAGACGAACAAGCTTGCCAGCTAGAAGGCTTGTATCACAGCAAAGCCTCCGGTCCGCATCCTGCAGACCGGAGGCTCGCAACTCTCGCTTGCTGGTTGTCAACCGGTGGTACTAGTGATCGCCTGAAGTGCCGCTACTACCCGAGTGATCTCCGCCCGAGGTGTTGCCCTCGTTGCTCGTCGTGTTATTGCTGCTTGAGCCAGAGCCGCTGGACACCACAATCGTGATGGTCGATCCCGAGGTCGCCGAGGTAGCAGACTGCGAGATTACCTTGCCTTTCGCCACGGAGCTGCTCGCCTCGGTAGTCACCGAAACACCAAAGCCTGCGTTCTTAAGCGTGGCCTCTGCGGAGTGCTCGTCATAGCCCACAACATTTGGCACCGAGACGGACGCCGGACCCGTAGACACCGTGATAGTGACAGTGCTGCCCTTGTCGGCGCTTGTGCCAGCGGACGGGTTGGAGCTAATAACGTAGCCCTTCTCCACGCTAGACGAGGAAGACTGAACCACGCTTACGCTGAAGCCCTCGCTCTTCAGCGCGCTGGTTGCGTCGGACTGGGAGTCTCCCACAACATTGGGAACGGAGACCTGCTCAGCGCCCTGCGAGAGGTGATAGGTAATGGTGTCGCCGGCCTTGGCCGAGCTGCCAGCCGCAGGCTCCTGCTCCGCTACACGGCCAACCTCAACGTCGGCGTTGTAGACGGAATCGCCAGCTTGGCCCTTGAGCCCGTATTTGCTAAGAAGGTCCTGCGCCTCGGATGGCGTGCAGTTGGTGAGGTCGGGTACCGTGACCGAAGCCGCCGGTTCCTCACCCTTAGAGACCACAATATCGATCTTCGAACCCTCTGTTGCCGTGCGTCCGGCACCGGGGGTCTGCTCAATGATCTTGCCCTCCTCAACGGTAGAGGAGTACTGCTCGCTCACTTCGCCTATCTCAAAGCCGTGGCCGTCAGACTCTAGCATCGCCGCTGCTTCATCCTGCGTAAGGCCCAAGAGGTTGGGAACTGAGTATGCCTTGGAGCCAGACCCCAGCACGCGCACGACGAGAAACACCACGAGCGCAATGCCCGCTATTGCGCCAATAATAGCAAGTACCCGGTTGCGCCTGTGCTTCTTCTGACGCTCCTCCTCTTCCTGCGCTGCCTGTTCGGTGGCGGACTGGGGACGCATCCTGCCTGTGGCCTGCATGCGCGGCATGCTCTGCGTGGCGTTGCTCCCGCGAGCCGCTAGAGGCGTGGTTGCTGTTGCCGGCAGCATAGCTGTTGCGTGGTTGACCGCCTGCATACGGCCGGCGAGGTAGTCGTGAAGCGTATGGTAGAGCTCATCGGCCGTCTGGAAGCGATCCTTGGGGTCCTTCTGCATGCACTTGAGAATGATGGCCTCAAGCTGCGGGTCTACGTTGGGGTTGATCTGGCTTGGCGGCACGGGTTGCTCGGTTACCTGCTTCATGGCCACGGTCACAGCGTTGTCGCCGTCAAACGGAACGCGACCGGTAGCGGCCTCGTACATCACGATGCCAAGAGAGTAGAGGTCGGTGGTGGGGCCAAGGGGCTTGCCCTGGGTCTGCTCGGGCGATACGTAGTGTGCCGTACCCAGCACGGAGTTGTCGGTGGTGAGGTGGCTGTTCTTTGCGCGTGCGATGCCGAAGTCCATCACCTTGATGTTGCCATCGGGCTGCACCATGATGTTCTGCGGCTTGATGTCGCGGTGGATGATGTCGTGGTTGTGGGCCACGGAAAGCGCCTGGGCTATTTGCGAGCCAATCTGCGCGACCTTCTTGCGGTCGAGCGCGCCGTGCTTGCGGATGCCGCTCTTGAGGTCGGTTCCGCGCAGGTACTCCATGATGATGTAGTAGGTATCGCCGTCCTTGCCCCAGTCGTATACCGAGACAATATATGGGCTGTTGAGCGCAGCCGCTGCCTGCGCCTCCTGCTTGAAGCGCGCTGCAAACGAAGGATCGGTTGCGTACTGGGGCAGCATTGTCTTAATTGCGACAGTCCTCCCCAGGACCTGATCCATGCCACGGTACACCGTGGCCATGCCTCCCGTTCCTACCTTGTCGAGGACCTGGTACCTTCCACCAAGGACCCTGTCTGCCATCAGCCTCTCCTATCACCCAAGCGGCAGCACCGCGTCTTTTGTCTACGTTTAGAGTGCTCTGCGGTTCGCATGCGTAAAGTCCATCTTCATCAGCTTGCGCCGAGTGCCTGAATGTTGAGGCAGCTCGCAAGGACCTGCCCCGCCACTGCGGCAGCGTACCCCTCGACGTCGGCGCCATCTTCTCCCTCGATGGCAACGGAGATGACGAGCGTGGGGTTGTCGTACGGCGCAAAGCCGATGAAGAACGAGTTGATCTTGCCATCCTCGATCTGGGCGGTGCCGGTCTTACCGGCAACCTGGACGCCCTGGACCTTGGCCCTTGTGCCGGTGCCGTGGTCAACGACGCCCGCCATGGCCTCCTTGACTTGCGAGGCGGTATCAGCCGAGATGGCCTGCCCCAGGGACTTGGGCTGCGTGGTGGAGATGACTGCACCCTCCGGCGAGAGCACGTGGTCCACCACATACGGGTTCATGACCACGCCGCCGTTGGCAACCGCCTGTGCGACCATGGCGTTTTGCATCACGGTTACCTGCGGGCCGGCAGGGCTTGCGTGCTGTCCTACGGGCTGGCCGCAGGCTGCCCAAGCGGTCTCCCACTCAGTCATCTCGGAAGGCTCGGGCATGAGCGACGCCAGAGTGTTGAAGTCTTGGCCCACGTTTGTGCCGTAGCCAAAGGCGTCGGCGTACTTCACCAGGTTGGAGGCTCCAACCTGGACGCCCACCTGGCCAAAGACCGTGTTTGAAGAGAGTGCGAAGCCCTCCTTCAGGGTGGGGTTGCCGTAGTCGTTGTAACCATAGTTGCTTACCTCGGCGCCACCAATGGTGAGCGCCGGCTCGGCGTCATAGACGGTGTCGAGCGTTGTGGTGCCGGTGTCAAGAGCCGCGGAGAGCGTGACCGCTTTGAAGGTGGAACCAGGGGAGTAGAGCGCCTGCGTGGTGCGGTCGAGCAGCTGAGATCCCGCGCCGCTGGAGCTCATGACGCTATCCAGCTGGTCATAGGAGTACGTGGGCGCGCTTGCCTTGGCGAGAACGGCTCCCGTGGACGGGTCGAGTACAACCACGGCGCCCGTGTAGCCATCGAGGGCAGACTCGGCCGCGCGCTGCATCTGGGAGTTTATGGTAAGTGCCACGGTGTTGCCAGGCTCCTGGACTCCGGCCAGCGAGTAGAGCGCGCTTCGCCAGTCGGAGTAGTTCGAGCTGCCCGTAAGCGTCTCGTTCATGGTGGACTCGATGCCGTCGGAGCCATAGCGCGTCGAGATGTAACCAACGGTGTGGGCGGCCAGCGACCCCTGCGGGTAAGAGCGCAGGTATGTGCCGTCCTCCTGGCGCAGGCTCTCGGCCAGCGTCACGCCATCCGAGGTGATGATGGCGCCACGCTGCACGTAGGCGCTCTTGGCAATGGTGTGGTTGTTGGACGGCATGTTCTGGATGGTGCTGGCGTGAATCACTTGCAGGTAGGTGAGGTTGCCGATAAGCGCCGCAAAGAGCACCGCAAAGGCGGTGATGAGCGCGGTGAGTCGCTTGCCCAGCGCAACGCGTCCAAGAACGCCAGACTCTTCGCCCTGCACCTCAAAGCGGCCACGGGCGTGCGATCCGTGCACAAAGGCGGAGGCCTGGGCACCCAGCAGCGAGACGCGCCCATCACCGCTATCGGGTGTGCTGGCAATGAGCTGCGCTTCTCGGCCCGTGCCCTCGTCACCCGCACGCAGAAGCAGGCCAACAATGATGAAGCTCGAGAGCAGCGAGCTGCCGCCCTGGCTCATGAAGGGCAGCGTCACGCCCGTAAGGGGCAGAAGCTTGGTGACGCCAGCAATGATCAGAAATGCCTGGAAGCCAATGACCGTGGTAAGACCCACTGCAGCAAAGGCGGAGGAGTCGGACTTGGCACGGGCGGCTGTCGCAAAGCCGCGCACGCAGAAGAGCATGTAGAGGATGATGACCGCGCTGGCGCCCAGAAGGCCCATCTCCTCGGCGATGGCCGAGAAGAGAAAGTCGCTCTCAACAAAGGGGATGAGGTTGGGCAGGCCCTTGCCAATGCCCGTGCCCACAAGGTCGCCGTCGGCGATGGAGTAGAGCGACTGTACGATCTGGTAGCCGCTGTCCTGGGCATCTGACCAGGGGTCAAGCCAGATGTCCACGCGAATCTTCACGTGCGAGAAGAAGTTGTAGCAGAAGAAGAAGCCAATAACCAAGAGGCCAAGGGCAATAAAGACGTAGCTCCACCTGCCCGTTGCCACGTAGAGCATAATCACGAAGTACATGAAGAACAGCAGCGCGCTGCCCAAGTCACGCTCAAAGATAACAATGAGCAGGCTGATGCCCCACATGATGAAAAGGGGAAGCAGCATGCGGAAGCGCGGGATGCGGAAGGGCCCCACGCGATGCGCCGTGATGGAGAGTGCCTCTCGGTTGGATGCCAGATAGAAGGCCAAGAAGAGGACGATAAGAATCTTGGCAAGCTCGCCGGGCTGGAATGAGAAGCCGCCAAACGTAAGCCAGAGCTTGCTGCCGTTCTTCTCGGTGCCAATGATCATGGGGATTATGAGCAAGATCATGCCGATAAGCCCCAGCGTGTACTTGTAGTCCGCCAGATTGTCCAGGTTGCGCACAAAGAAGAGCGTCGCAACCATCGCTGCAACCGAGATAAAGAGCCACATCACCTGGTTCTCGGCAAGGTCTGGGGCAAGGCGCGTGACAAAGGCTATGCCTATCCCCGAGAGAAGAAAGACCACGGGCAAGATGACGGGGTCCGCGTCTGGCGCGAGGATGCGCACGGCCACGTGAGCCACGGCAAACGCAACGAAGAGCCCCACGGGAACGGCGAGCGTACCCAGGGAGAGAGCCACGCTGTCGTTGACTATGTAGAGGGCATAGAGCAGGACCACCGGCACTGCTGTCAGGCAGAGGAAGAGAAGCTCCATGTTTCTGCGGTTGCCACCGCGGGTTCTCTCGTTGGCCACGGTCACTCACCCCCGTTTGTCTGCGTCGTGTCCCCGTTAGTGTCGGTAGTTCCCGCGGCTTCCCCGCTTGCGGAGTCTGCGCCGGAGTCGGCGCCAGACTCAGTTGTCTGGGTACTGCCCTCCGGCTCCGTCTCACCTGTGGGGTTGCCCTCGGCAGTGACTTCAGCGGCCTTCTCGGCTGCCTTTGTCTTCTCGGCGTCTATCTGCATTCGGTAGGACTCCACGGTAGAGAGGGCCTCTTGCTCGCTGTCAACGCGAACGCCACCGTGTTCAAGCTGCGTGGCTACGTTTGTAGGAAGGTCGCTTACCTCTACTGCCGTGGTCTGTACAAGGTTGGAGAGGGAAATACCAAGAACCTCACCGTCAATTCCCTGGTAGATACCCACGGTGTCTCCGTCTACGCCCAGGTACCACTCGTTTTTTGCAAAGGCAAAGATGCCGCCGAGAACTACGACGGCGACCAGCACCATCGCAACGACCACGCGGAGGGCAAACCCCACCGAGTGCTTACGCGCAGCTGCGGCAACGCCGTCGTTGAGCACGTCCACCACGATGACGGTCACATTGTCTGCTCCGCCGGCGGTAAGCGCGGCGGAGACCAGGTTGTCTGCTGCCTGCTGCGGCGTGGCACTCGAGACTGCCAGGGACTCTATTTCGCTGTCGGGGACCATGCTGGAGAGGCCGTCTGAGCAGAGAATGACGCGGTCGCCGTTGGCCACCTCGATGGAGAAGTGGTCGGCGTACATGTCTGGGTCTGACCCCAGCGCGCGCGTGATGATGGAGCGCGAGGGATGCACACGCGCCTCGTCGGCGGTTATCTGGCCGGCATCGACAAGCTCTTCCACGTAGGAGTGGTCACGCGTCACGCGCACCAGGGTGCCTGCGTGCAAAAGGTAGATGCGAGAATCGCCAACGTGGGCAATGGCCATGCGGTTTCCGTCGATAAGCGCGGCGGAGGCGGTGCAGCCCATGCCGGGCTTGCCGCGGCCTTCCTCGGCGCCCTTTATGACCGCCTGGTTGGCAGCCTCGATTGCGGCGCCCAGGAGGGTGTCGTCTGCGGTTGCCGGGGCCTTCTCGCCAATGGTCTCGACGGCGATGGAACTTGCGACCTCGCCGGCAGCGTGGCCGCCCATGCCGTCGCAAACGGCAAAGCACGGTGTGCGAATGAGGAACGAGTCCTCGTTATGGCTTCTGACCAGCCCCACGTCTGAGCGAGCACCCCAGGAGATGAACGCGTTCTTGCCACAGGTGGCATCTGCGCCGGCGCGACCCTCCACGGGGATGGTCGCGCGTCCGGGAGCATTCACGGGCTCTTGCGGCTGGGTTGTATCCTCTGGCGAAGCTGGCTCTTCGTGGGCACCTTCGGGCGCGACGGCTGCGGGCTGCTCGACCGGTGCCGCGTGCTTGGGCTGCGGTGCGGGTGTGCCCTGCTCGCCGATAGGTGCGCCCTGATCCACCGCGGCGTGCACGGACTGCTCGGCAGCGGCAGCATGCTTGCCTACCGTCTCCGCTGGGGGAACGGTGGGCACGACCTCATCAAGAGGCGTGTCATTGAGCGGCGTCTGTTGATCCTCGGCGGCCATTATTGGCGGCTCACTCGCATGATGGTGTCGCCCACCTGAACCTCGTCACCGTCGCGAAGTGTGACGGGCTGGTCGATGACATGGCCGTTGACCATGGTTCCGTTGGTGGATCCAAGGTCCTCAAGAACCAGGGCGGGCCCCTGGATGGTAAAACGAGCGTGCGTCGCCGAGACGTACGGCTCGTCAATCACGATATCCGACGATGGCGAGCGACCCACAACCACGGGGCCAAGCACATCCACGTGCAGGCCGCGCATGGCACGCGAGCCCTTCTCGACATCCACGCACCAGATGGCGGTGTCCCTGCGCTGGCCGCGTACCAGGCCCACGCCCGCGCGCATGGCGGCAAAGAGGAACACGTAGAGGAGAACTACGAGGATGATTCGCCCCGCAAAGAGGATTAGGTCGATCATGGCCTAGCTCTCCCTGAACTCGAGGTTCACAAGGCCCACGGTTATGAGGTCACCATCACGCAGGACGCACTCGTCTACGTCGATATCGTTGACGAGCGTGCCGTTGGTGGAGTTGAGGTCCACGATGTGCCAGTTGCTCCCGTCGAACGAGAGCTCTGCGTGGCGACGGGAGACGTTGGGATCGCGCAGGTAGATGCCGCACTGCGAACGCTCTCGACCAATGAGGCATGAGGGCGCCTGCGCGGCGTAGGTGCGACCGCTCTGGCGGTCGATAAGCATGCAGGTTGCTGCGCGCGGAGCTGCTGCCTGGGCCGGAGCCGCGGGCACAGAGACGCCGCGGCGACGGGTGTCGGGCACGGGGGCGGGCATCTGACTGGCGGCCTGTGGCTGCGGAGCGGGTGTAGGAATGCTGCTAGGCTGCGGGGTCGCGGCCATTACTGCCTGGGCTTGCTCCTGGACTGCCTGAGCCACGGGCTGCACGACCGGCTGGCCGCCGGAGACGGGTGGGGTTACAACGGGCACGGCAACGGGGGGCACAACCTGCGACGGGCTTGCATCGACGTAGGGCACCGGCATGGGGGTAGACGAGGAAGGCGAGGCCATCGCGGGAATCACGGCGCCTGCAGGCTCGACATAGTCCATGGGCATAACGTCCAGGCCGGCATCGGTTCCGCTGGGGGCGGGCTGCGGAGAGGGCATGGGTGCTACGGGTTGCGGAATGGGATTAAGGTGACCCACACCTCGACGCCCGCGTGGCTTGCCTATTGCCGCCGCGCCTCCAACGCTGGAGTTGCCGCCCAGGAATGCTCGCTCCTCCTCGCGAAGGCGCCCTAGCGTCTGCTCGTTGACGTTCTCGGCATCAACATAGAACTTGCCAGACTTCAGGGATTCGTCAACCATAAAGCGCACGAGAGGCCTGCCTACCAGGGCATAGCCCTTCTTGTTGGCAGACTCGGTGATGAACTCGCCAAGTTCGTAGTCGATTCGCTCGTAGAGCGGGCGCATAAGGGAGTCATCCTCGGCAGAGACCAGCACGGTGTAGAGCGCAGGAGCGGTGTCTACTCCGTCGATACGGTATGTCTCGCTCTCCATCTTGCGAGCAGCGTGCTTTGCAAGCTTCTTGAATGAAAATGGCTCCGCATAGCCCTGTGGGGCAGACTCGAAGACCGAGCTTATTCGGTCCTCAAAATCATTGAGAAAGCTCATCTGAGTCCTCGCCTTCCTGGTCCTCGTCCAGAGGACCCCTCAGGACGGTTTCCACACACAAAAACACACTCAAGAATACAGCAAGCCCACAGCCCTCCAATATCTGGCTAAACCAATACCCGCTAGATTCCACTCTGCAGGCGAGAAGCCAAAACAAGGTGATGGAGATGGCGCCCACAACCTGTCCCACAATGCCCGAGGCCACGCTTCCTCTCATGGCGATTGCGGATGCCAGAAGGGCCGAGACCGCGCATCCTGCAACAACGACCCATGTAGCAGGGCTTGAGAGGATGGGGACAAGTGCCGCGACGGTTGTTTGGGCCGAGAAGCCCCCTGCCGTGGCGGCCCCTGCGAGAAGCGAGAGAAGCGCTCCCGTGGCACCGGTGGCGGCGGCGGGCAGCGGGTCCATGCCGTAGCCGGCCAGGGCGACACCCGCGGCGGGAGAGCTAAGACAAGCGGGTGCAAGCAGTGCTGCGGAGGAAACGCGGTCCGTGTGGCCACAGGTGACCCACCACACCGCAAAGCCTGCCGCAGTCACAAGTGCCAGCGGGAACGACGTCGCCGTAACGTGTGCCGTGGCAAGCGCCACCACGAGGGTAACGCCTGCGACGGCGGAGCCTATGGGCGGCCATGCGACGCACGCCGCAGCAGAGACCAGGGCTCCTATCAGCGAAAACGCATCTGTCGTGCCGGGGATAGCAGGCAGGATGGCGTACGTGGCAGCAAACGTGCACACTGCGGAGGCCGCACGCTCGAGAGCCGGGGCCAACCAGGGCAGCCGCACGTGCGCGGGCAGCTTGGATGGCGTGGCGGCAAGGGACGGGTTGTCGTTCTCGGACTGGTCAACCAGCTCGCGAAGGGACTCTGCCCCCTCGGTGCCGTCGCCAAGCTCGGGCAGCATGGCCCGCGCAAACTCCTTTACGGAGGAGGTCCGCTCGGCGGCAGTGGGGGACAGGGCGCGGAGCAGGGCGGTCTCGGCCTCGGGGGCAAGGCTTGGATCAAGCTTGGAGATTGGCGGCTTGGGGCCGCGAACTATTGCGTCGAGCGAGCCCTTGGGCGTAGCGGAGGCAAACGGGCTTCTCCCCGTAAGCGCCTGCCACGTTACGACGGCAAGGGAGAACACGTCCGTGCGTTCGTCTACAAGAAGGCCCTGGATCTGCTCGGACGGCATGTAGCCAACCGTGCCGCCGCGCGCTCCGCCGTAGCCGGCAGCCGAGGCGAGCGTTGCCATGCCAAAGTCCGCCAGCTTCACGGTGCCCTGACGGTCGATCATGATGTTCGTGGGCTTGATGTCCAAGTGCAGCACGCCGTTCTCGTGGGCGTAGGTGAGTGCAGCCGCAACCGAGCGCAACACGTGAGCGCACTCCTCGTGCGTAAGGACGCCGTCCTCCACGCGGGCAAGCAGCTCCGCCAGGTTAAGGCCGTCCACGTACTCCATTACCAGGTAAGCATAGGTGCCGTCTGTCTCAAAGTCATAGACCGTCACGATGTTGGGGTGGGCGAGAAGGCACGCCGTGCGCGCCTCGGCCAGTGCCTCGTCGGCCGTGGAGGTAGAGATGCCACCGGGGTCCTCCGCGGCAAGCAGCGGAATGCGCTTAATGGCTACCCGGCGCTGCAAACGCGTGTCCCAGCAGGTGCATACAGTGCCGAAGCCACCGGCGCCGCGCCGCGCGAGCACGCGATATCGCCCAAGGAGCGTCTCCTCGGGTATGGCACGCGTTCCGGGTTTGACCGGCCGCGCGACGCTCTGTGTGGGGTTGGTGCTGCCCACGACAACTCCTCGTTGTGCGTTTGTGGTTTCGTTTTGCTGGCCGTGATGAGCACATTCTACCTAAACTAGTTGGGATGCAGTCCTCGGGGTGCTTGTAGGTGGCCATTGGCCGCAGCCGAAGAGGTCCTGCTAACCCAGACTTTCGTCAAACTTCTGTTGGCATTTTCGGCCGGATGCTGTAATATATCCCAGCACGCGGGCGTGGCGGAATTGGCAGACGCGTACGGTTCAGGTCCGTATGAGAGCAATCTCATGAAGGTTCAAGTCCTTTCGCCCGCACCATAAATTGTCAGAGCGCCTCCGTTGGATTTCCAGCGGAGGCGCTCTATTTATGCTCGTCCGGCGTGAACCAGAAATGTGGCTCTCTGGCGCCGAAATGTCGCCGGAGAGCCACATTTGAACGCACTTGTCGCCAAAACGTGCCCTCCGGCTGCAAAATGTCGCCGGAGAACCCCATTTGAACGCACTTGTCGCCAAAATGGGCTTTCCGGAGACAATTGCCACCCAAGTGGGGCTTAGTACATGCCCCACAGAAAAGCGGCACCGACGCTTGACGCACCGGTGCCACCACGCTCTTCCCGGCCTTTTGATTTACTTGTCGGCGTCCTCGTCCTCATCGTCGTCATCGCCAAAGAGGTCCCAGTCGTCATCGGACTTCTCGTGGTTGTAGTACTCCCTGCGCGTGCGGCGCTCAAGGACAAACGAGATGAGCAGGCATACGAGCATGCCGCCAATCACGAGGCACACCACGCCGGTCCTGTCGGTGAAGAGCCAGGTGAAGAAGTCCTCCATACGTAAGCCTCCCGGGCTTTGGGCCCGCAAGGGGCCAACGGATACCGCACAAGTATATACTTGGAGCGCCGTCGGACCGCAGCCGTGGTCTTGGCGCGCCGGATATAGCTGCGGCATATCGTCGCACATACGCAAGGGAGTCCATACATGCTCGACATTAAGTTCGTGCGAGAGAATCCAGACATCGTTGACAAGTCTTGTGCTTCTCGCCAGAACGCGCACTGGGATCGCGAGCGCTTCTTTGAGCTTGACGAGGAGCGTCGCTCCGTCATCGCCGAGGTGGAGCAGCTGCAGGCAGACCGCAACTCTATCTCCAAGCAGGTTGGCCAGCTCATGCGTGAGGGCAAGAAGGAGGAGGCCGAGGCAGCCAAGGCCAAGGTCGCAGCCAGCAAGGACCGTATCGCCGAGCTTAACGAGAAGCGCACAAAGGTCGAGAAGGACCTGTTTGACCTGGTCGCGGCCATCCCCAACATCCCGCACGAGTCCGTGCCGTATGGCGTCGACGACTCCGACAACCCCGAGGTCCGTCGCTGGGGCGAGCCCACGAAGTTCGACTTCGAGCCCAAGGCGCACTGGGACCTTGGTCCCTCTACCGGCATGATCGACTTCGAGCGCGGCATCAAGCTTGCCGGCACGCGCTTCTATCTGCTTGGCGGCGCGGGCGCCCTCATGGAGCGCGCGCTCATCAACTTCTTTATCGATACGCACGTGAAGGCCGGGTTCACCGAGTGGTGGCCGCCCGTCATCACCAACTATGACAGTCTCTTTGGCACTGGCCAGCTGCCCAAGTTCGACGAGGACCTCTACCATGTGAGCGGCGGAATGTACCTCATTCCAACTGCCGAGGTCATGCTTACCAACATCCACAGGGATGAGATTCTCGACGGTGACAAGCTGCCGCTTTGGTACACCGCGTTCACCCCGTGCTTCCGTGAGGAGGCTGGCTCTGCCGGCCGCGACACGCGTGGCATCATCCGCGTCCACGAGTTTGACAAGGTCGAGATGGTCAAGTTCGCCAAGCCCGAGGACTCGATGAACCAGCTCGAGAGCATGGTCGCCGAGGCCGAGAGGTGCCTGCAGCTCCTTGGCCTGCCCTATCACGTGGTCACGCTCTGCACCGGCGACATTGGCTTCTCTGCCACCAAGTGCTACGACCTCGAGGTCTGGCTGCCCAGCTACAACAACTACAAGGAGATCTCCTCCTGCTCCAACTGCTGGGACTTCCAGGCCCGCCGCGCGAACATCCGCTACAAGGACCCTGCGGAGTTCAAGGGAACGCGCCTGGTCCACACCCTGAACGGCTCCGGCCTTGCGGTTGGCCGCACCATGGCTGCAATCATGGAGAACTACCAGAACGCCGATGGCTCCATCACGGTGCCCGAGGTCCTGCGTCCCTACATGCGCGACATGGAGGTCATCAAGCCTCTCGCATGAGACAAAGGGAGTTTCCCTTTGTCTCATTAGGGGGTGTCGCCTGGTGGCGGCACCCCCTCTTTTGTACACGGATGTGTTTGGTGCTCTAGGAGTTCTGCTGCGAGCTCTGCCAGCCGCGGACCATGTTGGCAATAGCGTCGACGGCGGCGCGTCGCATGGCCGAGAAGGCGCTGGGACGCGCGGGGGTCCAGTCAACCGGATTGGTGCGGAGCATCTCGCGCGCCTCCTCGATGACCTGCTGGCCGGTTCCCGCCTGGAAGGCGTCTGCGCCAGAGACGGGCAGGTTAACGTAGATGTCGGCAGCCTGCGCATGCAGGCGGTCGAGCTGATTTGCACCGCACGACATGGTCCTCTGTGCAATGGCAAGCGGCTTGAGGTCATTGAGGGGCTCGAGCTGGCGAATCATTCCCACTCCCACGACCGCGTCGACCGAGTTGCGATCAAAGAGAGGGGTTGGAAGATTCATGCGGCAGCCCCCGTCCATGTAGACGTGGCCCCTATACGTAGTTGGGGCAATGACCAGGGGATATGAGGCCGAAGCGCATGCGCAGCTTGCCACGTCAAGGTCATCGCCCGAGATGCAGGCCCAGCCTTCGCCTGTGCTCTTGAAGAGCTCCGGATCGTTTGTGAACACCGTGAGCTCGCCCGAGACAATGTCTACTGCTGGCATGGCAACGGGCATGATGAAGTCCCCAAAGGTATGGATGCCCGCCTCGCCGAGGACGCCGCGAGCAAGCTCCTGCATCTTCTCGGACTCTACGATGCCGTTCGAGGTCACCATGTTAATCACGCGCAGGCGCAGGTTCTTGAGGGTACCTGTTTCGACAACGCGACGGTCTAGCTCTACAAGGAGCTCGGCAACGCGCTGTGGAGAGAGCCCCGCTCCCACAAGGGCAGCAACGAGCGATCCCATTGAGGTGCCCGCAACGGCGCCAATGGCAATGCCTTCTCGCGCGAGGTCCTCAACAACTGCGACCTCGGCGTACGAGCGAAAGCCGCCACCGCAGAACGCAACGCCTACTCCGTCGACCTTGCTCATGCACTCCTCCGTCCTCGAGACAACTAGTCCTAAGGTACCCGGAGAAGTCCTTCTACGTTACATCTGTCATTGCCACTCGCCGAAGAGAACTGCCGGTGAGTGAAAAATAAGAACATATGTTCTAAATTCATTTTCACATAGGGTAAACTTGCCCCATCGAGAAATCCAATGGGGGAGGGGTCAGGATGGCAGAGAAGAATATGCAAAACGGGGAGATGCGGGTCATTTCACGGGAGAAGCTGCACGGTGATGCCACGGTGGTTGCGTACGGCTACGGCGTAGACGGGTCGCTCCTAGTAAGCGAGGAGGTCTGTGGTCCCTCCGCTAGCATTGCATATGGCGAGCGCGCACACAAACTGAGGGCAATATTCTCGCCAGGTACATTAGGGGACCTTGCAACGTTGCTGGGGGAGGAAACCACAGGAGAACAAATGGGTGCCGCTCTGCGAGCGTACTTTAGAGATGGGAGCCATGCCCTCATCGACCTAATGGACCTCTGCGATTCTCAGAAAGTGCCATATGCATACCAGTCGTTCGGATCTGCTACGGGCGTAACGTATAGACCTAGCCTAGAAGGGCCGAGTGAGTGACCAGCAGAGTGGAAGTGCAGCTACGCCTTTGCTATAGAAAACAAAAAGCCAGACGGTAAATCCCGTCTGGCTCTCAAGTTCGTGGTGCGCCGTATAGGATTCGAACCTATGACGCCCTGATTCGTAGTCAGGTCCTCTATCCAGCTGAGGTAACGGCGCGTGCGGTTAGATAATATGACACGAATGCCCATGGACGTCAAGAACTTTTTCTTGCACACATTCTTGTCGCAAAGAGCAACGCTTTGCCACGACGCACGGGTCTATGAATAACGCATGGGATCGAATAAAAAAGAGGCCGAGAACATCGCTGCCCTCGGCCCCATATGCTCACGCCGAAACTAAACGCCCCCGCTAGCGGGCAAGTTCGTACGTCAATGCTCTGGCGGAGAGCTGGGGATTCGAACCCCAGATTCCCTTGGAGGGAATACTCGCTTAGCAGGCGAGCACCTTCGGCCTCTCGGTCAGCTCTCCGAACGTTGTGCCCATGCATGATACCCCACAAAGCAGCCTTGCCACAACCCAGTTTTAAAGATGCGGGCGTTCCTCAGCCCTCGCTTGGCCTTCCCGGATCTTCTGTGGCGGTTCTGTGGCTATTGACGAGAGACATCTGCGAAAGGAGGGAGCGCCCCATGCTCCATAACGATATCGGCCCTGTGCTCGCGAAGGGCATCCCAGGAGAATCTGGGCACAAGCTCATCTGCCGAAATTTCTTCGCCCTTCTCCGCAAGCCCCACAAGGGAGGCGAGATATCCAACCACCTCGCGAGGGCTGTAGCCCCTGGCGCGAATAACGCCAAGGTCAAGGTCGTGGTCACGCTTGGACAGGCGTCGCCCGTCCGGGTCTATAAGAAGAGGAACGTGAGCGTAGGAGGGAGAGGCAAGCCCAAGCTTTCGCTGGAGGTACATCTGGCGAGGCACCGATCCAAGGAGGTCACGGCCGCGTACCACCTGTGTTACACCCATGAGGGCGTCATCGACCACCACTGCAAGTTGGTAGGCAACGACTCCGTCGCTTCTTCGCACGAGGAAGTCCCCGCATTCACGTGCCAGTACCTCCGTGAATGTGCCGTAGACCATATCGCAAAAAGAAATGGTGCCGGCGGGGTCGCCCTCATCCGGCACGCGCAGCCGAGTTGCGGGGGGCCGGAGCTTGGATCTCTCGGCAATCTCTTTGGGAGAGAGGCCCCTGCACGTACCCTGGTAGACGTAGGTGCCATCGGAGGCATGTGGCGCCGTTGCCGCATGCAGTTCGGATCGCGTGCAAAAGCAGGGGTAGGTAAGGCCCCGCTCGCAAAGTTTGGCGATGGCCTTGGCATACAGATTCCCGCGATCGCTCTGAAAGTAAGGCCCCTCGTCCCAGTCAAGTCCAAGCCAGGCGAGGTCATCCATAAGAAGGCTGGCCACGGTGCGATCTTGAGCCCGTGGGTCAAGGTCCTCTACTCGCATTATCATGCGACCACCCGCGCTCCTCGCAGAGAGCCACGCCATAAGTGCAGAGAACACGTTGCCAAGGTGCATGCGGCCAGAGGGAGTTGGCGCAAAGCGGCCAACCACCTGCTGATTTGCTCGCCACGCGCCGAATGCGCGAGAGGGGTCCGAGGCGTCCTGGGGGAGAGCCGCTGTACCAGCGCTAGCGCCCATCGCTTGCGCCACCAAGCCATGCACCATAGAGGTATACGTGGAACGGGTGCCCCCCGCGGCTCTTTGCAGCGATCTGCGTTTCCCTTGTGGCAATGCGCTCGAGGCCGAGATGATCATAGAAGCCAAAGTCACATCCGTCGTCAGTTGCCAGGAAGAAGCCCGCCGCGTCATGGCTTTGCAGGTAGGCAATCACATCCATGAGGAGGGTCTTCCCGATGCCGTGGCCTTGGGCTGCGGGGTCAATTGCCAAGAGCGTGATTTCCCAGGCAGAACGTGCGTCTTCGCTCTTGAGGAACTCCTGTGTCAGGACCATTTCGGCGGTAACGGGAGCCAGGGATGCACCAATGGCAGTTTCCTCTTTGGTCCCGGCTGCCCATGGAGCAACCTCGCGGAGGTGGTCTTGATACCAGAGAGCATTCACGTTTGCGGATGCTTGGGCTTCGCGTATTCCGGTGGGCCCGGCGGCAATGATTCCTGCAAAGTTTCCGTTGAGCATTGCGGCACGTACGTAAGTTGCGTGTTCGAGATGGTGCGCAAGTTCGACCCTCTCGCAGGCGCCACGCCACGCAGCGGGCTCATCTGGATACCAGGTCTTCCCAACTAGCTTGGTAGCCGCCTCCAGCGCCACGTTAGTTGGCTCCTCGAGTGTCAGCTCTACAGGCAGCCCGGTATTATCGTCACACGTGCGTTCGTCACGCCGCGCCATGATACTTGCACCTCTCATGCATCTCGAAGCTAGCTTTCATATAGCGTCACATCTTCTCACAGTACCGACTACGGTGCATTGGGTACCATGCTCGGTGCGAGCCTTGGGCACAGGCCTCGGGTGCACCAATTAAGAGGGCCTTGGGCCCTACTTCATAAAGCTGTTTAGGCGACGCCATCGCGTGTCGGGAGGGCGGCAACAATGAGCGACAATACGGCAGAGCAGGACTTCACTCTGGGGCGCCCGGTTCTAGTGTGCCGATGGCGTCTGGCCTCTGGCGGGCTCCCCATGGAGAACCGTCACCTCCGTGCGCTTTCAAAGCGCGTTGTCAATGGTCAGGCAATTTCCACCCAGCTAGTTGCCTGGGCAAAGCAGCATATCGAGTGGACGCTGCGTGATGGTTCCGTGCTCAACCCCGATGGGGTCCTCATGATTGTCTTGGACGACAAGGGCCAGGCCGCCATGACCGTTGGGCCTTACGAACCCATCGATTCGCCTACTGTGGCAACCCTTGTAGATCGGGCAATTGAATCTGCTCACGAGGCTGAGGAGACTGGTGTGGCTCCCGAGACTTTATGGATTGCTCGCGGCGACACCCTTGTCTGCGGCATGGGCGCTGCGGAGGACGCGTCGGGTGCGGTCACGCTTGTATGCGACCTCGCCAACACGGTGGGGATCACCGTTGTTCGCGAGGAGGGAATCGCCAAAGGTCTTCTCGACAACACGGCCGACTACGACGAGGTGTTTCTCGTCTCGGACGAGCACGGTATAGTGTGTGCCAGCGATGCCGCCGGCCCACGTGGAGCCAAGCTTGCCGAGGGGTACGAGCGCCTTCTTGCGGCCCAAAAGAAAAAGCGGTAAATGCTTGCAATATTGCTGCAGACGGTTTGATTTTTTCGGTAAGCGGTATGGAATCGCAGTCAATTCCTTATGCCGCTGGGGATGCTTTTGCACCTTGCCCCAACCTCAATCGCGGCGTTGCCCCAGTTCAAGTAATCCCTAGTTAGAACAGGGTATTTAGCTGCAAGAAAGCCATATCGCCTTGCCCGTCTTGCCAAGCCCATTGCCGTATTATGGCGCAGGCGTTGCGGTATCATAAAGACTGTCTGGGTAACTGCTTTGTGCAGCATTCAAGGCATAAGTCTCGGGGCCAGCCAGTCCCCGAGCCGTTAAGTTTGGCAACTTCCGTCATGACGGCGGTATTGCTGAGAAGGAGAGGATATGGCGAGAAAATTCAAGTCGATGGACGGCAACGAGGCTGCGGCTTGGGTGTCGTATGCCTACACGGAGGTGGCGGGCATCTACCCGATCACGCCGTCTAGCCCCATGGCCGACCATGTCGACCAGTGGGCCGCCAAGGGCATGAAGAATGTCTTTGGTACTCCGGTGAAGGTCGTTGAGATGGAGTCCGAGGCCGGCGCCGCAGGCACCGTCCATGGCTCGCTTGGCGCAGGCGCCCTCACGAGCACCTACACCGCATCTCAGGGCCTGCTCCTCATGATCCCCAACATGTACAAGATTGCTGCCGAGCAGCTCCCCACGGTCTTCCACGTGAGCGCCCGTACTGTTGCAACGCAGTCGCTGAACATCTTTGGTGATCACTCCGACGTTATGGCTTGCCGCCAGACCGGCTTCGCCATGCTTTGCGAGAGCAACGTCCAGCAGGTCATGGATCTTTCCCCTGTCGCGCACCTTGCTGCCGTCAAGGGCAAGACCCCGTTCCTCAACTTCTTCGACGGCTTCCGTACCTCCCACGAGATTCAGAAGGTCGCTACGTGGGACTTCGACGAGCTGGGCGAGATGCTCGACATGGGCGCCGTGCAGGCCTTCCGCGACCACGCACTCAACCCTGAGCACCCGCACGCCCGTGGTTCGCACGAGAACGGCGACACGTTCTTCCAGAACCGCGAGGCCTGCAACACCCTCTACGACGAGCTTCCCGACGTCGTCGAGGCCTACATGGACGAGATCAACAAGCGCATCGGCACGGACTACAAGCCGTTCAACTACTATGGCGCCCCTGACGCCGACCGCGTCGTGGTCTGCATGGGCTCCTTCTGCGATACGCTCAAGGAGGTCATCGACTACCTGGTTGCCAAGGGTGAGAAGGTTGGCCTGATCGAGGTTCACCTGTATCGTCCGTTCTCCATCAAGCACCTCGTGGCCGTCCTGCCCGAGACCACCAAGAAGATTGCCGTCCTCGACCGCACCAAGGAGCCCGGCTCTGTGGGCGAGCCCCTCTACGAGGATGTCATCTCCGCTCTGTATGAGGCTGGGCTTTCCAACATCACCGTCATTGGTGGTCGTTACGGCCTCGGTTCCAAGGACGAGCCGCCCGCGGCAGCCTTCGCCGTGTACGACGAGCTCAAGAAGGATTCCCCCAAGCGCGAGTTCACCATTGGTATCGTGGACGACGTCACCAACCTTTCGCTGCCCATGGATCCCGATGCTCCCAACACCGCTGCTCCTGGCACCATCGAGTGCAAGTTCTGGGGACTTGGTGGCGACGGCACGGTTGGCGCCAACAAGAACTCCATCAAGATTATCGGCGACCACACCGACAAGTACGTCCAGGCGTACTTCCAGTACGACTCCAAGAAGACCGGCGGTGTCACCATCAGCCACCTGCGCTTTGGTGACTCTCCCATCCGCTCGCCCTACTACGTCACGAAGGCCGACTTCGTGGCTTGCCACAACCCCAGCTACATCGTCAAGGGCTTCAAGATGGTTCGCGACGTCAAGCCGGGTGGCACGTTCCTCGTGAACTGCCAGTGGGATGACGCCGAGTTCGCCGAGAAGATGCCTGCCGCTGGCAAGCGTTACATCGCGCAGAACAACATCAACGTCTACCTGATTGACGCGATTGACCTTGCGGCTAAGGTTGGCATGGGTAAGCGCACTAACACGGTGCTCCAGTCCGCGTTCTTCTCGCTTGCCAAGGTGCTTCCGCCCGAGGACGCCATCAAGTACATGAAGGACGCTGCGACCAAGTCCTACATGAAGAAGGGCCAGGCCATCGTCGACGCCAACCACAAGGCCATCGAGGCCGGTGCTAGCGCGTACCGCAAGTTCGAGGTGCCCGCTGACTGGGCCACCGCCACCGACGAGCCCTCTACCCTCACCCTCGAGGGCCGCGAGGCCATTGTGAAGCAGGTCAAGGAGCTGCTCACCCCGATCGACATGATGGACGGCGACAGCCTGCCCGTTTCCGCCTTCGAGGATCACGCCGATGGACAGTGGGAGCTTGGTGCCTCCGCGTACGAGAAGCGTGGCGTTGCCGTTATGGTGCCGCGTTGGGATCCCACGAAGTGCATCCAGTGCAACACCTGCTCGTATGTGTGCCCGCACGCCACCATCCGTCCGGTTGCCATGACCGAGGAGGAGGCCGCTGCTGCCCCTGAGGCCATGCGTACCACCGATCTCAAGCTTCCCAAGGGCACCGGCTACAAGTTCACCATCGCCGTGTCCCCGCTTGACTGCATGGGCTGCTACAACTGCGTTGCCATGTGCCCCAAGAGCGATGTCAAGGAGGGCGGCGCCCTCACGATGGTGCCCCAGGAGGCCGAGGCCGATCAGGCGGAGGTCTGGGACTACGCCGTCAACAAGGTCACCGAGAAGAGCGAGCTCGCCGGCGATGCCAACATCAAGGCGTCCCAGTTCCACAAGCCGCTGCTTGAGTTCTCCGGCTCCTGCGCTGGCTGCGCCGAGACCAGCTATGCTCGTCTCGTGACCCAGCTCTTTGGCGACCGCATGTTCATCTCCAACGCCACCGGCTGCTCCTCCATCTGGGGCAACCCTGCGGCCACCTGCCCGTACACCACGAACGCCGAGGGCCACGGTCCCGCGTGGAACAACTCGCTGTTCGAGGACAACGCCGAGCACGGCTTTGGCATGGAGGTTGGCTACGAGGCCGAGCGTGACCGCGTTGTGGCCATGACCGAGGCCATGCTTGAGTCCGGCGCTTCCGACGAGCTCAAGACCGCTGCCACCGCATGGCTTGAGGCTCGCAACGACGCTGATGCCTCCAAGACCACGGCTGCTGCTTTCGTCAAGGCGCTTGAGGCTGCTGGTACTCCGGAGGCCGAGAAGCTCCTGGCCGAGAAGTCCTACCTCACCAAGAAGTCCTTCTGGATCTTCGGCGGCGACGGTTGGGCGTATGACATCGGCTTTGGCGGCCTTGACCACGTCCTGGCTCAGAACCGCGACGTCAACGTCTTTGTCTTCGACACCGAGGTCTACTCCAACACGGGTGGCCAGGCCTCCAAGGCCTCTAACCTTGGCCAGGTCGCGCAGTTCGCTGCTGCAGGCAAGACCACCAAGAAGAAGTCCCTCGCCGAGATTGCCATGAGCTACGGCTACATCTACGTTGCTCAGGTTGCCATGGGCGCCAACCCCATGCAGACCCTCAAGGCCATCCGCGAGGCCGAGGCCTACAACGGCCCGTCGCTGATCATCGGCTACAGCCCCTGCGAGATGCACTCCATCAAGAAGGGCGGCATGATGCACTGCCAGGAGGAGATGAAGCGCGCCGTTGATTGCGGCTACTGGAACCTCTTCCGCTTCGATCCCGCCGCGCCCGATGGCAAGAAGTTCGCGCTCGACTCCAAGGAGCCGAAGGGTGGCTACCAGGACTTCCTGATGAACGAGGCTCGTTACGCTCGCCTCGTCAACGAGTTCCCCGGCCGTGCCCAGGAGCTCTTCGCGGAGAACGAGGAGGCCGCAATGGCTCGTTACGCGCACCTTCTCAAGCTCAAGGACATGTACGCCGACGCGTAGTGCCCTTCTAGCAAGACCCGTTGCCGGCTAGTCCGCGCAGCGAAAGAGGCCCCTGCCCTATGGCGGGGGCCTCTTCTTGTGCGATATCGCTGCGTTCCAGCACCTGCTTCTCAGCCCTCCCCGTTCTTTATCGGAATTTGAGAATTGCACTGTTCGCCAACTGGGAAACCTTAGAGTTCGATTCTCAAATTCCGATAAAGAATGGGGGGCGTGGGGGCTTGGGGGGCGTGGGGGCTTGGGGGGGCGTGGGGGGGTGAGGAGGAGGGGGGGGCGGCCGTACCACAGCGTCACCTGAGGACCGACAGGCAGCGGGAAGCTCGCGTGCGGTACCATGGGATATACCGCCACGCAAAAGCTGCGCATGGCGTTCATCCAATCGGAGGCTGCCGTGAATCCCGTTATCGTGATCCCCTCGTACTGGGCCGAGAGCCAGTCTCGCGGCCGGCTGGGAGAGCGCGGCTCCTACGACTACTCAACACCAATAGGCAAGCCGCTGCCAGAGCTCGAGATGTGCCTTTCGTCTCTTGAGCAGGTGCGCGGCGTGGACCGCGTGATTGTTCTTCTCGTCGCAGCACCATCGTGCGCCAAGGCCGCCCGCGCTCGCGTGAACTCCATCTGCCGCAACCATATGGACCTTAACCCCATTGTCATTGGTGACGAGGAAGCCGCAGCTGTCCAGGAGCAGTGTGCAGGCATGTACGCCAAGCTACAGGGGGACCCCATAGCGCTCCGCGGATACGGCGCCATACGCAACATGGGTCTGGCCGTTGCCTCGGCCTTTGGCCATGATGCCGTGGTCTTTATGGACGACGACGAGGTAGCGCTCAACGAGGACTACCTCATCGACGCCGTCTATGGCCTAGACTCTCTCACCCGCCAGGACCTACCCATACTAGTCAAGAGCGGCTGCTACGTGGACGTGCGAAGCTCCCCCTATGCGCCCGTCCAGAAAGAGTGGTGTGAGCAGCTGTGGTCCAAGCACGTGGGCTTCAACGAGATGATGAAGCGCTACCTCACCTCGCCAACGCGTATTCTCCGCTCGAGTTACCTCTGCGGGGGATGCTGCTCCATTCACGCGTCTGCCTTCACGCGGGTTCCCTTTGACCCCTACATCACGCGCGGAGAAGACCTCGACTACCTTCTGGACCTGCGCGCCAATGGCATCGATGTGTGGTTTGACAACACATGGCACGTACGCATGCAGCCTCCGGAGGAGATGGCGCCGACGCCCTCCATCTTCATGCAGGATGTCTATCGCTGGTTCTACGAGTATCGCAAGCTTGAGGCCATGAACGCCCGCCGAGACCTGCGCACGGTTACGCCAGAGTCGCTCATGCCATACCCTGGACAATGGCTTACCCCTCAGGTGCGTTCGCGCGTGAGGTCCACTGCCGCCCGCCGCGCCCTTGTGGGGCGAGACCGTGCGGACAACCTGCGCATTCTTCGTACTGGCAGCGGCGAGGCGGAGAAGTACGCGCAGGAGGCCTCCACGCGCTACCTCTCATTTGCAACCATCTGGCCAAGCATCGCCTCGTCTATCTGGAACAGTCGCTATCTCCAGCGTGAGCTCCTGAGCACAGGCACGCCCGCGAAAGGAAGCTCGCATGAGTGATCGCTCGACCTCGCTCTCTCCAAACTCGGTGAACGTTATTCTCAGCGCTGTGACCGCCGCGTTGCTCCTCCTTGTTGCATGGGGCGTCGCAGAGGGCAACGTGATTGCGTCCATGCTCTCGGGCGCGGGACTTGCCGTGGTGATCGTTGCCTTTGGCACCACCAACTTGGTGCCAGACACCATGCGTGCCGAGGCGACCGAGAGAACCCTTGCCATTGCCTCCGAGACGCTTCGCAGCTGCAACCACGGCCTCACGCCGGATAACGCAGCACACATCTGCAGGCTGCTCCTCCCCGAGACGGCAGCCGTTGGCATAGCCGTCACCAACACAAAGAAGGTCCTTGCCTACGAGGGCGAGCATGGCGTGGGGACGGCACCGGGCAGCGAGAACACGGTACCCACGCTTGAGGTCCTCGAGAGCAAGCGCATGGAGACCTTTGTCTCGATGGACGATGGCGACCAGACCACGCGTCACTTCAACCTGGTGCAGAACCGCTCTGGGAGCACGTTTGGCATCATCGTGCCGCTCCTCGTGCAGGATGAGCCCATGGGTACCATCAAGCTCTACTACCGCAGCGGCACAGACATCGACCGTACGCAGCTGGCCATTGCGAAGGGCTTCGGAGAGCTTCTTTCGACGCAGCTCTCGTCCTACGAGCTGGACCGGCAGGCCGAGCTTCTCGCCCGTGCGGAGGTAAAGGCGCTCCAGGCGCAGATCAACCCGCACTTCCTCTTCAACACCCTCAACACCATCGCATCGCTCACGCGCACCAATCCAACCAAGGCACGTGACCTTCTCCGCGAGTTCTCGGTTTTCTACCGCCGCACGCTTGAGGGGTCTGACCAGCTTATCCCACTCTCGCGCGAGCTGGAGCAGACGCGCCGCTACCTCAAGATTGAGAAGGCGCGCTTTGGCGAGGACCGCATTGTGGAGGAGGAGTTTGTGGAGCCTGGCTGCGAGAGCCTCCCCGTGCCCTCGTTTCTGGTGCAGCCCATCGTGGAGAACTCCGTGCGTCACGCCATGCGCGAGGAAGGTGCCCTTCACATAGACATCCACGTTGCCGTGGACGGCAATGACGTGCTGGTAGCGGTGGCAGACGATGGCCTAGGAATGGACCAGCAGACGGCAGACAAGCTACTTGCCGCGGCCTCTAAGCCCAGTGGCGAGGAGAAGGGGACGGGCATCGCCCTCAAGAACGTTGCCGAGCGCGTGGAGCGCTTCTACGGCACCGGCTCGGGCGTGGAGATTATCTCCAAGCCTGGAGAGGGGACCTGCGTGACCCTGCGACTGGGCGAGGCGGCCCTGACGTTGCATAACGGGTCCAAGGGGTAGCATACTAACGGTAAACGGTAGGCAAAGATGCTTCTTTGCGTGTCTGCGGCGGGATGCGTGCCGCAGCGGAAGGTAGGTTATTGCAATGCTGCGTGCGATGATTGTCGATGATGAGGCTCCCGCCCGTTCCGAGCTGCGCTACCTCCTTGAGGAGACCGGGCGTGTGGACGCCATCACCGAGGCGTCAAGCGCACGCGAAGCGGTAGAGCGGCTCATGGAGGCACGCGCAGACGTCATCTTCCTGGACGTCTCTATGCCCAAGACCAACGGCATGCAGCTTGCGGAGGCACTCCACAAGCTCAAGAACCCCCCTGCCGTTGTCTTTGTGACTGCCTACAGCGAGTATGCGCTTGAGGCCTTTGATGTCGACGCCATCGACTACCTCATGAAGCCCGTCGAGACGGACCGTCTTAACCAGGCCCTGGACAAGGTCCAGTCGCGCGTCAAGCCACAGCCGCAGTCCCACTCCTCGGTTGAGCGCATCCCCGTGGTGAAGAGTGGCCGCAAGGTCCTTGTGCCCATCGACCAGATTCGCTACATCGAGGCCAAGGACGACTACTCCTGCATCTACACGGATGACGACCGCTACCTCTCTACCATCTCGCTTGCCAAGCTTGAGCAGAAGCTCGCGCCGCATGGCTTCTTCCGCGTGCACCGCGGCTACATCGTGAACCTCGAGTACGTCGAGGACGTAGAGGTCGTGTCCAGCGGCATACTCCAGCTGGGCATCAACGGCATTGAGGGCAAGAAGATCTCGGTCTCGCGCCGTCGCGTGGTTGCCCTCAAGCGCGCACTTGGACTGTAGAGGCTAGTGGGTAGCGGGGCAGCACGGATGCGCTACGACATCATCTCGGACACGCACGGGTATCTCCCTAAGAGGCTGCTCGACCAGCTCCAGGGTGCGGACACCATAGTTCATGCGGGCGACATCTGCTCTGCCTCGGACTACCGTACGCTTAGCCAGATAGCCCCGGTCCAGCTGTGCCTAGGCAACAACGACTGGTCCTACGACTTTGGGCCCGAGGTCAAGCGCGTCAAGATCTTCTTCTCGAGCGGGTTGCGCTGGGAGGTCTGCCATTACCGCGAGCGGCTAGACCTCAAGCTCTGCGACATTGCCATCTGTGGCCACACGCATCGCCCGTTTGTCGAGAAGGACCGTGCAACTGGCGTGCTGATGATGAATCCCGGAAGCCCCACCTATCCGCGCTCCGGCGGCCCCAGCATGGGACGCATCATCTGCGAGGAAGGCAAGGTTGTCTCGGCTCGCATCATTCCTTTGGAAGAGGCCGAGTAAGGCGCGCGTTCCGAAAAGGTCGGAGGCCGTGGGTGGCTACAGCTGGTTTGCTGAGGACGTGGCCTAGCTGGTCGTGGGTTCCCCTGTCGCCTGGGCATGAGCTGCCGGCGCGTCGTTGTAAGGGTTGACCTCCATTGCCTCGCGAAGCTGCTGCCTCACGGCTGTACGGCGCTTAACCGGAACGTAGATCTGCTCTCCGTTTGACATGGTGATCTTGCTGCTCGACATGGACTTGACAAGCTTGGCGTTGATCGCAAAGCTGCGGTGCACGCGCACAAACGTGGCTGGAAGCCTGTCCAGCATTGCAGAAAGCGAACTTCTGGTGCGAAAAGTTTCTCTCAGTAGGTGAACGTCCACGTACTGGTGTGCTGCTTCGAGGTATACGACGGCACCGGGATGCACTGCGTGAGAAACTCCCTCGATGTCACGGATGTAGATGAGCGAAGCATACTCGGGAGCTCTGGTGTCAGCAGAGTCGAGCAGCGAGTTGATTGGAATAAGCGAATTGCTGCGCTTCTCGACCGGTGGAATCGAGAAGTGCATGTGAACGAGCTGGGGTTTCTCGGGAGTGCTGGTGCTCCAAACGAGCGTTGCGCGTGGGGACACCGTAAGATGCCTTTCGCCCGAGGCGCTCCCAATGAACACCACGGAGGTCTCGCCGTTTTGAAAGACCAGAACGGGGCAGCCAAACGAGAGATCCAGCTTGGTGATGAGCGGTGCCATCCTAGAGAAGTAGTCCATGAATGCGTGCATGCCGGCCGTGGTCCCCTTGCCAAAGGGCCCCACAAAGGTGAAGCCATCTGCGAGGTAAGGGGCGCACTGCTCGGGGATTCCCGACGTACACGAGACAAGCACCAGGGTACTCAGGTCAAGCACGCTATGGACTGTCATCACGAGCTCACCCCTCTCCAAGTGCAAGACATAAATATGCATTGCATAAATATTTATCAGCGCTACCGGAAGTTGCGTTGACCCAGTGTATGGTAAGAAACGTCACAGCAGGTGAGAATGGGAAAATAAGACCTAATTACTACCCTTTAAGACCATGAATAACCCATTTGCCCACATAAATACATAATGCATAAATTTGTCATATTGTCAACTATCTATACATAGAATTACATACGGATGGCGAATCTTCACTGCTAGAGCAGCGGCTAAACACAAGGCGGTGGCCCACGGGGCCTACAATGGCGCCTGTGATGATGCCCATTGGGTGACATCGACTAGGTGCTCCATGGTCGTCTCCATATACCACGACGGGGCATGCACGGGCCTGACGACTTTGGAATTCTCTACAAAACGGTATTTTATACTCAAATTATGTTTCTTGGGACCAAAGTCGAAGTACTCTGCAACCCATCTGATAGAAACGTGAAAGGGGAACGACTCGGTCGCACTTTGGCTGGCCGGCCCTCAGGCCTGCATTGCAGGGGCTTTGGCTCTGATCTGTCCCTTCGTGCGGCCTATTGCCGGCTCGACCCCCACAAAACGAACGCTACACACACTACAAGTAAGGGGCTGGTCACATGAGGAGAAAGCTCGCGAGGCAATCGCTTGTTGCCCTGGCGGTGCTTGTCGTTTCGCTTATGGTGGCTGGCTTAGGGCTTGCCGGCAGGCAGGCATATGCCGCTGAGGGCGCGGATGCGCCATCCATCACCATTACCTTTAAAGCGGGCGATGGAGGTACCGTTGGACCCGAGAAGAACCTCGTTCAGACCTTCGCTGCTAATGACAGCAGCGAAGTGGCCGCTGTTACCGCTACCCCCTCTGACGGCTATGTCTTTGTTGATTGGACGCGTGACGGCGAAGAGGTAAGCACCAGCGCAACCTTCACGCCTGCCAAGTGGGCAGCCACCTATGTGGCCAACTTCAAGGCTGCTGATGCCAACGGCTCTAGTTCCGCGACTGCGGACGAGACGGACCTTGGCTCGAACCCCGATCACCTCACCGGCCCCGAAGAGGCGGACGGCACTATAGACGAGAGCGTCTATCCCGAGGTGGACTTTGGCTCTTCTCCGTCACCGAGCCGCCTTCTTAGCATGAGGCTCATGGCGCTGCCTACGGCGGATTCAGGCCACCCCACCCAGCCCGGCGAGGTAAAGCTTTCGAAGACCGCAACTGCCGTTGACGGGATGGTCAACACCTGGGATGTCACGGTGCGTGTTGAGGGCAAGGACACCACCAAGAAGAGCGACATCGTGCTTGTGATAGACCGTTCGGGCAGCATGAACGATAACGGCCGCATGGAAGCAGCCAAAGAAGCGGCAAAACAATTCGTGAGCACGCTTCTGCCTGATGAAAACACGCGTATCGCAATCGTCTCGTTCGCAAGCAGAGCGACGATTGACCAAGGACTTACCAACGATTCGTCCGACCTCGACAGTACCATCGATGACATTGACGCTGGCGGTGGAACCTTCACCCAAGCAGGCATCAAGCAGGCTGAGGCTCTTCTCAAGAACTCTAACGCAGACGTACAGAACATCGTGCTCTTGTCAGATGGCGAGCCAACATATAGCTACAAAATCAATAATGCAACTAATTATCTTACGCCTTACGGATATGTTTACGAGACCACCGCAAATATTCCTCAAAATGCGTTTGCATATCCAAATCGTGTGGGCGAGGGGAACAGCTTCCGTTCGTATGGCGGCTCCTATGGCTGGAGCAGCTGGTACTACAACCACGGCAACAGCACCATCGCCGAGGCGACCATCGCGAAGAACGCTGGCTACACCATGTGGACCGTTGCAGTGAATGCTGGCAACACGGGTAAGAGTGTCCTTTCTCAGTGCGCAACAGACAACAACCACGCAAAGTCGACGGAAAACCCAGGGGAACTCAATGAGATCTTTAAGGGGATAGCCGGCAACATCAAGGCGGCGGTACAGGACGCCAGTGTTACCGATCCCATGGGTACGGGCTTCACGGTTGTTGGCAACGTGGACAGCATAAAGAAAAGCCAGGGAACCGTAACGTACGATGCGAACAATAAGACCATCAGCTGGAATGTCGGAACGCTCTCCAACGCCATCGATGGCGACCCCACGGTCAAGTACGCTGAGCTTACCTATCGCGTCACGATTGACGACAGCATCCTCACGGCAACACCGGAGGCAGATGGCAAGTACAAGACCAATGGCACGACAACCATCAATTACAAGGACGCTACTGGTCGTGACCAACCGGGGGAGTTTGTCTCGCCTACCGTCGACCCCGTCCTGCTCGTGGTGCAGAAGAAGCTCTACGACAAGCAGGGTAAAGAAGTCACGAACAGCGAGGAGTTCTCTGTCAACGTAGAGGGAGATGCCAAGAGCGGACAGGCCTACCATCAGACCTATACCCTCAAGCCTGGTGAAAGGAAGGTCCTAACCAACCTGCGTTGGGAGGATACCTATACCGTCACAGAGACCGGTTACCCCGCTGGTAAGAGCAAGGATGACTACACCACCGAGGTGAAAGTGGGCGATGACGTCAAGAAAAGCTTTACCGTCCACCAGGGAGACGACGACAAGGACATTGTTGTCACCAACCGCGAGCACCCCACGCTCACGCTCTCGAAGACTGTAACGGGCGACCTTGCCGACAAGACCAAGGAGTTCACGTTCAACGTCACCGTGAAGCGCGCGCGGCGATCAGACCGTCATCGACAACAAGACATACACGCTCAAGGATGGCGACAGTACGACCATTGCGCCCGATAGCGGTGCCTTGCTCCCCGGTGACCAGGTCACCATAACCGAGGCCAACGGTGATGGCTACGCTACCACCTACGTGGTCGACAACGGCACCAGCCAGGATGGTTCCGGCACCAAGGCAAGCTTCAGCCTCTCCGGTGACACCACGGTGAGCTTCACGAACCCCAAGTCACCGGTTCCTATCACTGGCCTCGACGGCAATGAGGGGATTCCCATCCTGCCCGCAGTGTTGGGCGTGGGTGCCATCACCGCCGTCCTGTGCGTTGCCATAACCCGGCGTCACGGCGTGCGAGGGGAGTGATGCCCAGCCACTTTTCCCCTACGTCGGGGAGCGCAGAGCCCACGGACGAGGGTTCGGAGCCGTCGCTTGCGGCGGAGCTTCTACTTCTCGTTCTCAAGATTGCGTTTGTTCTGGGCTTTGTCGCAATGGTGTTCCTCTTCGTCTTTGGTCTGTTCCAAGCGCCTGACGAGAGCATGTCACCAGCGCTCAGAGAGGGGGATCTGGTCGTGTACTACCGCCTGGAGAAGACCTATGCCGCCGGTGACGTGATTGTGGTCGACGACGGCGACTCCAAGGAACTCCGCAGGGTTGTTGCGGTTGCGGGAGACACGGTGGAGTTCTCCTCAGACGGGCTGGTAATCAACGGCTACCTGCAGAGCGAAGACAAGATCTACACCCAGACGCTGCCGTTTACGGAAGGCATCACGTATCCAGTGACGGTAGGCGAAGGTCAGGTGTTCGTGATGGGCGACAACCGCCCAGAGTCGAAGGACAGCAGGCTCTACGGCCCGGTGGACATCGACACGAGCACGGAAGGAAAGGTCATGACGGTGATCAGAAGAAGGAACTTCTGAGAGCCGTGTGATAGACAAGGCAAGTCGCGTCCCCTGGGGCGCACGTCGAAAGGAAGATGAGATGAGAAAGAACAGAGGGTTTGTCGCACTTGCGTCCGCAATTGCGCTTGTTGCGGCTCTGTTTGGCGGCGTAAGCACCGCGCTGGCAGCGACTGCGACTGTACCGCAGGTCCAGAAGCAGCTTGACCTCAACCCGGGTTCCACGGTGTCGGCGACCTTCACGTATAGCATTACGCCCAAGGCGCTCTCCACTGGCACTGGCAACGAGATGACCTACACCGACGGCCCCACCGCCGCGATTGCTGACATCACGCTGACTGATGCGTCCAACACCGCAAAGAACACTGGCACTGGTGCCATCACCTTTGGCGGCAAGTCTGATGCCAGCGCTTTCACGCACGCCGGCGTCTACGCCTGGACCATCAAGGAGAACACCACGCAGAACACCGGCGTTGGCGCCTTCCAGGATGACCCGCAGGTCTACACCCTCATCGCCACCGTTGTTAACGGCGACAATGGTCTTGAGTTCAGCTCTTTTGTAATCGCCAAGGGTGACGTGAACTCCACCGCCAACACCGACAAGGCAAGCGCTATCGAGTTCGATAACAAGTACACCGAGAACACTACTGAGAACAACACTGACCTCACGATCACCAAGGCAGTTGCAGGCAAGCAGGGTGACAAGAGCAAGCAGTTCGAGTTCACGGTGACCTTCACCGCTCCCTCTGTGCTTCCCAACGGGCAGACTGCTGCGCAGGCTCTGAACGCTATCACTGCGACCGCTAATGGTGCTACCGACATTCAGTTCGCAGATGCTGCTGACGGCGCTACTACCCGTACCGTCACCTTCAAGGCTGCCGACGCCAAGGGCGTTACCTTCTCCAACGTTCTCGTTGGTACCACCTATTCTGTCCAGGAGACTAAGGTTGATGGCTACACCCAGTCCTGGAAGGCTACTGCCAACGGCGCCGAGAGCACCTCTCAGGACAACCTGCTCATTGGTGAGAAGACCAACAACGGCACCATGACCAACACCCACTCGGACGTGACCCCCACGGGCCTCATCATCAACAACCTGCCCTTCATCATGCTGGGCTGCGTTGCCGTCGCCGGCGTTGTTGCCTACGGTGCTGCTAAGAGGAAGCTCGAGAAGTAAATGCCCCATTCGCTATCCCGTCGGCTGGCCCGTGGGGCCCTACGACTCGCTAATTGGCTGGTCGACGGGATAGTGCTCTCCGTGTTGCTGCTCGTTGTTCTCTTTACCGCCTACTCTGTGTTCGACAACAACCGGGTGGAGGGCCAGGCAAGCGAGGAGAACTTTGCCTCGTATCGTCCGGCAGAGAACAACGAGGGGGTGCGGACGATTCCTTGGACGGCCTAGGCGGCCATCCCCATAGACTCAC
>CADFJN010000025.1 GCA_902834555.1 Atopobiaceae bacterium
CGTGAGTCTATGGGGATGGCCGCCTAGGCCGTCCAAGGAATCGTCCGCACCCCCGGCTTAACGTGGGAACACCCCTCATGGGGACGGGGCTTCGCGATTAAGCGGCAAGGGACAATATAACGTCTAGGTTATTACATTCAGGATAGCTAAAGGTGCGATGGCGATTCATTAGCTCTCAGCTAATTGCGACATCAGCCGCCCCTGCGAGACGCAGGCAGAAATACTGCCAGACGGGATTCTGGCCGTATCTGGACAGCAATTTGGACAGGGGTGGAAACAGTTTGGACAGATAGCAAAACAGGCCAGAGAACATAGCCTCTGACCTGCGAATTTATGGTGGGCGTTAGAAGATTTGAACTTCTGACCTCTTCCGTGTCAGGGAAGTCTTGGGCTTATAGCAAACTATTACACTTCCCCACACTTTCCACAGTTATCGCAGCTAGATTGGGTTGTTTACGAAAACCGAACACTACAGACCGCTACACAATACAACGCTCCAGACGGGTTCATTCGTACCGGAATTCGTACCACCCCGAAGCAACGGTGGCTTAGCCAGGCTCACGGGGTGAGCTTCACTACGTCCTCATGGCAGAATGCGACCTTTCATTCTTGATGAAAACGACTCGCCAGATGCTGTCGAGGAAGGCGGAGACCGAGGCCTTGGCGGACCTACAGGGGGTGCCGCGCACCCCCTCGCGCGCAGTGCGCGCTCACCCCCTTGCTCTGCCCCGCCAGGCCACGCGGCGAAGAGCTCGCCGCATGTCCCGGCGGGGCATCCAGGTCATTCTAGAAGGGACCCATGCACGGCAAGGGCTGTGCGAAGCAAGAGGGCTACAGGCACGACCAGCACTACAAGGGTGACGAAGACAACGTCTGCCAGCACCCAACCAAGCTCCTCCCTCATCAGGAAAGCAGCTCGTTCACGCGCCTCTGAACGGCAGAGTAGTTCGCTCCGAGGCGGCGTCTGCGCTCCTCGCCGTTGCCGTAGTCCCCGCGAATCACAGCGCGTGCCAGAGCGTCGACGTCCACAGAAGATGAGCTAGAGGCCGTTTTGCCCCCTAGGATCTCGTTCACCCTGGCCTGGACAGCGTCATAGTTCAAGCCTAGGGCAGCCCTGCGGGCGTCACCGTTGCCGTATTTCCCGGCGATAACCTCACGGGCAAGGGCGTCGATGTCAGGTGATGGAGTGGAGGGGGCTGCCGCCGGCTCAGGGTCGCCGGAGCCGGTCATGTGGTCGTACCAGAGCTGGGCACGTTCGATGTAGGCCGATTTCTGGGAGTCGTAGATCTCGCCTGGGCACGAGGTGCTCGCGAAGTGCTTATGCGGAAAGACGTTCACGTCCCATTGGGGACGCCCCAGCCCGTAGAGCCTGCAGAGGGCAGCGGTGAGGTGCGCACCGTTGTCGAGGCAGGCCTCGGTGATCGTGCCGTCCGGGCGGTTCGCGTGCTCGATGCCGATGGACTGGCAGTTCTCCGTCCAGTTGCCTGCATGCCAAGCGGTATCCCTGTCCCAGACGAGCTGACCGATGCGGCCCGAGGATTCCACCTGGTAGTGGGCGCTTGCGGCGCGCGTCTGCCACCAGCTGTGGACGTCCTCGACGGTGCCGTCGGCCGCGTTGTAGTGGATGACGACGTGGCGGATCTTGTGGCCGGAACGGCCGCTCGTGAAGTGCTTCTTCATGAGGAGGTCGACGTCTGCCACGCACTTCGCCCAGTCCCTCATTCGGGATCACCGCCCTCCTTGTCGACGTGCTTGCCGATCTCGGCCATGAGGGGCGAGAGCGCGGCCATCACGAGGGCGACGACGAAGGCCCTCCATTCGGGGTCGATTGCCATCGTGCCCACTATGAGGTCGAGGTTCGCCACGACCACGCCAAGCACACCCTGGGCGACCGTGCGTGCGAGCCTCCACCACCACTCGTTACCGGTCAGGAACTCGTTCATTGCTGCTCCGCCTTCCTCTCGAGCGACTCGACGTCGTTCCTGAGGAGCGCCACGTCCCTCTCGAGGCCGTAGGTGCGCTCGACGAGGCAGTTGTGCTTGTCGACCCGGCGGGAGAGCTCGTCTATCTTCTGCTCCATGACCGCACGGGACTTCGAGTTGCTCGCCAGGACGCCGGCAAGCGTCATCCCGCCCGAGATGAGTGCGACGATCACCGACTCCACCCTGACCCCCCGACGACGTCATCCGACGCGACCATGGTCGCAGCCCGTCACAGGGGAGCTTGTTACGCGGGGTTTCAATTGCGAGCAACAGAGAGACCCGATTGAAAGGAGGAGCGATGGTGGACCCGAGCGACTACGTTGTGCTGGACGTGGAGACGAACGGCCTCGACGAGGAGAGGGACGACCTTCTCTCGATCTCGGTGTACGTACCGGACGAGGGACGGACCTATGACAGGTTCCTGCCGCTGGAGAGGCAGGCGAAGCTGAGCCCTGGCGCGGCGAGGGTGAACGGAATCACCGAGGAAGACCTTGCAAGCAGAGAGCCGCTCTCCCAGGTGGAAGTCGACGAGCTCCTCGAGGGGTGGCACATGGGAGAGAGAACTGTGCTCACGTTCAGTGGGAGCGGCTTCGACGAGCGCTTTCTCCGAAGCTACATGGAAGGCCATGGGCTCACTGGGTACTCGCAGGTGAAGTTCCTCGACATCAAGTCGATGGTATGTCGCCTCGGCGAAGGGCATTCCAGGGCATCCAAGGACAACCTGTGCCGCGCATTCGGAATATCCGGCGTCAGCGAAATGCACACGTCGGCCAACGACTGCCTGCTCGAGTGGAGACTCTTCGAGGCGATGGACGGCCTTCCGGTCGTGGTCGCGGGAGACGTCGTCTACCGCTGCGAGCGCGTCGGGAAGCTGCCTCACCCCGCGGTCAGGTAGCCGGCGTGGCTCTCGTTGTCGATGACGGCGTAGTCCGCCGAGGTCTTCGAGGACGAGAAAACGGTGCCGTTCCCGCCCACGAGCTTGGAGTCGGCGTAGAAGGTGTTCGACTTGGTCGTGAACGCGTTCGGCAGCGTCCACGACGAGCTGGCGAGGATCGTCGTGAGCGAGGACATCCCCGAGAATGCGTAGTTCCATCTCAGGATCGTGGACGGGTCGAGTCCTCTCAGGTCGAGCGTCTGGAGGTTGACCGAGCCGTTGAAGAGGTACTCGATGCTCACGGGGTGGACGTTCGACCAGCCGTCGAAGGCTATCGCGGGGGACTTAGTGTTGTAGAACCAGTAGTCCATGGACAGGCCGGAGACGCCGGTCATGTCGGAGGCGAAGGTGACGCTCGTGATGGTGTCGCGGAGCTCGTGCCAGGGCATGGACCCGAGGGAGTTGTAGCGAGCGTTAGTGCAGAGGGTCCCCGAGGCGGCGACGGTGCGGCTGGCGTCGATGACGCCGTAGCGGTTGACGACGAGGGAGCCATCTGAATACAGGTACGCAAACGCCCAGGAGCGCTGGTCGTCGGTGTTGCAGACCAGAAGGCCATTGGTGCCCGTCGTGAAGGCGGACTTCCCCATCGTGTCCTTGGCCACGGTGAGGTGCCCGCCGACGAGCTTACGGCATCCGTAGAACGGGATGCTCGCGGCCGAGACGGAAGGGGCGTATGCGGAGTCGCACCAGATCGACCTCAGCTCCGAGTCTCCGGAGAAGGTCTGGTTCGCCTTGGTCACGCCGGAGATGTTGTCGAATCCGGTCACGTTCATGAGCGCGGTCATGCCCTGGAACCAGTGAGATATGTCCGTGAAGGTGACCTCGCTGAAGGAGGAGTCGACGCCGACGAAGGTGATCTGCTCGCGGACGTCGTGCCAGGGCAGATCGGAGTCGCTGGCATAGCCGTCGGTCGAGACCTCCCAGGAGGCCTGGATATCCCCCTCGCCAGAGGAGAGCTGCGGCCCGTCGAGGTAGTTGAGCTCGATGTTCCTGCCGCGGTTGTAGAGGATGGCTCGCGGCTTGAGGCCTACGTCCCAGGTGAGGTCGCGTATCGCCTGGGCCATCTCTCCGGGCTTGTACTTCGTGGAGAGTCCGTTCTGGCCGCGTATCGCCGCGGCGATGTCCGAGAAGACGGAGTCGGAGACGACGCCCGAGCCGTTCTTCAGGGTCAGCATGGCGGCATCGCCCGACTTCGTCCCGTCGAGCGCCGTGACTGCCGCCGCCATGTCAGTCGGTTTGTAGGTCGCGCTGCCGCCGTTCTGCTCGCGGATCGCGTTGGCGATGTCGCCCAGGACGGACTCGGCGATGATGCCCATGCCCATCAGTAGCTCACCTCCGAGAGGTCGGGGAACTGCTCGGTGACCCACGCCTTGGTGGCGTAGGCCGAGAGGTCGGGCGTCGTGCCGTCCTCGCCCTTAGCGCCTGTGGCACCGGTCGCCCCGGTTGCGCCCGTCTCGCCCTTGAGCCCCGAGAAGGCGAAGGCGAAGGTCCGCGCCGTGGCGGTGCCCCCGAGGGTGACGGTCACCGAGGGCGTGCCGGTCGTAGGGTCGACGGTCGCCGTGGCAGAGGAGATCGTGGCGCTCGCGCCGGCGGGACCGGTGGCGCCCGTCCCGCCCCTCTCGCCCTGGGGTCCCTGCGCCCCAGTGGGTCCCGTCTCCCCCTGTGGCCCGGCCGGTCCGGTGTCCCCCGTCTCGCCCTTCGGCCCCTGCGGGCCGGTCGCGCCGGTCTCCCCCTGCGGGCCCGCTGGCCCGGTCTCGCCACGCTCGCCCCTGGGGCCCTGCGGTCCCACGAGGTCGGCGGATGAGGTGCCGGAGGCCGAGGTCACGGTGAGAACGGTGCCGTCCCAGCCGTGCGTGCAGCTGACGCCATCCCTGCCGGCGGCGCCGTCCGCGCCCGCGGGTCCGGCGTCGCCCTTGTCGCCCCTCGGTCCCTGAGGCCCCTCTGCGCCGTCCTTGCCGTCGAACGCGCCCGCGTCGCGCGCCGCGGCGATCTCGGCGGCCACGCCGAGCGCCTCCGCCGCCGCGTCCTCGTACCGCTTGATCGCCTCCACGAAGAGCGTGAAGCCATCGCCCGCGGAGACGGCGCCCACGAGCGAAGCGCCGACGGCGACGTCAAAGGCGGGAGACGCCATCGTCCGGTCGTCCCAGCTGAGCACGACCTCGCACTCGCAGGAGCCCTCCTCGGACGCCATCGCCGCAGGCCAGAAGACGCGGAACCTGCCAGAGGCCGCATCGACCGCCTCCAGGGGGACGCAGCCGCGTGCATGGGTCTGCCGGTGGCGCCACACGAGGTAGAGCGTGGCGCCAGTGAGGTCGAGCTCCGCGCCGTCGCGCGTCACCGCGAGGAGCATCCCGCGGCCCCGCGCGTCCTGCGGGGACGCCACGAGCGCGCCGGACTCCCAGGAGTTGCTCGCTCCCCAGGTCACCTCGGCGAGCCCGTCGCCGTCGAGCTTCGCCTCGGTCGTCTCGGTCAAGCTATCGTCAGCCATGTCAGTACTCCTTTGCCGAGAGGTCCTCAAACGAGGCGACCGTGTCGGAGGCAGTGGATGCCGTCTCCTCGACCGCGACGACGCGCGTCAGGATCTCGGCGCTTGCCTCCCAGGTCGCCCGCTCCACCGAGCCGAGCGTGACGTGCGTCCGCGTCTGACCGTCTCCGAACGTACGAGCCCGGCGCACGCAGCGCGCCGTGAGCCGCCACTCCGGCACCCTCGACGTGTCGACGATGGCCACGTCGTCGCCGAGCCCCACGCCCACGCCGCCGTCCAGCATGGCCACGTCGCACTCGTAGGAGACGCGCGGGCTGCTGACAGCGGCGAGCGCCGCCCTGGTGAGCACCAGCAGCTCGGCCGGGTCCTCGCAGTCGGGGAACACGACCTGCCCGAAGGCGTGGACCCGCTCGCCATGGGCGGCGTCCCAGCGGCCCCAACGCTCCCGGGCCTCGTCGTCGCCGACCCACTTAACAGAACCGTTAACGGACTCGAAGGAGAGCCGGCGGGTGTAGCCGCCCGTCGTGTTGCCCTCCTCGTCCTCGATGGGCAGGCCCTTCCCCCAGCCGTAGAGGGCAGTGAAGACCTCGTCCTCGAGCACGGTCCTCGTACATCCCGAGAGGTTCCGGCCGTAGGAGAAGCGCGCGCCGTGCCACCCACCAACGCGGGAGAGGAGGGAGACGCTCCGCGTGGCCACGCGCCCGTCCTCGACGCCCAACTCGCAGAGGAACTCGCCACCCCACACGGATGCGACGCGCCTCAGGGCCGCGAGGGCGTTCGTGTGGTAGAGAAGGGCGCCGCGCTTGGCGTCGCCCACGTCCACGTCACCGAGCGTCCAGCGCGTCGCCCCCAGCACGGCCGCCATGGCCTGGCCCGCCGTCCTGCTCACGAGCTGCTCCTCCACGACGTAGTCGCGCAGCAGCTCGCAAATCGAGGACTCGGCGTACACTCGGCAGGCGCCGTCCAGCGGTTCGTCGGTGCGAACGACCTCGTGCTCTCGCCAGCGGCCGTCCTCGGGGTCGCGCCACACGATCCTGTCACCCTTCTCGGGAGCCAGGCGGCAGTAGAGCTCGAGCGTATCCTCGCCGTTTACCTCCTCCGTGTGCGTCATCGAGCCGAGGGTCGGCAGGATCCCCACGCGCTCGTCCCATCGGTCGAAGAGGTAGAGGGTCGGCACCATCACGCCCACCTCTCCGCCCAGCTCACGACGTGAGACGAGCAGCCCGAGAAGGACATGCCCACGTCGCCGGGGCCAATTGCGAAGAAGTCGCTCCCCAGTGTCACGTCGGCCGTCGCGTCCTCGCCGCCCACCGTAACCGCCTGCGCAGCGCAGTCGATCAGAACCGCATCGCCAGCCGCAAACGCATGCTCAACCGTGAGGGCCGCGTCACCGCGCACCACCGAGACCGACGCCCCCGCCTCGGCAACGAGCGCGAGCGTCGGCCAGGTCGGCCACGTCCCGCCAACGGAGAAGGAGACGCCGTCGCTCGAGCCGGAGGCGCCGTAGGCGATGGGGTCCATGCAGAGGAAGGTGACGACAGCCGAGCCATCCGCGAAGAGTGACGACCAGTCGGAGACGCCCGTGCAGACAACGTCCCGCCACCTGAGGGTCGGCTCGCCCGGGACGACGAGCTCGCCGCCCGCGGGGGCGAGCAGCCATGACCTGATCCGTGCACGCGCATCGGAACGTTTCGCAACCGTCGTTGCGTCCGCGTCATCGAGAAAAAGCCTAACCGAGAGCTCGAGCGGCTCCACGTCGCCGCCCAGGAGCGCGAGGCCGGGATGCCCGGGCACCCGCGCGGTCACCGGGGAGACGGCGTGCGCGACGGGCTCCACGAGCTCCGCGCTCGCGACGCCCGCCAGGTCGTGCCCGGCGTAGGAAATCGAACTCACAGCTGACCACGCGCCCTCGCGTAGGCGGTGGCGCGACGCTGCGCCTCGCGGCCGATGCGGTCGGTCTCGGAGATGGCGGGCCGGCCATCGGTACGGGTGCGCGTGTCGGCCCGCGCCGCCTTCCTCGTCCTGTTCGCTATGTCGCGGTCATCCGAGGAGCGCCCGCGCCGCGTCTCGTCAGCCATTGCCGACCACCCCCGTCATCGTCATCGGGACGTCCCACACCCAGCGGCCTGAGCGGTCTCGCCCGTAGGGCACCGGCCGGCCGACGTCGCAGGCCACGATCCTCGTACCTGCCGGCGTCTCCGCCGCGGCCCAGTCCCATGCCGCGAGGTCCAGCGCGACGCCGCGCGCCGTCACCTCGGCGTCTGAGGGGTCGTCACAGCACACGTGGGCGACGAGGGCGCGGCGCCCACGCTCGGAGCCGTCCGCCTGCCTGCTCTCACGCTCCCAGGTGCCGCAGGAGACGACAATCGGCTCGCAGCACACCCACGCGGCCACGGGCACGTCGTAGGCGTTCGCGTAGCCCGCCCCGCGCAGGGCGTCGCGCACCGCGCGGGCGGCCACGCCCGCAGGGAAGCTCGCCATCATCCCACCTCCAGCTCCCAGTGGTGTACCTGCCCGCGCACCACGCAGCACCGCCTGCACCTCAGCACCTGCATGCCCGGGAGCGCACCCACGACCACACGGCTCCCGGCCGGAACCTCGAAGGCACCAGAGCTGTTCACCGCGTCAACGAAGACGCGGCCCGAGTGCGCCGACCCCCTGTGCGGCTCGTCCGAGACGGCGTCCTCGAGCTCCAGGCGCACGTGGCGAATCATGCGGGCGGCTTCTCGGCCGCCCTGCCCGTCCGAGGGGAAGACCAGCATGTCATCCGGGAGCAGCCGCCTCGGTATCGGCCTCAGGTACCTCATAGCCGCCCCGCCCCCGAGAAGGCGAGCCCCGAGCCCGCGAGCTCGGAGAGCGCCGCCTCGGTCGCGACCTCGCGACCCGTGGTGCCCTTCTCCATGTAGTTCGTCACCTTGAAGTCGCCGACCGCGTAGCCGCCCACGCGCCCCTCGCCGAACTCCGCGAAGGCGTCGGCCGCCGCGCAGCAGGCGCGGCCCCAGGCGAGGAGGTCGACAGCGTCCCACCTGTCCTCCGGCGACGCGCCTCCGCACAGCCCGCGCACGCACCTCAGCGCGGCGGGAAGCGCCTCCGCGTATGAGGACGCATCCAGGGTGCCGCCGTAAGAGTCCCGGTAGAAGAGGAAGGAGGGGCCGGATGGCCCCACGCCGTCGATGCCGGCCATCGCGCGCCCCCTATGCCGCCGGCGCGGCGCTCACGTGCACGCCCGCGAGCCTGTTGTCCAACAGTTCCACGATGCCGTACTTGCGGTACTTCATCATGTAGCTGTCGAGGCTCTCCAGCTCGTCCGGCGAGAAGACGCGCGACGCCACGTGCTTGTCGAACTTGATGACCGCGCTTCTCTCCACGACCATGAAGTTGATGGCGCGGCCGTCGGTGGCCTTCGCGTAGCCGAACTTGTCCGAGTCGCCGGACAGGAGGTCGATCTTCGTGTAGAAGCGCGCCTGCGGCACCTCGACGATGCGAGCGAAGCGCGTGAGCACGCGGTTGCTCATGTTGGGGTCCGCGAGGCTGTAGTCGTCGAGCAGGCCCTTGAGCGTGGGCGTGATGAAGAGGTAGCGGCTGCCGGTCGTGACCTCGGCCTCGTCCATTGCGTTCGTCACCTTGCGCAGGGCGGCAAGGACGTCAGTCGCCTTGGCCTTGGAGAGGTCGGCCGAGTCGATGGCGACGCCCTCGTGCCCCGCGATCTGGGCGTAGGTGTAGGCGTCCGCCTCCGGGGCCACCTGCGTGCGCTGCAGCTCGGCGCCGGCCTGCACGAAGCAGTCCAGGACGCCCGCCTCCTCGACGTCCATCACGTCGGCCATAAGGCGGATGCCGCGGTCGTAGCCGAAGGTCTTCGTCTCGTAGGAGAAGTCGATGGAGCCGGTCTTGTATCCCACGTTGCGCGTGTAGTCGCCCAGGCCGGAGACCGCGATCTTCGGGATCATAATCTCCTTCGCGTTTCGCCCCGCGCGAGCCAAGCGAGCCGGCGAGTTCAGGCAGGTGCTCGTGGCCTCCCTCTTGTAGACAGCGTCCAGAACGGACACGTAGTTCTTCGCGTACTCGATCTTGTTGACGGCCATGGGCTACTCCTTACCCTCGTCATCGTCGGAAAGGCCCGCGAGCTCGCGCCAGTGCTTCAAACGTTCCTTCTCCGCGCTCCCACCGGAAGCACCCGCGGGCTCGAGCCCGGTCGTGCCGCCCTCGGCGGAGGCTGCAGAGAAGAGCCACGGCTCGGCCTTCGCGAGCGCCTCGACGTTCCCGTCGTGCTCCGCCAGGAGCGCCTTCGCGGCGGTGACGGACCGCGCGCCGGCGGACCTCAGCGCGAACTCCGTGCGCTCGTCGGCGAGGCGGGCCTTCAGGTCGGCGATCTCCTTGCCGAGCCTCTCCGTCGCCTCCGCTGTCTTGGCGGCCTCGGCCACCTTCGCCTGGAGCGCCTCGATCTCGGCGTCCTTGGCCTTCAGCTGCGCGGCGTAGTCGGTGTCGCCTCCGCTCACCGTGTCCTCCTGGGGCTCCTGCTGGTCCTGCTTCTGCACCGCCTGCGCGTCGACGCCCGGCTCCTGCCCGCCCTGCTTCTGGTTCTCGCTCTGCCCGACCTGGCCCTGCGCCTGCTGCATGCCACTGGACTCACCCTCCATTGCGACCGCCTTTCCGCGTCGTGCGGGCAAAAGAGAAATGCCCGCACCTTCTAGGTACGGGCATTGTCTTTTGGCGTCACAAGCGGGACGGGAGGGGTAGTGCTAGGAATCGGTTTTGCCAGGGTCTGCGAGACTCTTGGAATCGCGATATTTCGACAAGATGCGCTCTATTAGGTCGTTGGATGGCGGTTGAGGTTTCTCTACCTCTCGCTCCGACACTGGGTAAGAGGTATATTCGCCATCTTTGGAGTACCAGATAATCCAAGAGTCATCGATCCGGTCGTTAAGTCCGGGAATGCGCTCTCGAGCGAGGCTGGTTGCATCCCTCTCGACAGTCGCATACCAAACCAGCGACTTTCCGCATCCACTCAGTCTGTCCAGGAGAGTGCGTTTGTCAGCAAGGAGAGCCTTGTATTCATGCCTGTACGGAGTCCCGAACTCAACGTATTCGAAGCGGGGGATTCGATTTGAATCGTAGTAACGGCAGCCGTCCGTATAAGAGATGTCACAGAGAGCCCTCGCGAGTTTAGATGGAAAATAATAAAAGTATTCGCCCGCATCAATCAGCCTTGCGACGCATTCGCCAGAAAGCGGCCGGGCCTCCAAGTGCGCCCCTGCGACCATCTCGGGCCGCGACGGCTCGTCATACTCCTCCATCCAGGGGGACGAAAGGATCTCGATCGGAGAGAGGTAGCACGCCGACGTGGAGAAGCCAACCTGGAAATTTGAGGCGCTATCGTAGCCATCGATACAGGCGCAAGAGGCACCCACCAACTTGTCAATCTCCGTGTTGGCCATCGCGCCGGCGTATAGCCATACGCGAGACTCCTTGCCGCACGTACCCCAGTCGTTCGCGTAGAGCGCGACGGGGATGGTGTCGCCCGCTACCGAGAGGTCCGTGTTGGGCTGGAAGTCCAAGAGGACCGTCGCGGCATCGGCGCTTGCGGAGGTAATCCAGCTTCGAAGCTCTTCTTCGGCTGACGGCGCGGACGAGTAATCGCAGGAGAATGGCGCGGGGAACTGGGGCTCTTGGCCCTTTCTTCCCTCCTTGAGTCGGAGCACGGTCGTCTCGAGCAAGGGGCTGTCGAAGCTGAGGAGCGTGCCATAATCCGTCACGAGTCCGCCGTCGTTGATGCCGTTTGCCTGTTCCCCGTACTGGAACCGGTCCTGGACGGGGACGCGGTCCGCCATGTAGCCGCAGATCTCGCGGAGTGCGCACCAGACGTACTTCTCGGCGACAGTCATCACCGTGCTCCGCGCGCCGTGGTCGGCGGGATGGAAGTAGCTGAGTATCGCGCGGTCAATGCCATCGGGGCGATGCCCATCGTCCGGGGCGCCGGCATCGATTGAGTCGGGGACGTAGCCGCGGTCGAGGAGGAACTGATATGCGGCTGCTATGACCCACCCATCGAAAGAGGGGGTCTCGACGCCGGCGGCGTAAGCCGATTCAGCGATGACGGGGCTTGCAGTCGCGTTGTCACCCTTCTCGTAAGGGCCGAAGCGGTAGATACCGAAGGCGCTTGCGAGTGGGTCGACCAGCACGTATCGCGCCAGGTCGTAATGGATTGGCCAGTAGCCATCCATGTATTCCGCCTTGCATGCGTCTGGGAAGATTGGCAACACGTCATCGCCATGGATGGCATATGGCGGCCTGCATCGGTCGACCTCCTTTTCGCTGAATAGGCCGTCTGAGTGGCACCTTTCGACGAGAATCCTTCCATAGAAGCGGAGCGCGGCATCGCGGTTGCCCGGTCTGTCGGGGTCGGAGAAGAGGGAGCCAAGGACCAGCCGACCGATTTCCTCCTCATCGGCAGGGTCGACTACGCCCCTGCATACGACCTCCTCGGCTATTGCGAAAAGGTCTTCGCGGACCTGCGGGTCATCGATGGAGCAGAAGCGGCCAAAGAGCTGCGTGAACTCGCCTGGGGTGGAGATGGCCCACTCGACGAGCTCGCTCCTGCAGTGCCTCCTCTTGAGGTTGCTCAGCGAGGACAGGCACCATGCCAGAACAAGTGGCATCTGAGTGCTCGTCTCATTCGGGTGGAGCCGAGGCATGCTGTCCAGGATCTCCCGCTCATGGTAGAGGGCGGTTTGGTAGCTGATGCCACGGACGCGCATCGACGGAGGAAGCGACCACACGGAGTCTCGCTCGGCGGGGCTACCGAAGGTTCTCAGATACTTGTCCAGGAGCGTGGGACCAAGCGGATGGTCCTTCAATTCTGCCACCCGGATGACGAGTCCGTTGACAATCTTAGACAGACCGTTCGGTCCGCTCCCCATCTCATCGAGGACCCACTCTTTGAACGGGGCGACAGCGTCCGGACGTGCATTGGAGAGTGCGAAGAGGGTGAGCCTATATGCCTCCCCGTCTCCCACTGCGGTCGCGAGCTCCTTGCAGTCAAGAGGCAAGATACCCTTCTGCTCGACGAGGAGGATGGACACCATTTCCGCAGCGTCGCGCTGTCTTGCAAGGAGGTCGCAGCCAGGACCGAAGCCGTCCTCAACCATGAGAACAGCCATGAAGTAGTCCCAGAGGTGCCGTGCGCCAACGGCATAGGCGACATTGCGGTCGAAGGCGCCCGCACCCTTGGTTTGCCGTTTGCAGAGAATGCCATAACTATCGAGAAGCCCGGTCATCTGCGTGGTTGCCTTCGCGTCCAAGCCGGCTTCGGCAAACGCCTCACCGAGCTCTCTCTTGCTTAGCTGACTGCGACCGGATTCCAGGAAAACACGCGCGAGTTTGAGAAGCGCTTCTCGTAGGGGACGTTCCTCAACCAAATCGCGGTGGTTCCGTACGGCGAATTCCTCCTCGAGCCTTTCGATTTCCCTTTCCACAAGCTCCGTCAAGCAGGTTGAGACATTGGCGGGGACTTTCTTTCCGCGGAAGGCAGTGCAGAACATCTGCAGCTCCATGGGCGTCCTTATCAGCCACTTAAGCTGCTCGTTACCATCAAGGTCTATCTCATAGTGCTCAATGTAGCTGTCGAAAAGCCGGCTTGCGGGAACGTCGCCGCCATCGTGTAGGCGGTAGGAGCACGAGGTGAGACCGCGGTCCTTGAAGGCGATGCCGCTTGGCCGTGAGGAGTATGCGAATCTAATGCGCGGGTATCTGCGGCTTATGGCGTCTCCCTGCCTCATCATTTCTGCCCAGAAGGAGGAGGGGGGCCTCTCATCGAGGCCATCGACGAGGATGGCGACCTTGGACATCACGCAGAGGTCGTCATCGTTAACGTCATGAAGCGCTGCCTGGGAGGAGAGCGCCTGCCACAAGGCGGACTCGCCCCAACCCGAGCCGATGCCGAGAGCGTTGACTACAGCCTGCCACCAGCTTTCGTGATCCATCACAGAAGAGGCGGGGATGAGAATCGGAACGTGTAGCTGGCTCCGCTGGTATTCCTGGGCCTTCTTTGCGAAGCCGCAGGTCTTGCCGGTACCCTGCTCGCCCTCTATAACGCAATGGGGCTCGCAAAGGGTTTGTCGGGCATCGCGTTCGATTTCCCATGGCGAAGGAGCAGACCTGAGATCGTCGAGCAGTCTGTCGAGCTCATTGAGGTGCCCAGACAGTCGATAGCTCCCCTTCGCATCATATACTGCGGAGGAGAAGCTCTCGATGGCTGCGACGTCAACCTCAAGGGGTTTGACGTCGAGGAAGTGGTCTGGTTCGTCCGAGAGAGATATCTTCAGTTCGGAGAGTCGACGGGAGAAGCTGGTCAAAGCGTCTGTGCAAGCGAGGGCATTGTCCCTCAGACCGAGCGCCGTCTCGTCGTCCACTTCGATTAGTGAAGTAATTCTAAACTCAATTTGCTCGCACAGGGTGATGTTGGCATCGATTTTCTCGATTAGAGCAAGCCTCGCGTCTCGTGTACCGAAGAAGCTATCGAGGAAGTGAGACATTCCTCCGGCATCGGTTAGTTCTGGAACGTATCGGCTCTCGAGAGCACCAACAGCCTTCTCAAGCGAAAGCTCGATTGCCTCCGGGTTTACAAGGGAATGTTCGAACCAAAAGCGCCAACGCCCCTCGTTCTCGGGTTGTTGGAGCTGATTGAAGATTTCGCTCTCGCCCCAAAGAGTTATCTGTAAACAAGGGTATTTGGTTTTAGCCTGTTTGATGAAATCGTTCCAGCTCTCGTCTTCGCCCTTGGTCCTCTTCTTGCCTCTGCCCAACTTTGCAGAAGTTAGATCATGCGGGATGCAAATGACGTATCGGCCCATCGACGGGCGCACGCTCATCGCTGCCTCGAGAGATTTATGAAGCTCTCTATATTGGGTTGGTTTCAAAGACTTGGGGAACCACTTTGCTTGCAGTCCGACCCAATCGCCGCAAATCGTATCGTGCCAATAGGCCTCGATTCCTCCGTCGCCCCCGGCACCGCGGATGTTGCGATATATCCAACCTTCTCCGTATTGTTCGCGATGCCTTCCCCATGTCTCGAAGAGCTGACAGCACAGCTCTTCGAAAGCATCTCTGTTGCCCATGCCATGGTCATTGAACTCGTCGAAGATGCTCATGGTTATCCATAGTTACAGGTCGTATGGACCAAGAAAACGTTTGCCATCAAGGTGAATCATGTGGTCGGGAGTATCAGCACACCATGCTTCTGTTTCCCATGCAAGATCGACAAAATATTTTCTCATGGTCGCTCGGTCGGGGAAACAGGAGACGAGGACAAGGGGACAATTGGCGTCTGCAAATAGGTCTTCAATCTCATATTTTCTGGTTACATCAATAGGGCCATGGCTGCTGCAAGCCTCCATGAGAAAGAGCCAGTTCTTGTCACAGTCCCAGACGATAAGGTCAGGAGCCTTACCATGGGTAGGGATGGAAACATTGAGCTGTTTCAACACTGGATCGGCCTTGTCACGTAGAGCTTTGTCAGTGTCATCAATGAAAAGCACCTCGCCGCCAGGGATGAAACGTGGACAAAACTCCTCGACCATCGCTTGGATTAAAGTGTTTTGTCCACCCGCCGAAAGCGTCAGCTCGCTACCATCGGGAAGCGTTACAGGAACACGAGCCATATCTCGGCGTTCAACGACAAAAGCGAGCCAATTCTCAACTGCCTGATGAAAGTGGTTGAGCTCGTTTCGATATTCGGGACTGTCAATGGAACGGATTACATTGAGCGCGATTGGAGAAATGCGGTAATTGTTCTTCGGACTATTTGTAGGTCTCTCGGGATTATCAGCGTTATATTCGACGAGACCCCCTTGCATAAACTGATGGAGCGTGAATCTTCGTATGGTCTCGCGAGTATTCGGTTTGTAATCCTGACCAAGTTCGTCACGAATCCAGTCCATGATATCGCGTGTCGTATACATCGCGTTTGTTGCAGAGTCCCAAGAATCACCCTCACGCAGATGGGCGAGCGCCAGCATCGTCATGGCAGAGCGTTCGTTGCTTCGCTCTGCATCCATGCCAAGATCGGCCAAAGCCGAACGCATAGTCTCAATCATCTCGTTGCGATTCATTGTTTCATCAGCTCCTCGCAGACTGAATCGGTCTCGCTTTGTGTCATATCTGGATGCCAATTTCGCCCAACCTTTTCGAGAGCGGAGAGATCAGGGCAAGGAATGGCTTTGATGTCGCGGGCATTGACCTGTGTTGACCCAGAGACGCCTCGAAACCAATCATCAACCAAAGTTGAATCAAGCCAGATTGCTAGACCACGAGCAAGATTGGGAGATTGCAGGGGAATAGTATGGCGAGGCGAACCCGCATGAATATAGGAAGTATGGTTTTCCAAAGCCAATTCGCGGTCAGTGACGAGGGGATAGGCAACAACTCTTCTCTTCTCTTCCTTTGCGGAAAAGCGCCTAACAACAACATAGTTGCCTGGAGGAAGGACCTGCCTTTTTGCCCAATCATCAGTAGTTTTAAACCACTGTCCCTTGCCAAGGGTGTCCAGAGGATGAGAGAACTTGCCACCTGGGAAATTGCCAGCGTAAACAAGAGGGACGGAAGGAACATCGACCGGCTTGTCATTTGAGATGTAATCTCTGCTTCTGAAATCAACGACCTTTCCCGTCGAAGCACAAAGACCCTTTTCAGCGATTGTCTTGTCGAACAAGCTGATGCAGGAGGGGTCAATTCGAACAACTAAATCGTTACCCACAATGAGACTAGCTGATGGGTAAAGTTTGATATTTGCTTTATCAAATTTCGTAGTTGAAGACCCAACGGAAATTGACGGGGTCTGGGACTTTCGAGAAAGCCGTACGAGCATGGTTTCCTGCAATACGTCGGTATCAGCAAATATCTCACCGCGAGATTCGTAGACGTGCATCATATCGAGTGAACAATTAGAGAAAACCCATTTCCTAAATGGGATGAAGTAATTTCCATTAGTCCAAGACCTTGGAATGATTGCGACAATCTCCCCATTTGGCGCAAGGTGCTCGACAGCCCGCATAATAAAAGCGGTGTAGAGATTTGGGCTTCTGGCTGGAAGCCCCCCTTGTCGTAAGTCATCGGCTGCCATTTTTTTATACGGGGGATTTAAGATAATTCGATTATAGGAATGTAAAAGTACTGGATTCGTGTAAGTAAAGGCCGCTATTGCGTCGCCGCAAACGGTCTCGCCATCGACTAAGGGTCGGACATCGCGGTCGTAGATTCGAGCAAGAACATCGTCTAGCTCTATGGCATCCGCCCTTCTAAGAGCGTTGCCATAGCGTTCAGCCACGGCAATGGTGAGAATACCGGTTCCGGCTCCAAGATCAAGGAGATCAATCGGCCCCTCAGGATCACTAAACATAGAAGCAGCCAGTTTTGCCACTTCGGGTGGCGTAAGATGCTGTGCCAGCATATGTCTGTGCTCGACTGAAGTGGCGTCAATAACGCGCGTCCGAACTTCTGAGGCATGTTCAAGTGCATCTGACAATATTTGCCTGCCCTTCAATATAATATAAAAAGAATAGCAAATAAATGTATTAAATATCCAAAATATAAGATGCCATTGTCATTCATGAGCTACAGCAGAATAGATTCTATCAAAGCATTTCGTGGCTATCATAGAGATGAGACTAGATGAGGAAATCCGTTAGCTTAAGCAAGTATTCTGAGCAACGGGAATGAGATTGAAAGGGCATTCGGAAGCAAGGGCGAAGAGATTTACCGGAACAAGCAGTTCTGAAGAGCCATAAATGAATTAACACAATACGCGTAATCAAACCGTTCGCCGATGTTGCAAAAAAACTCACCAGATGAGAGAAATATCAAATGCTATTCGGTTCGGCATACCAAAGACGACGAAATGACATTTCAGATGCAGCTCATCAGTAATTGACTTTCAAATCAATAACCGCTGAGAAAAGCAGTAGTTACCTGAAAGGACGCTCCCAAGTACTCTTGATGGACTTTCGACAGTCAAAAGAGCAAAGAGGGGGGCAACCAAAGTGAAGGAAAGAGACGTCTACACATTCAGGAACGGGGCTGAGACAAGAGCGATGGAGTTCGGCCGCCTCGACACGGGTGAGGCATACGTGAAGGAGACTGGAAGGGGCGACATCACCCAGTTCTGCTACGATGCGCCAGCCCGTGAGACTATCATCAGGTTCCGCGAGGTAGAAGAATACTCGCTTGAGGACGTGGCCGACACGCTTCGAAAGCACACCGATGACGTCTACATCGGCGACATCGCCGAGGCCCTTGAGTTCTGGGGAGTCGCCTACGAGATGGACGAGAAGGTCCTGGCGTCCTAGCATCCTATGTGACGAGAAAGGCGAGGAGAGTGTGGCCACCGCGATTTCGCGGCGGCCATTTTGTTGGCGAGAAGGACGTTGCGTTGCCCCACCACCCCACGCGCCGCACGAGACGCGGCAGCACGCCGCCGGCACGTCCGCTGCGGGCGTTCCGCCGGGGCGTGCGTGCCACGGGCCTCCGCGCGCATGGGAGTCGCACGGGACGGCCGGGGACTCCTCCGCGGGCTTGGCTTCGCGTGCGGGCCTACGGCAGCCGTCCTCCGCATGCGGTCACTCGCGTGCGGGCCTACGGCAGCCAGGCTCCGCGCTGGTGGCACTCGCGAGCGCGCCTACGGCAGCCGCTCCGCGGCTACCTCCGGCCGCGCCACTCGGCCACCGCGCTACGCCCGTCTGCCTCCGGCGCCGCGCTCGGCCCGCATGCTCCGGCCGTCTGCCTCCGGCACCGCGCTCAGCCAGCCCGCTCCGTCGCCCCGGCCTGTCGCTACCCGCACGCATTGCGCGCTACGTCCCGCGTCACTCCCGCCCATCGGCTCCACGCCCTCCGCTCCCGCATCGGCAGCGCAGACGTCTACGTTCTCGTGCTGGTGCGTGGGGTGGTGGGGCAACGTCAATCGCCATTCGCAATCGTGGGAGATCAACTCAACCGAGCCCCCGACTCGCACGCAACCAGAGTTACGAGCCTGCGGCCCTTCCCTAGCGCGGACATCCCTCACTCTATCGATAGCACCCGGCCGCGCCACCGGCCCCGGTCCCCTTCGGGTGGGATAATGTCCGGGGCAAATCAGACATCGACAATGGAGGAGACAATGACCGTCACGTTCGCCGACCTCGGGTTCAGGAACGTAGCGGGGAGGGTCATCGTCGTCGAGTACCCGCTGCTGGAGAGGTTCGACAAGGAGTCAATCGTCGTCCCCGATGTGACAGACGCCGTCCTTGCGTATGCGTACGTCGACCACGAGCAGGGGCTCTCGCTCTTCGCACTGGCTCCCGCGTCACTCGAAGATGGGGCCATCTTCCACGACGCATCCTTCCCAGTCATCCAAAACCAAATCGTCCTCCTTCGATCCGGCAGCATCCCACCCGAGTCGCGCGTCCTGTTCCCGGATGACGCGGAGGCACTCGGGGAGCGCTATTGCGAGCAGATTAAACGGGTCAAGAAGAACAGTTCTCCTACAAAGGGTGTCCTGGCAGCGCGCGATATCAAGCAGATAGATACACTCCGCAGCTCCGAGTATCCGGATGATGTCTTCGTGGTACTTGTGTCGGATGGCTTGCCATTCGAAAGCGTCTGGTTCAGGCTGGAGGGAATCACGAGGGACGGCATGCTCGCGGGAGCCCTGCTCAACGAGCCCGAGTCTGACTATCCGGTGCACAAGGGCGACCTCATGGCTCTCGCCTTGACCAAATCGGAGGACGGCTCACCAATGCTTCTGACCGTCCCTGACTTCCTCATCCCAAGCCAGGAGAAGTAGCGTTCCACGTTCCCCTGCGAGTTGACTTTGGACGAGAAGGACATCCGCACAATCGTCCTAGCCCTCTACCTCACCGTACCACCTCGCGCGGTACTCCTCACGCGTCATGAGCCCGGCCGCGACCTCCTCCATGTCCTGCCGCTTCTCGGAGGACGTGTCCTGCACGATTGAGTCGTCGTAGATCACCGAGACGCCGCCCTCGTCGGGAAGCTTCGCGCCCATGAGCCTGCCGCACGAGAGCACCGCCCGCGAAACGTCCGCGAGTGCCCCCTGGAGCGCGTTCTCGTTCTTGCGGATGTTGCGCATGAGCGCGCTGTTGTCGCTCGAGACCTCCGTCGCCGTCTTCACGTAGCCCACGTTGTCGAGGTCGAAGTAGTTGGTCCCCAGGCCGCAGAGGTCGCCCAGCACCTGCAGGGCCAGCCTGAACGCCTTCCCCTGCGCCTCGGTGCGCAGGGCCGGCGCAAACTCCTGGATCGTGTCCTCCGTGCTCATCACCTTCCTGAACACCGTGCAGTCGCCCTTGCCGAACGGGATGGGCACCCGCCTCCCGTCGTTGGTCCTCTCCTGGTCGAACATCACGTCCGAGAGGAACACCCTCATCTTGCCCGCGTCCACCTCGTTGATGAGCGCGTCGTAGGCCAGGTCCACGCTCTGCACCGCGTCCACGGCGTCGGCGAACACCGACTGCCCGTAGGGCGAGAAGTCCACCCTCGTGTTCGGCACCGCCGGCCGCACGACGCCGAACGTCGGCCCCGCGGAGCCCGTACCGATCTCCTCCGCGACGCCGGGCACCGCCACCTCGCGCCCGTCCCGGTCGAAGCAGACGGTGCGGATCCTGTACGTGCCGTCGTCGCCCACGACGTGCATCTGCAGCTGGTCGAGAAGAGCGCCGCGCGAGAAGCACCTCGTGACGAACGCGCACTCGCGCACGCCCTCAGCGTCCCAGGACAGCGGTACCACCATGCGCGCGTCGTAGTGGCGGATCCTCGCCACCTTGCGCCCCACGTCCAGCCACACGGCGAAAGCCCCGGTTCCCAGCCCGAACGCGCGAACCACGGTCTCCTGCGCCCTTCCCCAGAAGTTCGTGGACGAGAAGAACGATGCCAGCCAGTCAGTGCACTCCTGGCTCTCGCAGGCGACCACGGTCTTCTCGTCGAGAAGCAGCGAACCCCACTCACGGCACACCCGCATGGCCGGCATGATCGTCCTTCGGTGCACCTGGTACACCCTGCCAAAACCGTCCGTGTCACGATAGTCGTAGAACTCGCCGACCGCCCGCATCCACGAGTCCCACTCGCGGACGTGCGGCTCCATGTCCTCCAGCGCCCGCGTCGAGTACCCGGCCGCCCTCAGATACGACCTCACGCACTCGGGTACCCAGTACTCGTCCTGCCCCAGATCGTCCATATGCAGCTCCTCATCACCGCCCGTACAATTCAGTGAGAGAAGCATCCAACCGGGTCACAGGGAGGAGCGGACATGGCCGCCTTCATAAACGAGGAGCGCAGGTGGGACAACGTCATCGCCCGCTTCCTGGGCGAGATAATCGCCCATGCCTTCCCGGGCGAGGACCTTCCGGAAACCATCAGCTACTCCTCGTTCCAGATACCCGCCGATGACGCGATCATCTACGAGGTCGACACCGACTTCGAGCTCGGCGAGGGCATGGCCTCGGTCTCGTTCGACTTCGACACGGGCGAGGGCGGCCTCAGGCCCATCGATGCCCCGGTTCCTCCGCCGTCCATCGGCAACGTGCGGGTCACGTTCGCGGACGAGGAGGGAGAGGAGCACCGCTGGGATCCAGATACGGGCAAGTGGCCAGCGGAGAAGAGCGCCGGATAAGCGCCAATACCCATGCGGCCACTTCAATCAAAGGCAAGGAGAGAAGGGCATCGCTGCAGAGTGCGGTCAGCGGGCTCCTACTTCTGGTCCTCGTCCCGCTTCTCGTACACCGCTATCCGTAGGCTCACGAAGCCCTTCGGCGTCGAAGAGACGTGCAGCACCCGCATCTCCAGCGGCGTGTCCCCGCTCACGATTCTCTGTATCCGAAGCGACTTGGGGGAGTTGCATAGAAACGTGTCCCCGCGGTACAGCTTTCCCGCGCCCGAGGCCTCTACATCTGCCTCGCTAATCTCGTCGCCTTTCGAGAAGTCATCAACCTTGACGTCGGGGTTGCGGACGGTCGCGGTGAACACGAGCTCGGGCTTGCCCCTTCTCCCAAAGACCACCTCGGGGTCAAGCCGATCCGCGTCTCCATAGCCCAAGGTCATTGCGTTGGGATTCATCGCGAGATACTCAGCGTCCTGGCAGAAGCTGCACTTGTGCATTCCCTTCGCCTCTGCGTCGTCGACGCGTACGATGTCCCAACCGGTGAAGCAGGACCTATATGCTGGCGACCAGTTCCTGTAGCAGCCGGCGCGGGTGTGATACGCCTTACCGCCAGGCTCCGCGTAAGCGAGCTCGTCGTCCTCGATCTGGTCGAGGTACGTCACGTGCGTCACGGTGCCGTCGAGGTTACGGACGGGGATCCTCATCTCGTCGACCATCAGCCTGTAGTCCGGCTCGGGCATGTCCACCGAAAGCTTGGGGCCAAGGACCGCGCCCGTGACGGGGTCCGTGGGTATGGCGGGCACGGCCCCGTTCACGCTGTCGGAGCTACCGGTGGCTTTGGGCTCCTTCGCCTTGACGCTGTTGACCGGTTGCCGGTCTCCATGCGATGGCTCTGCGTCGTTCGCGGCGGCCTTCCCGCCCGCGTTGCGCCCCTTGCGCTTGAACAGCCTGTCGAGAAGTCCCCCTGCCATCGTCATCAATCCTTTCGGGTCACGCACGAGCGGCGACGCTACCAGAAACGCATCAATGCTAACGCCGCTTGACGGGCTGGCGCATGGAATATTTCCTCTTAGCTGGAGCTCGTTGCAGCCGGGACGAGCGCATGGGCGAGAAGGACCTCCCACCGTCGAGAAGCCCTCACGCCCCCCTCAGCATGTCGTCCATCACGGCGTACCTCACCGCGTCGATCGAGTGGTCGTTCCCATCCGGAATCTCGTCCACCCAGGTGCCGTCGCGGTCGCGCTCGAACTCCTTCAGCCGAAACTCCTCGTAGGCGAGCGGGCACCGAACGGGGTCGATCACGATCTCCCGCAGCCCGGCCAGCCACTCATAGCTCAGCCTCCTCATGTTGCTCTTTCTCGCCGGCCGCACCCGCAGTCCCAGCTCGCGCCGCCACACGGCCATCGACTGCTTGCCGTCCGGCGTGTCGTCCGCCCAGATCAGCTCGTCATGCTGGTAGGGGTCGCCGCCAGGCTCGTCGGCGTACGTCAGCGCCTCAGCGACCATCGTGCCCGTCTCGGCGGGCGTCCTCCTGTTCGCCGAGAGCTCCTGGAACAGGAACAGCCGCCGCTCGCCGGGCACCCACCCGCACCGAACGAGCCTCCACGGGTCGGGGAACCACCCCCAGTCCACGCCGTTTCGCGTGCGCGAGAAGCCCCGGCACTGCGCGTCGGTGAGCCGCCGCCCCACGACGTTGCCGAACACGGACCCGCCGGTCCCTGTCACCTCGCCCAGGTACTCGCTGCGCCACGCCCGCTCGTCGACCTCCCGCAGGTACTCGGCCTCCTCGATGAACGGCGCGCCCAGCCACTCCGGGTGCGTCCCCACCACGTCCAGGTAGCTCGAGCGCCGCACGAGCGTGTCCGCGCGCCGCTCCCGCTCCAGCTCCTCGCGGTTCACCCAGCTCCACAGCGTCCGCGGCGGGTTGTACGTGTAGAAGATCCAGAAGTCGTCCCCGCCGCGCCTCAGCGAGTTCAGTATCGAGCGCACGGCCTCGACGCCGTCGAACTGGTCCAGCTCCTCGAACCACACCACGGCAGCGTAGCCGTGCCCGAACTTCGTGCCCTTTAGCTTCAGCGGGTCGTCCGCCCCGCGGAACACGATCCGCTGCCCGGTCGGCAGGTACGTCAGCTCCATCGGCGACACCCGCGCGCGGAACCACCGCTCCAGCCCCAGCTCCGCGATGGCCCACTGCACCTGCTCGAACACCGAGTCCCTCAGCGTGTTCGAGAACCGCCGCACCACCACGGCGTTCGCCTCCGGCCGCGCCAGGAGCAGCAGCACCATGGCCACCGAGACGAACGAGCTCTTCGTGCTCCCTCGCCCGCCGTGCAGCCAGTAGTGCGTGTGCCCGTGCGCCATCACGTCGCCGAGCACGTCGTGGAACGCCGGGATCACCAGCTCGCTCGCGTCAGTCGCCATCCCCGGTGCCCTCCTCATGTTCCGCGTTATCGCCTGGGCGAGAAGTGCCCCCGCCTTCCGCGTCACCGTCCGGGCGAGAAGAACCATCGCCGTCGCCTTCGGCCGCGGAGAAGTCCAGCCGCCCCTGGACGGGCTTGGCCACGACGCCGAGCACGATGCGCGGCGCGTCGCCGCCCTCGTCCTCGTCGCGCCGGCGGTCGGCCTTGCCGTACTCGTCGGGGTACTTGCGCTCGAGCAGCCACGCCGCCGCGGTCCAGTACTGGTTGCGCGCCAGCGCCGCCGCGCGGATCGTCGTCAGGAGCGTGTGCTTGAACTCGGTCTCCTCCTTTTTTAGTCCCTCGCTTAACTCGCGCTGCAGCCGGTTCTTCGGTTCGCCGATCCAGCGGTAGAACGTGGACTCGTGGATGCCCAGCGCGCACACGATGTCGCCGTTGGAAAGGCCGTCCGCCTTCAGCTGGATGGCCTGGTCGACCATCTCCTGCGTGAGCTTCGCCCTCCTCGCCATGCAGGCCACCTCTTCGAAATCGCAGGGAATGTCAAGCCGAATCATCGAGTGGCGTCACAAGGGGGAAGATAATGAGCCAAGGAGGGACACCATGAGCATCGGCCGTTACGGGGAGTGCCACAAGGAGCTTGAGGACGAGGAGGCCGTCATCTACTCGTATCGTGTCGAGGACTGGGGCCTCCCAGAAGAGGTGAGGTCGGAGGTGGAGCCAGTCGAGGGCATGTTCACCATCCAGAAGTCCGCACTCGAGGAGCCTGAAATCCGCATCGAGAGGAAGAAGATATCGGCGCACAGGAAGGGCTTCGTGGAGAAGAGAGTGCCCCATTGTCCGGACATAACGGCACACATCGAGGCGGGAGAAGTGACCGTTGATAAACTCTGCGGAATCGATGCCATGGAAAGGGAAGCTGGAGGTCATGTCTCTTGGGCAGAGGGTCTGATTTTCCGCGTGTTCGTGCTCTACATGATTAACGGAGAGCTTCCCGAGGAGGACGGATTCCTCAACTAGAGCTCACCCCATGCCCCTCTCGCGCCTGCTCCTGAGCCCGTACTTCCTGCACAGCCTGGAGTTAGCCTGGCGCAGTCGGTCGCGCTCGCGCCTCGCAGCCTTGACCGCGGCGGAGTCCTCGGCCTCGGCCCGCTCCTTCTCCAGGAGCTCGTTGAAGGCTCGTTCCTGCTCCAGGTGGTAGCGCTCCGAGCACAGCCGGCACATGCCCGTCGCCCTGTTGAGGTTCACCCCCACCGCGCCGCAGGAGGGGCACACGGTCTGCACCGCCAGGCTGCAGTGAATCCGGCTCGCGCGCATCTCGACGGCGGCGACGGAGTGGCTCGCCCCGCAGCGCCGCTCGATCTCGTCGCGGACGTACTTAGCACCCCGATAGGAGCACTCGCGCAGGACGTCGTCCTGCTTCTCGTCCCACCTCATCGCCGGTCACCCGTCCCGTCGCCACGCCCCGACAGGTACCCATGGTGACGCAAAACACGTCGGCTACCAGCGCAAACGTGGCCAGTCACCGCGTCACCGCCACACGCGCGCCGCAGCCCCTCCCCGCGCGTGCGGGCGCGCGCGTGCGTTCCTGCCATACGTACCTCCCTGGTGACATTGGTGACAGGAGAGGAAAGGCTAAGAAGAGCCCGCGTCATCGACCGTCACCACCCACGTCACCCGAGGGGGCGACGCCCCGTGACGGCGATGGCACCGGCGCCGCCATCGTCCGGTCGAGCAGTGCCGCCATCGCGTCGTTGTCGATGCAGACGCACCAGATGCGGTTGCCGCCCTTTATGCGGCGCTGGCGGGTGAACCTGCGCCCGCCGCTCGTGGTCACGAGCAGCCCCTCGTCAGCCATGCGCCGCAGCGTCTTCTGGCGGTCGTAGTTCTCCTGGGCGAGCGCCCGGTCGAGCACACTCGAGAAGATGCACCAGGTGAAGTCGGAGTCCCCTGGCCTCTGCTCAATCTCGCCCCAGCGGTCGATGCGGTCCATCTCGGCGGTGGACTCGAAGTGCAGGCGGTGGCCCTCCAGCCACTCCGCCACGAACTGGATCGCCTTGAGGTCGGTGTCTATCTCGGAGGCGCCGGCCGCGTTGCCGAGCGCCCACGACGCCATGGCCATGGCCGCCTCAGAGCACGCGTCCCAGTCGGCGACGCCGAAGACGTAGTAGGAGGAGAGCTCGTCGGCGAGGGCGAGCAGCGCCACGTTGTCGGACTGGGGATGGCCAGGGGCGGCCTGGGCGAGCGCGTCGCGCAGACGGTCGTACTCGCCCCTCAGCCACTTCTCCGTGATCTGCCGAAGCAGTCGAACATACGTTCTCCCAGCGGTCCCGTGCTGACCGGAGACGAGGTGGTGCATCGCCTGGGCAGCGCGCACGTCCGAGAAGGGCTCAGCGTTGAGCTCCAGCGTCCTGTTGGCCGCGCCCTGCTGCGTGGACCCGCCCACGATGGGGATCTCGCCGGTGGCGATGGTGAGACAGCGCCACGATCCGGCGCGCATCATGGAACGGTCCGAGTTGAGGGCGCCCCGCTCGTGGCCGATGGAGAGCGAGTAGAGGAGGTCCTCGACGTACTGGCGCTTGCCCTGTTGTCCGCCCGCGCTGCCCTTGCTCTGCAGCTCGTCCACGATGAGCGGGATGTCGTGCAGGAGGGCTGCCGCGCGCACGATCGACTTGGGAGTGTCGGAGAAGGTGCGGAAGTAGCCGTCGGCCCCCTCGGTGGGGTCGCCCCACACGGAGCCAGCCGCCTTGAGGGTCGGGGTCTTGCCAGAGCGCGAGCGCCCCCAGAGGTAGACGATGAACGCCTGGGCGCCGACGACCGAGACGAGCGGCGAGGCGAACGAGGCGTCGAGCACGCAGCGGAAGGCCGGCGAGGAGTCGCGCACGGGCGAGACGCCCGCCGCCCAGCCCTCGAGCGTCCCGGCGGGTTCCATGAAGGGGCGGGCCTTCAGCGCCTCGTCGGGGCTCGGATCGAAGCGGATCCCTCCGTCGCCGGCGTCGTAGGGCATGAATGCGCCGAGCGGCCCGTCGGCCCAGCCGAGGTGCGTGGTGCTCTCGAAGCTCGGCCGTACCCCGCAGAAGGCGTCCTCGCAGGCGGAGAGGTAGCGGATCACGTCTCGACAGTTCGCGGAGCTGACGTTGGCGCCCATGGGCGCGAGTGCGCCGATCACCTTCGACTGGTTGAGCAGGGCCTCGCGCGGCAGGGCGCGCTCGCGCATCCCCTGGCCGGGGACCCTCACGCGCACGAGCGCGGAGACCGCGCGGGTGTCGACGTCCACGAGGTCGCACGCAACCCAGGGTGGCGTCGCGGTGACGGAGCGTCTGAGCTCGCCGTCCTGGTCGGCGGCCCAGAGCCTGCCGTCGCGGGAGACGAACCATCCCGCGACCGAGGGCGCGTGGTCGGGGTCGAAGCCGGGCTCCTCGCCACATGCCGGTGCCCCGATGGCTCCCGTCGTCGCGGATGCACGGGAAGCCTTCCGCTCGGACCGCCCGCCCCGCGGCTTGTAGAACTCCGTGCACCCCTCCAGGGCACGCCCGATGGTCTGCGCGCCGTAGGTAGATCCGCCGCGCCTGGAGTCCCACTTGTCCCGCATGAGCCCGCTCGCGCGGAAGATCCTGTCCATGCGGGATGCGTCCCCCGCGCACCAGAAGGCAAGCGAGGAGCAAAGCGCCATGTCGGCAGCAGAGTGGTCGCCGCCGTAGGAGGAGAGGTCGCCGTCGAGCAGTGCCCCGATCGCGGCGCCGTTCCTGGACGAGCGCATGCGCGAGACCAGCTCGTCATCGGAGAGGTCGCCGGACGAGACGCGCGAGCCGACCTTGCCGGTGCCCTTGGAAGTCGAGTCTACGTCGGCGAGCGAGGGCTGAGGGGACCTACCGTAGTCGGGGTCGATCCATGAGCGGTATGCCCGCTCCACGACGGAGGGGTTGGCGCCGATGGCGTTATGCCCCTCGTAGACGTCGCCGGTGACGGTGAAGAAGCGCTCGTGGTCGTACATCTCCACCGGCCCGCGCCTGCAGCGCGTCGCGCCGTCGGGCTTCGACCCGCGGAAGATCAGGTGGAGGCCCTCGCCGGAGGGCGAGACCTCGACGTAGGTGTGCGCCTGGCTCACGACCCAGCGGTAGGCGTCCGCGAGCCTGCCGCCGCTGATCACGTGGTCGAGGTCGAGGCCGGTGTAGGCGCGGTCGGGACCGAAGACGAAGCCGACGCCATCCGCGTGCCAGCGCGAGACGGCGTCGAGGGCGGTCCTGAAGTCCGCCCAGGTAGCGGGGTCGGTCGACTTTGCCATGCGGCCGGTGCGCGGGTCGACGGGGAGCTTGGTGACCTTCCCGCCGTCGCGCTGCGCCCGCTTCCAGCAGACCCAGCGCGGTTCTGCCCTGAGCTCCTCGGGAACGCGTGACAGCGACCTCGAGCTAGTCGGCATGGGTGTCCTCGCGCCTCTGCGCCTCGCGGTGCGCGTTCGGGAACACGAGCTCGCTCGCGATGCGCCAGCGCCCGTTGACCTTGTCCGCCGGTATGCGGCCTTCCCTGATGCCACGCGTCACCGAGCCGACGTTCTCTCCCGTGAGCCTCGCCAAGTCGGCGGGGGTGATGAAGGTGGGGATTTCCCTGATTCCCATAATCTGCCTTCCTGTCGATTTGCCTCTGGATCGGAGTGCCCCATCGCATGGCGCGGAACCCGAATCCCACCGGATGGCATTTGCGATGCGACGCAAGTGGAGAATATCATAGGTTGGAACCATTAATTGAGTGTGAACCCATATTTTGCTAGAATTCGTGGCGTAGACGTTGTACAAATAGTCATATTCTGCTATGTTCTGTAGCGAAGTGTCGTAGCGCATAATCGGCGAACGGCGAGGCGGCCTCCACGGGACGCCCACATCTGAAGGGACCAGACCATGACCAGCAAGCTGCTCGAGCTCAGGAAGGGTGCCGGCTACGCCACCGCCAAGGACTTCGCGGAGGCGCTGGGAATCCCTCCGACCACCTACACGCGCTACGAGTCGAGCCCGGAGAAGATTCCGCTCAAGGCCGCATGGACGCTCGCCGACGCGCTCGACGCCACCATCGACCAGGTGGTCGGCCGTGGCGAGGGCGACCCGCGTGGCGAGGTGCAGCGCGCCTACGACCGGCTCACGCCGCGCTCCCAGGAGGAGCTGAGGGACCTCATCGAGGTGCTCGCCGCGAGGGACGAGCGCGACCGAGAGGGAGCCAGGCGCGAGGCGATGAGGGTGTGGGAATCCATCTCCTCGCGCATCGAGCGGGCGTTCCTTGCCCGGCTCACCGACGGCGAGCGCGTGGACGAGGTCCTGCTCACGGGGAGCGACGAGCAGCTGCGCGACCGCTTCGAGGCCTTCGCGCGGAACTGGGTCGTCGGCAGCGAGGGACCGCTCAACCCCTATGCGCCAGGGGTGCGCGACGAGGACGCGCTCGCCGAGGTCATGGCGGCCTACGACAGGACGCACGGCCACATGGTGGTGGACGGCTTCACGGTGTCTTGGTCAAGGGAGTATGCAGGGGGTGCGCACGGGCGCGACGGCGCCCGCGGGGGCGCCGGGAAGGGAGGCAGCGCCGGGATAAGGCAGTGAGATAAACGAGGGCCCGTACGGAGCTGGCACTCCTGCGGGCCCTGTGTCCAATCCAGAGGCAAGTCAGGAAGGACGGTGACAGTATATGTCATCACCCGCCAGTTCGTACACACCTACCAGCGCAAAGAGAACCCTCCAGCGCCTCCGGCGCGAGGCCGGCTACCGCAATGCGAAGGACTTCGCCGCGGTCCTGGGCATACCGGCGTCCACCTACAGCCGCTACGAGCGGGCCGAGGAGGGCCCGCAGTGCGGCATCCCCCTCTCCAGCGCCTGGTCCATCGCCGACGAGCTCGGCGTGAGCATCGACCTCGTGGTCGGCCGCGAGGACATCGACGCGCCCCACGAGGCGACCATCGACGAGCGCTCCCGCGCCCTTTCGCGCGAGGGGCGCCGCATGCTCGAGGACTACCTCGAGTACCTCGAGCGGCGTGAGGCAGATGACGCCCAGGCCAGGCGATAGCCATGGCGAAGGTCACCGGAGAAGGTAGCATCATCCAGCTCGAGAAGGACAAGCCCAGGAGCAAGTGTCGCAAGTGGCAGCTCAGGGTGCCCGTCGGCCTGGACCCGCGCACCGGCAAGTACAAGACGAGGACCCGCAGGTTCGAGGGGACGTACACCCAGGCAAAGTCAGCGCTGAGGGAATTCATAGACGAGATCGAGGGCGACCGCGTCCAGGGAAGGACCGGGGCGACGTTCGCAGAGTACTGCAAGCGCTACCTCGACGCTCGGGTGGCGAGGGGCGAGATCGCGGAGAACACGAGGGAACGCATAGAGAGCCAGCTGCGCTCCGCGTGCCGTCACATCGGCGGCGTGAGGATGACGGCGGTCACGCCCGACATGCTCGACGAGATGTACGCCTCGATGATCGGCGGCGACACGCTCTCCGGAAGGCCTGCGAGCGGGACGAGCGTGAACCAGACCCACCGTGTCATCCACACCATGTTCGAGGCTGCCAAGAGGGAGGGCCTCGTCACTGAGAACCCCTGCGACAAGGCGAACCCTCCGCGCGTCGACACGAGGCCAAAGAAGGCAATTGACCCCGCGAGGGCACATGAGTTCATCGCCTCCCTAGACCCAGCCGACCCCCATGAGCTCGCTCTGATGCTCGCGGTGACGATGGGGCTCAGGCGAGGCGAGGTGTGTGGCCTGTCCTGGGGAGACGTAGACCTCGACCGTCGAATCGTGGAGGTCAGGCATTCCCTCGACAAGCGCGGCAATCTCGGCCCGACCAAGACGAAGGCCGGGATGCGCATGCTTCCCCTCTCGGAGGTCACACGAGACGCGCTTGCCAAGGCGAAGGATTGCCAGGAGGAGGAGATGGGCCGGCGCAGGGCGGACGACCCAATCGTGACGACTGGCGATGGCAGGCGGATGAACCCCGCAGTCCTTGGGAGATGGTGGGAGCGGAACCGCGAGGGATACGGACTGGCCGAGTTTACCCTGCACGAGCTGCGGCACACGTATCTCACTCTGCTCGCAGAAAGTGGCGTGCACCCGAAGGTCATGCAGGAGCTCGCGGGTCACAGCAGCTCGAGGGTCACGATGGACATCTACACCCACGTGAACATGACCGCCAAGCGTGACGCCGTGGCGGCAGTGAGCAAGATATTCTGAGCTGCTCTAGTGAAAGCTCACCCAGTGAGCGCGAACGCCCGGGCACCCCGATTCGGCGCCTCCGAGGAAGTTCAAAGTCGCGGAACGATTCGTACCAAATTCGTACCACCCAAGCCATAGATACAAAAACAGGTCAGAGGTTTAAGCCTCTGACCTGCGAATTTATGGTGGGCGTTAGAAGATTTGAACTTCTGACCTCTTCCGTGTCAGGGAAGCGCTCTCCCCCTGAGCTAAACGCCCGAATCTCTGCTGCTGGGGTTGCAGCGAGGAGTATCTTACGCGAAAACGCTCATGTAACGCAACCGTCAATCGCAAGTTTTTCTCACATCACAAATACTGCTCAGCGAGAAGGGCGAGGGGAAGGCCCCCGACGGCAGGCAGGGCTCCGGCGGAGACGGACAAGACTCCGACGGCGACGGATAAGGTCCTGGCGGCGACAAACAAGGCCATCCCAGCGCCCCCCAAACCAAACCTGCGGGTTAATAGCAGTTCGCCGAGAAGGGCCAAGCCGTCTACCTGCGGTTCTTCTCGGCAACGTCGTCGCACGGGTGCTATTAACCCGCAGGTTTCCGGAGGGGAGCTGGAAGCAAGGCCAGCGCAGGACGAAAGTCTCCCTCGGGCGTCAAAACGACGCCCGAGGGGCCACTTTGGACGTAATGGGGGTGCGGACTCGAAGTTGGACCACGGGGTGGTCCGGGACTGGAGGTCC
>CADFJN010000026.1 GCA_902834555.1 Atopobiaceae bacterium
GCGCAGGCTGGGGCTTGCGGGGTAGGATGGTCCAAGAAAACGTCCGCATCCCCTTTAGACCGAGGCCGCTGCCAAAACGGGCACTCCGGCGAGGATGAGACAAAGGGACTGTCCCTTTGTCTCACCTCCGGCGACAAACCGGCGCCGGAGGGAGCTCCGCCTACCCGCGGCGGCGAGTGAAGCGCCCAAGCACAGACTTGATGAAGCGCGACTCGGGCATCTTGAGCGCAATCGACAGCCCATAGGTCACAAGAACCGCTGGCACGCCACCTGCAATGCAATAGAGAATAGACGTCAGCGTGTGGCCGGCACAGTCCCCAACAAACGCGTTAAGAGCAGCGAGAATCCCCGCGCCCACGGCAGCGCCTACCAGTCCAATGAGGACCGACTTCACAAGCGACCCCAGAATGCTCCTAAGCCCAAGCGACCCAACGGCGTGGCGTAAAAACGCCACAATGACGATATCCACCGCGAGGAAGAACAGGGCCGAGGTCAGCGAGACATACACGATAGCCTGGAACTCGCTCAGTCCCTGTGGCATGAGGAAGAGTAAAAGCGCAACCTGCCACGCCGTTCCCACAACACTCGCAATCGCGTATAGGACCATCCGCCTCATTGCCGAGAAGACCTTCTGCAGGTACATGCACACACTGTAGAGCGGCAATGCGCACGCAAGGCCAAACAGATAGCCCGCCGTCATCGAGAGCTGGTCAGAGGTGAACTTCCCCGCCGCAACGATCGAGGTCAGCGGCATGGAGAAGACGATGAGATACATCGCAAACGGCACCATGAAGAAGAGAATCTCGCTCAGTCCGGCAGAGATGCCCCGCTTGAAACCAGCGTCGTCGTTCTTTGCAAAGCTGTCGGACAGCTCCGTGAACATGGCCGTGGTGATGGGCACGGTAAGGATTGCGTACGGCAGGGTGTACCAAAGACGCGCGTAGTAGGCCACCGACGCGCCGGACACCGTCACGGAGAGCGCGGTGCTCTGCTGGACGGAGGTCTGGACAAATGACGTGATCATCACGACAAGCGAGGGGACGCCAATGGAGAGCGTCTCCTTAAGGTGGGGGTCATGCCAGTCGACATGCCATGTAAGGTGGATGCCGTGCTTGCGCAGAGAAGGCATCTGGCAGACAACCTGCACCGCTACGCCAAGAGGGTTGCCAATGGCCAGAATCACCGTTGCAAGCGTCGGGTTGGAGCCCACAAGCGCCGCATAGAGCAGAAACGACGCCGTGACCACAAAGTTGTTGAAGATGGAGCTTGCGCTGCTCCAGAAGTAGTCCCTCTCGGCGTTGAGCACGCCCGAGAAGATCGAAGACAGCGAGTAGAGCACAACCTCCACCACGAAGAACCTAAAGAGGTAGGTGGCAAAGCTTGCGTCGAACTCGCTTGTGGCCGAGAAGGACTGTGTCCACACCAGTTGGGCGGCAAAGACAAAGCCGAGAATTGCCACACCGCCCATGAGCAGGATGATGATGGAGACGAGATTGGACGTGTAGCGGCTAGCGCCCTCGGATCCCTCGCGCCGCTTGACCGACATGTAGACCGGCAGAAACGCCGTCACAAGCATGCCGCCAACGACAATCTCGTAGAGCTGGTTAGGGAGGTTGTTGGCCACCGAGTAGCAGCTGGCCACCATGCCGGCGCCAAGGGCAAAGCTCTGGCCCCAGGTGCGGAAGAAGCCGGTAATGCGGCTCACGATGACGAGGAAGCTCATAAGCGCGGCGTTGCGCCCCACCTGGTTCTCGGTAGACTCGGCCTGGGTATCGCTCACCTGGTCTCCTCTCGGCAGATGTCGGCGTACTTGGCGTCGCAGAACGCAAGTAGGTCGTCAGGGGCAAGGCGCAGGGAGAGTCCCCGCCTGCCACCCGAGATGCCAATGATGTCAAAGAGCTGGGCCGTCTCGTCTATGAGCGTGGGAAAGCGCTTCTTCATGCCCACGGGCGAGCAGCCCCCGCGCACGTAGCCCGTAAGGCCCTCGAGCTCCTTGGTGGGAAGCATCGAGAGGCTCTTCTCGCCCGCAGCTGCCGCGGCCTTCTTGAAGTCGAGCTCCTCGCCCACGGGAATGCAGCACACCACGTAGGTGCCGGAAGGAGCCACCGTGACCAGCGTCTTGAACGAGGACACCGGGTCGACGCCGGCCTCGAGCGCCATGCGCAGGCCCAGGCCTCGCGTGAGGTCGTCCTCCTCGAGCTCCTGATACGTGAAGGAGATGCCCGCACGCTCAAGCTCGCGCATGGCGTTGGTCTTCTGGAGCTTCTCGCGCTTTGCCATGGCTACTCCTCCCCCTCCGCCAGTCTTGCGCGGTCACGCTCGAGGATGCGGGCAAGGTAGCGGCCCGTATAGCTTCCGGGGACCTTGGCTACCTCCTCGGGCGTGCCGTAGGCCACGATGGTACCGCCGCCGTCGCCACCCTCGGGACCCAGGTCAAGCACGCGGTCGGCCATCTTGATGACGTCGAGGTTGTGCTCGATGACAAGGACGGTGTTGCCAGCGTCAACCAGGCGCTCGAGCACGTTAATGAGCTGGCGGACGTCCTCGAAGTGCAGGCCTGTGGTGGGCTCGTCCAGGATGTAGAAGGTCTTGCCCGTCTGCTGGCGGTGCAGTTCCTTGGCAAGCTTCACGCGCTGGGCCTCGCCGCCGGAGAGCGTGGTGGCGCTCTGGCCCAGGTGGATGTAGCCCAGCCCCACGTCATGCAGGGTCTGCAGCTTGTTCTTGATGCGCGGGATGTTGGTGAAGAAGGCCAGCGCCTCATTCACGGTCATGTCCAGCACGTCCGAGATGGACTTGCCGTGGTAGGTGACCTCGAGCGTCTCCCTGTTGTATCGCTTGCCGTGGCAGACCTCGCAGGGCACGTAGACGTCGGGGAGGAAGTTCATCTCGATCTTTATCTGGCCGTCGCCCTTGCACGCCTCGCAGCGCCCGCCGGGCACGTTGAACGAGAAGCGGCCGGGGCAGTAGCCGCGCGCGCGGCTCTCGGGCGTGGAGGCAAAGAGGGCGCGCAGGTCGTCCCAGAGGCCGATGTAGGTGGCGGGGTTCGAGCGCGGGGTGCGGCCGATGGGGCTCTGGTCGATGTCGATGACCTTGTCGATGAGCTCGACGCCCTCGAGCTTCTTGTACGGGCCAACGGGACGCTTGGAGCGCTGGACCGCGTTGGTGAGCGCCGGCGCCAGCGTGTCGGTGACGAGCGAGCTCTTGCCCGAGCCCGAGACGCCCGTGACCACAGTGAGCGTGCCCAGCTCGATCTTGGCGCTCACGTTTCTGAGGTTGTTCGCACTGGCGCCGGTGATCTTGATTGCGCCGCGCCCGGGCTTGCGGCGCTCATCCGGCAGGCGAATCTGGCGCCGGCCGGTGAGGTACGCGCCGGTCAGGGAGTCGGGGTTGGCCTCGATCTCTTGCGGCGTGCCGGCGGCCACCACGTGCCCGCCCAGCTCGCCCGCACCGGGGCCCATGTCGATCACGTAGTCGGCCGCAAGGATGGTGTCCTCGTCGTGCTCGACCACAATCACGGTGTTACCCATGTCGCGCAGGCTCTTGAGCGTTGCAATGAGGCGATCGTTGTCACGCTGGTGAAGGCCGATGGACGGCTCGTCCAGGATATAGAGCACGCCCATGAGCCCGGCGCCGATCTGCGTGGCAAGGCGGATGCGCTGCGCCTCTCCGCCAGAGAGCGTGGCGGCGGCGCGGCTCAGGGTGAGGTAGTCGAGGCCCACGTTCACCATGAAGCGCAGGCGCGCCTTGACCTCCTTGACGATAGGCCCGGCAATTGCCTGCTGGCGCTCGGGAATCTCGAGCTTCTCGAAGAACGCCAGGCAGTCGCGGCACGAGAGGTCGCAGACCTCGTTGATATTCTTGTCGCCCACCGTGACGGCCAGGATCTCTGGCTTCAGGCGCGCGCCATGGCAGGTTGGGCAGGGCACCTCGTGGATAAAGCGCTCAAGGTGCGTCTTCATGGTCTCGGAGGTGGTCTCCTGGTACTTGTCGAAGAGGATCTTGCGCACGCCGGAGTACGTGGTGAACCAATGCGTGTTGCGACCGTCTCGCGTACGGTAGTCCACGCGGATCTTGGTTGTGCCCAAGCCGTCGAGAAGCGCCTTCTGCACCTTCTTTGGCAGGTCCTTCCAGGGCGTCTGGTCCGAGGCGCCAAGGTGCGCGCAGACGGCAGAGAGGATCTGCGGGTAGTAGTTGGAGTGACCGAAGATCGAGCCAAAGACGCCATCGGCAACGGAGAGCGAGGGGTCGTCGATAAGGGCCTCGGCATCCACGACCTTGCGGAATCCCAGGCCGTCGCAGTCTGGGCAGGCGCCGTAGGGCGCGTTGAACGAGAAGTCGCGCGGCTGCAGGTCGTCAATCGAGTGGCCGTGGATGGGGCAGGCCAGCGCCAGCGAGTACTGCAAGAGCTCGCCCGGCATGGCCTCGGGATCATCGCGGTCGGGCAGGAGGTAGACGCCCACCTTGCCAGCAGCGAGCTTGGTTGCCTGCTCGATAGCCTCCACAATGCGGTTGAGCGAGTTCTCGCGGATCACGATGCGGTCCACAACGACCTCGACCGTGTGCTTGAGCTTCTTCTCCAGGCGCACCTCGCCGTCGAGTTCGCGCACCTCGCCATCAATGCGCACGCGGCTAAAGCCCTCGCGGCGCAGGCCCTCGAAGAGCTTGGTGTACTCGCCCTTGCGGCCGAGAACCACGGGCGCCAGCACCAGCGCGCGGCGTCCCTGGCCCTGGGCAAGGACCTTGTCGGCAACCTGGTCGGTGGTCTGGCGCTCAATCACGCGACCGCACTCGGGGCAGTGGGGCACGCCCACGCGCGCAAAGAGAAGGCGCAGGTAGTCGTAGATCTCGGTGACCGTGCCCACCGTCGAACGCGGGTTTCTCGACGTGGTCTTCTGGTCGATGGAGACGGCAGGCGAGAGACCGTCGATGGAGTCGAGGTCGGGCTTGTCCATCTGGCCAAGGAACTGGCGGGCGTAGCTGGAGAGGCTCTCGACGTAACGGCGCTGGCCCTCGGCGTAGATGGTGTCGAAGGCAAGGCTCGACTTGCCCGAACCGGAGAGTCCAGTGATGACCGTGAGCTTGTCGCGTGGAATGCGCACGTCGACGTTCTGCAGATTGTGCTCGCGAGCGCCGCGTATGACTATGGAGTTGGATGCCATGTGAGGTGGCTCCCCTCGTTGTTGCTAGCGAATCTGTAGCCGGTTCTGCGGGATAACGTAGAGCGGTGTCTCTCGCAGATGTTTTTAGCCAGCCTTTGAGTTTAGCTAAGCGGTGCCCCTGCGCGCAGCATGGGCTTTCTCGCACACGTCGCAACAACAATTCGTACGATTTTTCGCTGTCGGGACCTTTCTTCTCACCAGCCCTCCCCTCTCCTTTCTTTAGCGGTATCTGAGAAATGCGCAAAAAATACCTGCGGGAACGTCGAGAAGATTCTCAAATACCGATAAAGAACGAGAGGCTGAGAATTGCCTCTGGGCAACAGCCACGCAAGGGGGACAGCCAAGACAAAGCCCCGCGTTGCCAAGGCAAAGCGGGGCGAGAAACAATACAATAGGCCGGCAGCGTGCTAGCGGCAGAGGAGGCAACTACGCCTCCTTGGCCTCGGGCTTCTTGTCCTTGGAGTCCGGCATGATCCAGAACTTGAGCAGCGGGAAGCTCACGACGACGGCCGCAAGCGTGTTGACAAACGACGCCACGGTGCCGGAGAGCCCCGCATCCCAGCCAAAGGTGCCCTGGCAGAATGCCGTCACGTAGCTTGGGAGGATGAGGTTGACAACCACGATGAGCACGGCAAGCAGCGCATACTTCCATGCAGCGTCCTTGAACGAGGTGTCGGAGTCAAACACCAGGAACATCTGAACGAAGAAGTTCACGACCTGCGCCAGCACCTCGGCGATGAGGAACGTGATGAAGCCGCCCAGGTAGTTCGAGCCGGGAGTGGTGTAGTCAAACAGCAGAAACTTGAACGGGCTATTCAGCTGCATAGCGTTAATGAAGATAGCCGTGCCCACCCAGGTGCAAACAAAGCGCGTAATGGTTGAGATGTTCGACAGCACGTTGAACTTGATGAACTGCCAGAGCGTCTTGTGCTCCTCGGTCCAGGTCTTGAAGCTCATTGACTTGCCCCTTCCTTCCCGGCCACACGGCCGATCAACCTACATCCACACACGGCCGCGCCGCCCCACGCGACGACGCGGGAAAGCTCGGCTGCTACTTGTCCGCCGAGGCAAGCGCCCCGTTGGTACGCGCGTTGCCGATGAGGTTCACAACAAAGGCAATAAGAATCGGCACGACAAACCAGAGGAACCACACCAGGATGAAGCCCTCCCCGGTCGCAAGCTTGACGAGAAGCGCCGGCACGATACCCGCAAGGCCCCACCACTTGATCTCGCGCACAATGGCGTCGACCATGGCCACGGAGACCATGCCGTTGGTCATCTTTGCCAGCGCGCGCAGCGGCATGTTCCAGATGAACAGCACGTTGAGGTTTGGCTTGCCCGAGGCGTCGGCAGCGCGCTTCATGGCAGCAAGCACCAGCCACACAACCCAGAAGATCGGCGAGCGCCCGTGGTTAAGGTCGCAGAAGCACATGTTGCGATCAATGCGCACCTTGGAGCTGGGAATGGGGTGGCCGAGAAGCGCCGCAAAGTGCGCATCGTCTACGGTCTGCACCCTGCCCGTCTGGTAGGGCGTCACGTCGACGTCGGCGTAGGGGTTGGCTGCATCGGTGCCCTCCACCTCGACGGTCCCAACAAGGCGAATGTCCTCGCTCGAAGCGCCAACGTGCAGCTCGTACGTGCCGCCCTCGACCTCCCAGGCGTCGGTGGCAACGTTAAAGTAGCGGAACGCCTTGTCGTCCAGGGTAATGCTCACCTGCTTGCTCTCGTGCGCGGCAAGCTCCACACGGGCGAAGCCCTTGAGCTCCTGGGCAGCGCGAAACACCTGGTGGTTGGGCTTGGACACGTAGAGCTGGCACACCTCAGTACCAGCACGGTCACCGTCGTTGGTAAGGGTAAAGGTCACTCCCTCGGGGGTCGCCTTAAGGTCGCTATACGAGAAGCTCGTGTACGAGAGACCATAGCCAAACGGGTACGCAACCTCGACGCCTGCCGTCTGGTAGTAGCGATATCCCACATAGATGCCCTCGCGGTACTCGGCGCTCATGCCCTGTGCCGGGAAGCGGTCCGCGGTAGGCGTGTCGGCCAGGCGCTTGGGCCAGGTCTCAGTGAGCTTGCCCGAGGGGTTCACGCGACCACACACAAGGTCGAGCGCCGCACCGGCGCCGGCCTGACCGCCAAGCGCGAGGTAGAGAACCGCGCGGGCGTCGGCAACCCAGTCGGTCTCGACGCAAGAGCCAGCCGAGAGGAGCACGACCACGTTGGGGTTCACCTGCGAGATGGCATGGAGGAGCTCGACCTGGTTGTCGTTCAGGCGCATGTTGCGACGGTCCGCACCCTCGGACTCCGCGATCTCGTCAAGCGCCAGACACGCAATGACAACGTCGGCGTGTTGCGCCAGGTCGACGGCGGCATCGCGCTTGGCAGCGTCCTCGCCGCCGTGGCGAAGGAAGCCCTGCTCGTACCCAACGAGCGTAAGGCCGCTCTCCCCCATCATGTCGAGAATGTCGTCGACCTGTGTGCAGTTGACGGCAGAGGAACCAGCGCCCTGGTAGCGCGGCTCGCGGGCAAAGTCGCCCACGAGGGCAACCTTGGTCCCGGCAGCAAGCGGCAGCAGGGATCCTTCGTTCTTGAGAAGGACGGCGCCCTCGGCCGCAGCCTTGCGCGCAAGCGCATGGTGGGCGGCCTTGCCGAACTCGCCCGTGGCGCCCTCGACTGCCGGATGCGTGGAGAGCACCAGTTCAAGCGCATCGTCCACGCAGCCATCCAGCACCTCCTCGGAGAGGCGGCCGGAGTGAACCGCAGCCACAAGCTGACGGACGGAGTCCATACCGGGTGCGGGCATCTCGAAGGTGGAGCCCGCCTCCACGCCGGCAACGTGGTCGTTCGATCCGCCCCAGTCGGTGACCACAGCACCGTCGAAGCCCCACTCGCCGCGCAGGATGTCGCGCAGCAGGTGGCGGTTCTCGTTGGCGTAGGTGCCGTTGATCAGGTTGTAGGAGCTCATGATCGACTTGGGGTGGGCCTCGCGCACCACGATCTCGAAGGCCGTGAGGTAGTTCTCGCGCAGGGTGCGCTCATCGACCACCGAGTTAGACGCCTGACGGCGCGTCTCCTGGCTGTTGGCGGCAAAGTGCTTGGGGCAGGCCGCAACGCCCTTGGACTGAATGCCGCGCACGTAGGAGGCGGCCATCTTGCCCGCAAGGTAGGGGTCCTCGGAGAAATACTCAAAGTTGCGCCCGCAGAGCGGCGAGCGCTTCATGCAGAGGCCAGGCCCCAGAAGCGTACCCACGCCCTGCGCTGCGGCCTCCTCGCCCAGCGCCTCGCCAATCTTCTCGCCAAGCGCCTCGTCCCAGGTGTTAGCAACCGTGACCGCCGTGGGGAAGCAGGTGGCGGGCTCGGAGCCAGCAATTCCCAGGTGGTCAGCCGCGCCAAGCTGGTGGCGCAGACCGTTGGGACCGTCGGAGAACTCCATGACGGGGATGCCGAGGCGCTCAGAACCCCAGCTCCCGAAGGTCGTGGCCCCCTGGAGGAGCGCGCACTTCTCCTCCAGCGTCATCTTATCGATAATGTCTGCGTGCTTCATCGAACCCGCTCCCTCGCATACATGGCGCCGCTATGCGCCTTACCTGCCTTAACTCTATTGCCCCACCAGCCGCGCCGGGAAAAAGTGGCACATTCGGTCTGCCACGTGCCACGAATGGCCCGCCCGGTGAGTGAGCGCCCGTGCGAGCAACGTCCTCGGCGCAGCGGAGGAACTCCTTTCCAGTCGTAACAGTAGGAGCACCGAGAAAGTCCACGCCCCAAAGGTCGTAACCGGTCAAAACTGGGTCGCGGTCTGCACCGCGCCCGCGCCGACGCGTGCCCAACGCTGCACCAGCAGCCCTCCCGCTCAGGTCGCGCAAACCCCCACCTTCGCGTACCATGTTCTGGGGGAATGGAGGGGGTCACATGTACCGCATACTTATGGTCGAGGACGACGAGCGCGAGGCAGAGACGCTTCGCCACAGCCTGGAGCGCTATGCGCGCGAGAACAACCTGGAGTTCCAGGTGAGCTGGGAGCGCTCTGCCCTGGGCGCAACCTCGGGGGACGCGAAGTTCGACCTCATCTTCATGGACATTGGGCTTCCCGGTATCAACGGCATGGAGGCGGCCACTCTCATCCGCACCTACGACTCCGAGACGCCCATCATCTTTGTCACCAACCTCGCGCAGTATGCAGTACGCGGGTACGAAGTGGACGCCCTGGACTTTGTGGTGAAGCCCGTCTCGTATTTCAACTTCAAGATGCGCATGGACAAGGCAATGCGCATCTTGAAGCGCAACTCTGGTATGAACGTGGTGGTGACTTCCCACGATGGCCTGCGCGTTATTCCGGCAGCGGAGCTGGTAGCCGTCGAGGTGTCTAACCACAGCTTGGTCTATCACCTTGCAGACGGCAACACCTATGTGGTGCGCGGCAGCCTCTCGAAGACCGAGGAGGACCTCTCACAGGCGCCCTTTGTGCGCATCTCGAACAGCTGCCTGCTCAACATGGCGTACGTGCGCACCGTAACTGGCTCGGAGGTGCGCACCACCACAGGCGAGACGTACTTCTTTAGCCGCTCGCGCCGCCGCGCCGCAGTGGACGAGATAGCCAAATACCTGGGTGGAAGCATCTGATGAACGCCAGCCTTGCCGCCGATTCTGTGGCGACCGTCACCCAGATTGCCTTGGCCATGCTCGTCTTTGCCTGGTCGCTCCCCCGGCGTCCACGCTTCTGGTTGCGCCTGGTTGGGTTGGCTGTGGCAGGAATTGCCCTGACCTTTGTGGGGGTTGCCGTGGCGGAGGCCACGGGCATGTCCACCACAGTTGGGCCCACTCGCGTGCTGGCCGAGTTCGTGCTCTTCTCCCTCGTGCTCGTACTGGCAGTGCCAGTTCTGCTCACTCTCTATGACACCTCAGTGTGGGTTGCGCTCTTCTTTGCCACGGCGGGCTATACGCTTCAGAACCTCGCAAGCGGTGTGGAGGGACTGCTCGTCTACCTGTTGGGCGAGCGAGCCATCCCGCTGGGGCTGGCCGAGACGGCAACGGTCACCTGCATTGTGTACCTCCTGGGCTACCTGGCATTTGCCCTCCCGGTTAGACGCCACGGACTGGCCGATGTCGAGGACCACATGATGCTCGTCGTGGTTGCGGCTGTGCTTCTCGTTGTCATCGCCTTTGACCTGGTAAACAAATCCTTGCCCGTACTGGGGGCCAGCACCGGTGACGTGGTGCTTCTGCGGGTGATCCACGGCATATCCTGCGTGTTCATGCTGACCGTTGAGTTTGAGCTTCTCTACACAAGGAGCCTCCGCACAAACGTTGCCGCCATGGAGCGCGCACGCGCCGATGACGCCAAGGGGCTTGCCGCCTCGCGCTCCAACGCGCAGGCAATCAACGTGCGCATGCACGACATCCGTCACCAGCTACGCGACCTCGAGGCACTGGACTTTGTTGGCGCCGACGCGCTCGATGACCTTGAGCGCCAGCTGAGCGTCTACGACGCTGCGGCGAAGACCGGAAACGTCGCCCTGGACACAGTGCTTACCGAGAAGGGCCTGGTATGCGAGCGCGAAGGCATCGCCCTTGGCTGCGTGGCCGACGGGGGCGCGCTCTCCTTCATGGCGCCCGCAGACATCTACTCGCTCTTCGGCGATGCCGTTGACAACGCAATCGAGGCCGTCGAGAAGCTCGATGACCAGGACAAGCGTGTGATCGACCTCACGGTGAGGAGCACTGGCGGCATGGTGAGCGCACATGTGGAGAACTACTTTTGTGGAGACGTGCGGCTTGCCAACGGGCTGCCGCTCGCGCCAAAACGCCAAGATGCCCGCGGTTATGGCGCGCGCCACATGCGCGCTGTCGCAGAGCGCTATGGGGGTTCGATCACCACGAGCACCGACGGGGATCTCTTCCGCCTCGATGTGCTCATTCCGCTGCCGGCCAAGGGGGTGGCGCACAGGTGAGTGCAACCATCGTTGCCGTCATGACGGGGGCTGCCCTCGTCCTTGCAATTACTATCTCCGCCCAGCTTGCGCTTGCCGTAGGGATGTTCACGACGCTGCTTCCCCCTCGCAGCCACGTTGTGCTGCGAGGGGCGGCTTCGTATGCGGTGCTGGCTCTTGTTTCGTTTGCGCTCTACAGAAACTCGCTCATTGTCTCGGTCTTCTCGCCACGGCTGGTCTCGTTCCTGGCAGAGGCGCTGGACTTTGTGGCCATGCTGGTAGTTATCGTTGCCGCGCTGGTCTTCTGCTTTGAGGTTTCCATCTGGACGGCACTCTTTTGCGCGACGGCAGGCTACATCATTCAGAACCTGGCTAGCTGCGTGACCTACTCGGCATTCCTGCTTGCCGAGGGAATGGGAACCAACATGTCTAGCCCACTCTTCCTGCCTCTTAACCTGCTTGGCATGGCCGTGGTCTATCCCGTGTGCTACTGGCTGTTTGTGCGACCCATTCACAAGAACGGCCTGGTAGAGATTGAGAACAAGAAAATCCTTCTGGTACTAGCGCTGGTGGTTCTCATCGCCATTGTCTTTGACATGGAGAACAAATACCTGCTCAACTCAGGCATTCCCGTTTCGTTTGTTATGGTGCTGCGTGCCGTGCACGACGTCATATGCATTTTCTCGCTGGTGCTGGAGTTCGAGATGCTCTACTCGCGCCAGCTGGAGTCCGACGTCGCAACCCTTGAGCGCATGGACGCCGACCAGGAGACCCACTACACCCTCATGCGCGAGAGTGTGGAGGCAGTGAACGCACGCATGGAGGCGATGCGCCAACACGTGCGCGCAGCGGCACGCGAGGGTGGCGCTGACACGGCCAAGCTCAAGGAGCTGGCGAGCGAAACGCGCATGTCCGAGTTGCGACTAAAGACCGGAAACGACGCCCTTGACGCGCTGCTCTTTGTGAAGGGCCTGGTCTGCGAGCGCGAGGGCGTGACCCTCTCGTGCATTGCCGATGGCTCGGCGCTGGCGTTTATGGATCCCGTCGACATCTACTCGCTGGTGGGAAACGCCCTTGACAACTCGCTCGACGCCGTACGCAAGGTGGCAGATCCCGAGAAGCGCGCTATAGGTTTGGTGGCGCGGCGCACGGGAGGGATGCTCACGCTTAACGTGACCAACTACTTTGACGGTGCGGTAACTATGGTCGATGGGCTGCCCCAGACCACTGCTGCCGAGCCCACCGGGCACGGCCTGGGGTCGCGTTCAATGCGAGACGTGGCCGAGAAGTACGGCGGCACCGTGACCTTTAGCAGCGACGGGGACGTCTTCCACGTGAACGCGCTCATTCCAATTCCGGAGGAGTAGGGTCTCTCGGCTGGGGTTATCGGGCTTCCGGCCGGTACTTTGGGGCACCCGGCTGGTGCCGTGGGGTGCCCACCCGGTGCTGCGGGGCTGGAAATAGACGTTTTTCTCATCTAAGACGTTGTTATGTGTCGATTTTCAGCCCGCTAGCACTCACCGGCAAGGCCGCAACAGTTTCGGTGCAGCTGATCAAGCCTGCGAGAATAGCTCCACGCCATGCTCTGCGACCTCCTTTGCGATTGTGCTGTCCTCAGAGCAATGTGTCATGTCAACCAGGTCCCAACATCTCAAGGTATCAAGCGCATCCAGCTCGTCCACAAGGTCGAAGTAGTCGCGGGCAGTAGAGCCCGCAGCCGGCCAGATAGCAAGGTCAATGTCGCTGTGCGCCTCTGCACGCCCGTTCACCTGGGATCCAAAGAGCACCGCGCGAGAGATTCCGTGACGGCGCAGGGAATCGACCGCATGTGGCAGAAGAGCCCTTACATCCCCAGGCAAGCACATATCAAGATGAAGCTCATTGACCGAGAATCCACTGGCCGACAAGCACGACACCCCCTGAGCCCCGGTAACGTTACCTCAATAGTAACGAAGCCGGACGACAGATGCGCCCGGCTCCTTCTCGATACGTTGTTGATTGCGCCCCTGCACCGACGCCGGACGACCCTACGCCAGCGTGACCAGCAGCGCCATCTTAAAGCGCTTGTCGGCGCGCACGGCGTGGCGGCCGCCCGCATCAAACTTGAAAGTTTGGCCGGCGCGAACGAGGTTCTCTACTCCCTCATAGATGATGGTTGCCTCGCCGTCCAGCGCAAACACAAGGGCGTCGCCAGGTGCAGCGTGCTCGGAGAGGCCGGTGCCGGCATCAAAGCTCATGAGCACGAACTTCATGCTGTCGTTGTGCGCCAGGTCCATATTGACGATGCGCCCGTCCTGGTAAGGGACGAAGTCCTTCAGGGCGAACGTCTCACCTGGCTTGATGACGCTGTTCATGGTGGTTCCCTTCTCGAGCGAAAGCTCAACGTAGACGGTATCCTTCTCGGCTCGCATGCCCACGGGGACGTCTGTGGGCGTGACCACGGCTTGGCCAGCCCCGGCAACGGCAGGGGCGGCACCCGTGACCTGCGCCTCGCCGGCAACAACAAACTCGAGCCTGTGGTAACCGTAGAGCTCGGCACTGATGTCCGTTCCAGCGCCAAGGCTAAAGTACGACAGGCCGTTTCCGCCGGCTTCCCAGACCGGATGCGAAACCGTGCAGCCCGGAACGGGTGGGTTGTCTGCGGCTATATCAAATGCGTGTCCCGCGGTCTCATTCATACGCGACACTCCTCTCTAACGGTGACAAGGCAATGGTGCCCCGTGATGGCGAGAAGAAACGTTGTCGAAGCAACAAAGCGCCTCGTCTTGGCATCAGCTGCGGTAAGACAATTTCGCCTCGTAGCATGTCGCAGGGCGAGCGTTCTGCATCGTAACGACCATCTTTATCGCCATTTTGAGTTGTCACTCGTATGGCGCCCAACCCCTCCAGGCCTTTTGGGGAAGATTATTCTTCATCGATAGCCCGCAGAGACGCAACGCAACCCTAGCGCTCCCGCGAACGGGCGCGGGCAAACTGGACGAGAAGGAACGCGCTGCTAGCAACGGCAACCGCCCCGCCGACGATCGAGAACAGGCTCACGGAATCAGCAATCGCGTTGGCGGCGCTCTCGGCCGGGCTCACGCCGTGGTTGTCCTAGTAGTACGTTGGCCTGAATGTGGACTTTTATCCCTGGCGAATCACACCCCTTTGCGGAAAATAGTCCTCACACTAATGAGAAAGGCCAGGACAACAGATGTCCTGGCCCGCGAAAACACTGGAGCCAGCAATCAGACTCGAACTGATGACCCCCGCTTTACGAGAGCGGTGCTCTACCAACTGAGCTATGCTGGCCTGCGCTTAAGCGCTCAACTACTATACGGGGACGTGCCAAGCTTTGCAAGCGTTAGCGCGGATTTCTCCATGGATTCCCTCGGCGGCTCACCTCCGGGCTCGCCTCCGCTGGATGCCCTTCATGACCGAGAACTGCAGATTCCGATTGGTTAGACTCACCCCTGCAAATGCCGATTGGTTAAAAGGCCCGAATCGATCGGAATCTGCAGGACTGTTATCCACCTGCAAAAATCGATCGGTTAGGCCACGCTAATCAATCGGAATATGCAAGGATGTAGCCTCCGCCAAGCTCGCCACGCCAACAAAGCGGAGAACAATCAGCGCTAAACGGGGAACGGCAAGCTTCCGGCGCCACAACGGATCCCAAGCAGTCCTCGCCTGAGAGCACCCCTTGCACAAAAATCGAAGTTCTCAGCAGTTTTTGGACGAATCGCCAGATACTAAGGCGCTAACCTTTTGCGGAGCCGCAGGTAGTGCAATGGCACCGGCAAGGTGATACTAAGTGAACCCCCAAAAGTACTGAGAACTTCGTTTTTTGTGCAGCCTACCCCAAGCGAACAAGCTGCGCCCCCTCCATCACACGCGCAAAGGCGACAAGCTCGGCACCAAAGCGACAAGCTGATGGCACCATGCCAGTAAAGGCCCCTCATCGCTATCATGATGAACCAACGCAGGCATCAACCAACGGGAGACGAGCATGGCAGACAGCCCAAACAGCTACTTCCCCTCCCCCGCAGAGCTCCTCCCACACGTTGTGCGCACCCAGTCTGGCCTGGCCGTCATTCACACAACGCACGCGCATGGCGTATGGCAGCGAATACTCGGAACAGGCGGCGTCTGGCAGTCCGCAACGCTCCTGGGCCCCCGGCACATGGAGCCCCCGTTTGCCTACCACCGAGCCTTCGGTCGCGTCTTTGACCTGGTGCCCAACACCCAGCGACTTCTCGCCATAGGTGGCGGCGGCTTTGCCTTCCCCAAGTACGTTGCCGAGAAGCACCCTGCTGTCGTGACCGACGCGGTCGAGATAGACCCCGCCGTCATCGACGTCGCTCGGCGTTGGTTCTACCTCGATGAGGCCTGTGAGCTGCAGCAACGCGGCGGTGGTAAGCTCAACGTGATCTGCGCGGACGGTCGCCGGGTGCTCGACAACGCAACACCCTCCTCATATGACGCTATCATCTTGGATGCTTTCGTCCGCAACACGCCCGTGCGAGCCCTTGCCACCGTAGAGGCGTTTCAGGCCGCTCACCAGGTACTTTCCCCGCACGGTGTCCTTCTCGCCAACGTGGTTCCAGACGAGAACGACCCCGGCAACGGCTTTCTGAGAAGCGTTGCCGCTGGTCTTGTGGCAACCTTCGCCCACGTAGAGATCACTTTGGTGGTTGACCACCAGAACGTCGGCGAGAACTACATCATCTTTGCCTCGGACACCGCCCTCGACCTTCCCGACGCCATCCCCTTTGACGAGGACTTCCTCGGCGACGTCCTGCACGACGAGACGCTGTAGGCAGCCGCCGGCTATGTCGCCGGAAGACGCAAAATGTTGCAATTCTCGCCAAACAATGCCCTCCGGAGACAATTTGTCTCCGGAGGGCAGTCTGTGTTGCAAATGCCGCCAAATGTGGCCCTCCGGCGACGCAGGACGGCGCGGGCGCCAAGAGATGCGAGAAACGGGACGTCGCCCACCTACAGCATCCGGAGCACGCCGCGAACCAGGCGCTCGAAGTCCTCGGAGTAGCGCTCGGCGCAGGCAAGCACAGACTCGTGGTCCGTGTCGGCCGAGCCCGCCATGTTGGTTGCCAGCGTGAGTCCCAGCACGTTCATGTCGAGCGCACGGGCCATGATGACCTCGTTCACCGTTGACATGCCCGCAAAGGAGACTCCCAGCGCGCGAAGGGCAGCCACCTCGGCTGGTGTCTCGAACGAGGGGCCCAGCATGCCGGCGTAGACTCCCTGCTGCAGCCCAATGCCGGCGTCATCGGCAACACCCTGGGCAATCGTGCGCAGGTAAGGCGAGAAGGCCTCGCTCATGTCCACAAACGGCGTATCAACGTCGCGCAGCTCGTCCCACTCGGCAAGCGGGTTTCTCCCCGTAAGGTTGATCTGGTCGGTGAGGATGCCGAGGCCCACCTTGGCGTTGCCCTCAACCGCACCGGTAGCGCAGGCAAAGATGATGTCGCGGCACCCCAGGCGAAACGCGTGGCGCACGAGCGAAGTGACCTCGGAGGCAGAGTAGCCCTGGTAGAGGTGGATGCGCCCGGAATACACCACCACGGGCACGTCGTCGATGGTACCAACAGTGGCCTCGAAGTCATGCCCACGCACGGGACGCGCGGACTCCGGGAAGCCCTCGATGTCGTGATAGTCGATGCGGCGCACGGGCTTCACGAGCTTGGCAAGGTGGCCCAAGCCCGTTCCCAGCACGATGGCAACGGGATGCTCCACAGAGGGCTTGCAGGACTCGACTGTCTCCTCGCTAACCACGCAGATCCCCTCCTCCTCGAGGAGCCGGGCATAGACGCCCTCCCCCTCGGTAAGACTTCCGGTATACGTACCATCGTAGATGACGTGAACGCCACAGGACGGGCTTTTTGCCTTGAGGACGGCGAGCGGCGCCCCCGCGCGACGTGCAACGGCAAGCATCTCCTCGCTCCCACGCCGAAATGCCTCGGTCACGTCGGTGCCGTCGCGAAGCCACACGCGGCCGTCGCGCTGCTCGGCAGGCGGACGCGGCACGGGCAGGCGTGCCGCCGTCTCGGGGCAAACGGGCGTCACCTCGAGCTTCTGGGCTAGGTCGAGAACCGCCCGGCACGGCTTTGCCCCGCCGTCATAGCGCACAGGCCTCCCCAGAAGGCAGGCGCTCACAATCGCACGCATTGGCACTCCCCTCTCGCGGCTGCCGTTTGGCAGCGCAGCCCCACGTCGGCCGCGTCACGTACCTCTCAGCTCATAAAAATTGTCACCAAAAAGGGGACGGGGCGCAATGCCCCGTCCCCGTCAGGTAACCCGTAACGCGACCCCTAGACCGCCAGAGAGCCAATCTGGATGGAAGTCTTGGAGAGCAGCGTGTTGACGTAGGTCGTCCACTCGCTCGACGCCTGGGAGGCCGCAGCGGAGTAGTTGGAGTACGCCACGTAGTAGGCCTGCTCGGCGGCAGCATAGCTTGCAGAGTCGTTGGAGATGGAGTAGGTCGAGAGAGCCGAGTAGTACGTGCCGTCCGTGCTCGCCCACGTGTTGTTGGCCGAGTCCCACTCGTCGCCGGCAAGGCCGATGATGTACTGCGCGTAGTCCGCCGAGGTGGTGTCCTCATTGCCGTCAGAGGGCGCTGTGGGGGCGGTGGGCTGGTCGGGCACCGTGGTGGTGACTACGGAGTCACGGAGCTTCTTGATGACCGCAGCGTCGTGGAGGAGCGACTTGGTGGCATCCTCGTCCAGACCGTAGTTGGAGCCGATGGTTGCGTAGTCATCGGTGCCAAGGGTGCTCTGCGCATAGGCGCTCACGTCGTCATCGGTAACGGAGATGCCCTGCGCGTTGGCCTCCTCAAGCACCACGGCGTTACGCGCGTAGCTAAGAACGTCGTCTGCGGAGGGCACGTTGTACGAGCCGTCATCGTTGGCCTGGTTCTCAATGGAGCCATTCTGCTCAATGACCTCGCGCGCGGTGATGGCGTGGCTGGAACCGTTATAGGTGTAGGTGGCAATAGTGGAGTCAAGGTCAGACTCGCTGATGGTCGTGCTGCCGGTTGCCTTGCCCGAGCCGCTGGAGAGCAGGAAGTGGCCACAAAGGACGCCCACGACAAGTGCCACGACGCAGATGGCAATCCAAATGGGAGTGCCCAGCGAACGCTTCGAACCCTTGGGAGCCTTAGGCGCGCCCGAGGTCTTGGCGGTACCTCCCTTTGCGCTGTTCTTCTCGATGGTACTGTCTGCCATGTGCTCACCTCTCGAATCGGCGCGGGAAGCCCGCGTCATGAGTCTGCTTTTGGTACTCGGCGGATACATACGCTTGGCATTCTAACGCAGCAAGGCCAGCTAGCCGGCTTACCCGCCAACACTCCCCCGTGTCCGCACATGCACACAGCCAACCTTAAAGCAGGCAGCATGCATGCGCAGCGGCTCCATCAAGGGACACCCCGTGCGAGAAGACCTACTTTACCTTGCCCTTTGCAACCGCAAGGATGTCACCCGAGAACTGCTTGATGTAGCCGTTGCCGCTCTCCGCGTCAAACTTCACGCGCGAGACAAGCTCCTTGGCCGTCTTCTTGGAGATGTCGCCGCCGGCGAAGGCGAGAAGCCCCTCGAGCATGTCGCGGTACTCGGCATCGCCGTGGTAGCACTGGATCGCCTCGTCCAGAAGCGGCCAGACCTCGTCGGAGCGCGCGGGAGAGGTGGCCCCCAGGCGGCAGAGGAAGAGGAAGGCTGCCAGGCGCACCGTCGCGGAGTCGTCGTCGAAGAGCGACGCCTCGGCGCCGTCGAAGGCGGCGCTCACCTGGTCGGCGTACGCATCCGTCATGGTGGAGAGGGCGTCGAGCACCTCCCAGCGCGTCTGTGCCTCCGGGCGGTCAAGGGCGTCGACCAGCGCGTCAATGTGGCCAGCAAGCAGCGACGGGTCCTTTGCCGCCACGGCCGCGATGTCCTGCGACACCTCCTGACGGTGCCTACGGCTCGATGCCGAAAGGCCGTCAACCAGGGCGGCCACGCCCGCCGCGCTCATCGTCTTGTTGTTCTCCCCTGCCATTGCCAAGTCTCCTCTCTTAACCCCGCACTACTCGTGGAAGCCATCGACCACGACGGTTCCGCTCTTGGGGTCCTGGTGTATGTCGATAAAGCCAAGCTTTGCCGCCTCGCGGATAAGCGCCGTGAAGGAACGGTACCCAAACGAGCCTTCCGAGAACTGCGGGCGCTTGCGTCGCATGGTGTCCTTCAGGCGGCTCGCAAGGATGAACGAGTCGCTCTCGCGCTGCAGAGCGTCGATGGTCTCGAAGAGCAGCTGGTAGCAGGGCTGCTTCTCCTTGGGAACCTTCTGCGAGAAGTCCGGGATGCCCGCCGAGCGAGTGAGGTCCTCGTAGAAGATGAACTCGTCGCAGACCTCGGCCAGAAGCGAGCTGGTGGACTCCTTCATGCCCACCCCGATGACCGTCTTCCCAAACTCCTTGAGCTTGGAGACGAGCGGCGAGAAGTCCGAGTCACCGGAGAGAATCGCGAAGGTGTCAATGTGGTCCTTGGTGAGGCACATCTCCACGGCGTCCACGGCCAAGCGGATGTCGGCGGAGTTCTTGCCGGTGTAGGCGCGGTCCGGGATCTCGATGAGCTCGATGCCCAGCTCGTGCAGGGGCGTGACGGCCGTGTCGAAGCGCTGCCAGTCGCAATAGGCACGCTTTGCCGTGATGCGGCCCTTGTCGACCAGACGCTCCAGGATGAGCTTGACGTCGGGCGCAGGACCCGGCTCCTGGTGGCCGTTCCGCTTGCGCTTTCCGGTGCCCAGCGCAAGGTTCTCGTAGTCTATGAACACCGCAATGGAGCTCTGCGGCATGTCGGTGGTTGCCATCTAGTGCCTGGTTCCCTTCTCGACGTTGGCGCCGGTCTCGGCGTTTGGGGCTTCTGCCTGGACGCTCATGAACTCCGGCTCGGGCTTGCCCTCCTTGCGCGCCTTGCGCACTGCACGCCTGCGGGCCTTATCGGCCTCGGTGTGGTTGGCCTGGTCCTTGTTCACGTTGAAGTACTTGTCGGCAAACTTCCAGGGGCCAACGGACTCGCCAAAGCCAATCTTTGCCCCGGCAAGCGCGCCGGCCATGAGCCCAAGGACCAAGCCGGCAAGCGTGAGCAGCTGGGCGGCCCACACCACGGCAGAGACAGCGACGCCAACCACGATTATCTTGAGGTTGGCGATGTGGAAGTCGCGCTTCTCGACGCACTTCTTGCCCATCTCCTCACCCACGTGCTCGCCGATGACAAGGCCAAAGGCAAAGAGCATGATCACGAAGATGGCAACAGCGAAGCTGCCTATGCCGAGCCTGCTCTCGTCCATGCGGGGCTACTCCCCGTCTCCGTGGTGGTGGCAGCAGTGGCCGTCCTCGTGGTGGTGGCCGCCGCAGCAGCCGTCGCCACCATGGCCCTCCCCGTGGCCGCCGCAGCAGCCGTCGCCACCATGGCCACCGCAGCAATGGCCGTCCTTGTCGTCCTTCTCGTCCTCGTTGGCAAGGTCCTCCACGTCGAGCTTGGACCAGTCGAGGCCGGCCGCCGTGCAGGTGGCCTCGTCCTGGTAGAGAAGGCTAATTGCCTGGGTCCCCAGGCGCGCGCCGCCAATCTGGTACAGCATGTCGTAGAGGGTGTAGGCCGTGTCGGCGCCGGGAAGCGTGATATCTGTGTCCTCCGCCTGTGCGAGCGCCAGTCCCAGGTCCTTGCGCAGGTGCTCCACAAGGAAGCCCGGCTTGTAGTCTCCGTTGAGTGACTTGGGCGCCAGGCGCTCCATGGCTACCGAGCCGCCCATACCATGACTCACCATGTCGAGCGTCTGGGCAACGTCGAGGCCGCCCTGCTCGGCGAGGGCCATGGCGTCTGCGTAGCCCACCATGCACGCGGCAAGCGAGACCTGGTTGCAGAGCTTGGCCGTCTGGCCCTTGCCGGCACCGCCCATGTAGTAGATCTTGTCCGAGAAGGTCTGGAGCAGGGACAGCACAGAGGCGGCGTAGCTCTCTTTGGCACCCACGATGAGCGTGAGCGTGCCCGCCTTGGCACCGGTGTCGCCGCCGGTCACGGGGCAGTCGAAGGCATGCTTGTCCTCGACCTCGCAGGCGTCGTGGATGTCCTTGGCGAGCTGTGCCGAGGAGGTCGTGAGGTCAACCAGGTAGGCACCCTTCTTTGCGGCGCGCACCAGCCCGTCCGTCGAGAGGTAGACGTCCTCGACGTCCGCGGGGTAGCCGAGCATGGTAAAGACGACGTCCGCGTTTGCGGCTGCCTGGGCAGGGGTGTCCGCCCAGTGCGCACCTTTGGCGAGAAGCCCCTCGGCCTTCGACTTGGTGCGGTTGTTCACCGTGAGGTCGTAGCCGGCATCCAGGATGTGGCCGGCGATAGGAGCACCCATGATGCCGGTGCCGATGAAGGCAACCTTTGTCCTGTGGGTTGTGGGCATATGCTTGGTCCTTTCATGTGAGGGAGGCCGCCCCGGGGCATGCGTGCCCGCAGGACGGCCCGGTTGCGTACCGAGGCTAGGATTGCACACCCGGGGTCCCGGGCGCGTCTTGGGCATCGCCGCCGCTGCTCGCGCGCCCCCGCACGCGCTTGGCGATGCGGTCGGTGAGCGAGAGCTTCTCGCGGCGGTCTGTGCCCCAGAAAACCAGGGCTACCATGCCCGGTCCCACGTGGGTTCCCAGGATGGGCGAGACCGAGGAGCGGATGACGGTGACGTCCTCGCAGCCCCTCTCCTTGCGGATCTCGTGCTCGAGCCAGTCCGCGTCCTTCTCGGCGTCGGTCGAGACGATGGCAAGCGGGAGCGAGGGGTCATGCGCGTAGTTGTCGCGGAAGTCCTGGATGATGGCCCGCAGCGCCTTCTTGCGGCCGCGGCACATGCCTCGCAGCGTGAGGGCACCGTTGAGGTCGTAGGAGAGCTCGGGCTTGATGTCGAGCTTGCCGCCCACGTTGGCCGCGGCGGGCGGGATGCGGCCGCCCGCGGCAAGCGCATCAAAGCTGTCAAGCGTGAAGTAGCCGTGGATGAAGAAGCGCGCGTCCGAGGCCCAGTCGTAGAGCTCGCGCGCCGTGAGGCCGTTCGACGCCTGGCGCACGACCTCGATGGCGAGAAGCTCGCCTGCCGCGGAGTCGCAGCGGTTGTCAAGGACGTAGATCTCGGTCCCAGGATGCTTCTCGCGGAGCATGTCCGCCGCCTGGCGCGCCGCGTTGATGGAGGACGAGAGGCCCTCGGAGAGCCCCATGTAGATGATGGGCAGGCCCTCCTCGGCAGCCCTCTCGAAGATCTCGAGGTAGCGGCCGGGCGTCACCGCGCTGGTGGTGTAGTGGGTCTCGGGGTGCTTGCGCATGTTCTCGTAGAACTCGTGCGGGTCCTGGGTCTTCCACATGTCATCCACGTGCTCCACGCCGTTGGAGTCCACGTAGGTAAAGGGGATGACCTCGACGCCGAGCTGCTCCGCCACGCCGGGAGCGTAGTCGGAGGTTGAGTCGACGATGATCGTAACGTTGCGCCTCTGATGGTAGCGCCGGCCGACGCCTGCGACGTCGGCCGGCGCCTGTGACGATTGGGGAGCTTCCTCCTGGGCGCTTATGGTCTTCTGGTCTATCTCTTCTGCCATTCGCTCAGTCTTTCCCGCTTACGCGTCCGGGTTTTCCTCGACCTTGGGCTTGATGATGCCGTAGCCGCCATTCTTCCTATGGTAAATGACGTTGACGAGGCCGGTGGTGGCGTTTGTGAACACATAGAAATCATGGCCGAGAAGGTCGGTCTGGACGAGGGCCTCCTCCTCGCTCATGGGCGTGAGCTCGACGTACTTCTCGCGCACGAGCTGGTCGTCTTCCTCCTCCGGCGCAGGCGTAATGAGGTTGGCAAGCTCGTCTGCACTGGGGACGGGCGCCGGCGGCACCTGGGAGCGCTGGCGACGGTCGATGACGCGGGTCTTGTACTTGCGCAGCTGGCGAGTGACCTTGTCGGACGCCTCGTCGATGGCGGCGTACATGTCATCGGCGCTGGCGACAACGCGCACCACGTTCTTGCGCACGAAGACCGTGACCTCGCAGGTCTTGCGATCAGGGTTCGAGGGGTTCTTGTCAACGCGAAGCACGACGTCGCAGCTCATGGGAGAGATGTCGAATACCTTGAGGGCGTCCCCTATTTTCTCGTTGACTCGGTCACGCAGCGCGTCGGAAACGGTGACCTTGCGACCCGAGATCTTGATGTCAACCATGCGTGCCTCCAATCGATTGCCCTGCCATTCCCGCGCAAGCACCGACGCGAGTCTGGCCGTACTTGGTTGGTACCCAAAGCGGCCGCGTGTTACGCGTGAGGGCGGCAGGCGCGTAGATATGGGCAGTGGGCGCGAGGAGAACGCTGGTGTCGCGGCGGAGGACGGCACCGGAGAGTTCAAGGTGCCGCCACACATTCATACACGAATGTGTGGCGCGCGCTGGTCGATACAGATTTGGAATGCGAATGTGTATCGGCCAGGAGCACGCAGCCCCTGGCCGAGAGCAGCGTTCCACCCAGCTGACCTGGTATTCGACCCCACACTCGCGCACTGGGGCCTCCGCTTTGGGGCTACACGGCCCCTCACTCGCAGCCCTCTCGCCCGCGAGGCCGTATGCCTCTTGTCTAACGGGCGGTGCGACTTACCTCTAGGACGAGCCGTGCTCGTCGCGAGGCGCACCCCACGACTTACGTGGATCCTTTTGGCCTCGTCTGCCATGAACTAGGGCGCACGCATGCGCCCGCAACCACAGACCTGGGTGGAACGCAGGAGATTATAGCAGGTAGCAGGTAAAAGCCAGCGGCGGCGCAGCCGGCAGGCCCTAAGATAACCGACAGATCGTGCCAAGGCAGCCTCACCACACGCGGGCAAGGGCGCATGCCGTAACCGACGTCGCCCCGCGCGCGAGAAGCGCCCTCGTCGCCTCGCGCACAGACGCCCCAGTAGTGATTACATCGTCGAGAAGCAGCAGGTCAAGACCTGAGACGTCGTCACACACCGAGATGGTGCCCGCGAGGTTGGCCGCACGTTCCTCTCGCCCCAGGGTGCGCTGGTCACGCGAGTATGGACGAACAAGGACATCTGCCAGGGAAAGCCCCTCCTCGCGACAGAGCGCACGGGAGACAAGCTCCATGTGGTCAAAGCCCCGCCGCGCAAAAGCCGCCGAGGTCGCGGGCACAAAGCACACGGCATCAATGGCATGCGGGTCAAAACGCGCACGGCCGTCATGCGCTGGCCAGATGGAGGACTCGTCCAGCGCCGTTGCCATGGAAGCGGCAATAACGGGAGCCAACCGCAGCTCGTGGGCGTCCTTCAGGCACGAGACCATGCGGGCGGCGGTGCCGGAAAAGCCCAACGCGCAGATGGTAGCGCGCGTCTCCCAGTCGTGTGTGCACTCGGTGCAGGTGAGATAGCCAAACGGGGCACCACAGTCGGGGCACGCCCAGCGCTGGGCTATCCAGGGGAGACCTTCTCGGCACTCCTCGCAGACAAGCTCGCCTGGCATCTCGCAGGAAACACAGCGCGTTGGCCACAAGAGCTCGGCGGCGCCAGAAGCGAGAAGCGAGGCACCGGCAGAGAGGCGGAGCAGCGCACCGCTAGCGTCAATCGGCATGCGACCCCCATCGCTCGCGCAGATGGGGGTCGCGTCGGTTGAACAGATGGTAGCACGCGAGGCCTTTGCGGGCAGGATCGTCCAAGCCCCGGAAGTGCGGCGCTCCCGCTTATTGACGAGCATAGGTCGTGGGGCCGGCGGCCGCCGAGGGACCGACGGTCGAGGAGGCTGGTCGCGAGGCCGGCGGCCGGGGCTGGTCGAGGGGCTTGTCGAGAGGCTCGCCCAGAGCTTCCCCAGAGCTTCCCCAGAGCTTCCCCGATTATTGAACGAAATTTCTTACGAGAAAGACATTCGGGGATGCGGACGTTTTCTTGGACCATCCTACCCCGCAAGCCCCAGCCTGCGCCT
>CADFJN010000027.1 GCA_902834555.1 Atopobiaceae bacterium
ATGCGGACCCCCAGTCCCGGACCTCCTCGGTCCAACTTTTTGTCCGCAGCCCCTTCGACCAGTTGAGCTTGAGGAAATCTGGAAATATTGAGCGATAATTCCGTCTCGGCAAAGGCGAACGCAGCCGAGCGGAAGAGCACAGAGCCGGCCTCCCCGCAGTCCTTTGTCGCCGAGAAACTTGCGGGTTAATTGCAGTTCGCCAAGGACGCCGCTGACAAGGACCGCAGGTAGACGGCTTGCTTCCGCACAGAGGGGTGCTATTAACCCGCAGGTTTTTGGAAGGGCAAAAGAAGGGCGTGAGGACGAAAGCGGAGGGCGGCAGGAAGGGTGACAGGAGGGCCAAAGCGCCGGGCAAGCACGCAAAAGCTCCCAGGCATTGCTAGCCGAGAAGATCGCAGGCGTTCTCCCAGAGCGCGGCATACGTCTCGTCCCTCGTAGCAATGCCCGTATCCTCGCGGACAGCGGCGACGCAGGCGGCCGAGAAGGCCACCATTGCGGGCTCGCACTCCTCGCCGCGCAGCGGCACGGGCGCCATGTAGGGACAGTCCGTCTCGGAAAGCAACAGCTCAGCAGGGCAGGCTGCCGCAGCTTCGCGGATGTCATCGGAGCGCTTGAACGTGGACGCCCCACCAAAGGCAATGTGGCAGCCCAGCTCCACAAAGGGAGCCATTACCTCGGGGCCGTCCGTGAAGCAGTGCAGGTCGCACCCGGCGGCAGGAACGCCCTCCTCGGCCAGCACCCGCGCCGCAAGCTCGTGGGCGGAGTGGTCATCGGGATCCTGACCATCACGAATGTGAAGCTCAACAGGCAGGCCATGCTCGCGGGCAACGGCAAGCTGACGCCTGAACGCAGCCTCCTGAACGTCTGCCGGCAGCTCGTTGTACGGTCCAAAGTCCAGGCCAATCTCGCCCACGCCCACGCAACGCGGGCTGGCGAGAAGCTCGTCCAGGCAGGCAAGCGCGGCCCTGTCCAGACGCGCGGCACCGTACGGGTGCGCCCCGACCACAATGCGCACGCGCTCCACTAGCGGCGGAAGGTCCGCATACCCAGCGCACTCCGGAGGCACAAGCCCATGCCGCACGCACTCCTCCAGACGCTCGGCGGCACGCTCTACCTGCTCGTCTATCCATGAGAGGTACACCGCCGCCGAGGGAAAGAGGCGCGGCACCTCATCCACGGGGTCAACCGGCACAACCAGAAGGCGCACGCCCGCCAGCGCCGCGCGGCAGATGGCAATCGAGGGATCGTGCCGCGTAAAGCTTGTGAGGTGGCCGTGGGTGTCAGCCAGTGGCGCGGTCGCCGGCGGCAGCTCCCGCGGTCGGCCCTTGCGGTCGTGGAAGAGGTGGCCGTCCTCAAGCGTGAGGGCATCAAGGCCGAGAAGCGCGCTAGGCATCCGCACCGCTCTCCCCCGCAGCCGCGCCCTCCAGCGCAGCCGCCAGCCGCACGAAGTCCTTGGGCGAGAGGATCTCGGCACGCACCCCCGGCGCGATCCCGCACGCGGCGAACGCCGCGTCCAGCGCGCCCTTCTCGTACCCGCTTGAGGCCATGGAGTTCCGGATGGTCTTGCGGCGCTGCGCAAACGCGGCGTCGATCACCGCCGGCGTAGACTCCGGCACACCCTCGAGCGGTGCGCGGTCGATGCGCACGACGGCGGAGTTCACGTGCGGCGGCGGGTTGAACGAGCCCGGCCCCACCTCAAATCGACCGGTCACACGGCCGAGAAGCGCCAGCTTTGCCGTGTAGGCACCGTAGGTCTTGGACCCTGGGGCAGCACAGATGCGGTCGGCAACCTCGGCCTGGACCATCACCACGGCACGCTGCACCGAGGGCACCTCGGAAAACACCTTGAGGATGAGGGTCGCCGCCACCTGGTAGGGCAGGTTCGAGACAAACTTGCCCGGCTCAAGCGGAAGCCCGTCCGGAATCACCCGGAGGGCATCCCCCATCACCAGGTGCAGACGGTCGGAGTCCTGCGCGCAGGTCTCGGCCAGCACCGGCTCGAGCTGGCGGTCGGCCTCCACGGCACAGACGGCGCCCACGCGCGGCATCATGGCCACCGTGAGGGTACCGATCCCCGGCCCCACCTCAAGAACCACGTCAGTGGGGTCAAGCTCCGCCAGCTCCAGGATCCGGCCGATCACCGTATCGTCCACCAGGAAGTTCTGCCCAAGCCGGTGCTTTGTCGAAAGCCCAAACTCGTCGAGCACGTCTCGCGTTGCGGACTGGTTGGCAAGCCAGGAGTGCATGGCGCCTACTTCTTCTGCAGGCGCGGGAAGAGCGCGTTGCCCTTCGTCACCTCGACGCCGCCAACGAGCCGGCCCCACTCGCACACGGACGCAAGGTCGGTGGTGTCAACCTCGTCGCCGGCGCCCATGCGACGCAGCACCTCGGCCGAGGTCTCGGGCATGAAGGGCGCCAGCAGATGCGCGCAGATGCGGATGGACTCGAGCAGGTTCGCGATGATCTGGGCAAGCTCGCCGACGCGCGTGAAGTCCTTGGCTACCGTCCACGGCGCCATGTCCTCTACGTAGTGGTTGGCGGCGTGGACGAGCTCCATCACCACGTCCTTTGCCTGGACGTACTCAAGCTTGTCCATGTGCTCGGCGTAGCGGCCCTCGATGCCCTGGGCGATCTCACGCAGGGGGCTCGGCTCGTCCGCCCAGCCGTCCGCAAGCTCGGGCGTCTTGCCGTCAAAGTACTTCGCGCTCATGTTGAGCGCACGCGACACCAGGTTGCCCCAGCTGTTGGCCAGGTCGGCGTTGTAGACCTGCTCCATGCGAGAGAAGCTGATGGCTCCGTCCTCGCCGGGCACAACGTCGGTCATGAAGTAGTAGCGATAGCCCTCGACGCCGAGAAGGTCGATCACGTCCTGCGGCGCGATGGCGTTGCCGCGGCTCTTGGACATCTTCTCGCCCTGGCCCGTCTCCTCGTTGCGCACCATGAGGAAGCCGTGGGCAAAGACGTGCTCGGGCAGAGCCTCGCCAATGGCCATGAGCATGGCCGGCCAGATCACGCAGTGGAAGCGGATGATGTCCTTGCCCACAACGTGGTACTGCGCGGGCCAGCGATACGCCAGCTCTGCCTTGGCCTCGGGGGTGTCAACGCCGTAGCCCACGGCGGTCATGTAGTTGAGAAGGGCGTCGAACCACACGTAGGTCACGTGCTTCTCGTCAAAGGGCACGGGGATGCCCCAGTCAAAGCTCGTACGTGAAACGGACAGGTCCTGAAGGCCCCCCTCCACGAAGCTGCGGACCTCGTTCATGCGGAAGTCGGGCTGGACAAAGTCCGGGTGCTCGTCATAGAGCTTGAGCAGGCGGTCCTGGAACGCGGAGAGCTTGAAGAAGTAGGACTCCTCCTGCACGCGCTCGAGCGGGCGGCCGCAGTCGGGACAGAGGTGCTGACCTTCGGTGTGGTGCTCTTCATCGGACTTCGTGACCTGGGTCTCGGTGAAGTAGGTTTCCTCGGGCACGCAGTACCAGCCGTCGTAGGAGCCCTTGTAGAGGTAGCCGGACTCCCTCATGCGCTCCCAGAGGTACTGCACCGCGTCGTGCTGGCGCTGCTCGGTGGTGCGAATGAAGTCGTCGTTCGAGATCTCGAGCTGGCGCCAGAGGTCCTTGAAGAAGGGGGCCTGGGAGTCGCACCACTCCTGCGGGGTCATGCCATGCGCGGCCGCGGCCTCGGCGACCTTCTCGCCGTGCTCGTCCATGCCCGTGAGGAACTTGACGTCGTAGCCCGTCGCGCGGCGGTAGCGCGCCTCGACGTCGCAGAGGACGGTCGAGTAGGCCGTGCCCAGGTGCGGCTTGGCGTTGACGTAGTAGATGGGCGTGGTGATGAAGAAGCTCGGCTTTGCCATGGGTTGGGTCTCCTAATGACGGATGGTGCGTAGGTGCGCGGTGCGCACGCGGTTGGTGATTATACAGCGGACGCGTGGAGTCCCGCGTTGCTCAGCAAAAGGACCCTAGCGCTTGAGGCTCCCCATGAGGCCGCGAGCAAGCTGCCGCGTGACCTCGCGCCCAAAGGAGCCAATCATCGAAGTGGCAACCCTCCCCACCTGCCTGGCCACCTCCTGCTGGGCCTTCTCGCGCTCCCGCGCCTCGCGCTCGGCCTGCTTCTGGGCGGCTGCCTCCGCCCGTGCCGCCTCGCGCTCCGCCTCGCGGGCGGCCTTCTCATCCGCCCTCTGCTGCTCCTTGGCGGCGCGCTCGGCCTCCTTCTGGCGCTTGGCCTCAAACTCGGCCTTCTCCTTCTCGAAGGCGGCGCGCTCGGCCGCAAGCTGGGCATTTGCCGCCGCAACGTCACGCTTGCCCTGAATCTGCTCGTAGGCGCTCTCGCGGTCTATGGCCGTGCCGTACTTCTCCATGAGGTCGGCCTGCGCCGAGAAGACGCTGTCCATAATGTCTGAGTCCGCCGCGGCCATGCGGCACTGGGGAAAGAGTACGCGGGCGCGCTCAACCACGGACGGTCTGCCCTCCTCGTCCAGAAGAGAGACCAGCGCCTCTCCGGTGCCCAGATCCTGGAGCGCCTGCACCGAGTCGAAGGCCGGGTTCTCTCGGAAGCTTGCCGCCGCGGCGCGAACGGCCTTCTGCTCGGCGGGCGTGTACGCGCGCAGGCCGTGCTGCACGCGGTTGGAGAGCTGCGCCAGCACCTCGTCGGGGATGTCCGACGGCGACTGCGTGATGAAGTAGACGCCAACGCCCTTCGAGCGCACGAGCTTCACCACCTGGACGATCCTGTCCACAAGCTCATTGGGCATGTCGTCAAAGAGCAGGTGCGCCTCATCAAAGAAGAACACAAACCTGGGCTTATCGGGGTCTCCCACCTCGGGCAGGATGTCAAAGAGCGAGGAGAGCATCCAGAGCAGGAACATGGCGTAGATCTGCGGGGTCTGGATGAGCTTGGCCGCGTTCAGGATGTTCACGTAGCCGCGGCCGTCCGGAGCGCAGGCAAACCAGTCCTCAAGGCTCAGGCTGGGCTCACCAAAGAAGATGTTTCCGCCCTGGTCCTCCACCGAGATGAGCGCGCGCTGGATGGCTCCAACGGACTGCGGCGAGACGTTGCCGTACGTGGTCTGCAGCTCCTTGGCGTGCTCGGACACGTACGAGAGCATGGAGCGCAGGTCCTTGAGGTCGATGAGGAGAAGGCCGTTCTCGTCTGCCACGCGAAAGACGATGTTGAGGACGCCCCCCTGGACCTGGGTGAGTCCCAGGATGCGCGCGAGCATGACCGGCCCCATGTCAGAGACGGTCACGCGCACGGGGATGCCCTTCTCGCCCAGCATGTCCCAGATGCGCACCGGCGCGCCTTGGAAGCTGACCTCGTCCTCCTTGAGGTTGAAGGTGTCCTGGCAGCGCTTGCGGATGAAGTCCGTCATCTCCCCTGCCTGGGCCATGCCCGTGACGTCGCCCTTGACGTCTGCCATGAAAACGGGCACGCCTGCCTGCGAGAAGCCCTCGGCAATCACCTTGAGCGTCACGGTCTTGCCCGTCCCGGAGGCGCCGGCGATAAGGCCGTGACGGTTGGCCTGGTTGAGGAGCAGGCAGCAGGGCTTCTCGCCCTGGGCGATCCAAATCTTGTCACCTACGAGCATGGGGCCTCCCAACGTGATCTGTGATGCAAGGTGTCTGTGATTGGATTGTAGTGCGTATGCAAAAAGCGAAGCGGCAGGGCGCTATTGCTCGCCGTTGGCGGAAGCCTGGGCGGCAGCCACCACCTGGTCGTAGACCTGGGCGCGAGGGGCCGAGAAGGCTTTTGCCAGGCGCTTTGCCAGCGCGGACTTAGGCTCGCCCGCGGCGAGCCCCTCGCGGATTGACTCTTCGAGCGTGGGCGCCGCACCGGCGCTGGCCGCGACATGACGGCGCTCCTCAAGCTCCTCCACCGTGGGCGGCGCAATTACGACCACGCACTCTCCGCGAACCTCGCCGCGCGCGGCAATCTGGGCAGCCAGAGCCACGGCATCGTTGCGCACGACCTCCTCGTGCACCTTGGTGAGCTCGCGTACCAGGGCAACGCGGCGGCCAGGCATGACCTCGGCCACGCTCGCGAGCGTGGCGGCTACGCGATGCGGCGACTCGTAGCACACGATTGCGCCCGGTACCTCGGCAAGCTCGCCGAGGCGTGCAACCTGCGCGGAGTGGCGGCGTAGAAGAAACCCCTCAAAGAAGAAGTGCTCGCACGCCAGGCCGGACGCGACCACGGCGCAGGTAACGGCAGACGGGCCCGGTACGACCTCCACGGGGAGTCCCGCGTCAAGAGCGGCGTCTACCAAGCGCTGTCCGGGGTCGCTCACGCCCGGCATGCCCGCGTCGGAGACAAACGCCACGCGCTCCCCCGCCTCCAGGCGCTCCAGCGCGGAGGCCACGCGCGACGCAATGACGTTCTCGTCGCAACGCACGAGAGGAACGTGCAGGTCAAAGGCCGAGAGGAGCCGAGCCGTGACGCGTGTGTCCTCGCAGAGAATGACGTCCGCCTCGCCCAACGTGCGCCTGACGCGCGGCGAGGCGTCCTCGAGGTTTCCTATGGGCGTGCCAACCACAGAGAGAATGCCGGCCATCAGCAGATAAGCCCCCGCTCAAAGGAGGAGAGCGCCACGCGGGCGTCCCAGCTGGAGAGCCTGCCCGTGGTCTTCCATGTTTGGAAGAACCATGCCGGGAGCTTCTCGTATGCCGTGAGCTGCTCGGACGCATAGATGCGCTCGAGCGCCACGCGACCCTCGGGCGTCATGGCGGCGTCGGCGATGGGAAGCGCCGAAGACCACTTGCCCACCATCACGGGAAGGCCGCTCTTTTGATCCTCGCGGATGTGACGGTGGATGGCTGCCATGATGTGCCGCAGGCCCATGGTGTTTGCCCCAGGCGCATAGCCCATGTCGGCCATGATGGCAGAGGGCCTCTCCAGATGGCAGTCAAGCCAGACGTTTTGGTACTGGCGCTGCGCCATGAAGCGGCGCCAGTCAGTGGGAATGCCCGCGTCGGGGAGAATGACCACCGGATCTGGACCGGCAGCCTCGCGCACGCGGTCGTAGGCGGCACGGTAGTAGTTTCTCAGCAGGTGGCCGGGCAAGCCGTCGGTCACGCCCAGGCCGCGCCGCGTTTGGATGCGGGCGTCATCCGCCACCTCTATGCCGTAGAAGCCCATACGCGAGGCGTACCTCGAGCTCAGCTGAGAGAGGACCCAGAGCGAGTTCTCGCGGATGCCACGCTCGTCGGTAAAGTTGTTCCAGCTCTGCTCGTCACCAGGAACGCCGGGGTTCACGGCGAGCGCAAAGACAACCTTGAGGTCTATCTCCTCTGCCCACTCGAGGGCTTGGTCCACCTCGTCAATGCAGCCCAGGTAGGGGCCGGGATTGGGACCTGCGTCGCCAAAGACGTACCAGGGCACGGGCAGCCTCACGGCGTTGAATCCGCGCGAGGCGATGCGGGAGAAGTCGTCTTTGGTGAGGAAGCGGGCGCGGTGACGACGCACTACCTCGCGGTATCCCTTGGCACCAAGCGACGTGATGAGCGAGGGCTCGTCAAGAGCACCAGAGCCGGAAAAGAGCTCCGGCGTGACCCAGGATTCGAGCGTAAGCCAACCAGTGAGGTTGACACCGTGAAGGGCGTTCTCTGCCATGCGCCACCTCGCTCCCATCAAAGTTCAGCGCTTATTCAGAGTGTAGCGCAGGTTGGGGGTTTAAACGCGCTACCATGCGTTCGCTGCCATGACACATCTGTCACATATTCGGGATTTAACGTGTAGCGAAGCGATACACATTCGACGTGCGAACCTGTGGCGACCTGCGCGGGATACACATTTGGGTGCGAACGCGTAGCGGCTAGTGCCGAGAAGGACGCCGGCGCTCCGGCCTCGGGGTCCTAATCTTCGTCCGGCTCGTACGACGCCCGGTTGTTGGGCGTCTCGTTGCAATCGACCCGACAGACGGGAAGGCCGCGCGCCAAGAGCCGGTCGAAGAGGTAGTGCGCAAGGTTCTCCGAGGTGGTGCGGAAGGGCAGGATGGTCAGGCTGAAACCCTCAGACTTTAGCGCCTCCAGGGTCGCAGGCGCAAGCGAGCCCTCCTCCACGAGGAAGGTGTGGTCAAGGGCGTCGCACTCCTCGCGCACGATGCGCTTGAGCGTGGCAAAGTCCACAACCATGTCCTTCTCCGTGCCAGAGGTGCCAAGCTCGTCCGCGCGCACGTAGGCGGTCACGCGCCACTGGTGACCATGGAGGTTCTCGCACTTGCCGTTGTAGTCGGTAAGGAAGTGCGCCGAATCAAACCAGTACTCGGTCGAAAGTGTGTACATCGGGTTCCTCCCTGGTGTTGAACGAGCGAAATGCGAAGGACGGTCGGAGGACGGTCGCTCCGCGGCGCGAATCGGGGCAGTTTTCAGACGTTTCTGCCGAGATTAACGGCGTTATGTGTCGAAAAACTGCCCCACAGCCACAGTAGGCTAGCGGGTCGAACGGTAGGTCGGCGGGCCGAGAAGCGCGCGGCCGCTTCGGATCTCGACGACAGGCCGAGAAGCGCGGAGCGGCCGAAGCGCCTACGACCTACTCCCCCGTCGGCGACGTCGTGCTGCCGCCTGTGGACCCTCCGGTGGCTCCGCCATCGCCGCTGCCTCGACGCCCGCGGCCGCCACGGTGGCGACGACGCCTCTTGGGAGCAGCTCCGTCACCGGCTGCCTGGCCGGCAGCGCCATCGGCGGGCTTTGCAGGCGCCATGTGCTTGGGAGCGGGATGGCCACCCTGCGCCGCAGCACCACCGCGGTCCCCCGGGTGACGTGTGCGACGACGCTGCTGTCCGCCCTGTGCCTGCCCGGCACCGGCGCCCTTCTCGGCACCCGAGCCACGTCCCTGGCTCTCCCCGCCCTCAGCGCCGGCCGGAGCGTTTGTACCACCGGCAACGCGGTGGTGCCTGCGACGGCGCATGGGCTTGGGAGCGTCCGCGTCGGGCTCGACGCCGCTCGTCACCGTGACCTCGAACTCCTCGGCGGCAAGCTCAACGCGCGCCGTGCGGCCCTTGCGGTGGCGACGCCTTGCGGGCTGCTGCTCGCCCTCCGCGCCAGCGGCATACGGCGATGGCGCACCGGCAGCCGGGCGCTTCTCGGCGCCGCCTGCCGCATCTCCACCGTCACCCGAACGCCTGCGGCGACGCTTGGGCTGCACGAAGAGGTCTGCGTCATCAAAGCCCTCGGGCGGCGTCACGCCGTTGGCGCGGTCAAGCTCGGCCAGGGCCATGCGCACATCGGGCGACTGCAGGCGCTCGAGGACGTCGCGCGTCACTGTGTCCGGGCGGCAGGCGCAGCCCAGGTCCTTCGACTTCTTGACGGCGGCATCTGAGGCGGTCATCTCCGCCAGCGGCACGCGCACCTGCTTGCCGTTCTCAAGGCGCAGGCAGATCTCCTCCTTGGGCGTGTCGTACTCAACGATCTTGGCCTTGCCCAGCGGCGTCTCGATGACGGCGTTGCGCTTGGGGGCACGGCCCTTGAAGTCGCGGTATGCCTCGAACTCATAGCGCAGGCAGCACATGAGGCGGCCGCATGCACCAGAGATCTTGGTGGAGTTGAGCGGCAGGTCCTGCTCCTTAGCCATGCGGATGGAGACGGGCTCGAAGGCAAGACCAAAGCGGGTGCAGCACAGTTCCTGGCCGCAGTGGCCCCAGCCGCCAACCACGGCGGCCTCCTCGCGCACGCCAATCTGACGCATGTCGATGCGCTCGTGCAGCTCGCGCGAGAGGTCACGCACAAGCTGGCGAAAGTCCACGCGCTCCTCGGCCGAGAAGTAGCAGACGACCTTGTCGCCATCGAAGAGGTACTCGACGCCCACGGGCTTCATATCGAGTCCGCTCTGCGAGACAAGGCGCCTGAACACAGGCAGGGCCTTCTCGCCAAGCTCTGCCAGCTCCTCGGCATGGTCCAGATCCTCGTCGCTTGCAACACGAAGCACGGGCCTGAGCTGCGCGTGGTTGGTCACGCGGTCAAGGTCCTCGGAGCTCATCTCGCGCGGGTCGGCGGTGGCAAGGCCAATCTCGTGGCCGCGCTCGGTAGCGCAGATCACGTGGTCGCCCTCGAGGGCCTCGATGCCCGCGACGTCAAACCACAAGTCGCGGGCGGCATATTTAAACTTCACCGGAATGACGGTGGGCATGCAAGTGCCTCCTTGATACGAAGAAGCATGACCTCAAGGGCCAGCTGGGGTGATACGTTGTGCGCTAGGTCGTCGCCTGCAGAAGAGACGGCGTCGAGCGCGGTCAAGGCGCCAGGCGTTCCCGTCGACGCGGCAAGGCGATCGACCACGGCAGCCGCGTCCTCGTTCACGATCTTCTGCGGCACGCCCTCACAGCGCACCAGCACGTCGCGCAGAAGCGAGTCCGCAGCAGCCAGAGCCTCTATGATACCCGAACGCTCACGGGCCGTAAGCTCGCGCTTGTTGGCGTCAGCCACCTGCTTGAGAGCAGAGGCGGTGAGAAAATCCGCGCTCTCCTTAGCGGCCTCGTCCTGGGCAACCTGCACGTCCTTCAGGGGCACGCGCACGGCCGCCAGAAGATCGCGTGCCGAGCAGAGCACGTCCCACGAGTCGTCGCGACCAAGCTCGTCCAGAATGCGCACGACCAGGCGCCGCACTTCTCGGCGCGAGGGCGACGCAAGGAAGTCGCAGGCACGAGAGGGCGTGCCGGCAACCGAGAGCGCCACGCGGGCCTCGGCCTCACTGGCACCGGAGCGGTGCATGACCTCGTCCAAGGCCACGCTCGGCGCAATGGTGCGAAACGGCACCACCTGACAGCGCGAGACAATGGTGGGGAGCACCGAGGCCACCGAGCGGGCGAGAAGGACGAACATCACGCCCTCCGGCGGCTCCTCTATGGTCTTGAGCAGCGCGTTTGCCGAGGTACCGCGGAGAAGACCGGCGTTCTCGAGCACGTATGCCTTCGCGCGAGCGCGGCTGGGCGCACGGTTCACGCCCTCGATAAGGTCGCGCACCTGGTCAACAAGGTAGCCGGTGACGCTTCCCGGGGTGAGCCACTGCACGTCCGGATGGGTGCGGTGCGCCACGCGGCGGCAGTCGTCACAGGTGCCGCAGCCGTCGTTGGGGCAGACCACGCACTGCGCCAGCGCAAGCGCCGCTTCTTCCATGCCGGAGCCAGGCGCGCCCACAAAGAGGTAGGCGTGCGAGAGACGCCCCTCGCGCACGGCAGAGGCGAGAAGGTCGCGAACACGCGGCTGGTCACCAAGCGAGTCAAACACGGCTGCGGGGCGCGCCGGCGCAGCGCCTTCCCTAGCCGCGGCCATGGGGCTCCGCCTCCGTTGCAAGCGATGCGGGAAGGACGTCCGCAAGGGTGCCGAGAAGCGCGAAGTAGACCTCGTCCGGCGTGCCCGATGCGTCCACCAGGTGCACGCGCTCGGGTTCCTCGCCAACAAGGCGCAGGTAGCCGTCGCGAACGCGTTGCTGGAAGGCAAGGCCCTCCGCCTCGAGGCGATCCGCCCCGCCCGCCGTGGCGCGCGAGAGCGCCTGCGCAGGCTCAAGGTCCAGGACAACCGTGCGGTGGGGCGTGACACCGCAGCTCCCAAGCCCGTTCGCCGTTCTCACCACCTGGGACGAGAGGCCTCGCGCGGCCTCCTGGTAGGCCAGGGTCGAGTCGAAGAAGCGGTCGCAGACCACGACTGCCCCGCGCTCGAGCGCGGGCGAGATGACCTGCCGCACCAGCTGCGCACGGCTGGCCTCGTAGAGCAGGAGCTCGCACTCGGGGCACATCTCGGCATTGGAGGGGTCAAGCAGCAGGCCGCGGATCTTCTCGGAAATGTCCGTGCCGCCGGGCTCGCGCAGGCGCACAACGTCACAGCCGGCGGCCTCGAGGGCGTCCGCAAGACGGGCTGCCTGCGTGGTCTTGCCGCAGCCGTCAATACCCTCGAGCGTGAGGAAGAGGCCTCTTCCCTCGCCTGTTGTCGCCATGCTCGCCTCCCAATCGCGCACGCCCATGCATAAGCCGAACTACTTTAGCAGGTCAACGTGGGGAGATGGTGAGACAAAGGGACAGTCCCTTTGTCTCATGACGCGGCCCTCCAGCACCACGCGGGTACCGGAGGGCCGAAGGGGCTGCGCAGGCGCACCCACGCTACTGCGCAGTATAGCCACCATCGATGTAGAGGTGCGTACCGGTGGTGAACTCGTTCTCGACGAGGAACACCACGCCGTGCGCAATCTCCTCAGCCTTGCCAAGACGTCCCAGCGGATGCAGGGACTCGAGGCGCTTCATGCCATCGGCGCCCATCGTCTTCTCATTGATCATGCCGGTGTAGATATAGCCGGGGTTCACGGTGTTCACGCGGATGTTGTACTTGGCAAGCGCCAGAGCCGCGGACTGGGTGAGCAGGTTCACGCCGCCCTTTGCGGCGTTGTAGGACGGCAGGTTGGGGTCGCCGATGGTGCCCTCGATGGAGGAGGTGCTCACGATGGCGCCGCCGTGGCCCTGCTTCTCCATCTGCAGCGCTGCGTACTTAATGCCGTAGAACACGCCGGTGAGGTTAATGGAGATGAGCTTGTTGAAGTCCTCGTCGCTCATCTGGTCAACGGGGAGGAAGTTGGCGATGCCGGCATTGTTGTACATGATGTCGACCGAACCGTATGTCTTCACGGCAAAGTCGATGAGGTCCTTGACCTGCGCAGGATCGCTGGTATCGGTCTTGTGGAAGACTACATCAGGAGATACCGCCTTGAGTTCCTCAAGTGCCTTGGCGCCACGCTCCTCATTACGGCCGGCGATTACGACCTTGGCGCCCTTCTCGAGGAATGCCTTCGCGGTAGCCAGGCCAATGCCCGAGGTGCCGCCAGTCACAACCGCCGTCTTGTCCTTGATTTCAAACATGAGTTCCTCCAAACAGTTGTACATTGACCACCAACGCACAGAGTAACCTACCCATGGCCACAATGGGTAACGCGCACCCTCCGTAGGCGGTAGGAAAAAACGTTTTATCGGCGGCGTTTCTAAAGCAGAGGGGCATTAAGGGAAATCAGCCCTGCTACCGCACTATGTGCGCCCGCAGCCAATCGGTAGCCTGGTCAACAACCTGCCAGTACTGCTCGCCCGTGAAGCCATGGCAGCCGCCGGGGATAACGCGCAGCTCGCAGCTGGGAAAGAGACTCGCCGCACGCTGCGAGTAGGACAGGGGGCACGGCATTGTCTGCATCACCGTGAAAGAGCAGGACATCTCGTGGAAAAGCCGGGATGTGCTCGTAGAAGTCGTAGTCGTAGCAAGACCTAAAGAACTCTCCGCTCACGTCCATACTCATGATGGGAAAACGACCACGAAGAAGGTCGCGGTTTGGACACGTCTGGCGCACTGCATCGTGTAAGTTGAACGCCGGGTAGAGAAGGATGCAGCCACGTACCAGTTCCGCATTCGCACGGGCGGCCATGAGCGTCACCGTTGCCCCAAGGCTCGAACCGCAGAGAAACACATTCTTCTCGTCTACGAACGGTTCACGGGAGAGCTCCCAGGCAACGGACTCGAGGTCGTGCTGCTCGGTGAAAAGCGACATGTTGTCCAGCCAGTCGCTCCTGCTGTAATTGCCACCGCCGCAAAAGTCAAAGAAGTATGAGACCATGCCACGCTCTGCCGCAGTGCGTGCGTAGGGCTCCATGTCTCCATGGTTCGTGCTCAGCCCATGCGAGAAGATCGCCGTTGCTCGCGGGCGGCCGCCATCCCAGCCATCCGGCAGAAACAGCTTGCCGTAGATGTTCTTGTCCTCGCGCCGACACCAGCGCTCTTGTTCCCCATAGCCCATGAGATGTCTCCGGCCTATTGGTCACATATCACTGTATCTGTTCGTTGTTACACAGACTGGGTCAAAGGCGGCCAACATCTGAAAAGCAAGATGCTTCTAACGTAGGGCGGACGAGAGAGACCCGCCCACCCCGTGTCGCAGACGGAGCCTACAACGCAATGCCGAGAAACGCCATAAGGTACGTAATCACGAGAAGCGCCACCAGGGTAGTGACGAGAGTCACCCAGAATCCCCGTATAGGGCCCCTCTTTGAGTCGAGGAAATAACGGGTGAGGGCGAGCGCCGCCGATATGAGAAGCGGCCCAAGCACCAGCATCGACGCTCTCGCCTCAATGCCCAGCTCGAGCAACGCGGCCGGGAGGACTAGGTAGCCCAGGAGAGCGGCTGCCGCAATGATTGCAGAGCTCGCAAACGTGAAGGGGTACGTTCCGGTTCTCTCGACCTGCTCCTGGACGCGGTCCTCGGTAATGACGCCGTACATCTTCACGTGGGCGGGCTCGCTGGTATTCCGTTTCCTGTTCTTAGCACGACCTTTGCTCATCTAAGCCTCCTTAACGCATGCGCACACGGAATGGGTCCACCCCTGCGGGGGCAGAGTGATGTTGCCCAAGACGGCGGGGCCCGCCGCACCCGTCGCCGTGGGTACGTTAGACGGCCTGCCATGAAGAGTCTGGTTTCCAAGGATTGCGAAGGCAACGGCCTCTTTCGCATCGCTTGAGAAGCCAAGGTCCTCTTGGGTCATCACCTCTGTCTGGGGCAATCTGCGGGCAATTCCCTCTAGAACCACCGGATTGTGCGCCCCGCCTCCACCCACGACAAGGCGGTCGATTTTCCCATGCACCCGCGGCACTACATAGCGCGTGCAGGCATCTGCAACGCTGGCCGAAGTAAACTCCGTGAGGGTACGCACGATGTCCTCCGGGACAAGATTCGAATTGGACGAGAGGAGCCGGTCCATCGACCCTGCACCAAACACCTCTCGTCCCGTACTCTTTGGGGGCTCTTTCGCAAGGAACGGGTTTCCCATAAGCTCGTCGAGAAGCCCCTCGTTAACGGCGCCGCGTCTCGCTATTGCCCCACCCGCATCAAAGGGCTTGCCAAAGAGGCGCTTGCACGCCTCGTCGATCATCATGTTGCCAGGGCCTGTGTCAAAGGCAAAGACCCCAGACACATTGTCGTGCGGAAGCACCGTCACGTTGCCTATTCCGCCCAGGTTGAGAAGCACAACGTTTCTCTTGGCATCTCCGTACAGGATTTTCTCTGAGAAGGGAACAAGGGGAGCGCCCTGACCACCTGCGGCCATATCCGCCTTGCGAAAATCCGAGACCACGCAAACCCCATGCTCGCGAGCAATGACTGCAGGCTCTCCCAGCTGGAGGGTCCCGGCGCATAAACCCTCGGCGGGATAGGGCTCGTGCCACACTGTCTGCCCATGGCTTGCCACGAAGGCGAGGTCGGAATCCGCGACGCCAGCAGCAGCGCTCGCTGCCTCGACCGCGCGGGAGAACAGCTGGCCCAGCTCAAAGTTAAGGGAGCACAGCAGCCGAGAGGAACTTCTCTCGGGATCGCAAGCCGCCTCGATCCTCTTTCGCGTGTCGACGGGCATGGGAACGGTGACGAAAGATCTCAGCTTGACGTCAGTCGACTCATCCACTCCAGAAATCTCGACCAGCGCGGCATCGACTCCATCGAGGCTTGTGCCGCTCATGAGTCCAACGGCGAGCACGGTTACCCCCTCCCCACAATCGATCGTCTCAAAACCAGGCACGCCCCCGCATCAGGCCCAAACGCGGGCGGGACAAGCTTGCATGGTTGAGGAAGCATCCCATCTCCAAGCAGCCCGAGAAGTGCTCCGTTTCCACCCTTGAAAGTGCCCCCTATGTAGGACGTCTTCACCTCAGATGCCGCGGGGAATAGCCTGGACACGATTGTTGAAGCCATCTCCGCATCTGCGGCGGCAGCATCCCTGAGGATACGGCTTGCCTCGTAATCGCCGTCTACCGCCGCCTCGAAAACCATGGGTGCAAGGGCGGCAACCTCAGTTCGGCCCGAAAGCGTTGTTCTGCGCAGAGCGATGAGGTCGTAGTCGTTCTTGAGGCCAAGGCGCTCCCGCACAATACGGTAAATCGCCCCTCGGGGCAGCCTTCCATCAGATTCCCTGCTAAACGCCTCAAGGATGCGACGGCCCATCCACCAGCCGCTTCCCTCGTCCCCAATTTGGAAGCCCCAGCCTCCGCAGCGAAGCTCGCGGTCGCCCCTAATGCCCAGCGCGGCTGATCCGGTGCCGGCAACCATGACGACACCGTCCTCAAGGCCCAAGGCCGCAACGCACCCAGCCTTGAGGTCGCTCATCAGGACGTAGGGGTGGCCGTGCACCACCCCCGCGCAGACGGACTCTATCGCCGCGCGGGAGATGGGCTCGTTGCCGTAACCGGCAAGACCGAACCCAACGCCCCAATCAGCGCCAATGCCACCGTCCTTCTCAGCCCAGCGCATTCCGGCGAGAAGAATGTCTCGCAGCCCCTTCTCCCCTACCTGCCCAATGTGGCAGGTAGGAAGCTCAGTGGTGGCGACCCTGTTCATGCGCTCGTCAAACACGCTGAAGGTAGTCTTCGTGCCGCCGCCATCAATGCCAAGCCATCTCACGATGCATTCGCCTCATGGAAGCGGAACTTCTGCCAGGGCTTGATGGTGTCAATCAAGAAGAGCTCCTCCTCGGGGATATGGCCGACAACGTTGCTCATGCCGCTGTTCTTCATGTCGTTTCGGGCAATCTGCAGCTCGCCGGCATAGTGACCGTACTCGCTGCTTTCGATGACAACGTCACCCCGGCGAATCGTCTCGGGCGTATTCAGGACGTCAAAGTGATGTCCTCGATACTTCACGCGGCTCTGCGTGGACCTGATGAAGTTCTCTGAGACGTCACCCCTGTTGAAGTGCAGCTCGTCCAGAACGATGGAGCGCTCGACCTCTGGTAGCATGTCGACAAGGGCCACGCCAAAGGAAACGAGGTTCTTTGGAAGCCTTGCCACGCTATCAAGCTCCTCCTGTGTGGGATAGCAGTTCGAGATGATGACGTCATCGATGCCTCCCATGGAGATGTAGTGCTCAACCTGCAGGCGCAGGGGAAGATGCCGATGCATCTCGAGCGTTGGCAGCCCGTCCGTCACCGGCCAGGGGCCAAAGGTATCGGGCGCCTGGGAGTTGACGAACGCGGCCGTCTGCAGTCCATACGACTTGAAGCGCCTCGTGCAGGACCGGAAGAAGTCCAAACCAAGGCCGGAATAGTTATGGGGATAGAAGTTGTGGCATCCCACAAGATGCGTCGAATCCGGCTGGTAGTCCATGATGGTGTCGATGTAGTGGACGTCATTGCTCATGTTTACCTCAACAGTAAGCCCCTCGGGGTTAAAGGTCATGAGAGACTCCTCATTGCCCGTAAACCCCATGTCGAGGCGGATGCCGTCCGCACCAATCTGCCTGAAAAAGGAAAGGTCCCGGTAGGAAACCCCAAGCTCGTCGAAGACCCTGGGGTTGCAGTCGAGAACCACCTCAAAACCAAGCTCATGCGCACGCGCATTTATCTCAGAGAAGTCGCGCATGACATTCTCGCGGCTGTCCTTCACCGAGAGCAGGCAGCTGAAGATGCGGGAGAAGCCCGCCGCAGAAGCCCGCTCCAGATAGTCCAGCAGCTGTTCGCGATCGCTCTTCTCGGGATAAATCGAGATTCCAAGACGCTTCATGCGTCCCTCCTTGTCTCAGATTGAATTACAACAACGGCCCCGGAGTCTACGCCCCGGGGCCGCAACAGATACCTGGGACAGCAGATGCCCTTGGCTACTTCTCTTCCTCCGCAAGCTGCTCCTGGTCGAGGAACTGCTTGTCATACATCTTGACAAAGGGGAAATAGCAAGCAATGGACACGGCGATGAGGATGCAGCAGAGAACCGCCGCACGCCAGTCGCCGCCGGTTGCGAGGTAGGCGCCAACGGGGCCGGGAAGCGTCCAAGGAGCCGTAATCACAACTCGGTTGACCAGTCCAAGGCTCGTTGCCACCCATGCGATGGTAGCCGAAATCATGGGCGTGACCACGAAGGGGATGGCAAGGGTGAGGTTGAGCACCACAGGGGCACCAAAGATGAGGGGCTCGTTGATGTTGAAGAGCGCGGGTGCGATGCCAATGCGCCCAAGATCCTTCAGGTACTTTGACTTGCAAACGGTGACCAGCAGGATTGCAAGACCAATGGTGCAGCCGGAGCCGCCAATCCAGATGAACCACTGATAGAAGGGCTCGGCGCCAATGGCGGGCAGTGCCGTTCCGGCGACTCCGGAAGCCGCGGCATTAGCGTTCTGCTCGAGGAGGGCAAGCCACAGCGGGCGCGCGATGGAACCCACAATCGACACACCGTGAATGCCGAAGAACCAGAAGAAGCAGGTGAGGAAGCACACGAGCAGCACGCCTGGCAGGGTGTCAGTAGCCGCAACGAGCGGGGTGATGATGGCGGTGATGGCACCGTTCCAGTTGAAGCCCAGGTAGTACGTGATGGAGCCGATAAGGAGCATCACAAGGAGCGTCGGCGTCAGGGCCTCAAACGAACGGGAGACCGAGGGGGGTACCTGCTCCGGCATCGTAATGTGGAACTTTGAGTTCTGCGTGAGGCGGAAGATGTTGATCGCGATGAACGTCACAATCATGCCAACGAAGAGGCCGCCGCTTCCGAGAGAAGCCATAGGCAGGACAAAGCCGGCAATCCCCGCGTTGGCATCGGCGCTAACGTTGACCGGCGTGATGGTGAGAAGGAAAGCCATGACGGACATGACGCCACCGGAGAGGCCGTCAAGCCCATACGACTTTGCAAGGCTATTGCCCATTCCGTAGACCGCATAGAGGGACATGATGTACATGGTCATGCGGTATGGGAGAAGAATGGTTGCGGCATTGGCCTTGAGGAACTGGTATACGCCCCAATCCTCGGGAAGGGGTGGGTTCGCGATGATGAGGAAGAATGAACCGACGATAATGAGCGGAAGTGCCGCGATGACGCCGTCACGAACGGCGAGCAGATACCTGTTTGACCCGAGTTTGCTCATCACGGGCCCTAGCTTCTCTTCCAAGAACTTCTGGAACTTCTCCATACGTCCTCCTGTTCGTTCATGTATTCATTTTTCAGCTTGGTGGTGGTGCTAAAGGTGGTGTTACCCGAGAACCTTGTCGACTCCCTTGAGGATGTTTTCAACATTGCCAAACGCATAGTCCTGAGGCGCGATTGGCACGACCGGGATATTCACGGTACCCGCGATCTGTGCCTTTCGGTATGCAATCTGAGGCCCCAGGAGAATGATGTCGTAGTCTTTCGCCTCGTCCTCATAGTTACCGGTGCCACAGGCGTCAACAGCAAGAGAGATGCCCTTCTCCTGGGCGTACTTCTCCATCTTGTTCATGAGCACAGAGGTTGACATTCCACCCGAGCAGACCAGCAAGATCTTGTATTCCTTCATTTCTGTTCCCTTCCGGATCCCGCGAGCCGCGAGACCCTATACCGCTCTACCTCTCGATATAGTTGCGTTCGAACCATTCGGAGCATCGCTCATAGTTTCTGTTCACATACGCCGTGAAGAGGATGTCGACAATGTCCAGCTGAGAAATCCTCGACGCGCTGGCCGAGCTTCGAAATATCGACTCCGTCGATGCAACATAAAGGGTTTGGTCTGCCAGGCGCACAAGCTCCGAGTCATGCCCTGCACGAGTAATGGCGATGAGCCTCGCTCCGCGCTTCTTTGCCCTTCTTGAGCAACTGATGACCTCGTGCGTAAGCCCCGAATAGCTGAAGGCAATCGCAAGGTCACCCTCTCCCATGTTTGTCGCATTCACCAGTTGAACATGCCAGTCGTCGTTGATGTTGCAGCGAACGTTGGCGCGAATGAGCTTGTAATACAGGTCACGCGCGCTCAGCAGCGAGGAGCCCATCCCAAACAAGTTGATGGTCTCCGAGTCACTCATCATAGCAACGCATGTTTCGATGGCCTCTACATCATTGAGCTTCTCTGTGATTGCGAGAGACTCCATGTTCTTCCTGGTTACTTTGAGGATCGTCTGCCTGACCGAATCCTTTGGGCTTATGTCCCCTATCGATGTCCTCTCGCTGTCTCTTCTCCGTGCAAGCTCGAACACCAAAGACCGCTGAAACTGCCGATAACCGCTCAATCCCAAATGCCTGCACATACGAGAAATCGTTGAGGATGACACGAACGAAGCATCTGCGAGTTCGTGGATGCTCATGCCCATAACTTCCTCTGGATGCGAGAGAACGTAGTCAATTGCGTTTCTTTCCGTGACTGTTGCGCTGTCCCTATTCTCTTTTAAGAGTGCAATGACATCGCGTTGTTCCATCGCCTGTCCTCTAACGTTGTACCGATGTGGAATTATCATGTCACGACTTTTGTCCATTTCTGATATTTTATTTCAATTTTGAAAGTACCACCCCCTGGACGGCTTTTGAGCACCGATGGACGGCACGTGAGACAAGACTCAACATGTCAGCAAAATGTATGGTCAGATGGGTAGGTATCGACGTTATCCGAAGCCCAATGCCCTAGAAATACAGCGTTCACCTGCGGTTTAATTGCATGACTCCAACGTTGTCATCAAATTCTCCCCGATACGTCCAAGGAGTAAGGAGAGCGCCCCCCAGGAGCAAACAGGCAGTTTGTTCGTTGGGAATGCGATGCGTATTCTCATCTCGGCAGGAAAGGCGACAGTTATATCTAGGAGGGAATATCGCCTATGGACGAGAAGAGTGTGCAGACCTCATTCGAGATCATTGCCATGTCCGGAGAGGCGCGGAGCAAAGCCTACGAGGCGCTCGACTTTGCCAAGCAGGGAGATTTCGACCAGGCCAAAGCAACGATGGCAGATGCTCAGGAGGCGTCGAACAAGGCGCACGCCATTCAAACCGACCTCATCACGAGAGCTGCCCGTGGCGAGGAGCTGCCTCTCGACATCCTGCTCATTCACTCCCAAGACCATCTGATGACTTCCATCCTTGCCATTGAACTTATCCAGGAGCTAATTGACCTCTACGCACTGAGGGCAAAGGACATGAAGGAGCGAGCATGAGCATGGTATTGCCAGACCTGGGTCGCCTTCTGACGGAGCAGAGGAACCCAGACACCATGGAGCTGGACACTTTCTCCCCTCTCCAAATAGTGGAGGCAATGAACCGGGAGGACCGCCACGCAGTAGACGCGGTTCACGCGGTGCTTCCTCAGGTAGCACAAGCGATTAACTGGTCTACAAAGAGCCTCAGCGCAGGCGGAAGAATTATCTACGTAGGTGCTGGCACAAGTGGAAGGCTCGGCCTGCTGGATGCCGTGGAGTGCCCGCCGACATTTGGCGTTTCGCCAGACGTAGTTGTGGGAATCATCGCGGGCGGCAAGAATGCTTTCGTAAAGGCCCGCGAAGGTGCCGAAGACTCAGAGAAGTCCGGCGAAGAGGACCTCAAGAACAAGAGCCTGTGCGACAAGGACATAGTCATTGGCCTAGCCGCAAGCGGACGCACGCCCTATGTGGTCGGAGCGCTCCGATACGCACGCTCACTTGGATGCAAGACCGTCTCCATTGCCTGCAACCCAAACTCCAAGATCTCCGCTGAGGCTGATCTGGCAATCGAGGCAGTTACTGGTCCAGAGGTGCTCACGGGTTCCACTCGCCTCAAAGCCGGAACGGCTCAGAAGCTCATCCTGAATATGATCTCTACTGGAAGCATGGTGGGGATAGGCAAGGCATACGAGAACCTCATGGTCGATGTGCAGCAAAACAACGAGAAGCTCCGTGCGAGGGCCCAGGGCATTGTATGCGAGGCCTGCGGTTGCACTCCCGATGTTGCGAGTGAGAAACTGGATGAAGCAGACGGGAACGCAAAGCTCGCAATTACCATGCTCCTGCTCGGCTGTGATGCAGAGTCCGCGCGAGCAGCCTTGCGAAAAGCGAGGGGGCACGTGCGTCAGGCGGCAAAGAATGCCAGCATCGAAAGGCAGCTGGCATGAGTTTCAAGGTCCCAAAGAGAACCCTTCTCTGGGGAGGGGCAACATCTGCAAGCCAGTATGAGGGTGGCCCTGACATGGTCGGCAAGGGTCCGGACACGCAAGACGTTCGTCCTTTTCGGCCAAGAACCAGCAAGGCAACGACGGAAACGCGCCTTCTCACCAAAAGAATGGTGGAAGAGGCCCTTGGCTCGGGATTCGACGGAAACTACCCCTTCAGGAGGGGGACAGAGGGCATCTCCCACTGCGAGGAGGACATCGGACTTCTCAAAGAGCTTGGGATTGATATCTATCGCTTCTCTATCAGCTGGGCGCGACTCTATCCCACTGGTCACGAGAACAACCCAAGCCCCGAAGGCGTTGCCTATTATGACAAGGTGTTTCAGCTGGTACGCAAGGCAGGCATGCAGGTCTTTCTCACCCTTACGCACTATGCCATGCCAATTGACTTGGTGCTCAGTGACGGGGGCTGGCTTAACAGGGCAACCATAGACGCGTATCTTAGGTTGGCTCAATTCGTATTCTCTCGCTGGGGGGAATACATCAACTACTACCTGCCATTCAACGAAATCAATGCGGGATACTTCAGCCCGTGGAACGGCATAGGACTTCTCAAACCGGAGAATGCTCCTTACGACCTCTCGGAGGTCTTTCAGTCTCTGCACAACCAATTTGTGGCAAGCGCCCGCGTCATTCAACTTCAGCGGAGCATAGCGCCTAGATGCAAGAGCGGGTGCATGGTTGCAGACTTCTGCTACTACGCCAATACACCATCGCCGGAAGACAACCTCCGGCTGGTGCAAGATGAGCAGATAAACCAGTGGTTTGCCGTAGACGTCCTAGCGCGCGGCTATTACCCCTCATATGCAAAGCGGTTCTTTGACAAGAACGGCATCACCGTAATGATGGAAAACGAGGACTTCGATCTGCTTGCCAACAATACATGTGACTTTGTGGGTATCTCGTACTATCAGTCTTCTGTTGTGTCCTGCGACGAGAATAGCCCCCAAACGGCAGGAAACCTCGTGTGTTCAACGGTAAACCCCTACCTTCAGGCATCAGAGTGGGGTTGGCAGATAGACCCAGTGGGTCTTCGTACGGCACTCAACACGCTATATGACCGCGTTGAAAAGCCAGTCTTCGTAGTAGAAGGCGGACTGGGAGCACGCGACAGAATTGAAATAGAAGATGGCGAGAAGCGCATTCATGACCAATATCGCATTGATTACCTTTCGCAGCATTTAAAACAGGTAATCAAAGCACAGAATGATGGCGTGGACGTGCTCGGCTACATCGTTTGGGGAATCATCGACATTGTCTCAGCAGGAAGCTGTGAAATGGAGAAACGCTATGGGGTCATCTACGTAGACGCAGATAACGAAGGCAACGGAAGTTACGAGCGTACCCGAAAGGACAGCTTCTGGTGGTACAAGAGCTTCATTCAGGACTACCACCGAAAGAAGAAGTCTGCCTCTGAGAAGCGCTAATATCTCAGCCTTGCTCAGGCGACTCGGACACCTAGCAGAAACGAAGGATGTCCGAACCGCTATTTTTTACCAGTGCAAATGCGCGATAACCAAAAAGTGCACAAGGGCGCGAAAGCAGGCAATGAAACAAAGGCGCAGGCGCCATCGACTCACCCAATTGACACACCAAGCCAGCCGCGAAGTCTGCTTAAAGACACGTCCAAGAAGCAAGCTTTGATTTCCTGAACGAACAGCGTTTGTACAGAATGAGGAATCTGCGGCTCCGCATTTCCACTCGAAAAACGGAGAGGGGCCCCGCGCTCGGCGCGGGGCCCCTCCCGTGGCGAAAACGCCCCCAGTCGG
>CADFJN010000028.1 GCA_902834555.1 Atopobiaceae bacterium
GCGGACCTCCAGTCCCGGACCACCCCGTGGTCCAACTTCGAGTCCGCACCCCCAGAGCTTGATTGTCGCCTGCCTTCGGGGAGTCACCTTGAGCCTGTTTGAGATTGTCGTACTCGGCCTTGCCCTCTCAGCGGACGCATTCTCGGTCACTATCTCGAACACCTTTGCCTACAGGGACGAGCGCATCTCCAGGCTCGCGCTCATGCCGATCTTCTTTGGTTTCTTCCAGGCACTCATGCCCGTTGCTGGCTACTATCTGGGCGGTGTCGCGGCGGACGTCATCGAGAGCTACGCAGGCATCGTGACTCTGCTCATCTTGGGCATCATCGGCGGCAACATGGTGCGGGAGGGAGCCTCGTCCATCAGGGCGTGCCGCAACTGCGAGCCCGCGCCCGCCAAGGGGAGGCTTACCATCTGGACCCTCTTCGTCCAGGCCATTGCTACTGCCATCGACGCCTTTGCTGTTGGCGTTTCGCTGCGTGCTCAGGCCGTCGACCTTGCCTTCTCGGTGTGCACCATCGGGCTTACCACCGCCATCTGCTGCGTCGTCGCGCTGGCACTTGGACGCAAGCTCGGAACGCTTCTTGGCGACCGTGCCGAGATCCTCGGCGGCTGCGTGCTTATCGGCATTGGCATCAAGGCGCTGCTGGCGTAAGCCCGGCACCGCTTCCCCATGCGAGAACAACCAAGCGCCGCTCGCGGCCCCAGTATGCCGCTTGGGGGGACACTCTCCCTCGGTAGTCGAATTTTGTAAGAAAAGTTAACGAGAAGTGTAAAGCTTGATAAAAGAACCAAGGCGATTTTGCCTTGGGGGCATAGGGAGAGCCGCGGCATGCCACGGCGCAACGTAACGGGCCTCAGGAAGGCCCGTTGGATTGGGGTGTCTCATGAAGAACGTATCTCGTAGGGAGTTTCTAGGCACGACTGCTGTCGCAGCAGCAGGCCTTGGCCTTGCCGCGTGCGGTGGATCAGACACGTCGGGCTCCAGCTCCAGCGGCACCGACACCAGCTCGAGCTCCGGCTCGGATGACCTGTCCCGCATCGCGAGCGACGACGTGATCGAGGCCGCCAAGAAGGACGGTAAGCTCGTGGTCTACGGCTCCTGCGAGGAGCAGCACGTGGCCGCCTGCGCCCAGCACTTCCAGGAGCTCTTTGGCATCGAGACCTCCTACCAGCGCCTCTCCACGGGCGAGGTCGAGTCCAAGGTAGAGGAGGAGAACGGCAACCCCTCCGCAGACGTCTGGTTTGGCGGAACCACCGATCCTTATAACGTGGCCGTGACCAAGGGCATCCTCGAGCCCTACGAGGCAAAGAACGCCTCGCACCTCATCTCGGACAAGTTCCGTGACGCCGATGGCAACTGGTACGGCATCTACAAGGGCATCCTCGGCTTCTTCTACAACAAGGACGAGCTCGAGCGCAAGGGCCTCGACGCCCCGCAGGACTGGCCCGATCTTCTCGACGAGAAGTACAAGGACCTCATCTGGATGTCCAACTACAACACGGCCGGCACGGCTAAGCTCATCCTCAACACCGTCATCCAGAAGTACGGCCACGATGACGGCATCAAGTACCTGGTAGACCTGGACAAGAACGTGCAGGTCTACACCAAGAGTGGCTCTGGCCCGTCCAAGAACGTGGGCACCGGCGAGTGCACCATTGGCATCGGCTTCCTGCACGACGCCATCTACCAGATTGTTGACAACGGCTACCAGAACATCGGCCTTGTGATTCCGTCCTCCGGCGCCTCGTACGAGGTTGGCGCTACTGCCATCTTCAAGGGCTGCAAGCACGAGAACGCCGCCAAGCTCTGGATCGAGTACGCTCTCTCGCCGCAGTGCGTCGAGCGTGCCCAGGAGGTTGGCGCCTACCAGTTCCTGGTCATCGATGACGCAAAGCAGCCGGCGGTTGTCGAGGAGTACGGCCTCGATCCCAACAACGTCATGGACTACAACTTCGAGGACGCCAAGGAGAACACCGAGCAGTACGTCTCTGACATCATGAACGCCCTCGGTGGCGGCGACGACCGCTTCCAGACCGAGTAGCACCCTGTCCTCCGCCCCGAGGTGCCGCATGCCTCGGGGCGGAGTGCGTCAAGCGAGAGGAGAGATGCCATGGCACGAGGTCAGAGTGCTCGGCTGGACCAGAAGAAGTTGCTGGCAGATCCAATACTGGTCACCACGATCATCGTCCTGATCGTGTTCTTGACCCTGTTTATCCTGTATCCGCTGGCAATCCTGCTCGTCGATGCCGTGGTAGGGGAGAGCGGCCTTACGCTTTCCGTGTTCCAGCGCGTGTTGGCAATGCCGTCCTTCGAGACGGCCATCAGCAACACGCTGGTCCTGGGGCTCTTCGTGGGCATTGTGGCAACGCTCATCGGCCTGCTCTTTGCCTACGTCGAGGTGTACGTCAACCTCAAGTCACGTTTTATGAGTGGGCTCTTCAAGCTCGTCTCCATGCTCCCCGTGGTCTCTCCGCCGTTTGTCCTGTCGCTCTCGGTAATCCTGCTCTTTGGAAAGGCCGGCCTCATCACCCGCACGCTCCTGGGAATCTATGACAACAACGTCTACGGCTTCTGGGGCATCGCCCTCGTGCAGACGCTCACGTTCTTCCCCGTGTGCTACATGATGTTCAGAGGCCTCCTGAGAAACATCGACCCCTCGCTCGAGGAGGCCGCCCGCGACATGGGCGCCTCTCGCTGGAAGGTCTTCACCAGCGTCACGCTGCCGCTCATCCTGCCGGGCATGGGCAACGCGTTTCTCGTCTCATTCATGGAGTCCATTGCCGATTTTGCGAACCCCATGATCATCGGTGGCTCCTACGACACGCTTGCCACATCCATCTACCTGCAAATTACGGGCGCCTACGACAAGCAGGGTGCCTCTGCCATGTCGTGCGTGCTTCTCGGTATCACGCTCATTATGTTCATCGTCCAGAAGTACGTGCTCGAGCGTAAGAGCACGGCAACACTCACGGGCAAGGCCGCGCGCGGTCGCATGCTCATCACCGACAACTCTGTCCGCATCCCGCTCTCGGTCCTGTGCGGTGCCGTTGCCATCTTTGTCGTGGCGCTCTATGTGTGCGTGCCGTTTGGCGCGCTGTTCAAGACGTGGGGCTATGACTACTCGCTCACGCCCAAGTGGTTCATCCAGGTCTTTACCCTCCACCACGGCTTCGAGGCCTTTGCCGACTCGTTTGGCCTGTCGCTCATTGCGGCACCGCTTACGGCCCTGCTCTCGATGGTCATCGCCTACCTCGTGGTGAAGCGGCGCTTCCCCGGCCGCGGCTTCATCGAGTTTGTCTCCATGCTCGCAATGGCCGTGCCCGGCACCGTCCTGGGCGTTGGCTTCATCCGCGGCTTCTCGAGCGGCGTCTTCCACTCCGGGTTTATGCAGGGGCTCTACGGAACGGCGGCCATTCTCGTCATCGTGTTCATCGTGAGGTCGCTGCCAACCGGTACGCGCTCGGGCATCTCGGCGCTGCGCCAGATCGACAAGTCCATCGAGGAATCCGCCTACGACATGGGCGCCAACAGCTTCCAGGTCTTCATGACTGTGACGCTACCGCTTATCAAGGACTCGTTCCTCTCTGGCCTCGTCACCGCCTTTGTGCGCTCCATCACGGCAATCTCGGCGGTCATCCTGCTGGTCACGCCGCAGACGCTCATGATCACCGTGCAGATCAACGAGTACGCCGAGAAGGGCGCCTATGGCATTGCCTGCGCCTTTGCCACGATCCTCATCATCATCACGTACGCGGCCGTCGTGCTCATGAATGTCTTCATCAAGCACTTTGGCACCAGCGCAAAGATCAACGCCCAGAGCGAGGGGGAGTAACCCATGGCCAATGAGAAGAAGGGTGTGCGCCTTGAGCACATCTCCAAGATCTATCAGGACCCCAAGACAAAGAAGGACTTCTACGCCGTCCACGACGCCAACCTGGAGATAGCGCCCGGTGAGTTCGTGACGCTGCTTGGTCCCTCTGGCTGCGGAAAGACCACCATCCTGCGCATGATCGCCGGCTTCGAGAGCCCGGACGAGGGACAGATCTACCTGGGCGGCGAGCCCATCAACGACCTCACGCCCAACAAGCGCGACACGGCCATGGTCTTCCAGAGCTACGCTCTGCTCCCGCACTACAACATCTTTGATAACGTGGCGTATGGCCTCAAGATTCGCAAGCTCCCCGCCGACGAGATTCGCGACAAGGTCACGCGCATCCTGGGCATGGTTGGCTTGGAGGGCATGGAGGATCGCATGACCAACCAGCTCTCGGGCGGCCAGCAGCAGCGCGTTGCGCTGGCGCGGGCCCTGGTCATCGAGCCCTCGGTCCTGCTCTTCGACGAGCCCCTCTCGAACCTTGACGCCAAGCTTCGCGTTGAGATGCGCACCGAGGTGCGCCGCATCCAGCAGGAGGCGGGCATCACGGCCGTTTACGTCACGCACGACCAGTCTGAGGCCATGGCCATCGCCGACAGGATCATTGTCATGAAGCGCGGCGTCATCGACCAGGTTGGCGACCCGCACGCCGTCTACTATCGCCCCGTCGACGAGTTTGTGGCCGACTTCATCGGCGAGTCCAACTTCCTGCGTGGCAAGCTTGCCGAGAAGGAGGGTGACACCGATGTCGCGACCATCGAGGGGCACAGCGTTGAGGTTGACGGCGTTTCCGCCCACAGCGTGGGCGATGACATCACCCTGGTGCTACGTCCCGAGGCGGCCACCCTCGCTGACGAGGGCGTCCTCCACTGCAAGGTCACGCTCTCGCGCTTCATGGGCAGCTACCAGAACTACCAGGTCATGGTAGGTAACACCCTTGTCAAGATTCAGGACTTCAACCCAAAGACCCACAAGGTCTACGAGGTGGGCGACGATGCCTTTGTGAGCTTCACAAAAGGCGACGTTCACGCGCTGTGAGACAAAGGGAGTTTCCCTTTGTCTCATTGGCGGGTGCTCACTGCGCTATTGCGTGGGGGCACCCGCCTTTTTGTATTGGCTGGTGCCTTCAATGGGTATGAGCTGAGTGTGTTAGTCTGTCCGCACGTCTGGAGGCATGCCATGGACCAGAAGTTTACGAGTACTAAGTTGGGGACCATCGTCTCTGGCGCCGCGCTGGCGGCTATGGGCATCATTCTCTTCACCAACCCGCAATCCGCCATGCTCACGATCACCGTCATGCTTGGATGGGTGCTGGTTGTCATGGGCATTGTCTCTCTGGCGAGCGCGCTCACGCGCTGGAGCGTGATCCTCTCGACCGCCGACCTCTACGCCGGTATCGTCGAGCTGCTCTTTGGCATCCTTCTGGTGAACATCCCAGGCTTCTTTGTGACGTGGATCTTCATCCTGCTGGGCATCTTCATCCTGGTCTCCGGTCTCAACTCCCTGTACGGCGCAAATGCCCTGCAGGCGCTGGGTTTGCCGAGCGCTGGAACAGCCAAGGTGGGTGCCATTCTCGCCATCGTGCTGGGTGTGCTGGTGCTGTTCTCGCCTGGCCTCTTTGCTGACACGGCCATGGTCATCTGCGGCATTGCGCTTGTCTACTGTGGCACTGTGCGCATTGTGGACGGAGTGCGTATGCCAAGCGAGCGCCGCGCGTAGGGGAGTTAGACAGGCACGATAGAAGAAGCGCCCCGTCTCAGCCGAGACGGGGCGCTTTCATACTGATCTGTGCACCTGTTGCCTACACGTAGAACAGCATCTTGTTGTAGCTCGGGACTGGCCAGTAGTCGTGGCCGCAGACCTTCTCCATGTCGTCGACGGCGGTGCGTAGCGCGGTCATCGCGGGGATGACGACGTCACGGTAGCAGCCATCGGATGCTTGCGGATCCTCAAGGCCCTTGGCCTGGGCGTTCTTGGCCTCAAGGTCATCCACGGCATCGGAGGTGGCGTTGATGCCGTCGGTGAGGACGCTCACCATCTTCTTCTCGGCCTTGGCGTCAATACCCAGCTCGGCCTTAGTCGCAACGCTTGTGGCGATGTCGCCGGAGTAGTCGAAGAGGGCAGGCAGGTACATGTGGCGCGTCATGTAGACCATGGTGTTGGCCTCGATGTTGAGCAGCTTTGCGTACTGCTCGGCCTTGGCCACGTAACGAGCGTGGACCTCGGACTCGCTGAGGACGCCGTACTTCTCGAAGAACTTGATGTTCTCGGGCCTGACCATCGCGGGGAGGGCGTCCGGCGTGGTCTTGAGGTTGGGCAAACCACGACGTGCCGCCTCGGCCTCCCACTCCTCGGAGTAGCCGTTGCCGTCGAAGAGGATGCGCTGGTGGTCGCGGAAAGTGTGGCGCACGAAGCGCATGGCGACGGTGGTGAAGTCCTCGTCGGCGCGATCGGCAACGTAGTCCACGAAGCGCTCGCACTGCTCGGCGACTGCGGTGTTGAGGACGACGTTGGGATCGGAGAGGTTCTGCTGGCTGCCGCACATGCGGAACTCGAACTTGTCGCCGGTGAAGGCAAACGGGGAGGTACGGTTGCGGTCGGTGTTGTCGCGCAGGACCTCGGGCAGCTGCGGGACGCCCAGGTCGATGGACTCGCGGTCGTGGGCCTCGGGCTGCTCCTTCTTCACAAGCGCCTCGACGATCGGCGTGAGGGCATCGCCCAGGAAGACGGAGATGATTGCCGGGGGCGCCTCGTTGGCGCCGAGGCGGTGGTCGTTACCGGCAGAGGCCACGGACATGCGCAGCAGGTCGGCGTGGTCGTCGACGGCGGCAACCAGACAGGCGAGAAAGACCAGGAACTGCAGGTTGTCCTGCGGATCGTCGCCCGGCTCGAGGAGGTTCTTGTTGTCGGCGCACAGCGACCAGTTGTTGTGCTTGCCGGAGCCGTTCACGTAGTCGAAGGGCTTCTCGTGCTGCAGGCACACCAGGCCATGGTGAGAAGCGATGAGCTTCATCTTCTCCATGGTGAGAAGGTTGTCGTCAATCGCGAGTGAGCCCCTCTCGAAGATGGGGGCAAGCTCGTGCTGGCTCGGCGCGACCTCATTGTGCTTGGTCTTGGCAGGGATGCCGAGCTTCCAGAGCTCGTCGTCGAGCTCCTTCATGAACTCGTTGACCGTGGGGCGAATGGCGCCGAAGTAGTGTTCCTCGAGCTCCTGGCCCTTTGCGGGCTCGCAGCCAAAGAGGGTGCGGCCGGTGAGGATGAGGTCGGGGCGGGCCTGGTAGTCCTCCTCCTTGATGAGGAAGTACTCCTGCTCCGGGCCGATGGTGGTGTAGACGCGGTGCGGCTTCTGGCCAAAGAGCGCCAGCAGGCGCTTGGCCTGCTTTTCGAGGGCGACCTCGGAGCGGAGCAGCGGGGTCTTCTTGTCGAGCGCCTCGCCGGTGTAGCTGATGAAGGCGGTGGGGATGCAGAGGACCTCGTCCTTGATGAAGGCGGGGCTGGTGGGATCCCACACAGTGTATCCGCGGGCCTCGAAGGTGGCGCGCAGGCCGCCGGAGGGGAAGCTCGAGGCGTCGGGCTCGCCCTGGACCAGCTCCTTGCCGGAGAAGGTCATGAGCACCGAGCCGTCACCGTTGGGGGAGATGAAGCTGTCGTGCTTCTCGGACGTGATGCCCGTCAGCGGCTGGAACCAGTGGGTGTAGTGCGTGGCGCCCTTCTCGAGCGCCCACTCCTTCATGGCGTGGGCGACCTCGTTGGCGATGTCGATATCGAGAGGCGCGCCCTCCTTGATGACCTGCATGAGCTTCTTGTAGGTCGGCTTGGGGAGGCGCTCCTGCATGTCCTTGTCGGTGAACAGCAGGCTCCCGTATTCCTCTGAGACCTTGTCTGTTGCCATACTGCCTCTTCTCCTGTCCCTGAACTTTCCCGGAGGCACCGTGCGGAGGTTGCTGCTCGCTGGCGCCCTTGTACGCACACCACTGTACCGTGCCTTTGTTTCCCAATGCTGGAAGAGCTTGTTTCTACGCAATTTCGAAGAAAGGAAGGTTGAGGGACGGGGCGGGGCTTGGGTGACAGGGATAGCGAAAAGGGACTTGCGCCTATTACCAGTCAAGTGGATTGATTCTGCTTCCCTGTCCGTGCCACCTCGCGAGACCTGAAAAGGCTCTCAGCGGTAGGAATCGGTCGTTGAGAGGAAAAACAACACCTTTGAAAAGAAAATTTTCCTAATCTGGAATTAAAAACGAAAAAACTTTCTATAATGGGTTGCGTACCAGTTGTTGCGGGCCAAGGAGACACTCATGACTGAGTATATGAGGCAAGACGGGTTTTACGAAAACGTCGAGAGGATTGGCGTAATGCCGGTTGTCGTCCTCGAGAAAGTAGAGGATGCAATCCCCATGGGCAACGCCCTCTCACATGGCGGCCTTCCTGCTGCTGAAGTAACATTCAGGACTTCCGCGGCGGCAGATTGCATCCATGCAATTGCCGATAACTGCCCTGATGTCCTCGTTGGCGCCGGAACTGTTCTAAACATCAATCAAGCGAAGAGGGCAGTTGATGCCGGAGCAAAGTTCATTGTGAGCCCCGGCTTTGACATTGAAGTTGTCGACTGGTGCCTTGCAAACAAGGTTGACGTGATTCCCGCTGGCGTTACTCCCACCGAACTCACCACCCTCGTCAACAGGGGCATTGAGGTGACAAAGTTCTTCCCCGCAGGCATATATGGCGGCCTTAAGGCGATTGATGCTTTGGCATCAGTGTTTGTTGGTCATCGCTTCATGCCTACTGGGGGAGTTAACGCCGAGAATCTTCGCGATTACCTGGCAGATAAGGCAATCATTGCGGCAGGCGGAACGTGGATGGTGAAGCCGGCCCTCTTCCAGGACGGCGACTTCAGCGAGGTTGAGCGTAAATCTGCCGAGGCGGCGCAGATGGTTCGCGAAATCAGGGGTCTGTAGACAACGAGGTTGAGGCAGCAATGACTCGGCTGCCATTCAACAGGCAAATGAGAGGAGCAAAGTCCATGGCAAGCAGCACGACTAAGCTTGATAGCGCAATTAAGTTTGGTGCGGGAAGGTATCGTCAGGAGAGTGGACTTCTCGACCATATCGGAGAGGAGGTTCGCCGTTTTGGGCGTAGGGTCCTTGTTGTTGCTGGCCCTCGTGCGTGGAATGCCGTAAAGGACAAGTTCACCGCTAGCATGAATGCCTCTGGGGTCGATTTCCAGCTTGAAATCTTTGGAGGGTGGTGCTCCTTCGAGGAGGCAAAGATTCTTGCTGATAAGGCTCATGCATATGGCGCTCAGGAGATTGTAGGTGTCGGTGGCGGCAAGATTATGGACCTCGCGAAGGCGGTTGGCGAGGTGGCAAATCTGGGCACAGTTAACGTTCCTACCTCTGCCTCTACCTGTGCGCCTTTTACCTGCATGAGCGTTATGTACACGCCAGAGGGAGGCAAGAAGCTTAGTTGGAGGTTCGACCACGAGATCGATGCTTGCCTCATGGACATGGACGTCATTGCAGACTGCCCAATTCGTTACAATGCGGCTGGTATCGTGGACGCAATGGCAAAGCGCATCGAGATGCTCAACGGACAGCCTGCCCTCAAGGAAGAGGACACTCCGATTGACATTTTCTCTGCGTACAGCATTGCGTGCTACACATATTCCGTGCTCGAGCAGAATGCCCTCAAGGCAATAGAAGATAACAGGCAACACAAGGCCACAAAGACGCTCTATGACGTTGCCTTCATGAACGTGCCAGTCACGGGAGTTATCGCAAACACAACGAAGAGCTTCAAGCAGTCGGAACTTGCACACGTAATCTACGATGGAGTTCGCACCATCTTCACCAAAGAGGCTGCGGAAGCAATCCACGGGGAAATCGTTGGCGTTGGCCTCTTCTGCCAGCTCTACTTCAACGGCCAGGAAGATAAGGAAGCAGAACTGCGCGATTTCATGCGTAAGATGGACATGCCGCTCACGCTCTCTGACCTTGGCATCGAGCCAACAGAGGAGAACATGGACAAAATCGAAGAGTACATTGCTAATTCCCGACACTTCAACAGCACCGACCCGGCAGACCGCAAGCGTCTTCACGATGCCGTTCGAGAGATGGCCTAATCCAGCTCCCCTATAAACCTATTCTGCACACGAGCAGGAGGGGCTCGTGGAGTGAATAGCGAGCGGCCCCGGTTGCCTTGAAGGGGGAGGCAACCGGGGCCGCATCTCCACTGAGGGGCGATGCACCGCTAATCTACGAAATTATGCTGCTTACAGCTGCGACATGTAGTTTTCGGGGTTGTCGAGCTTGGTGAGGCTAATGGCAGACCTGATGGCATGAAGAGACTCTGGAACGCCAGACTTGCGGAACATAACGGTTGTGTAGAGCGAATCGATGAGGGCAAGTTGAGAGATTCTGCTCGAGAGTGACTCCGAACGATACCCCGTCTCTTCCGATGCCGAGAGCAGGATGACGTCTGAATAGTGCTCAAGATACTTCGAGGGATAGCTCGTTACCGCAATCACCTTTGCACCGGCGTCCTTCGCAATGCGTGCGATGTCAATTATTCCCTCTGAGAGACCGGTGTGGCTTATGGCAAAAATGCAGTCGTCTTTTCCAAGAAGGGATGCCTGCATGAGCTGCACATGGTAATCTGCGGCGAACTGGACTTCAATAGGGGAGCGAAGGAACTTCTGATACGCGTCGTATGCGACGGCATTTGATTCGCCGTTGCCGTAGAACGAGATGCGCCGTGCATCGAGAAGAAGCTGAACAGCCTTTTCGAGGTCATCCGCATCGAACAGCTTCGCGGTATCTTCAAGTGACATGATAGACGAGCGGAAAACCTTGCTAGCGATATCGATGGCCGAGTCATCGCATGAGACGTTCTCGTGGACGGATATCTCGGGATTGTAGGCATCGGTGAGAAGATCATTCCTGAAGTCGCGAAATCCCTGATAACCAAGCTTCTTGGCGAACTTGAAAACAGTCGAGTCCGCAAGGCCTAGGGCGGATGCCATCTCAGAAATGGTCATGAGTGACGCATCGTCAGGGTTGGCAATAACGTATTCAGCGATTTCCTTCTCCTTAGAGGAGAAGGAAGGCATTGCGGCCTTTATCTTAAGGAGGACCGAGCTGTTGTGGACGGGCATAACGCACTCCTAAGTTCCCAAAGCAGAGCGCAGTAGGGCAAGACTTGCTGCGGGGTTAGAGCGCCTCCCGCCCTAGGCTAAATCTGAACAGGAGACAGCAAAAAACAATAGCAGGTAAACATAATTTTCGAGACCAAAAGGCTGTAAGAAGCCGCAATCTCCCTACTACGTTCCCGTTGAAGTCATAGGAAAACATTCGACACAACGTTCACAAAAAATATTTCGCCGTTTATGGAAAATAGAAAAAAATTAGTTGAAAAAGCGTCATAGTGCTTGTCGTTACGTAGCCAAGTTTTGCCGATGAGAGGAGCATGATGGGTAGCTACGTTGGAGTCTTTGGTATGGGTGTCATGGGACAGAGCCTTGCCTTGAACATTGCCAGCAAAGGGTACTCCGTTTCGGTCTTCAATAGGCACGGCGAGGCAACGAAGAAATTCATGGATGACCGTGTACAGGGTCACGAAGAGCGCATGAGGCTCGTGAGCGACTCCTACGACCTCAAATCGTTCTGCGATTCCCTTGAGAAGCCTCGCAAGATCATTCTCATGGTTAAGGCTGGTCCTGTGGTGGATGCGGTCACTGACGAGCTGCTTCCCTATCTTGAGTCGGGTGACATCGTCGTCGATGCTGGCAACTCGTATTACAAGGACACCAAGCGCCGGATGGACCACTACGCGGAGAAGGGCATCAACTTCTTTGGCATGGGCGTGTCCGGTGGTGAGAAGGGCGCGCTTGTCGGTCCTTCGATTATGCCCAGCGGTGACAAGAACCTTTATGACACGTATCTCGCGAAGCTCCTCACTGATATCTCCGCCCACACCGAGGATGGCTCGCCCTGCTGTGACTATATCGGTCCCGAGGGCTCTGGCCAATATGTGAAGATGGTGCACAACGGCATCGAATATGGTGACATCCAGAACATCGACGAGGCCTACTGGATCATGAAGCAACTGCTCGGAATGAGCAATGCCGAGATGGCTGACGTCTTCGAGAGCTGGAACAAGGGCCGTCTCAATTCGTTCCTGGTGGAGATTACCTACAAGATTCTGCGTGAGAGGGATCCCGAGACTGGGGACGACCTCATCGACCACATTCTCGATGAGGCAGCCCAGAAGGGCACTGGCATGTGGACGGCCATCGATGGTCTCGAGATGCACATGCCCATCCCCACCATGGCTGAGGCAGTCTTCGCCCGCAACCTCTCCGCAATCAAGAATCAGCGCGTCGAGGCGGCTAAGGTCTTCTCCGAGAGGCCTGAGGCGCACATCGAGGACAAGGAGGCCTTCCTGGCCGATCTTGAGCAGGCAGTGTATGCAAACAAGATCATTGCTTATGCCCAGGGCTTCCAGTTGCTCTCCGCAGCATCCGATGAGCATGGTTGGGATCTCAAGCTCGGTGATATTGCGCTGCTCTGGCGTGAGGGTTGCATCATCCGTGCCGGCTTCCTCGATCGCATCAAGTCAGCTTACAGTGAGGGGAAGAAGGTTGTGAACCTCATCCTTACAGATGAGTTCCGCGAGGAGATCAGGGCTGCCATTCCGGCTTACCGCCGCGTTGTTGCCAAGGCCATCGAGTGCGGACTCTACATCCCCACAATGGTTACCTCTCTACAGTATTTTGACGGTTACACCTCGGAGAAGCTCGAGGCCAACATGTGCCAGGCCCAGCGTGACTGGTTTGGTGCCCACACGTTCCATCGAGATGACCGTCCGCACGATGAGTCCTTCCATCACGTGTGGGAGAAGCTCGACTAACTCTGTTGTGGCGCCGGGGTAAACGCCTAAATCTATCTGTTGGCGATGCGTCTGCCACGGAGACAGACGTGACGAATGAAAGGTGAGAGCATGAGCGTTACACAAGCACTGCTGATTGCGGTCTTCGTAGCCGCAATCGAGTCCCGAGCCCTTGGCTACGCGACTCTTACAATGAGGTTTTCTCCTCTCATGACGGGCATGTGGGTTGGTCTTGTCCTTGGCAATATGGAGGTGGCAATGGTTACGACTGCCGCCATCCAGCTCATTTACATGGGCGTTGTTGCTCCGGGTGGCCCGCTGCCGTCAGAGCCGTCGATTTCCGCTGCGGTTGCTGTCTCCGCAGCGGTCATCGGTAACCTCGACCCCAACGCGGCAGTTGCAATTGCCGTTCCTGTTGGCCTGCTCGGAAGCTACCTCTACCAGCTCCGCTTCTTCCTCAACACCTTCGCAATCCAGAAAATGGATGTCTACGCAGCGGCAGGTGATAGCCGAAAGCTCGGGTTCTGGATTGGTGCAGTCCCAACGATGATCTCGTTCGCCCTGTTTGTGCCTACCATGTTCATCGCTCTGTACCTTGGCGCTCCCGTCATCTCCGACTTCATGAACTCCATTAGCAACGGTCCCGTACTGCACGCCCTCAATACCGTTGGTGGCGGCCTCGCTGCACTCGGTATCGCGGTTACTATGCACGTCATTGGCAACCAGAAGCTCCTGCCCTTCTTCTTCCTGGGCTACTTCCTCGTTGTCACCTCGAACCAGTTCGTGACGGCAATCAACAGCGTGAGCTCTGCCGCCTCTCTGAGTGTCACGATGCCTAGCGTCACGACCGTTACCTGGGCTGCCTTCGGCATCATCATCGCCTTCCTGTACACCCTCTTCACTGCCAAGAAGGATGAGGAAGAGGACGAGGACGAGGACTAGTCGCAGAGACGTTGACATCTCCAGACAAGGCAACCAAGAAGGGAAACAATCACTATGAGTGAAGAGAAGGCAAGCCAGGAGGTCGTCGCTGCGACCACGGGCGCTGCGGGGAAGACCCTCTCCAATGACTACCATGACTACCTAAACGAAGACGGCGTCATCGAGGGGGATCCCGCCCTCATGCTTGGCGACGAGAACGCCCCTGAGGAGATTACCAAGCACGACCTGCTTAAGGCTTGGTTCCGTGGATGGTGGGCAAACGAGGTTCCACACTCGTTTGACCGTATGATCGCTCCTGCATTCCTCTTTGGCCTTATGCCGATTCTGCAGAAGCTCTATAAGAACAAGGTCATGCTTGGCGAGGCATATCAGCGCCATATGGTGTTCTTCAACACCCAGGCCATTTGGGGCCAGGGTCTTATCACTGGCATTACGGCATCGCTCGAGGAAGAGCGCGCTAAGGCTCTCCATGAGGGTAGGGCAGATGAGGCCATTAGCCCGCAGATTATCAACGCTACAAAGGTTGGCCTGATGGGCCCGCTTGCCGGCATTGGTGACTCCATCGACTCCGGTACTGTTCAGTACATCTTCATTGCAATGTTCTTGCCCCTGGCCCAGCAGGGCAGCGCCTTGGGTGCTCTTCTTCCTTGGATTTGCTTCACGGCTGCTACGTTTATCTATGGCTTTGCCTTCGTTAAGCTTGGCTATAAGATGGGTCGCCGCGCTGCCCTTGAGGTTATGAAGGGTTCCAAGATTAAGGCGGTTATCGATGGCCTGGGCGTGCTTGGACTGTTCATGATGGGAATTCTGGCGGCAAGCTACGTTAAGGTTTCTACGCCGATTGCGTTCGATCTGTCTGGCAAGACTTTCGCTATTCAGACCATCCTGAACGGCATTCTGCCCGGCTTCCTGCCTCTCCTGGCGGTCGTCCTGCTCTACCTGTACTTCAAGAAGAATGGCCTCAAGATTACTAAGGCAATGATTATCTACACGATCGTGCTCCTTGTACTGGGTCTCGTGAACGTCCTCTAAGAGCACTCCAGGGAAACCATATACCGTCTGTCTATAGGAGGTCCTCCGTTGAAGGAGAGAAGAGTTCTCGTCATCACGCACGGTCACTTTGGCGAGGAGCTCGTCAAGAGCGTTGAGATGATCATGGGTACGCAGGATTACATCACGGCTATGGGGCTTCTACCCGGACGGTCCGTCGACGAACTCAGGGAAAAGGCCTTTGAGGTCCTCGCTAAGAATGATGCCGATGGCGTTGACACCATCGTCTGCTGTGACCTTTTCGGGGGTAGCCCCAGCAACGTTGCACTTTCCTGCCTCGGAAAGAGTGACTGCAAGGTCATGCTTGGTGTAAACATGCCCATGCTCGTCCAGCTTGCGCAGGATATACACGATACGGAGGACCTCGACGAGCTCGTCAACAATGCCGCGCAGGCGGCCCGTGACGGCGTTGTGGTCAAAGACAGGGCAATCCTGCTCGGCAGGTAACGATAACGGAAGGCAGGTAGTACATATGGCAACCATTAATCTCGTAAGAATTGATGACCGCCTTATCCATGGACAGGTCATGCAGGTCTGGTCAAAGGGCAATGGCACCAACACGATTTATGTCATCGATGATGCAACTGCCAAGGATTCCTTCATGAAGGAAATTTACGAGTCGACCCAGTCAACCGGTGGACTCAAGATTAAGGTCTTCTCGGCAAAGGGGCTCGTGAAGCAGTACGAGAAGAACCAGTTTGGTGATAGAAAGCTCATGCTCGTCTTCAAGAACGCGGACTATGTGAAGACGGCCGTCGAGGGCGGCGTGCCTATTACCTCGGTTGATGTGGGCAATGTCTGCAATAAGCCCAACACAACTCAAGTTATCAAGACCGTGTACCTCTCTAATAAGGACTACGACGACCTTAAAGAGATTTCCGACAAGGGTGTCGAGGTCTATTTTCAGAACATCCCCTCAAGCGAAAAGCTCTCGATGGAAGACGCCGCGAAGAAGATGGGAAAGTAAGGGTATGGACTACCGGATTGCTATCGTAAACTCGTCCTCTTTTGGGCAGCACTTCCCGGAGCACATCGAGAGGCTGGAGAAGATTGGGCCGGTCGAGAGGGTCCGCGTTGCCGGCGATTGCCACGGCAAAGAGCTCGCCCAGGCCCTCGAGGGCTACAACATCGTCATCGCGTCGGTGACCCCCTTCTTCGACAAGGAGTTCTTCGACAATAAGCGCGATCTTCTCCTGCTGAGCAGGCATGGTATTGGCTACAACAACGTCGACGTCGACGCCGCCGCAGCATGTGGCACTCTTGTGACTACCGTCTCGCCCAAGGTCGAGCGCGACGCGGTTGCCGAGGGTGCCGTTGCGACCCTCATGGACTGCATGCGCCACGTGAGCGACTCCCATGTGGCTGCAAATGAGGGCCGTTGGGCGGAAAGAGCAAGCTTCCTAGGTAACGGCCTTTCTGGCAAGACCCTAGGTATCATTGGCTGTGGAAACATCGGCAGCAGGGTCGTCGAGATTCTCAAGCGCGGCTTTGACATGCGCGTGCTTGCCTGCGACCCCAAGCACTTCGACCACTGGGCGGACGTGCTAGGAGTCGAGTACACGGACCTGGACACCGTGGTGAGCAACTGCGACGTGCTCACCCTCAACGCCGACCTCAATCCCACGTCCTATCACATCCTTGGCGAGGAGCAGTTCGCCAAGATGAAGAAGGGCGTCTATGTGGTTGATAATGCCCGAGCGGACCTTATCGACCAGCAGGCGATGCTCAAGGCTCTCGACGACGGTACCGTTGCCGGCCTCGCCATCGACGTCATGCATGATGAGCCGCCCAAGCCTGACGATCCGTACTTCAACCACCCCAAGGTGCTCGTGACCACCCACATCTCGGCATACACCCAGGAGTGCCTCGTCGAGATGGGTGAGAAGTGCGTGGGCGATGTGGAGCGCTACGTCAGGGGAGAAGAGCCTGTCAACGCAAAGAATGTGCCTGTTGCGCGAGGCTAATGACAACGACCAGGGCGTGACAAGATTTTAGAAGAAGAACCAAACGGTGCTGCCCTGCTGGTAATGCGGGACAGCACCGCTTTGTGACTGGAGGCCAGATGACCCAAAGACACATACGCGCCGTCCTATTCGACATGGATGGCCTCACGCTTGATACCGAGTCCATTGGCTACATTGCCTATCTCCGCGCCGGAAAGAAGTTTGGTTTCCAGGTTAACGATCGGCTCCACATGGATCTTGGTGGACGTACGGAACCCGAGATTATCGCTGAACTCAAGCGTGTGTTTGGTGACGACAAGGACATCGTGGGATGGCGCTCCTACATCAATTCTCAAAAGGATGTCATTCTTCACGAGCGTGGACGCGCTGGCAAGAAGCCGGGCCTTTTGGAGCTCCTCTGTTACCTTAACGAAATGGGTATCCCTTATGCATTGGCAAGCTCGACCAGGAAAGATAAAATCTACGAGCTCCTTGCCACCGAATACCTTGTTCATGCATTTCCAATTGTTGTGAGCGGAGACATGGTTACGCACGGGAAGCCTGACCCTGAGATATTTCAAGTGGCTGCGTCGCGCTTGAACGTCGACCCTTCAGAAGCGCTTGTCCTTGAGGATGCCCGTGCAGGCATCGAAGCTGCGCATGGGGGCGGGTTTCAAAGTGCGTTCATCTTTGATGACGTCTCAAAGTACGGAACCCTAGATGACGGGTATCCAATGCTGGTTAACCTCCCTGACCCTCTAGATGCGGGCTTGCTTGCAAACTACAAGCCGCATGACCTTGGAGAGGTAGTCACTATTATCAAGCAGGCAAACTCATAGCGAGGGAGGAATACATGCAAGATGTTGTTATTCGTACAGACACTGGCAAGCTCGCGTCCATCTCAGTGGCATACGTAATATTGGGCGCATTATTTATTGGGCTAGGCGTTCTGGTGGCTGATAGTCCTTTAGTTGTGGGTCTCTGCTACGCAGTTGCAGTAGTTGCGTTGTTTGGACTCATTCATAACATTTTTGAGATTACCCATTCGCGGGTTCTTTTCAAGGCAGATGCGACGGGCGTGACCGATTACTCGAAGAAGGACGATGTCGTCTTTGTGCCGTGGGATCACGTCGAGAGGATTGATCTCAAGGCGGCCAACAACGAGTCTCTTATGCTCGATGTGATTGGTTTCAAGACGATTGATGAGATGGAGGAACTTACCCAAGAGCAGCGTCAGATGGCTGAGGCAAATGGCGGGAAAGGCTACTACCTTCTCGAGTTATCTGGTATGTGGGTTTCCCACAAACACATGGAACAGGCATTCGATGATATTTCGGTCCTTGCCGCTCGATATAATCCCACCATTGTTTGTACGGGGTTTCAAGATAGCCTCGCCACCCATTCAAAGAGAGGGCGGGAGCGGCTTGAGCGCCAGCAGCGCCGTCGCGAGCGCGAGGTGCGCAAGCGCCTTGCCGAGGAGGAGGCAAATTCCCTAGGAGGCGAGGATAAGTGAACATAAGCAATCCCGACAATCACGCAATCATACGGGCACTTCGTATGAATGATAACGATGACGTTGCTTGCCTTCTCGATGTGGCTTCCGTTGGCGATGAGATTGAAGTTCATGACGCAAGCGGGTCTGTTGTCGACACGGTTCAGGCAAACGCCGACATCCCGCGTTTCCACAAAGTTGCCCTCAAAGATCTTGAGGTGGGGGCGCGACTCAGGAAGTACGGGGAGGTTATCGGAATCGTAACTTCTCCCATCGTCCGTGGCGACTACGTACACGTGCACAATCTCGTCAGCGCAAAGGTTGGTGCTGGAAAATGAGGGGATACCGCAGGCCTGATGGTAGGTTTGGCGTCCGAAACTACGTTCTCGTTCTATCTAGCGTCGGATGTGCTAACCACGTTGTTGACCTCATCGCGAAGGATATTCCCGGTGCCGTGCCACTCCGTAATGCCAAGGGGTGCGGTCAGCTTGGGCGGAGTGCCCAGATGATGTCACGCTGCCTTGTCAACCTCTCGCAGAATCCCAATGTCTATGGGACAGTTGTAGTTGGTCTGGGCTGCGAAACCATGCGTCCCCATGAGCTTGCCGAGCGCATGCGCGGTTTATCTGACAAGCCGGTCTATGACATTGCAATCCAAGAGGAAGGTGGATCTAGTGCGACGGTTGAGAGGGGTCGTGCTCTAGTAAAAGAGCTTGTTGCAAATGCAGCCAACGCAACTACTTCCGAGATGGGTCTGGGTGACCTGGTCCTTGGGACCAATTGTGGCGGCTCGGATGCCACGAGCGGTATTGCGGCCAATCCAACGATTGGCTTCGTAAGCGATACCGTTGTCGATGCGTGCGGAACGGTGTTTCTGGGGGAGACTACCGAGCTCGTTGGAACTGAGCACATTCTTGCTCGTCGTGCAGCCTCTCCCAAGGTGCGCGATGACATTCTTCGGCTTGTGGGCACTCTCGAGAACGACCTGGTAGCATCCGGGGTTGACGTGCGCGGGGCAAATCCCTCCCCGGGAAATATGCGTGGCGGCCTTAGCACTCTCGAGGAAAAGGCGCTTGGCGGTATCAGCAAGGGTGGGACGTCGAAGATTCAGCAGGTTATCGAGTATGGTGCACGTCCGAGCCGCAAGGGTCTCATCATTATGGACACGCCCGGCTATGATATCGAGTCTGTCTCTGGTATGGTTGCCGGCGGTGCTCAGGTTGTCATCTTTTCTTCCGGCAGGGGTACTCCGACCGGTTGTGCGCTTGCCCCAGTGATCAAGGTTACCGGCAATGACGAGACTTTCTCGTCTATGGGCGAGAACATAGACTTTGACGCCTCGGGAGTCATCACCCAGGGAGAGAGCGTTCACGACGAGGGCAAGCGTTTGCTTGAGCTGCTCGAGCGGGTTTGCTCTGGAGAGCAGACTGCCTCTGAGCGTCTTAGCTTTGATGACTTCTCGCTCTACCACAATATGGAACTGTGGGGTACGTGTAGTTTCTCCTGAGAAGTGACTCCCTTTCGCCTCGCAAGCTGTGGGCACCTCTCGCTCATCGTGCCGCCGTAGCCAATTCTGTCCTGCTCCTCGGTAGAATGAATGGGTCAACACGAGAGGGGACAGGCTCATGTCAGAATCCGAGGAGATTACAATGGGCGCGCAGGCTGCCGAGGAGGGCACTGCGCGCCGAACCATAGCCGTCATCGATGGTAACTCGCTCATGCACCGCGCCTACCACGCCATCATGCAGCCCATGACCGCGCCGGATGGCCGCTCGACCAACGCCCTCTTTGGGTTCTTCAACATGTTCATCAAGATGGTCGAGACCTTTCATCCCAATGGCATCATTTGCGCCTTCGATAAGGGCAAGCCCAAGGTGCGCATGGAGAAGCTCCCCCAGTACAAGGCTCAGCGCCCACCCATGGATGATGCCCTGCACGAGCAGTTCCCCATGGTGAAGGATTTGCTCCGCGTGCTTGACGTGCCCGTCTGTGAGCTCGAGGGTTGGGAGGGCGACGACATTCTGGGCACCCTGGCTCGCCGCGGCGAGGCTGCGGGCTACGAGATGCTGCTCTTCACCGGCGATCGCGACATGTACCAGTTGGCTACCGAGCACGTGAAGATTGTCTCCACTAAGAAGGGCGTCTCCGAGGTCCAGATTATGACCCCCGAGAGCGTCGACGACCTCTACCACGGCATCACGCCCGAGCTGGTGCCGGACTTCTACGGCCTCAAGGGCGATACTTCGGACAACATCCCCGGCGTGCCAGGCATTGGCCCCAAGAAGGCAGCCGCTCTCATCGTGAAGTACGGCAACCTCGATGAGGTCATTGCCCATGCCGACGAGGTCAAGGGCAAGATGGGCGAGAACCTCCGCGCGCATGTGGATGACGCCCTACTCTCCCGCGAGATTGCGACCATCCGCACCGATGCTCCTCTCGACATCGAGCTCTCCGACGCGAAGTTCCCCACCTTCGACCCGGCAGAGGTCACCAAGGCCTTCTCGGCGCTTGGGTTCACGGGGCTTACGGGAAGACTCGTTCGCCTCGGCGGAGGCTCTGGGCGCGTTGTGGCTGCGAAGCCTGTCGATGCCACCGAGGCCAGCGCATCAGCTCCTGCAACCGTAGCGGTACCGGAACCGCTTGAGGGTGACGCCGCTGCAACCGCGCTCAACGACGCCGTGAAGGCCGGAGGCTGGCTTGGCTGCGCCGTCGAGGAGGACCCGTCCGCAGGCACGCTGTTCTCCCAGGGCTACACGCTGTGGGTTTCCGTTGCCGATGACGTGCTGCTTCGCTTTGCCGGCGAGGCAGCGGATGCGGCGCTCAAGCTTGCCTTTGCCGAGGGGCACGTGGCGGCAGGCGACGTCAAGGCGCTCTTCCACCGACTCTCACCGGTCGACTCGTCGCTTCCCGAGACCATGGCAGCCGGAAGCGTTGCGGCGGATCGCATTTTCGACGTGGGCGTGGCTGCCTACCTGCTGGAATCCGATCGCTCCTCCTTCGAGGTCCGCGGCCTAGCCGAGCAGTTCCTTTCGTCCGCGCTTCCGGAGGAGGACGCGGCCCCCACTGCTGCCGTCGAGGCAGTTGCCTCGCGCCTGCTGGTGCCTGTGCTCGTGCGGCGCCTTGTAGACGACGGATCCGCGGACGTCATGAACAAGATTGAGATGCCGCTCTTGCCGGTGCTCGCGCAGATGGAACGCGTTGGACTCTCCGTTGACCCCGAGATTCTCGCGCGCCAGTCCGCCGAGCTGGGCGGCGAGATTGACCAGATGGTCTCCGACATCCACGCCATGGCGGGCGAGGACTTCAACATCGACTCGCCGCAGCAGCTCTCGCACATCCTCTTTGACGTGCGCAAGCTGCCCACATTTGGCATGAAGCGCACCAAGCGGGGATTCTACTCGACGAACGCCAAGGTTCTCGCCGACCTTGCCCAGACGGACGAGCTGGTGGCCAAGGTGCTGGAGTACCGCGAGCGCGCCAAGATCAAGTCGACCTACCTCGACGCGCTGCCGGCACTTATCAAGGGAGACCATCGCATTCACACCACGTTCAATCAGACGGTGGCGGCCACGGGGCGCCTGTCGAGCTCCGACCCCAACCTCCAGAACATCCCCACCCGCTCCGAGCTGGGACATCGCGTGCGCACTGCATTCACGGTGCCCGAGGGCTCCGTTTTTCTCGCCTGCGACTACTCGCAAATCGAGCTGAGGCTGCTTGCGCACCTCTCCGGCGACGAGCACCTGATTGCGGCGTTCAACGAGGGCGCGGACTTTCACGCTGCGACTGCAGCGCGCGTCTTTGGCGTTCCCGTCGAGGAGGTCACGCCTCAGCTGCGCAGTCGCGCCAAGGCCGTGAACTTTGGTATTGTCTACGGGCAGCAGGCGTATGGCCTTGCGACCTCGCTCAAGATTTCGCGTGCCGAGGCGCAGCAGATGATTGACCGCTACTTCGAGGCGTATCCCGGCGTTCGCGCCTACCTCGACCAGTCCGTCGCTTTTGCACACGAGCACGGCTACGCCATCACCATGTATGGCCGCAAGCGGCACATTCGCGAGTTCCAGCAGAGGAACAAGCAGCTGGTGGCCTTTGGCGAGCGTACGGCAATGAACCATCCCATGCAGGGCACGGCGGCAGACATCATCAAGATAGCCATGGTTCGCGTTGAGAAGCGACTGGCCGACGAGGGCCTTAGGTCCAAGCTCGTGCTGCAGATTCACGACGAGCTGGACCTCGAGGTGCCCGTTGACGAGATAGACGCAGCGTCCGCGCTGGTAAAGGAGACCATGGAGGGCGTGGCACAGCTCAAGGTACCGCTCATCGCCGAGGTCTCCTCCGGCGCCACGTGGGCCGACGCGAAATAAGGGGGTAGTGTGGCACAGGGAAAGACGCGCATGCGCGTGGTGGCATACTCCGACGGCTCCTCCCGGGGAAACCCCGGCCCGGGCGGCTTTGGCACCGTGCTTCTCTACACCGATCCTGCAGGTCAGACGCACAAGCGCGAGCTCTCACAGGGGTATCGGCGCACGACGAACAACCGCATGGAGCTCATGGGGGCAATCGCCGCGCTGGAGGCGCTCACCAGGCCATGCAGCGTTGAGTTGCACTCCGACTCCCAGTACGTGGTGAAAGCCTTCAACGATCACTGGATTGACGGGTGGATTCGACGCGGTTGGAAGACCTCTCAGAAGCAGCCGGTGAAGAACGTCGACCTGTGGAACCGGCTGCTTGCGGCCATGGCGCCGCACGACGTGAGCTTTGTGTGGGTGAAGGGGCATGCGGGCCACGACCTCAACGAGCGCTGCGACGAGCTTGCCACCACGGCGGCGGACGGGAATGCGCTTATAGACGACGAGGGCTTCTCGGACGCGGACGTGTAGGCATGAGGTTGGGCGGCCCGGGCGCGGGTCGCGTGACGATGGGTCGCGGGTCGCGTGACGCCCGAGGGGCTTCTTGAGTGGAGATTGCTTCCAAAGTTGGCCTTCGGGCGTCAATTCTGCGCCCGAAGGCG
>CADFJN010000029.1 GCA_902834555.1 Atopobiaceae bacterium
TGCGGACCTCCAGTCCCGGACCACCCCGTGGTCCAACTTCGAGTCCGCACCCCCGCCTTCACGCAGACGGGAGTTTCACTATGTCAAAAGCCGAGCGCCCGGCAAGACCGCATGGCCTGATTTTCTACATCTTCGCCCTCGTTATAGCCGAGTTCATCATCCTGATGGCTGCGTCCGTCCGTGGCGTTATCGGGATGGCGATTGCTATCGCCGGCGGCGTGGGCTACTGGTTCCTCATCCGACGCTTCTGGCGCCGTCTTGCATCCGACTCGCCCGAGTCCGGATTCGTAAGGGGAGGGCTGAGGATGTCCTCCCGAGCTCGGAAGGTTGTCTCGGGAGCAATCTGCGCCTTCCTGCTGCTAATGAACATGGGGGTCGCATCGTACGACCCCTCAAAAGTAGCCACGGGGAACTCATCTGCCGAGGTAGCGGCCCAGGCTGGTGGGGACGTCGGCTCGTCCACCGATGCTGCCGAAGCCGATTCGGCCAAGCAGGATGACGACTCGGACAATACGGGGGATGCGACTTCCGAGGAGAAAGGACAGGCCGCGGAAAACGTGTCTTCTCCCAGCGACGCCACTGAGGCCGACTCGGGTCAGCGAGGAAGCGGTTCCGACAATTCGGATTCCATGCCAACCGAGCAGACCGCGGTGGTCCCAAAGACCAACGACGACTTTATCGATGCCTATAACTCCCTTGCTGGCACTCCGTTCGTCAAGGAGGATGACTACACCGCAAGCGACAAGGGCTCGCTGTACTATCGAACCGAGTTCAGACTCCCGGCGTTCGAGGACGCGAGTGGAGTCCATGGGTCTATCGGTGGGGCCTCTGTGGATATCGTGAGCTACGGCGGGAGCTGGGGACGCGAGAAATGCGTGCGCGTGTACGTTGACGACAAGGACTCAGAGGAGCTGGCTGGGATATTCAGGACATGTGTTGAGGTGCTTTGCCCGAACGCCTCCGAAGAGGACCGGGAGGCATATGAGTCCGAGGTAATCAAGCAGCAGAAGGATGGCTATGACCCAAGCTTGGCCAGCGGTAACTATGAGGGCATTGACCTCAACGGGTATCTCCAGCATCGTTCTCTGATGATTGAGAATACCAAAGGCGAGTAACAACAACGCTTGACCGGGACTTTGGTATTTCTGAATGGCAGTCCAGTCGTGCTTCGGGATTATCTGCTTGTGCCCCAGAGTGATATTCCTTGGAAGAATGGCGAATCCGAGGGCTTTGCGCGCCTCGAATGCACCCTCTCGTTAGCCCATTAATCATTGCTCAGGTTTCGTTTGGGGCGATACCATCTCGTTGAGAGGCGGATACGGGAGAGCTTAGACGTTCAAATCTTCTAACGCCCACCATAAATTCGCAGTTCAGAGGCTATGTTCTCTGGCCTGTTTTTTGCGGGTACACAAAGCCCCCATGGCCCTTGGTAATACCGCGCCGGACGCCTCATACTTTGGGATGACGCGCGTTTCCTGTATGCCGCCGAAAATCACCAAGAAGCTGGACGCCTATGGCCTGAGGAAAGAATCAACCAAGCAGGCAGACCTCCTAGGATTGGAGCAACCATGGCAACGTGCCCCAATCGCACGCGGTGGCTGCCCGCCGTCTCCGGTGCCGTTGCGGCGATGCTCGCACTCGCCGTTCTGCCCACGAAGGCGCTGGCCGATGACGCGCTGAACCCCGGGCCCTACTCTGAGGACAGCCAGCTGAGCACCGATGCATACTCGGCCCTGGGCTTCACCGTCTCGGACGACACTGGCGACGCCGGCACCTATGCCCCCTATGGCAACGACAAGAACGTGAGCACCACCCTGCTGAGCGACGACGAGGTCTACATGGCCGCCAATGGTGCCACAGCCAATGCATATACGCTGCGGGGGAAGCTCAATCAGCTCTACGATGCCAATACGGGCGCGGAAGGTCTGGTTGGCTACACCACGATCTCTGACGACTAACTACGGAGAGATGGGTGGAGCTTATTTGTTCTGGCCTATCAACGAGCTCTACGGTACGAGCAGCAATCCTGGGACGGCCGTGGATATGGTTGAAAAGGGCGTTAGCTACTACTCGCTGCTCAGCGACAACGAGAATGACGTTATCAAGGGGTCTACCAGCAACGGATTCAGCGGCAAGTATGCCACCAGCGTCTCGGCAGACCTTGGCAGTGGCTACAAGGACCACGTCGTCGAGCTGCGCGCCTATGGAAGCCAGTACTACACCATGGTCGGCAACCAGCAGCTGAGCGGCGCTTTTGCGGTAAAGGTATTCTCGCTTGACACTGAGGGGAACCGTACGGAGGTCACGAGCCTCAGCCCCACGGTCAACGATAGCCAGATCCAGGCGAGCAATTACTCTGATGAGCTGGCATACCTCCGGGCCGGCTACCTGCAGGAGCACGACGCCTACTTCGAAGTGGCCGCCGCGGATGTGGATGGCGACGGTGTGGATGAGGTCTTCTGCTACACGGGCTGCTACAAGGACAAGAACGGCGAGCGCCTTGCCTGCATCGACATGTGGGACCTGCAGCCCGACGGCTCCTGGAGCCACACCCAGGAATGGGTGGACTGCGGCCAGGCGTCCTACTATGTCACAGCACAGGAACTTGCCGAGATCCGCAACAGCAAAGATGACCCACCGACCGAATGCAGCTCATGATGGCCCCGGTGGTCACCCTGGCCGGCGGCGACCTTGACCGCCGCGGCTACGGTCCTTATCATTGCCGGCTGGGACTGCGGTGGCAGCTCCAACGCGGAGTACGCCAACTTTGGCTACCGCTACGTGTACTATGACACGTCCCAGGACGATTTCGTCGTCTCCGACTACTACCGCAAGGCCCTTGGCAAGGATGCCGCACACATCACCGAGACCGCTTGCAAGGACTCGGACCAGGATGGCCGATACCGTCCGACCCTGGCGCCCTTTGCCCTGGGTGCCGCACGCCTGGACGGTCTCAACCAGGGTGCCGCCGAGAACGACGACGTCCTCATGGGTGGGGACATCTACTCGTTCAGTCTCTCTGCTGGGGTGAGCCTCGACGCTTTCGGCAGCATCAGCCTCACCTCTGACCAGGTGAACTCGAACCGTTACACAAAGGGCAAGGAGCAGGTCTGGCTCACCGCACAGCTTAGGAGCTGTGGCATGCCTATGACAGATTCTGCGGAGTAACGTATCGTACTTCGCCTGCACCTTCAAATCATGTGCATTATCATGTACATAACTGGACACATCATGGGAGGAATCACATGGATGCCATCTATTCTGCGACTGCGTTGCGTGATCATCCGCGCGAAGTGAAGCAGGCTGCCCGCGAACGACTCGTGAGGATTACGGAGAATGGCAACGGCGCCTACGTGTTTTGCTCTGAGGAGGTTTTCCAACGGGAAGTGGACGATGCCGTTGAACGAGCGCTCTATGCGCAGCGTGTCTCCGATGCAATAGACCGTGGTCGCGCGGATATTGCCGCCGGCCGGTATGTGGAAGGTATCGAGGCGGCGAAGGCTGCCGTTGCGGATAAGCGGGCCTCCCGTGGCGCGGCTTAGGTTCTCCGAGGAGTTCCTCGAGTCTCTCGCCGGGCTTGATAAACGGGTCGAGGAGTCCGTATGGAAGAAGCTCGCGCTCGTACAGGGCTTTCCGGAAGTGGGTTCGTCCCTGGTGGAACCCTCGCTTAGACATGCATATGGCTCTGCCTGCCTCAAAGTGGTAGCTGCAGGTTATGACGTGCTCTACGAGCGTGGCGAGAAGGGTAACGATGCCGAAGAGGTCGTCGACGTCCTTGGCATTGTGAACCAGCGGGCAGTGCGCTAGCGGCGGCGTTGCTAGCCACGTGCGGCAAGGCACGTACAAACATGACGTGGACGGCATCGGCGTACTCGACGATCGCCCGGAAGGCGGCTATCTCGGCAAAGGTGACGGGTACGCCCAGGTCAGGGGACAGGTACCAATCCGGCCCGGCGCGAGGCGGCGGCTGCGCAGCTTCTGGCTGGTGGACGGCTGCGTTTGGCTGGCGGTTGGGGTGGCTCGGGGTCGCGATGCCGCGTGGGGCCGCGGCGTCCGGGGATGTTTCGCCAGCGATCTTCTCGTCTAGGGTTGTCTCGTGGTGCCCGTCTCGGGAAAACCTGCGGCTTAATAGCAGTCTCAGACAAGGTGTGTCGAGAAGAACCGCAGGTAGATGGCCTGACCCTTGTCGCCAGGCTTCTATTAAGCCGCAGGTTTCGATTGGCTGGCCTGCCATATCGCCCAAAACCATAGCCACAGGCTATGGAACGCGATAGAAGATAGATACGCTCTCATGCCTCACCATTCTGCCATCATGGATGGAGAACAAATTTGCAACCATCCCTCGTGACAAGGAGCAACCATGTCCGCCTCCACGCTTAAGCAGCCGCCCTACACCTACGACATTGTTGGAAGCTTCCTCAGGCCGGAGCGCCTGAAGAAGGCCCGCGCCGAGTATGCGGCCGAAAAGATCGACCAGGCCCAGCTCACGGCTGTCGAGGACGAGTGCATCGCCGAGCTCGTGCAAAAGGAGAAGGCCGCCGGCCTGCGCGCCGTCACCGACGGCGAGTTCCGTCGCGCCATGTGGCACCTGGACTTTCTCGCCGCGCTCGACGGCGTGGAGGAGATCTCTGCCGACACCTGGTCCGTGGAGTTCAAGGGCCCCAAGCCCAAGGGCGCGCAGCTGCGCTTCACGGGCAAGGTCGACTTTGGGCCGGATCACCCGTTCATTGAGCACTTCCGTCGCCTCCAGAAGATTGCGGGCGGCTACCCCACAAAGCTGACCATCCCGGCGCCCTCCATGCTGCACCTCATTCCCTGCGTGCGCGGCAAGGCCACGTACCGGCCCATCGACCGCTACGCGGGGCCGGACGGCGACGATCGCCTCTTTGAGGACATCGCCGTCGCGTACCAGCACGCCATCAAGGCTTTCTACGATGAGGGCTGCCGCTACCTGCAGTTTGATGACACGAGCTGGGGAGAGTTCTGCGACGCGGACAAGCGCGCCGCCTACGAGGCCCAGGGCATCGACCTCGACGCCGTGGCAAAGCGCTATGTGAAGACCATCAACCGCGCGCTCGAGGCAAAGCCGGCGGACATGACCATCACGACGCACATCTGCCGTGGCAACTTCCGATCGACCTGGTTCTCCTCGGGTGGCTACGAGCCGATCGCTGAGACGCTCTTCTCGCACGCAAACTACGACGGGTTCTTCCTCGAGTACGACTCCGCCCGCGCGGGCGACTTTGAGCCGCTGCGCCACATCCGCGACCAGATTGTGGTCCTGGGCCTGGTGACGTCCAAGTTCCCCGAGCTTGAGGACGAGGACGCCGTCATAGAGCGCATCCGCGAGGCCGAGAAGTACGTGCCGCTCGACCACCTGCGCCTCTCCACGCAGTGCGGCTTCTCCTCGACCGAAGAGGGCAACGTCCTCACCGAGGACGACCAGTGGGCAAAGATCGCTCTGGTCCGCCGCATCGCGGAGCGCGTCTGGGGAGAGTAGGGCGCGCTGCGTGATTGCGTGCGCCACGAACTGGTGGGCTCTTGTAAAGGAGTATACTACAGTATACAATTCATACATGTTGGAGATAAATAGGACAGACGAGTTCTGAAGGTGGCTCAGGAAGCTGCGGGATGCCGACGCCAAGGCACGTATCAACTTGCGCATTAGGCGTATATCGCTTACGGGCAACCTGGGTGACGCCAAAACAGTTGGGGAGGGTATTAGCGAGCTGCGCGTAGACTATGGGCCGGGTTACCGTCTGTACTTCTCGTGGCGCGGAAATGAACTTATCCTGCTGCTCATTGGTGGCGATAAGTCTACCCAGCAGCGAGACATCGCTAAGGCCAAACAGCTCAACAAGGAGTACGAGTAGATCGAGGGAGGCAAGCAATGGAAGCGAAGAAGGCGGCCGCTTACGATGCGGAAGAGTTTCTGGATACGGACGAGGACATTGTCGCCTACCTTAACGCAGCGCTCGAGGATGGTGACCCATCCCTTGTGTCTGCGGCGCTCGGTGACGTTGCTCGCGCGCGAGGCATGACTCAGCTCGCCCATGAGACAGGCATCACGCGAGATGGCCTCTACAAGGCGCTTTCTCCTTCGGGCAATCCATCTTTCGCTACGGTCCAGAAGGTGGTTAGGGCATTGGGCTATAAGCTTGACGTGGCGGTGGCGGTCTGACGCTCCTCTGGCCTGCTCCTCTCGTTTCGCTACCATTGCTCCGGTAGACGAGAAGGGCGCGGTGCAGCGGGAGGCAGGCATGGACATCTACGTCATTCGACATGGGCAGACCGACGCCAACCTGCGTCACGAGCTGCAGGGGAGAAGGGACGTCCCCCTCAACGAGCAGGGCCGCGAGCAGGCGCGACGCATGCGGGCGCTTCTTGATGAGCGCGGGATCCTGTTCGATCGGGTCTACTCGAGTCCTCTTGGCCGTGCGGTCGAGACCGCGCGGATCGTCTCGGGCGGAAGCGTGCCGGTCGAGACGGACGACCGTCTCCTGGAGATGGATTACGGCCCCTATGAGGGCATGGACCTGCGGAAACCCGCACCAGAGGTCGTCACGTTCTTCAGCGACTTTGTCCACAATCCGGCGCCTGCCGGTATGGAGCAGCTCTCGTCCGTGACGGCTCGGGCGGGCCGGTTCATCGAGGACGCCGCGCGCTCGTCCGGAGAGCGCATCCTTGTCTCCACGCACGCAATCCTGATGAAGGGCATCCTCGAGTACCTCACGCCAGATTCGCGCGGGAGCTACTGGTCGAAGTTCATTGGGAACTGTGCCGTCTACCAGTGCGTTTGGCGAGACGGGACGTTTAGCGTGCCGGTGGAGGTTGTTGACGCCGAGCGCAGGCGAGGTTAGACGCGCTCCGATTGGGGGTCGCCGGGGCTTCTCGGCTTCCGTGTGGCTGTCCACTCCGCTCCCCGCGCGCTGTCGGGCAGAAATCGGACGTTCTGTGGTTTCTCCAGCGAAGATTTTGTCCGGAAACTGCCCGAGTTTGCGTGGAGCCGCAGCCACATAAGGGTTTGAACAATAACTGCTGCCAACCGGAAGTCCGGTTGCGCCGGTCGGCGCCACGCCTCTCGCTGCGGCTGCCGCTCGTCTCGTTTCGCTACCATGGTGCCCGATAGACGAGAAGAGAGGAAAAACATGGCAGACGAGAATAGCGAGCAGGCCGTGCGTGAGAGCGGCGTCATCGACTTCAACGCTGAGGCGGTTCGTCTCGGCGACCACATTGTGCGCGGAACGGCGGCCGACGGCCAGGTGCGCGCCTTTGCGGTGACGGCGCGCGCGAGCGTCCAAGAGCTGCACGAGCGCCATCAGACCTCGCCCGTCGTGAGCGCCGCGCTGGGGCGCCTCCTGATGGCGGGCATGATGATGGGCGCCATGTCCAAGAACGACGACGAGCTCATCACGCTTGTGGTTCGCGGCGAGGGCCCCGTGGGCGGCCTCACCGTGACCGCGAATAACCGCGGCCAGGCAAAGGGCTTCGCCAACCACCCGCACGTGTGGCTACCGCTCAACAGTGCGGGCAAACTCAGTGTGGGCGAAGCCGTGGCGGGGGAGAACCACGCGGGGACCCTCTCGGTTGTCCACGACCTGCCGGGCATGGAGCCGTACTCCAGCGAGGTTCCGCTTGTCTCCGGCGAGATAGGGGACGACCTCACGTACTACTTTGCCGCAAGCGACCAGGTGCCAACCTCGCTGGGCGTGGGAGTGCTGGTTGACACCGACCAGAGCATTCGCCAGGCGGGCGGGTTTATCGTGCAGCTGATGCCGGGATGCGAGGACGCGGTGGTGGACCGCCTGGAGAAGAACCTCACCGGCACGCGTTCTGTCACGGACCTGCTGGAGGAGGGCATGAAGCCCACGGATATCCTTGAGCATGTGTTGGATGGTCTCTCGTACCAGGAGCTGGACGCCATGCCGGTGGAGTTCCACTGCGGCTGCACCCGCGAGCGCGCCACCCGTGTGGTGCTGGCGCTGGGCCGCGACGAGCTGGAGGACATGATCTCCAAGAACGAGCCCGCCGACGTGTACTGCCACTTCTGCGGAAAACACTACCGCTTTGAGCCGGACGAGCTGCGCGACCTTCTGCGATGAGGTACCTTGCCAGTCACAAGTAGGTCCTTCTCGCGCAGAGTAAAACCTCACACGTGGTTTCTCTTTTGAGGCTTGGGACGGCAAAATCCCAGTTGAGAGTGAGGAGAAATCAAAGAAGAAACAACACGTGTGAGGTATGCGTGTGAGGTTTGAGGTTCGAGAAGCTCGCGCCGAGGTCCAGTCCCTACAGCCGCGTGACGGTCTGCGCCAGCTCCTTGCGCGAGGAGTGGTTGGGCAGCGGGCCCGCGCCCTCGGCCGCGTAGCCAAGGTCGATTGCGCAGAGAACCACCTCGTTTGCCGGCAGGTCAAAGGCCGCTGCGACCTCGTCGGGGTTGAGGCGGTTCACCCAGCAGGAGTCAACGCCCTCGTTTGCGGCCGCAAGGATCATGTGCGTTGCCACGATGCTCGCGTCCTCGACGCCCGAGGTCCGCTCGCTTCCCGGATAGGTGTAGACGTTCTCACTATCGAACGCGACGAGAAGAACGGTCGGCGCGCCGTAGCGGCAGGGGGTGAGGCCGTCGAATTTCTCAAGCGCATCGGCGGATTGCAGCACGTAGACGTGCTGCTCCTGCAAGTTCTTCGCTGTCGGCGCCACGCGTCCGGCTTCGAGGATCGCCTCCAGCCTGTCGCCTTCCACGGCACGGTCGCTGTACTTCTTGCACGAGAAACGGTTCTTGATGACGTCAGTAAACTCCATGGGGCCTCCTCTGGCCGACGGGCTTGCGTGTGATAGGCCAAGTGTAGCGTTGACCTGGGGTTTGCGGTCACGGCGCTGCCCCGCGACCACGACCGCAAGCAGCTTGCTACAGCTCGATCCACTGGCGCACGCCAAACCCTCGCTTCCGCAGGGTGCTGCACAGGTAATCGATGCGCGTGGGCGTGACCTCGATCAGGTGGAGCACGGTGCGCATCTTCTTGAGCTTCTCGCCGGTGAGCTTCTTTTCCGCTGCGGCGCGCGAGAACTTCTCGCTCATGGGGTCGACGACCTCCGCGGTACCCGTGGCCTGCACGCTCTCGAGCCTGCCAAACTCGTACGAGGGCTCGAAGACGGCAAGGCACACGTTGCGGTTCTCCTTGAGCGCATGGAACTTGAGTCCGCCTTCCGAGAAGATCCAGAATTTGCCGTCACGGTAGGTGTACTCGAGCGGTGTGCAGCGGACGAGGTCGGCCGACGCCGTTGCCATGGCGCAGATTTGATGCTCGCCGAGAAACGCGTCGATTGCCTTGCGCAGCTCATCCTCGGGCATGCGGGCAGAGGTCGCGTCCCCCTCGGTCCAGTAGTCTGCGGCCTCGTCAAACTCCTCTGGTGTCATGACTAGTCCTTCCTATCGTGATCTTCTGACTTTGCGCTCTGCGCCCAGTCACGCCGAGAATGGCATATGCGGCGCGCCGGAAGTCGCCCTTCCAGTTAATCTTCCCATCACGAAGGGCCCACTTGACCTCCAGGCCAAGAAACGTGAGGTTCACCGCATCATAGAGGTCCTCTGGTCTGGCAGGGCTACCAAACTCTCCTGCCGCCTGACCCTTGCGGATGAGCGGAATGGCGATCTTGGTGAGCGCTTCTCGGCGGTCGAAGCTGTGCCCGTGCCGCTCCAGGTCCCTGGCCAGCATGTGGCCAATGATTGATGGCCCAAGCTCAAGTGAGCTGTCGATGATCATTCCGTAGAACAGGTCGAACTGCTCAAGGTAGCTATCTGCCTGGTAGACATCGGAGAAGCGAAGGGCAATGCCGTCGCAGACGCGATCGTAATACGTTGCCAGGATGTCGTCTTTGCTGGGGATGTAGCGATAGAAGGTTGGCTTTGTGATGCCGCATTCTTGGCAAATCTGGTCCACGCTGACTTCATTGAACCCTTGCTCGTGAAAGAGCCTTACCGCAGTCGTCAGTATCACATCGACAGACGTCTTTGGCATGAACCCCCCAAGCGATTGGAACTAAGCTTTTGCATCTCTCACTATAGCCAAGAGCGAGAAAACGAGAGAAGCAAGAATGACCCAAATGGCGAAGTACTTTACTCTAAGTAAAGTAGGCTTGTTAGTGCGTCATGGATGCTTGTGCGCAAGAGATGTCGGGCTGGTCTGCGCGCGTTTTTCAACTGGATGCCATCGAGCTTTCCTAGACGGCTGAGGCCGAGTAGGGCCCTCAGAGCGTACGCATCAACGTTGCGTGCCCGGCTCGGGACTCACGAGGACGTCCATCCTGAGCCAGTATACGGAGGAAGGCGTCGCTCGCGTTGCCCAGGCAATTCCGATGCATCGTGTGGGAGAGCCGCTGGACATCGCCAATATGTGCCTGTTCCTGGCTTCTGACGAGGCGTCCTACATTACCGGCCAGGCGTTCAGCGTCGATGGCGGAGTGACGATGTAGCATCCCGCTTTCTGTTCTTCTGTTGGGGTCTGCGTTTCCTGCCAGGGGCCACCCACGTTGGGTGGCCCCTTTTCGTGAGATTGCCTGCCCCAGAACACCATACCCAAACCTTAGTTCCCGCCAAGGTGCTCCTGCAGGAACGCAGCCTTGCCACGAGCGGGGGCGTTGCCTCCCCACGTCTACCAGATGCCGTTCTCGTTCACGGCATTGCGCTCTTTCTCGGCAGCGTCATGCTCGACTACGTCCCAGTGCTCGACCAGCATGCCGTTCTCAACGCGATACATGTCCATCACTTTGTTAACCAGGCCGTTCCCGAGTACGCAGCGGAAGAAGACGTAGACGATATCGCCTGCCTCATCGCAGCGGAGGATTTCGCAGCGGGGCTCAAGCGAGGTGAAAAAGCTGATGAATTTCTCGAATCCCTCGAGGCCGTCCTCTACCGTGGGATTGTGCTGGATGTAGCCTGGTGCGACGTACTCTGCGACCTTCGAGATGTCCCAACCGTTGAACACATCGCGGTAGAAATTTAGGACGATTTGCTTGTTCGAGAGACCCTCGTGTGCCATGGCCTGCCTCCGGTTGCTTGCTCTGCTCGGTGGCCTAATTGTAGTACGCGCGGAAGTGCGGCTTGGGAATGTCGGTAGTGAATGCGGCACCGCGTTGGCGCTCTTCTCGCCCTCGCGGCTCGCGCATTGTTACCGGCCCGTTGGGCTTCTCGGCACCCAACTGGGCGGATGCCCGATCTCCTCGGCGCGCCGGTAACAACGCGCCGCGCCGGCGGTCCGCTGTTACCGGCGCGTGGCGAGAGGTGCTACCTCAACAGGGAGAACGCTGGCGGACAACGACGAGCCGGTAAGAACGCGAGGGTGCCAGGTTCGCAGCCGTGTCTGACTTGCCGCGTCTGCGCTCCTCCGCATGCCCGGAGATGACCTGTCCCCGGCAGTGCTCTTCCTGCGCGCCTGCCCTCCCGCCATGCCTGACATCCTGCTCTATTTTCTGGGCGATGGTGCTGCTGCTGATCGTGCGGCCAACCGGGAACGCCGCGGCGAAGGCCGTTCGGTAGCGTGGCGGCTGCGCTGGGGTGCGCGACTTCGGGCCACAGAACGCGGCAATACGTATGGCGCTCATTAACTGCCCGTCGGAGAACGAGTGTCGCTGCCCTTGGCGTGCATGAAAACGCTCTATCGAACGGTGTTTCTGACGCTCGTGCATAAAAACGCTCTATCGAACGGTTGTGCTCGCCTCGCTTCATCAAGACTGAAACCATAATTGCATAGAAATGAATACATTAATGTGAATTTCCACAATAATGTATATCTAGTTTAACAATTGATGTTGAGTCATCGCAGGCACCGTTCGATAGCGCAATTTTGTGCAGCCGTTTCGCAAACTCCGTTCGATAGGGCATTTTTGTCCTTTATGAGCTGTGTGACGAGATACCGCCCTCGGGGAATCTCGCGGTAATTACCGGCTCGTTGGGGATTCCGTGAAGGCAACTGCGGAAATAACGATGCATTGCCAATGGCCGGTAACAGCGGAGTCGTGCTCGGCCTACTTGTTACCGGCATGATGGATGGCTTCGAAGGCTATCAGGGAAAACGTGACGGTAGCGTGGTGATTCGGTAACAACGAGCCAGCGCGGTCGCAGGCAAATTCCGGTACAACAAATTTGAACGCTAGGTTTTCTTCCCCCCGTGAGCGCCAAGGGCCATGTTGTTCTGCACCGTGAAGCTCACCACGTACAGAAGACACTCAACAAGAACCTTCATCGCCAGCGCCGGTCCGCCCAGCACGTCAACAAGCAGGTGCATAAGCGCGCTGTTCACGGCCACAAGCGTCGCGGAGAGAGCCAGATACCGCCAGAACGTGTAGTGCTCGCCGGGGTTGTTGAACGCCCAGTGCCTGTTCATGAGGTAGTTGTACGTTGCGCTGATGGCGCGCGCGGAAAGCGTCGACGCCACCGTCGAAAGGCCGCCGTAGAAGAACGCCGAGAAGAGCGAATAGTCGATAAGAAACGAGGTCAGCGAGACAACGAGGAACTTGGGCATGCTGCCGAAAAGGACTCTGTAGACGCGGGCCCCATCCCTAATCGCATTAAAGTGGCTGCCGGAGTTGTTCTCGAAGTACACCGTAGGGATGGGCACCTCGCGAATGCCGTCAAACAGCGCGTCTGCGTGCACGAGCATGTTCATCTCGTACTCATAGCGGTCGCCGGTAAGCGAAAGCAGCTGGTCGATGTGGGTGAGGGGAATCCCGCGCAGGCCAGTCTGCGTGTCCGTGAGACGCACGTTGTAGAGCATGCCAAAGAGCGTGCGGGTAAGCGTGTTCCCAAGGCGAGAGCGGCGCGGCATCTGCTTAACGTCGCGTGCGCCCAGCACCAGGCACCCTGGATTGCCCTCGGAGCAACGCGCCACGCTGAGAATGGCATCTCGCGTGTGCTGCCCGTCAGAATCCGCCGTCACCGCAAGCGAGAAACCCTGGCGTGCAGCCCAGTCAAGCCCCGCCTTAAGCGCGGCGCCCTTGCCCCGGTTGTGCGCGAAGTGAATCACGGGGACGCCGCGTGCCTCTACCTGGGAGAAGATCTGGTCACAGTCCACGCTTCCGTCGTCGACCACCACAACGGGCAGAGAAAGACCCGCGCCCTCCGTACCGTTTGAGCCTCGGCTGTCCTCGCGGAGCTGGCCGACAAGCGCCACAAGTCGCTCATCGGGCTGGTATGCGGGAATGACCACGCAGAACGCGTGCCCGGCAGAATCAGGCAAGCTCATTGATTGGCCCCTTCACTCGGCGCTGACCGCGCGAGAACGCCACAAGGCTCGCGACGCCAAGCGCGGATACGGCAACGCCCTGCCATAGGTAGGGGTATGCAAGCGGCAGCGTTGTGGTTCCCTCGTTTACCACGGTCAGGTGGAAGTCGTCGCACACGCCCGGCACGCCATCGAACAGGTCGTGGTAGGCAAGCGTGGTGTTCACGTCGTCTTCGGGCGAGGTCACGGTGATGGCGTCAGGGCCGTAGTTCAGTTCGAGCGGAACCAGCTCGCGCTCTGGAAGCTCGCTGCCGTCGAGGCCTGTCGCTTGGGAGAGCAGGTTGCCCACGCCCTCGTCCTGCGTGAGGGAGTAGTAATACGAAAGGTTGAACCCAACAAAGACGATGTTCTCGCTGCGGGCGGTCCCCAGAAAGTCCACGCGCACGTCGTTCTCGAGGTCGCAATAGCCCCAGGAATCATCCAGTCCCTCGAGGTAGACCGTGTCCCACGTGGTCATGTCCGACGGGAATAGGTCGGTGTCCAAGACGCCGCCTTTGGTGTGGAGGTCCGGAAAGCCGTTGTTGAACCTCACGGTGTTGCACCGCACCCCAAGGAAGATGCGGTCGTGCGAGTTCTTGTTCTCGGGAATGCCGTCACCGGAGACAATCACGCGAACGCCGCTGTTGGCAAGCTGGAGGACAAGGTCCTCCGCCGCCTGCTGGTCGTCGTAGGTGAATCCCGTGAGGTAGACAACCTTATAGTGCGAGAGCTCATCAAAGGTGTAATGGTTGAGGTTGGTATCGGTGGTCTGCTTGAAGGCGGGGTACGTCAGCGCGATGGTGTCGGAGTTCTTGCCGATGGCAATGGCTGGGTACTGCGTCTTGACGCCAAACGTCTTGGGTGCTGCGCTCAGGTGGTAGAGGCGAAAGACCCCGGACGTGTTCACCAGCTCGTAGCCGGTCTTCTCGGCACAATCGTCGAGCCGGGCCACCATATCGGGCAGCGGGTTCTTCACCACGCTGGTGTTCATGAGCACGGTATCCGCACCCAGCTCCTTGGCACGGTCGAACATGTAGAGAAAGTCCGCGTCGTTCGACGCACGGTTGAGCAGCAGGATGTTTCGCGAGGTGGTGCTCGCCTCCCAGCCCGCGCCAAAGACCTGGTTGGTTGTGCCACCAAGATTGGTGAGCACGTACGCGTCGATGACGCCCGTACCCTCTTGCAGAACGCACATGCGCTGCGTGGTGATGCTCTTTGCCTCCTCGACAAGCGTCCCCTTCTGCTGCTGGCTCAGCCGCTCGATGGGCTGCACGCCCGACTGGTCGCCGTAGACGAGGCTCAGCGAGGGAATACAGTCGAGCACGATAAGGCCGCAGAAGACCGCGAGGATGGGCGTCTTGAGGCGCCTCCACTGCAGGAGCGAGATAAGGGTGAGGCAGAGCGCAATGGAGACAAACCGCATCATCCAGAGAAGGCTGCCGCCGGGTAGCGCGGCGAGAAAAGGCATGGCAGCCGTTGAGGTGAGGAGGCACGTGAGCGCGGCGGTGATGAAGCCCGGCGCGGCCTCGCGGTTGCTGAAGAACGCGCCGATTATCGCCAGCACAAAGCCGGGGAGCCCGATGTAAGGGAGACTGTCTTTCTGAAGCCTCGCAAGGGGGTTGAGGGAAACTCCCAGGCTCTGGAAGAAGACCGTCATTGCCGAGGAGCTGTCGATGTTCGAGATGCCGCCAAAGAGCGAGGGAACGAGCCAGATGCCAACGAGCAAGAAGCCCACGAGCATGGCGAAAACCGCGCGAACGACAACGCGCACGCGGCGGTTGATCAGGCAGTAGACGAGCACGAACAGCAGCGTGGACAGCGCGAGCATGCCGGCATACCCCAGGTGGCAGAGGACCATGAGCGCAAAGGTAACGGAGATGCCCACGAAGTTCGCGCGCTTCTCGCCCTTGAGAAACGCCGCCACGTTGTAGACGTACAGCGGGAGAAAGCACATGCTCAGCGCGCGCGGGATGTTGCCCTCGACAAAGAGTTGGTAGAGGTTGTTGGGCAGGAAGAACCACACAAGCCCGAGAAATGCCCCCAGCCAGGGGCGGTCCGCCTTGAAGCCGATGTAGAGCCAGGGAATGCTGCACCCAACGACAAGGACCCCAACAAACAGCAGGTAGCCAGCCCAGATGTCACCCGCAGCGACGGCCTGGCATGCAGCCATGAGGTAGGGCGCAAGGGGCGGCCAGTAGCGAAGAATCTCGACTCCGTTGTACCAGGTGGGGTCGTAGCCAGGCCACCAGTTGCCCGCGCAGATGCTGTTGTAGACCAGCTCGGTGCGGTGGATGTGGTACATGGTGTCGGAGCCGGCAGGATAGGTGCCGCTGTTGCGGACAAGCGCAACCACCACGACCGCCGCAATGACGTAGACGACGGTTGCTGCAACTCCCAGGGCGAGGCGCTTCGCCCCGGAACGTCGAGCGTCCTGGTCGTTCTTGATCGTCATGCCCTGCTCGGCCGCTGTCCCTTCTCGTCCTGTCATTTGGCGCGTTCCTCGTTCGCTGCGAGCATCTCGTCCACGACGTCTCCCACGATGCGGTCAACGTCGGCATCCGTTGGACCGCCGGCTGCCTGCCTGGGTCGAATGTCCACCGCATAGGTACGCGCCGGGCTCTCGCTTCCCTCGACGCGCACGAGCGAGCCGCCGGCCTTCTCAATCACGGCGTAGAAGCTCTTCGCAAACTCTTCGACAAGGTTCTCCAGCGTGGGCGAGACAACGTCAAATGGCGGCTCGTCGTTCAAGACCTTATTGCGATAGGGCGCAAGGCAGGCGTCGATGCCTTCCTCAAAGACGTTGAATCGCACGAAGCGCAACCCCGAAACCCTGATTGTGAGCGTGAACTCCCAGGTATGGGGGTGGGTCTCTCCCACATAGCTGCCATCGGTGAGGTAGTGGCGAGCGTTGAGGTAGAACTTGAGGATGTACGAGCGGCTGTAGCCCAGGTCGTTAGTCTCCATCGTGAGAATCCCTTCCGGATCCGACTGCGTTTGCAAGGACGTCGTCAAGTGACTCTGCGACAACTACGTGGGCGTTGTCCTGCAGAAGCGGCGCGATTGCCTCGACGGCGTCATTCGGTGCCCCATGGACGAAGAGCAGCGTGATCTCGCGCTCGCCCGCATCGTGAAACCGCAGGACGCCGTCCCCAAGCGCCTGGCCGCAGCTCTCGAGCAGCTCGAGCGCCTCTTCGAGCGTGTCGAGCGCGACCCTCAGCACGGCGCCTTCCTCAACGCCCCGAGCGCGCAGCTTCTCGGCAAAACGCGTCACAAGTCCGGCACTCCACGCTCCCTCTCGTGCGTTATAGAGGCCCATCACTCGGTCCCTCTCCGCCTGGAGGCTCAGCTTCTCGCTGAGGAGGGTCGCACGGGCGCGCTCCTTGTCACGCTCGCGCCGACGGCGGTCCACGCTGTTGGCGGTGGCCATCATGCCTACGCAGAACACGGCAATCCCGCAGGCCCAGAGGGTGCCCATGCGGGCGCGTGCGCCCAGGTACTCGTTGTTCCCAAGGAGCACGCTGACGTTGGTGAGCAGGCAGAGCCGGTAATCGCTTCCGTCATACGTAAAGAGTGTCCCGCTGGCGAGGTAGTCCTCGCCTCCCAGAAGAATCCGCTGGTGGGTGACCTGTCCCTCTCCGAGGCCGTCGAGAAACTCCTCTGCCTCCGTCGAGTCGAAGTATGTGTCGGCGCTCACGTCCTTGTAGCGGTTTGTCTCGGTCACGTCCTTCACGTAGAGCATGGTCTGGCCGCGCGAGAACGCCCAGTAGCTACCGGAGGAGTTGTGGAGCGTGCCCAGGATGTCGTTGATGATCTCGTCGGTGCTGCGGTCCTCGTTGAGGTTGATTTCGTTGAGCACGATGCCCACGTAGGAGTCCTGCTGCCTGGCGTACGTCTCGACAATGCCGTTGTCGAGGTCGCGCATCTGAAGCCAGCCGAGAAGGGCCAGCACTATGCAAACGGGTACCACGATGAGGGTAACGCGCCTGAGCGTTGCGTGCGGGCCCTTCTCGGCTGTTTGCGGGGTAACGGAATTGCTCACGACTCGTCTCCCTTTGCTTGTGCGGTCTGAGCGCTGGTGTTGAAGAATCCAAATGCGCGACGGTAGGCGCTCTTGCCCGAGTCCAAGGTCGCCTTGAGCGCGCGGCGGAACGCGCCCCACTCCTCCGAGAGGTTGCGCGTGTGCCATGCCGCCGAGGTGTTAACCGAGTTGATGATGCCGGCGACTCTAAAGAAGAACACCAGCGTGTTGTAGAAGGGGAGAAGTGCCACGACCCACCATTGGCGCAGGTAGTATCGGCGCAGGGGAGGGTCCATGCGCAGCAGCACCAGCACGCAGATAAAGTAGAGGTAGGACTCCACAACGTAGAGGGCGAAGATCATCAGAACGGAGAACAGGATGATCTGTGCCGAGACGTTCATTGCCATGAGGAAGAGCAGCGCCACGTACCAGATGAGGCGCGGGAACGCGAAGGTGTGGTCAAAGACCAGCGTGTAGACGTTGACGTCCGAGAAGGCGCGCCGGAGCTTGAGCGCGCTCTGCGGAAACAGGCGGGCGACCTCGAGCGTGCCGCGCTGCCAGCGCTGGCGCTGGGTGTAGAGCTCGTTCATGCCCGAGATGGGCGAGACAAAGAAGATGGCGTCGTCGCACATCGCGACGCGCTCGTGCTGGATGTAGCGCATCTGGAAGGTGAGGTCGGTGTCCTCGCTCACCGTGTCCGTCGTGTACATGCGCGACTTGAGGATTGCGGACTTTCTAAACGCCGAGAAGGCACCGGAGAGCGTGTAGATGGCGTTGAGCTCGGAGGAGTAGCTGCGCCCGGCGAGAAACGCCTGGGCGTACTCGACAAACTCGAGCTTTCGCAGCAGGTGCAGTCCGCGCGTGGGAGTCTCTTCGATTTCTGATGGCCTCGTGAGAACGGCACCGGTCATGCAGTTGGTCTCGGGATGGTTCTCGAACTTGCGCACGAGGTTCGTGAGCGCCCTGGGGTCGAGCACGCCGTCGCTGTCAATGTTCACGATGTACTTGCCCTCGGCGTTGTAGAGCGCCATGTTGAGTGCCTTCGACTTGCCTTGGTCGGCGCTGAGCCACTGCATGCGCAGCGAGGGGAACTTGCCCTGGCAGCGTCCGAAGACCTCGAAGCTGTTGTCGGTGCTTCCGTTGTCAACCAGGAAGACGCGAAGCTGCTCAGCGGGGTAGGTGCCCCCGTCAATCGACGCCAGGCAGGCTTCGAGCGTCCTTCCCGAGTTGTATACCGGCACAATGAGGGAGACCTCTGGCCAGAATGACGGGTCGGGCGGGGCCTTGCGGTCTCGGAAGCGCCGACGCGCCAGCACGATGACCGATGCAAACGAGGGGATGATCTCGACGATGAGCGGGATGATGATCCACGCCGACCAGAAGACGAACGAGTTAAGCACGCTTTGAGGCGTCATAGCGCAGGCCACCCACTCTCATCTGGATGACGTCTGGCTTGGTGAACACGTAGAAGTACAAAAGGATGGTGATGGCGTAGAAGAAGAAGCGACCAATGTAGGTGTGTGCCACGGCAAACGCGTCCGGCCCAAAGAAGTGGACTATCTCGCAGATGATCACAATGCGCAGGGCGTTGCACACCAGGAGAATGACCGCGCCGAGGATGCCCACGGCCACCTTCTCGTAGCGCGAGTAGACCGGATAGAAGACGAGAAGCGAGAGAAACGCCATGGTCTCGATGATGCCCGAGCACTCCATGTCGATCTGCATGGTGATGGACGACGTGCCTGCGGGAATGTAGATGACCCCGTAGAAGAAGTACGCCTCGAACGTGTGCGTGAGCGAGCCCACGAGGCCGGCGATGGCCGTGACGCCCTGCGCCATGGGAAGCGTTGCCCACGGGCGCACGAACGCCATGGCGAGAAGAAAGAGGCCAACCGCGCCTACGATGAAACGCCAGAACGCAAGGTTGGCCTTTCTCAGCACATGTACGACAAACGCCCAGATGGTGACGAGGACGGCGCACAGGATGATGGTTCCTACTTGCATGCGGTCTCCGTGTGGGGGAGGTCCTTCTCGCGCTTGAGGCGACGGCGGTTGGCGAGAAGCCCGCCAGCCACAGCGATGCCAGAGAGTCCTAGGCCAAGCCAAGGGCCGGTGGACGCGCCGGTGGTGGTGACGATCTGGTCGCCAAGGCGGCCGAACCTCGCGCTGATGAACTGGTAGTTGTCCGGGCTGTCGTCTGCGGCCTTGCCGTGCTGGCTGCGGTAGTAGTTGTGCATCTTGGCGACGTTTTCGAGGTCGATCTTGTACTCCGCCTGGCACTTGTCGCCGTTGACCGTGATCATCACGTGACCGAGGACGCCGCCCATCTCCTGGAACGCTGAGTTGTTGATGTTGGTCATGCTGTTGGTGTCGTAGGTCCCGTGGGTCTCGACGATGGCGTACTCCCGCGTGGTGCCGTCGGACTGGTTGGCGAGGTTGGGGTTCCAGTCGATGTTGCCGTTCTCGTCTACCGCGATGATGCGCGGGGAGAGGTCGTTCTCGCCGTTGACGTCGATGTCCTGCGTAGAGCTTGCCGTGCCGGTGAGGTCGATGGTGATAGCCTTGGTGAATGCCGTGCCCTGCTGGTACTGCTCGTCGATGTGCGCCTGCATGGTTGTCTCGGCGTACATGTAGAGGGTAGAGCCGTCTGCGTAGAGGGCGGCGGATGCGTCCTCGTTCTGGTCCTGGGTGCCGGCGGTGGCGTACGAGATGGTGGTCACGGGGTAGGAGTTCCAGTCGTCGTACTTGCCGTCGTACGTGATGCCCTGGAACTTGCCCGTGTTGCCGCCGCCCTGCTTGAGGTCGGTGACCCCCGTCACGAAGGGTTTGGTCTGGTAGAGGCCAAAGTTGAGCGACTCGCTGTAGTAGTTGAGCGACTCGCGCGGGATGCGGATCTCCCACTCGGAGCCAACGTGCTTGGCCTCGGCGCCGGGGACGCCGCTTACTGTGCCGTCCTGGTTGAGCTGGAACACCGTCTCGCGGCCAAGGTCGCTCGTTATGGAGTACTTGCCGTTGCCGTGGGTGCCCGCACCGGCAGCGCTGCCGCCCTGGCCCTCCTTGATGTAGACGTAGACGTCGCCGTCAAACACCATGCCAACTTGCGACAGGGCGTTGGGCTGCGCTGGGTTGGGGTTCTGGACGTCGGTCTTCTCGACGTACTTCCAGTCTTTGAACTTGCCGTCAATGGTGATGCCGGTGTACTTGCCGGGGTCGACCTCCGGGGCTGGCGCCACGTAGTCTGGGATGTCGGCAACGTTGACGGTGGTGCCGCCAAAGGTGAACGTGCTTGCGTTCATCATGCTGGCGGGGATCATGCACTCGACGTACTGGGGACCCTCGGTGTTGCCGTTGCCGTTGTTGACAGAGACGTAGGAGCCGCCGCTGTACTGGAGGTTGGCGAACGCGTTCCACTGGCCGCCGATCTGGAACTGGTCCCAGTCGTGGCCCACGTAGCCATTGGCCTGCCCCCAGGCGGCAAAGTAGTAGTTGCCGTCGGCACCCTTGGCGATCTTCCAGTTGGTGAGACCGTTCTGGTTGCCGTTGCCGCTTGAGGCCGGGTTCGAGGTTGTGGTGTCCCAGTCGTCGAGGTTGCCGTCGACGGTGGGGTTGCCCGTAGCTGTGGAGGTGGAGCTGCCGCCGGTTTCTGAGCCGGTGCCAGTGCTGGAGCCGGTGCTGGATCCGGACTCCGAGCCTGAGCCGCCAGACTCGGCGCCGGAGCCAGACTCCGAACCGGATCCGCCTGTCTCCGAACCCGATCCCTGCGACTGGCCAGGCTCCGAGCCGCCGCCAAACTGCACGGTCTTCTCGGCCCCGTTGTACGAGAGCGTAGCGGACGAGCCGCCCAGCGTGCTAAGGGGAATCGAAGCCTCGAACACGTAGTTTCCGGACGAGTCTCCCGTAACGGCGGAGGTTGCGCCGCTGATGCTCTTCCAACTATCCAAGTTGAAACTTTGCACCGTGTTCGAGTTGGGGACCAGCTGGACCGTTACCGTGCCGTTGAGATTGGCGCTTGTAAGCGTTGGACCCGAGAGTCCCGTCCAGTACCCATTGCCGGAATTGCCCTCAAGCAGCAGGTACAGGTTGGCGCCGTCGGTGGTGGCGCCCCATGTGGAGATGCTGCCGCTGCCTGAGGTGAGGTCTGAGCTGGCCCAGTCGCCTGCGCTGCCGTCCACGGATACGCTTGCTGCATAGGCCAGGCCAGCGGACTTTGCGCCTGGCACAGGGAACGGCGTACCAACGGCCAGTGCGATGGTGAGGCCTGCGGTTACGGTCCTCGAAAAAAGCTGCTGCATTCTTGCCCGATGCAGCTTTGGCGATGTGTGCTGCTCGGAATTATGACGCGACAACATGTTCTCGGCCCTCTATTTGCTTGCTCTGTACGCCTGCCCTAGGCAGAGCTCTTGGCAGGCGGAAATTTGCGTTACGTGGGGCTGCGGACAAAAAGTTGGACCGAGGAGGTCCGGGACTGGGGGTCCGCATGT
>CADFJN010000030.1 GCA_902834555.1 Atopobiaceae bacterium
CGGACCTCCAGTCCCGGACCACCCCGTGGTCCAACTTCGAGTCCGCACCCCCATTTGCAACATTTACGCGCCTCCGGCGACAGCCGGCGGCGGCCCCGGTGCCCTCGCCCTACTCGCCCAGACGAGACACCATGCGAGCAACGATGGCAGCACAGTGCTCGGCCGCAGCCGTCTCGAACGCGGCGTACTCCACGGGCGTCGTCGACCCCGGCTTGTCCGAGATCGCCCGCACCACCACAAACGGCACGTGGTTGAGCCACGCCGCCTGGGCAACAGCAGTGCCTTCCATCTCGCAGCACATGCCGCCAAAGTCGTGAGCCAGGCTCTCCTTCTCGTGCGCGTCGGTCACAAAGACGTCACCCGAGACCACGCGCCCCTCGAAGGCCCGTACGTCACCGGCAACGTCGTGCACGGCAGCCACTGCCTGCGCGCGAAGTCCCTCGTCTGCCGAGAAGCTCACGCACCCCAGCTGCGGAATCTCTCCCGGCTCGTAGCCAAAGACCGTCGCGTCCACGTCGTGGTAGCGGCAGTCGGTCGAGACCACAATGTCGCCCACGTCGATGCGCGCGTCGAGAGACCCGGCAACGCCGGTGTTCACCACGTGCGTCACGCCGTAGCGGTCTACCAGCACCTGCACGCACACGCCGGCGTTAACCTTGCCCACGCCGGAGCGCACCACGACCACCGGCACGTCGCCCAGGGTGCCCGCATGGAACTCCATGCCCGCAACAGTAGAGACAGACTCATCCTTAAGGCTTGCCACGAGGTGTGCCACCTCGACCTCCATGGCGCCAATGATGCCAACCTTGATATTGCTACGCATTGTGGGACTCCTCGTTGTTCTCGCTGTCGAGCAGGGCCGGGTACGTGAGATGCGCGTCATCGATGACCTCGAGCGTGTTGGCGAGGTAGCGGCGCGCCCACCAGTGCGCCAGGTTGAGGTCAGCGTCATGCCAGTTGCCGCAGGCCTCGGGCCGGGCGCCGGGAATCTCCCCCTCGAAGTCGCGCACAAACTCAAAGCAGCGGCGCACGAGCGGCAGCACCTCGCGCGAGGTGCACTGCCCAAAGACCACCAGGTAGAAGCCCGTACGGCATCCCATGGGACCAAAGTAGACCACGCGACTTGACCACTCGGGGTCGTTTCTCAGGAAAGTCGCACCCAGGTGCTCGATAGCGTGGACCGCCGCCGTGTCCATGACGGGCTCGCGGTTGGGCGCCGTGAGGCGCAGGTCAAACGTGGTGACCACGGCCCCGCTGGTGGGGTCCTCATCCACGCGGCTCACGTAGACGCCGGGCTCGAGCACGAGGTGGTTCACGGTGAAGCTTGCGATGGTCTTCATAGCGTCGCTGCCTTTCAGTTGGTTGCGTTGGATGTCGCGCCCGCCGCTGCGCCGACCGTGACAGACGCGGGCCGCGCGACCCACGGCGCGCGCGAGATTGCGCGCACAAGGGCGTCGGCCTGCACGGAATAGTTAGAACCAGCAACAAGGTGCAGGTGGGCAGTACCGTGTATGCCCAGGGGGCCAAGGCCGTCAAAGAGGACCTCGGTGGTGTAGCCGGGGGCAAGCGCGGCGCCGCAGGCCTTGCTCGCAAGGTCCTGCACCTCGCGAGTCACGGCATCCAGGTCACTTCCCGGCTCAGCGTAGAACTCGACCGGGCAATCGGTGACCGACCAGTCCGTCTCGCGCGTGAGGGCAGTCTTGTTGAGCACGGAGTTGGGGATGACCTCCACCTTGCCGCCCTTGTCGCGCACCATGGTCGAGCGCCACGTGACATCCACCACCTCGCCGGTAAAGCCGCCAATGGTGACCTGGTCGCCGGGGCGCACCACGCGTCCCATCATGAGCCCCAGCCCGGCGATGATGTTTGACACCGTATCCTGCAGGCCAAAGGAGATGACCACGGAGGTTACGCCCAGGGCGGCCACAAACGCCGTGGGCTGGACGCCAAAGACGGGCTCGAGCACGGCGAGCAGCGCAAACACCCAGATGACGGCGCGCACGATGTTCACGAAGATCGACGCCTTGGGCACGCCCGCCGCGTCGAGCGCACGCTTGAGGCCGTGTACCACGACACGCTGCACGAGCAGCGCGATGCCAATGACAATGGCGAGAAAAACAATCTTCCCTATGAGCGCCGACGTGTCGATATCCGCGAGAATGTCCTCCATCACGCCTCCTGGTGGCCAAACGGTTCGTGGGAAGCCATGATACTCTCCCAAATGAGACAAAGGGACAGTCCCTTTGTCTCATCATCTGCCGCAAGCGGTATGGCAAGCGGCGCCAAACGGCTGGACGTACGCCCACTTTTCATGGCATCTACCAGCGCATTCCCGCCTGACGGAACCACCCTTTCCGCACTGTGGCACGGCCTCGTCCCGCAATAAAACGCAGCTTCTTACCATCTGGCATGAGGTTCGGGTTCAGTCCCATATCAAGTGTTGGGAGGACGTCATGCTCAAGGCAAGTGTCGGGGAAAGCAGCAATCTGGATCCGCGTGAGGCCGTCAAGGAGACCGTGGGCAAGCTCCGCACGCAGGACAATAACGTGGCAGGCGCCAAGGTGCTCTTTGCCTATGCAAGCTGCGCCTATGACCTTCCTGCGATGCTCGACGAGTTTGCGCAGGGGCTCCCGGGCGTGCCGGTGATTGGCAACACCTCCTTCACGGGCGTCATCACGCCAGCAGGATTTACCGGTGGCGACGGCTTCCTTGGCGCAATGGCCTTCGACGACCCCGCAATGACCGTAGGCGTTGCCGCCTGCCCCAAGACGGATGCCTCCCAGGACGCCATCGAGCTTGGCGAGAAGGTCGCGCGCAAGGCGATGGAGGCCGCAGGCAAGGACGAGGCGCCACTCTACTACTTCATGGCCGCCTCCCCCGCCGAGGAGGAATACTACGTCAAGGGCATCACGCACGTGATTGGCCGCGTCCCGTTCTTTGGCGGCAGCGCGGCGGACAACGCAATCGCCGGCGACTGGAAGCTCTACACCTCCGAGGGCGCCTTCGCGGACGGCGTTGCGGTTGCCTTCTTCTACGGCGCCCCGGCCATGGCAAACGTCTACACGGGCGCCTACCACGAGACCGAGGACGTGGGCATCGTTACCAAGACCGTTGGCAACCGCATCCTCGCCGAGATCGACGGGGTGCCCGCACTCGAGAAGTACGCCGCGTGGCGCGGCATGGACGTCGACGGCCTGCGCGGCAGCGAGCTTCTCGGCAAGTCTGTGGTATCCCCGCTCGGCGTGAAGGACCGCCTGGGCGACCTAGTTGCAATCCGCCACCCCATGGCCGGCAACGACGACGGCTCCATTAGCCTGGGCAACAAGATCGCCAAGAACACCGCGGTCATCCGCATGGAGGCCAGCGTGGACGAGCTTGTCTCCTCCACCGGCGAGACGCTCGACGAGCTCAAGGGCGAGCTCGCAGACCCCGCTGCCTACCTGCTGGTCCACTGCGGCGGACGCCGCGCGGGCATTGGCGACCGCATTGGCGAGGTGGCGGAGCTTCTCGCCAAGGAGGCGGATGGCGTGCCGTTCCTCACCGAGTTCACCTTTGGCGAGTATGGCCAGGTAGACGATGGAGCCAACACCTGCGGCGGCCTGATGCTCTCGTTCACCGGCTTCTCCAAGTAGCGCAAGCCCGCCACAGCGCAAGCCCCACCCCCCAAGAAAGGAAGGCAACCTGCCATGAAGATGTTTCTGAACGGCCAGCCGGCCGACGCGTCCGACGGCGCAACCATCGAGGTCACCAACCCCGCAACGGGCACACTCATCGAGACCATCCCGTCCGCAGCCGAGGACGACATCAGGGCTGCAGTCGCATACGCCAAGGCAGCCCAGCCCACCTGGGCAAAGGTGCCAGTGCACGAGAAGGCCGACATCCTCATGAAGTTCCTCGACCTCGTGGCGCGCGACCACGAGTCCCTGGCACAGACCCTCTGCGCCGAGACGGGCAAGCCCATCGTCGAGGCACGGGCGGAAATCTCGAACATTCCCATCGCGTTCCGCGCCTTTGCCGAGCGTGCGAAGCACCTCTACGGCGAGACCATCCCCGCAGGCATGGAGGCGGGCCAGGAGCACCACATCCTCATCACCCGCCGCGAGCCCCTGGGCGTCATCGCCGCCGTCATCCCCTTCAACTTCCCGTGCGACCTCTTTGACCAGAAGGTCGCGCCCGCCCTTCTCGCCGGAAACGCGGTAATCGTGAAGCCGTCGACCGACAACCCGCTCACGCTCTGCCGCCTCACGGCGCTCTTGGGCGAGGCCGGCGTCACGCCGGGCGCCATCCAGATCGTGACCGGCCGCGGCTCTAAGGTGGGCAGCTGGCTCTGCACCAACCCCGACGTCGACGCCATCACCCTCACCGGCTCTACCGAGGTTGGCATCGAGACGGCCCACCACGCGGCGGACCATCTTGCTCACACTGCCCTTGAGCTGGGAGGCAATGACGCCTTCATCCTCCTGCCCGACGGCGACGTGGACCTTGCCGTGGACGAGCTCATGTGGGGCCGCATGTACAACACCGGCCAGGTGTGCTGCGCCTCCAAGCGCTTCCTCATCCACCGAAGCCTCGTGGACGAGTTCACGAGCAAGGCCGTTGCGCGCATCTCGGCACTCAAGCAGGGCGATCCCGCCGATGAGTCCACCCAGATTGGCTGCCTCATCTCGGAGAAAGCCGCCATCAAGGCAGAGGAGCAGATCAAGCTCACCGTAGAGCAGGGCGGCAAAGTCATTCTCGGCGGGCACCGCAACGGTGCCTTCCTCGAGCCAACGGTGATCGCAGACGTCCCCGCCACCGCCGACGTGGCAAAGGACATGGAGATTTTTGCGCCCGTGGTGCCCATCATCACGTTTGACACTGTGGACGAGGCCGTGGAGATTGCCAACGGCTCCAAGTTTGGCCTCTGCGGGTGCGTCTTCACGCGCGACATGAGGCTTGCCACGAACGTGGCGGAGCGCTTGGAATGCGGCGGTGCCGTGATCAACGGCGCGAGCTTCTTCCGCAGCTTCGAGATGCCGTTTGGCGGCTACAAGTACTCCGGCATTGGCACCGAGGGCGTCATGTCCACGTTTGACGAGGTCACGCACACCAAGACCGTGGTGCTCAAGGGCATCGTGTAGCAAGGCGCCCACGCGCACAAGGCATGGCAACGGGCCCGCATTGCTTGGTGCGGGCCCGTCTTGTCTACGCGGCCTGATACCCCATGCGGCGCGAGAGATGCCGCGCGGCACTCATGACCTCGGCGGCAACCATGTCGATGCGGTCGTCCGTGAGTTCCGCCACCGTGCCGCTGGCGCTGATGGCGGCGACGGCCTCGCCGCGGTAATCAAACACGGGCGCGCCAATGCAGCGGTGCCCCAGCTGGTACTCCTCGTTGTCCATGGCCCAGCCCTGCGCGCGCACCTTGCGCAGCTGCTCGATGAGCTCCTGCCGCGAGCAGATGGTGTACGGGGTGTAGCGCTTGAAGTCGCAGCAATCCAGGACACGCGACAACTCGTCGCCGGAGAGGCAGGAGAGCAGGCACTTCCCCATCGACGAGCAGAACGCGGGCGAGCGATACCCCACCTGCGTGTAGAGGCGCGTGTGCGGGTAGACGTCCATCTTCTCCATGTAGACCACGTCGGCGCCCTCGAGCACGCCCATGTGCGTGGTGAGGTTGAGGTCCCAGAGCATGCGAGAGAGGCAGGGCTTTGCCTCGGCGAGAAGCTCCAGGCTGTTTATCCGCGAGCTCGCGATCTCGATGAACTTGTAGCCCAGGCGGTAGCCGCCGTTCTCATCGTGCTCCACGTACTGGCGCGCCACCAGCGAGGCGAGGATTCGGTGTGCGGTGCTCTTGCTGAGGTCCGTCGCCTTTGAGATGTCTGCCAGCGAGAGCGGGTCGCGACTGGCCGAGAGCGCCTCAAGGATGTCAAAGGCACGGTCCACCACGCGTATCGACTCGGGCATAGCTGCTCCTCACCGTCGCTCTTCTCGCCGGCGGCTGGTGCACACCGGCGAGAAGAGCGTAGGACATCCGGAGCGAGGCGCGTTCCACCAGACGGTATGCGGCACCTCTCGTCCGCGAGCGTGAGACAAAGGGACAGTCCCTTTGTCTCATCCCAGCGGAGTTAACCCTCGATCTTCACGATGGGCGCAAAGCCCTTCATGAGCTTCTTGGTCTTGCCCGTGCGAGAGAAGCGCACCTCAATGGTGTCGCCCTTGGCGGCAATGACCACGCCGGGACCAAAGGTCTTGTGCGAGACGTGATCTCCTGCCGAGAAGGACTCCGCCGCCTTCGCCGCATCGCGGCGCGGGGCCTGCGGGCGCGGCAGGGGCGCGGAAGCCGCGGCGCTTGGGGCGACAGAGCCGCCCGTCGAGCGCGTGCGCGAGCCAAAGACGTGGCCACCATAGACCTCGGAACCGCGCCCGCTGCCAAAGGTGCCGTGCCTGTCTCCGCGCTTCTCCCAGCCCACGCCCGAGAAGCCCGACGAGCCCACGCCCACGGCCTCGACGTCTGCCGCAGGAATCTCGTTCACAAAGCGACTGCGGGGGTTTGCCTGCACCGAGCCAAAGGTGCGGCGCGTGAGGGCGTAGGTAAGGTAGAGCCGCTTGCGGGCGCGCGTGATGGCCACGTACGCCAGGCGGCGCTCCTCCTCGATCGACGCCGGGTCGCTCTCGTGCGCCGAGTGCGGGAAGATTCCCTCCTCCATGCCCGCGACGAACACGACCGGGAACTCCAGGCCCTTCGCGGAGTGCACGGTCATCATGGTGACGGCGCTCGCCGAGCCCGCAAGCGAGTCCAGGTCCGACCGCAGTGCGAGCCACTCGAGAAGTGCAGGAAGCTTCTGCGCCGCGACGTCGGGCAGCTGGGTTCCTTCTGCAGGCGATTTCGTGAGCGAAGCGAGCGAGCGAGCGTCGTCAGACGCGAGCGCTGAGCCGGCAGGAGGAACCAAGCTGCCTGCGGCCCGGAGCTGTTCCAGGCTCTCGAGCGTCTCGACTGCGTCGTCGTGGGTCTCGTCGAACTCGGCCGCGACGCCGTAGAACTCCTTGATGTTCTCGATGCGGCTGTCTGCCTCGACGGAGTGTTCGGCTTCCAGGGCTCGGATGAGGCCGGAGCGGTCGATGATGGCCTCCACCACGTCCGAGAGCTCGCCCGTCATGTGGCGGCCGGCCTCGATGGTGCCCGTGAACTCGGAGAGCGCGCCCCGCACCTTGGGCGAGAGCAGGCCCTGCTCAGCAATGCACGCCTCGCACGCGGAGAAGAACGAGATGCGGTTCTCGGCGGCGTACGCGCGAATCTTGCCGATGGACGTGGAACCAATGCCGCGGCGCGGCGTGTTGACCACGCGCAGCGCGGCCACATCGTCATCCGGGTTCACGACGACCTTGAGGTAGGCCATCACGTCGCGAACCTCCTGGCGGTCGAAGAAGCGCGTGCCGCCCACAATCTTGTAGGGCACGCCGGCGCGCAGGAACATGTCTTCGAGGATGCGCGACTGCGCGTTGGTGCGGTAGAAGACGGCAACGTCGTCGTAGCTGGTGCCCTTGTCGTGTAGCTTCTCGATCTCCGAGCCAATCCAGCGGCCCTCGTCGCGCTCGTCCGCGGCCTGGTACACGCGAATCTTCTCGCCATCGCCAGCGTCGGTGAAGAGGCGCTTGGCCTTGCGGTGCGAGTTGTGGGCCACCACGGCGTTTGCCGCGTTGAGGATGTGGCCGGTGGAGCGGTAGTTCTGCTCGAGCTTGACCACGTGGGCGTCGGGATAGTCCTTCTCGAACGAGAGGATGTTCTTGATGTCGGCGCCACGCCAGGAGTAGATGGACTGGTCGTCGTCACCCACGACCATGAGGTTTCTGTACTTGCGAGCCAAAAGGTTGGTGATGGCGTACTGGACACCGTTGGTGTCCTGGTACTCGTCCACGCTAATCTGACGGAAGCGCTCCTGGTAAGCGTCGAGTACCTGCGGGTTCTTGGCGAGAAGCTCGAAGGCCTTTACCAGGAGATCATCGAAGTCCATGGCGTTGGCGCGCTCGAGGCGGCCCTGCAGGACGCGGTAGACCTGCGCCGCCTTGCGCTCAAGCGGGGTCTGGGCCTGGCCTTGCATCTCATCGGGCATGATCAGGCCGTTCTTCGCCGCCGAGATCTGCGAGCGGATGGCCTGGATGGGGAACTGCTTGGGGTCCACGTCGAGCTCGGACATGATGGTCTTGACCAGGCGCTTCGAGTCATCGTCGTCGTAGATGGTGAAGTTTGGCTGGTAGCCTACGAGCTCCGGGTCGTCGCGCAGCATGCGCACGCACATGGCGTGGAAGGTGCAGACCCACATGCCGCGGGTGCCGCCGGGGAGAAGCGCGTTGAGACGCTCGCGCATCTCGGCCGCCGCCTTGTTGGTGAACGTGATGGCGAGGACCTGCCACGGACGCACGCCCTCGTCGGCCACCATGTGCGCGATGCGGTACGTGAGCACGCGCGTCTTGCCAGAGCCCGCGCCGGCAAGCACCAGAAGCGGCCCATGGGTGCAGAGCACGGCGTCGCGCTGTGCGGGGTTGAGGCCGTCGATGTCGACGGCAGAGGGGCGGTTGGCGGCGGAGCACGCGGCGGGCTGCGCGGCGGGTGCCGCCTGCTGGGCGCTAGCTGCGGAGAAGAACGAGAACTGCTGGTCAGAGGGCATGCATGTCTCCTGTGGTATCGAGTTGACTCACAAGAGTCTAACGCCCGGAGACGACAGTAATAGGAACCTCCAATGGAATCCCATTGCCCGGCAAACTAATCCCGCGGTTCTTCTCGCCCCGCCACACATTCGCACCCGAAGCTGTATCCCGTCCAGGTCGATACACGTTCGACCCCCGAAGCTGTATCGGCCCGCCACACATTCGCACCCGAAGCTGTATCCCGGCCAGGCCGATACACGTTCGGATACCGAATGTGTGGCAAGGTCCCTCCTAACTCGGTGCCCAGCGACGCCCGAGCAAGGGTTTCCACGGGATTCCATACGAGAAGAGCCCCTCAGGCGCCGCCGCGGCCAGGACGGGATCCCGCCGCCCGGCAAACTAATCCCGCCGCGAGCCCTAGGCACCCAGGACCGCGGAGTACGCCGCCATGGTGTAGTAGTTGTACGGCTGGTTGAAGTGCGGCAGGAAGAAGACGTCGAGCAGCGCCAGGCGATCGATGGTCAGCCCCTCCTGGATTGCCAGCGAGAACATGTGGATGCCTGCGCTCATGTCGTAGGTCGAGGCCATCTGCGCGCCAAGGACCCTGCGCGTGGTGCCGTCGAAGACCACGCAGATCTTGACCTCGGGGTTCTCGGTCTCAACGAAGGTCGCCTTCTGCACCTGCGAGAAGTCGCTCACGCAGGCATCGTAGCCGGCCTTGCGCGCGGCTGCCTCGGTGAGGCCCGTGGCCACCATCTTGAGGTCGTAGATGCAGATGCCCGATGAGCCCTGCACGCCCACGCCCTCGATGGCCATGCCGCAGGCGTTGTGGCCAGCCACAATGCCCGAGCGCACGGCGTTTGTCGCCAGCGCAATATAGGCGGGCTCGCCGTCCTTGGCGTTGCTATAGCAGCTGGAGCAGTCCCCCACCGCGTACACGCCTCGACGGCTGGTCTCCTGGTGGTGGTCGACGAGAAGCGCGCCGTTCCGCAGCGTGTCAAAGCCTGCGCCCTCGAAAAGCGCGGTATTTGGCTTGAAGCCAATGCACAGGCACACGAGGTCCGCCTGGTGGGTGCCCTTGTCGGTTACCACGCGGGCCACCTTGCCGTCCTCGCCTTCAAGACGCAGGACCTTCTCGCCAAAGGCAAGCTCGATGCCGTGGCTGCGGAGGTTCTCGGCCATGAGGTCGCAAAACTCCTCGTCAAAGTTGCCCGAGACGCAGGTGGGCGCCATGTCGACAAGCGTGACCTCGCGTCCGTTGCGCTGGAATGCCTCCGCCAGCTCGACGCCAATGTAGCCCGCGCCCACAACGGCAACGCGGCGGATGGCGGGGTCCTTGAGCTTCTCGACCACCGCCTGCGCGTCCTGGAAGAGCTTCACGCGCTGGACGTTCTGGAGGTCGACGCCCTCGATGGGCGGGATGATGGGCAGCGAACCCGTGGCCAGGATGAGCTTGTCGTAGGGCTGGTCAACGCGAGTGCCGTCCACCGCAACGGCGTGGACCACCTGCGCGTCGTAGTCGATGGACTCGACGCGCGTCTCCATGAGGACCGTCGCGCCCTTGGCCTCGAAACCCTCCTTGGTCTGGTAGAAGAGGCCGTCCGGACCAGAGATCTGCCGGCCAATCCACAACGCCATGCCGCACCCCAAAAAGCTGATGTTGCTATTCTGGTCGATGATCACGACCTCGTTGCCGGGGTGGTTGTCGAGAATGGCGTTGGCCGCCGCGGTCCCCGCGTGGTTGGCGCCGACGATCACGATCCTGCTCATGTGCTCCCCTTCCCTCCCGCGGGCGTACCGCGCGGACGGACACGAGGGACGCAGCGGACAGACGAAGGGCAGCTGCCGGCAGTCCCTTGCGCTAATGTTATCTTCTATATAACATATTGCCCGAGCAGTACGGCCGGCTTCTAATTGCTATTCGGTGAGTGACACATATACGCGGTGGGGTGCCCCTCCGTGAGCAGCCCTAACCGACAAGAGCTTCTACATGCGGAAGCTTGGTAGTATCAATCGTCTTAAGGTCATAGGTCGACTGCAGGTTGAGCCAGAACTGAGCGGTGGTCCCCAGCGCCTCCCCCAGAAGCCATGCCATCTCAGCTGTAATGCCTCGCCGACCATTCACGATGTCGGATATCGCAGACTGCGGCTTGCCAATGGCCTTGGCAAGCCGGTACTGGCTAATGCCCATCGGCTCAAGAAACTCTTCGAGAAGAATCTCGCCTGGGGTGGAAATATAGCTATGAATGGTAGTCACAGAACTCAACTCCCCTCGCTTCCCCATCTCGCCAGGTAAAGCAGATTCGCCATTGGTCATTGACGCGAATGCTATAGAGCCTATCGCTCGCGGAGATCTTACCCCCGCGCGCAGAGCAGGTCGAGCGGCTCCACCACGAAGGGAAGTCTCACCTGGTAGAGCTCGCCATTGGTGACGGGAGAAACGTCCAGCTCAAAGCTCCGCACCAGCTGGCCGGGCGAGAGCACCTCAAGCTCGCCGCCGGCGTCAGCACGGTTGCGGCAACGGACGCAAGCGACGCACGCACCGTCCGCGCCAGCCGAGGCCTGCTCCACCACGCCCACGAGGCGTCTCTCGCGCTGGTAATCCACCCTGCCCGGGTTCTGCTGGGGTTCTCCCAGGTAGAAGCCCGTTGAGTACGGGCGATGGCTCACGAGGTCCAGCTCCCGGCGCCACCGCCCCGCATCCTCGCCGTCCAGCACGTGGCGGTAGGCGTTGGTCACCGCCGCCGCGTAATAGGCGCCCTTCGAGCGACCTTCCAGCTTGATGGCGTCAACGCCCGCCGCGCGCAGGTCGCCAAGGTACTCAATCATGCAGAGGTCGTTCGACGAGAGCAGATAGCTCGCACGGCTGTCCTGCTCCACCGGCAGGACGGCGCCGGACTTCTCCTCCGTGAGCGACCACGCCCACCGGCACGGCTGCGCGCAGGCTCCGTGGCTGGCAGAGCGCCCTGGCCCCATGAGGTCCGCCGAGAGCAGGCACCGGCCAGAGTACGCCATGCACATCGAGCCGTGCGCAAAGGCCTCAAGCTCGAGCTCCCCCGTCACGCGGCGCCGCAGTTCGGCGATCTGCCCAAGCGTCATCTCGCGGGCGAGAACCACGCGCCTGGCCCCAAGCCGCGCGTACTCCTCGGCCGCGGCGGCGCTCATGACCGATGCTTGCGTTGAGACGTGCACTGCCACCTGCGGCGCATACCTGCGCGCCAGTGCAATGGCACCGAGGTCGGCCACGATCGCCGCGTCTGCACCGGCCTCGGCCAGAAGCGAGAAGAACGCCGGCAACGCGTCTGCGTCCCTATCGGTCATGACCGTGTTCACGGTCACGTGGACCGCAACGCCCCGCGCGTGCGCGTAGGCCACCGCCCTTATCAGCTCCTCGTTCGAGAAGTTCCGGCTTCCGGCACGCATGCCCCAGTGCTGGCCAGCCAGATAGACGGCGTCTGCGCCAAAGTGGATGGCCTCGCGCAGCTGCTCCGGGCCACCTGCAGGCGCCAGAAGCTCCATGGGGATCTGCTCACCCATCGCTAGCGGGCCTCGCCCTCGGCCTTGGCCAGCAGTTTGTCGAGCATCGCCGTGCAGCCGGCCATCACGTCGTCAAAGGTGGCATCGAAGTTGCCCGTGTACCAGGGGTCCGCCACGTCGCGGGGGTGGCCGGTCCAGTCCATGAGCAGCGAGACCTTGTGCAGCGGATCCGCCTCGCGCACAAGCTGCGCCGAGACGGGCGGCCACGAGAAGCCCATGCCCCTCTCGCCCAGGAGCAGCCGGTACATGCCGTCATAGTTGTCGCGGTCCATGCCCACGATGTAGTCGAAGCGGTCGTAGTCCCTTGGCCCCATCTGGCGAGCGGCGTGGTGGCCACAGGGGATGCCCGCTCGACGCAGGCGCTCGCGCGTGCCGGGGTGGACGTCGTTGCCAAGCTCCTCGCGGCTGGTCGCGGCAGAGTCGATCTCGAAGTCGCCTTCGCGGCCGGCGCGACGTACCAACTCCTCCATCACGAACTGGGCCATGGTCGAGCGGCAGATGTTGCCGTGGCAAACAAACAGGATACTTGTCGTGCCGTTCGCGTGCGCCCAGCACAGATTTTTTGCCATGCACCCCTCATTCCGTCACAAGCGCCCAACAACTCGCAGGTTACGAGTATGGACCGCGCCGAGTGGTCCGCGCAACGTCCCCGCAAGCTCGCCCGACCGCCGCGCACTGCTAGGATTGCAGAAGAACACAGCGAAGGGAGGCTGCGGTGGACGAGGCAGACGATAAGGACCGGGCGAGACAGGCGCTCGCGCGTGCAGCGCAGCGCTGCGGCTGGCCCGCGGAGTTTGGCGAGGCGCTCGCCCTCTACCTGGGCTCCGTTGGCGCGATGGAACGCATGGCGGCCTACCTTGCGCAGGCGCGGCCCCAGTCGATGGAGGAGGCCGCCGACGAGGCAGTTGTCATCGTCGAGCAGCGCGATGCCTGGATAGAGCGGAAGAAGGGCGAGTACTATAACGCCAAAATCACCGAGTTCTACAACCGCGAGCGCGACGAGTAGAGAAGGCGCAGGCATGCTGGGCTGGTTCCACAAGCAAGGCAATGGGGACTCCGCCGGGCTAAAGCCCACCAAGGGCGGGCAGCTCCTTCCCGTGGGCGACAACTGCCGCGACCTGGGCGGCTATCCCCTACCGGCGGGCCTCGGTCGCGCTGCCGGAGCAACCACGCTCACCCATCGCTTCCTGCGTTCTGGCTCCACCTCGACGCTCTCACGTAAAGAGGCCCACTACCTGCGCGAATACGGCGTCACGCGGGTGGTTGACCTGAGAAGCACCTCGGAGTGCGCCAGCTCGCCGGACGTCTTTGCCTCCTACCCCGGCGTCGCCTACACAAACGTGCCGCTCTTTGGCGTCAACCTGCACGACCCCAAGCTGCGGCTCCCCGGGGACACGCGAGACTACCTTGCGTCTGGCTACCTCAGGATGCTCGACAACCACGAGGCCGTGCGCCGGATCTTCTCGGCCTTTGCCGAGGCGGCGCCCGAGGAGTGCGTGCTCTACCACTGCGCCGCTGGGATGGACCGCACCGGTGTCACGTCGCTGCTGCTCTTGGGCCTGTGCGGCGTGGATCGTACGAGCGTCGTGGCGGACTACACCTACTCCTTTGCCTCTCGCGAGGAGGTCGACGCCTATATCTACCAGGGCGTATCTCCCAGCTTCACCACCGTGGACGTGCTGGCCAAGCTCATGGGCCGCGTGTACGACGGCCTGCTCGAGAGCTACGGCTCGGTTGAGGCGTACCTTCTCGCCTGCGGCGTCAGCAAGTCGCAGCTCGCGCGCGTGCGCGAGCACCTCACGAAATAGTGCGGGCAAGCCGACAAGCGCAATGAAAAGCCCCGACGCACCGGCGCCGGGGCTTCATCAATCTTCTAATGAGACAAAGGGACTGTCCCTTTGTCTCACGAGAGGGCCTTCTCGGCGGCCTCCTGCAGCTTGGCGCGCACGGCCTCGGCCTCGGCGCGCGTGGCGCCCTTTGCAAACAGGTACGCCTTGACCTTGGGCTCGGTGCCGGACGGGCGGAAGATCACCTTGTTGTCGTCCTCCAGGCGGTACTCAATCACGTTGGCCGCGGGCAGCTCCTGCGCAGGTTCCTTCTGCAGGCCGGAGACACGCGGCATCTCGGCGCCCTTGCCAAAGTCGGTCATGCCCACAACCTTGTAGCCAGCGATCTCGGTGAGGGGCTTCTCGCGCAGGTCGGTCATGATCTGCGCCATGCGCTTGGCGCCGGCCTCGCCCGGGAACTGCGCGTTCACGGTGCCGTTGAGGTAGTAGCCGTACTGCTTGTAGAGCTCCTCCATGGCCTCGTAGAGGTCCATGCCACGCTCGGCGTAGTACGCCGCCATCTCGACGCACATCTCCACGGCCACAATGGCGTCCTTGTCGCGCGCGTGCGTGCCCACGAGGTAGCCGTAGGACTCCTCGAAGCCCATGAGGAAGCGGTCCTCCTCGCCCTCGTCCTTGAGCTGGTCGATCTGGTCGCCAATGTACTTGAAGCCGGTGAGCACGCGGCGCATCTCAAAGCCGTAGTGCTTGGCCAGGGCGTCAGGCATCACGGACGAGACGATCGTGGACACGGCGACCTTGCGCTTGGGGTCCTCGCCGCGGTCGATTGCCATCTTGATGAGCCAGTCCATCATGAGGACGCCCATCTCGTTGCCGGTGAGCAGCTTGTACTCGCCGTTGTGCGGGATGGCGGTGCCCATGCGGTCGGCGTCAGGATCGGTAGCCACGACCAGGTTGGGCTTGACCTTCTCGGCAAGGTTAAGCGCCAGCTGCAGCGCCTCGCGGAACTCGGGGTTGGGGTACTTGCACGTGGGGAAGTTGCCGTCGGGGTTGGCCTGCTCGGGCACGACGGTGACGTCGTTCACGCCAATCTCCTTGAGGATGCGCGTGACGCACTCCATGCCGGTGCCGTTGAGCGGCGTGTAGACAACCTTGTAGCCCTCGGGCGCCTTGAAGCCGGGGACCGAGACCTTCTTGACGGCGTCGATGAAGGCGTCGAGAACCTCCTCGGGCGTCCACTCGATGAGGCCCTGCTTGAGGCCCTCGTCGAAGTCCATCATCTTGACGCCGCCAAAGACGGGCGTCTGGGCAATGGAGGCGCTGATCTCATCCGCGGCCTCGTTGGCGATCTGGCCGCCGTTGTCGTTGTAGACCTTGTAGCCGTTGTACTGTGCCGGGTTGTGCGACGCCGTGAGCACGATGCCCGCGGAGGTGTGCAGGTAGCGCACCGCAAAGGAGAGCGTGGGGACGGGCTCGATGCGCGGGTAGACGTAGACGTGCACGCCGTTGGCGGCAAGGACGCCGGCCGCCACGCGCTGGAAGTCCTCGCCCTTGAGGCGAGAATCGCGCGCGATGGCAATGGTGGGGTGGTCATAGTGGGCGTTCAAGTAGTTGGCCACGCCCTGGGTTGCCTGGGCAACCACGTAGACGTTCATGCGGTTGGTGCCCACGCCGAGCGTGCCGCGCAGGCCCGCAGTGCCAAACTCGAGGTTGCGATAGAAGGCGTCGTTGAGTGCATCCTCGTCGCCAGCGCTGACAAGGGCGTCAAGCTCGGCCTTGAGGTCTGGCTCGGTGACGTTGTCCTGCCAAAGCTTGATGGTTTCCTTAACGCCTGCGTCCATGGTTCCCCCTTGCTTCCCGCCGCACGAACACGCGTGGTGCGCTGCGGCTGTCTACGAACAAGCACGAACAATGCACCTTAGATTCTATCCGTGACGGCGCGGCGCGGGGCGCTCATGCGGACGAACGACTTTGTGGAGCTGTGAGCGGATGGTCGGGCGCCGTCCGCCGCGCGAGGCCGGCACACGTATCATGGTCGCAATGGTTTTCTCGGCGCGTAGGCGCCGCTGGGCGCGCCAACTGGCACGCAGGTCACGGGCGAAAGGTGTCCCGATGGAGTTTGTCGCAACATGCCCCAAGGGCTTCGAGTCTCTGCTGGCAGGAGAGCTGCACGCGCTTGGCGCCGAGGGGGTGCGCCCGCTTGTGGGCCAGGTCTCGTTCACGGGAGGCCTAGCGGACGCCTATCGCTGCTGTCTGTGGTCTCGCCTGGCGTCAAACGTGACGCTTGTGCTGGCGCGCGTGGGGGCAGCCAATGCGGACCAGCTCTACGAGGGCCTCTCGGCCATCCCCTGGGAAGACCACGTGGCGCCAGGCGCAACAATGGCCATAGAGGCGCGCGGCACCAACGACCAGCTGAGAAACACGCAGTTTGTGGCCCTGCGCTCGAAGGACGCCGTGGCAGACAGGCTTCTCTCGCGCCGCGGCGCTCGGCCCCTGGTGAACACGGACGCGCCGGACGTGGGCATTGTGGTGCGCCTCTCGCGCGAGCGCGCGCTCGTGGGCATAGACCTCACGGGAGAGCCGCTCTTCAACCGCGGTTGGGAGGTGCCCCTGGGTCGCGGGCGCCTTGCCCCGCGCCGGGCGGACTACGCTGCGGCGCTTCTCGAGGCAGGCTGCTGGTTCCGCGACGTGCGACACGGCTCACCCGTGCTGGTGGACCTCTTCTCCGGCACCGGTTGCGTGGCCGTGGAGGCGACGAGCCAGGCCCTCGACCGCGCGCCGGGGCTGCTGCGCACGCGCTGGGGCTTTTCGCATTGGGCCGGCCACGACGCCGAGGCCTGGGACGCCCTTGCGACCGAGGCCGCAGACCGCGCGGCAGCGGGCGCCGAGAACAGCGTGGAGATCTTGCTCTGCGACACACGGCCGGGCGCGGAGGCCGCGGCGAGAAGGGTGCTTCGTGCCGCAGGCATGGACGTGGAGCCGCGCTTCCTCGCCGCAGGCGAGCTTGCGGCCGCCGTGGGCGACGGCTCGCCCCTCCTGGTGGCAGACCTCGCGTGGCCGCAGCCGGACGACCTCGCCAGCGAGGCCGAGGCTCTCTCGCTCTTCTCGGCAGGAGCCGGGGCTGTGGCGGGGCACGACGGCGCCGGTGTGGTAGCGCTCTCCCCCGACAACGCGGCGGACGCGGCCGCAGGCGGCGAGCCCGCGGAGACGATCGCCGTGATCCTAGGCCGCGACGACGCAACCATCCGCTGCTACGACCCCATGTCCCTCTCGGCAGAGCACCCGATGGTGCAGCTGCGCGGAGACGCGGGCAGCGTTCCCGTGCTGGTGGGGGCGTCGGACCAGTTTGCCGCGCGCCTTGCCAAGGTGGCCAAGCTCCGCGCCAAGTGGGCGGCGCGCGAGGACGTGAGCTGCTACCGCGTCTACGACGCGGACCTACCGGACTACGCCGTCTCGATTGACCTGTACCGCGGCTCGGCCACGCCGGGTCGCTGGCTCTACGTCTCCGAGTACGCCGCTCCACGCGACGTGGACGCGGGGCTTGCGCGCAGGCGCCTTCTCGACGTACTGGCCATCGCGCCACGCGTTCTGGACGTGGACCCCGCCAACGTGCACGTGCGCGTGCGCACACGGGCCCGCGGCGGCTCGCAGTACGCGGACGGCGGGCGAGAGGGGCGTGGCCCAGCGGCGCGCGACGAACGTCCCGCGCGCAGGCGGGACGGACGCGTGGAGCTGCCCCGCGGCGCGCACCTCGTGGACGAGGGCGGCCTCACCTTTGAGGTCAACTTCTCCGAGCGCCTGGACTGCGGGCTCTTCCTCGACCACCGCGAGACCCGCTCCATGCTGCGCGAGCTCATGAAGCGCACGCCGGGCGGAAGCTTCCTCAACCTCTTTGCCTACACCGGCACGGCAAGCTGCTACGCGGCGGACGGCGGCGCGGGGCTCACCACCACGGTGGACCTCTCCCGGCCGTCGCTCGACTGGGCGCGCCGCAACATGGAGCGCAACGGGTTTGTCGGCCGCAACCACGAGTTCATCCAGGCAGACGTGCTGCAGTGGGTGGCTGACCGCCGCAACGAGCACCGCTACACCTGGGACCTCATCTTCTGCGACGTGCCCACGTTCTCCAACTCCAACCGCATGCACGCCAGCTCGTGGGACGTGCAGCGCGACCACGCGGACCTCATCATCTCTGTGTCCAGGCTGCTCTCGCGCGGCGGCTGCGCGATCTTCTCGTGCAACCTGCGGAGCTTCAAGCCAGACGTCGAGACCCTCGAGAAGGCCGGCGTAGAGCTTGTGGACATCACCGCCAAAACCATCCCCGAGGACTTCTCGCGCAACCCCAAGATCCACCACGCGTACCTGGTGACGCGCCGGGAGGATGGCGTCACGGCGCGCGAGCTGGGCCTCTAGGCGCCGTATCTAGCGAGAAGGCCGGCAACCCTGCACGGGAGCCGGCCTTCTTTGCGAGGCGTATTTTCTCGACTATGCCTTCTGGTAGAAGTCGTGGATGTCGCGGTCCATCGCGGCAAGCGTGGGCTCGTCCACGTACGCCATGTGGCCGCAGCCGTAGCGCAGCCAGGTCACGCGCTCCTTGAGCGCAGGCGAGAGGAACTGGCAGCTCAGGTCGTGGCGCACGTTCCAGAACGTGGTCGCCGCGTCGTAGCGGCCGCCGATGATGGCAAGCTTCATGGTGGGGTTGCGGCGCAGCGCAAGCGCGACGTCGCCGGTCACGTTGGGCGCGCCGACCTTCTCGCCCGTACCGGGAACCTCGTGCTGCCAGACCCACTTGTGGCCCACGCGCTCCCAGTTCTGCCCCAGGTAGACCGAGGGGCCCTGGTAGCCCAACTCGTCCGCGCAGAACGCGCGGAAGGCGTTGGTCCAGTTGGCCTCCACGGCGTCGTCGGCGGCATCCTCGCCACCCAGCCAGTCGAGGCTCGCCTGCATGGGCGACGGCTCGTCCGAGCAGAAGCGCATGTCCAGGCGGCCGCACACGCGCCCCTCGTCGCGCAGCAGCTCGCGGCGGAACTCCGTGAGCTCCACGCGCAGGTGGTGACGCACGAGGAACTCAACGGGCAGACCCACGAACTGCGAGAGCTCGCGCGCCACGTCGTGCTCGCGTTCTGCGCCAAGGCGGTCGCCGCGGAGAAGCGCCGGTGCCAGCGTCTCGTCGGCAAAGCCCATCGCGCGGTCAAACCACTCGTCGGGGTCCACGCCCTCGCCCGTGCGACCAAAGAACTGCGCCGCAGCCGCGTAGGTGGGCATCATGCCCAGGTAGTAAAGGTCCTCGCCGGGAAGCGTCTGCACCCAGTCCCAGATGGCCGAGAGCATCACCACGCCGGTGAGCTTGACGGACCTCTCGCCCAGAAGCCTCATGAGCACGGCGTTCCTAAAGGTGCCGTAGGACTCGCCGAAGAGATAGATGGGGCTTGACCAGCGGTGGTTCTTCTCGAGCCAGTCCATGATCGCACGGGCAAAGGCGTCCGCATCGCCGTCGACCGAGAAGACCGTCGCGGGGTCGCAATCGTCAGCCACCACGGACCAGCCGGTGCCCAGGGCATCGAGAAACACGAGGTCAGAGTCCTTGAGCAGCGTGTGGGGGTTATCGGCAATCTGCGCGGAAGCCGCCAGGTGATTGGTGCCGTCGGTCTCAACGCGGCGGGGCCCAATGCCGCCAAAGTTGATGGGCACCGATGCCGAGCCAGGGCCGCCGTTGTAGGCAAAGGTCACCGGGCGGGCGGAGTTTGGCCGGCCCTCCTCGTCCACTGCCACATAGGAGAGCGAGAACATCTTGCCCTCAAGGCGGCCAGAGTCATCGCGGACGTCAAGGTGGGCGGCCGTGGACACGTAGTCGATGGTCCTCTCGCCGTCAGTCCACGAGAGGCGCGCGCTCGCCGGGTTGGGCACGCTCCTCACCACGTTTGCGGGCACGCCCTCATACGGGCGGCGCGGCGCCTCCGAGGCGGGCACCGCCTGAGGCGCCTGCGTGTTCTCGTCTGCCACAAGAACCCCTTCCCTTGTAGAGCCTCGACCAAGTTGCACAAGACCACCCAGCCGAGAATAGCGACAACGTGCATTATTCTACTCGCTCCCCGCCGCCTCTCGCTCCCCGCCGTCGCCTCTCGCTCCCCGCCGTCGCCTCTCGCTCCCC
>CADFJN010000031.1 GCA_902834555.1 Atopobiaceae bacterium
GAAACCATTGCCGTAAGTCCTCATACGGGATCATCCCCGCATACGCGGGGAGCACCATCATGTCGACCACGTTGCGCAGCGAGTCGATGGGATCATCCCCGCATACGCGGGGAGCACCTGGGGCCTGCAGCACCCGTACGCACACCAGGTGGGATCATCCCCGCATACGCGGGGAGCACCTGTCCCTTGGGGTTGCCGTGGTTCTCGACACGGGGGATCATCCCCGCATACGCGGGGAGCACGGAGGCACCGGGCGTGGGAAGGAAGCGAATGTGGTGGATCATCCCCGCATACGCGGGGAGCACCGGTCATGCTCGGCTATGGCCTTGCGCACCTTGTGGATCATCCCCGCATACGCGGGGAGCACGCCGTCGCACCTCACGTCCACGCCCAGCTCGTGGTGGATCATCCCCGCATACGCGGGGAGCACCGGCCTGGTAGAGTGCGAGAAGACGATGCTTCCGTGGGATCATCCCCGCATACGCGGGGAGCACCTCGAGGGCGACTGCGTGACCAGGCTCCGTGAGAGGATCATCCCCGCATACGCGGGGAGCACACTTAACGACCTGCGCAACTATACCCCATTTCCCAGTCCTAGATTCGGTTGTCAAGGTACACTCACGCATCAGCAGGCAGCGCGCGGCTTCAGCCGCGTTACTATCCCCCAAACCTCCTCGCCGCCCGATACTTGCTCGCGTTGCTCCATCCCGTTTGCGGCATTCCGAGCATCGTCGCGTCATCAGTCCCAGGCGGTCTCTTCATCAATTCGACCCCTTCACAGTCAACTGGTTGCCAGTCGGGCTGAAACGTCTTGAACGCCAGATGCTGCTCGTTCTTGGCCGAGTACACCATAATCGCTCTCCCGTTATGTACCATAGCCAGCACCCGTGCCCAAAGCCCATCTCGCACCCTTGCAGAGACATGTCCCACGAACACGCCGGGAGATATCTCAAGCAGCCATCTCGTCAAATCGCCACGCAGGCCAATTGGGCACGCCGTCAGCACAACCACAACCACGCTACTCGCCTCCCCCGTCATCCAATGCCGCATATGATTTCCCAGCAGCAACCTCCCCTGCCTTCTCGTCCCAAAGGCCGAGGTGGTTAGCCTCGGGAGCGAGCTCCCGATCGTTTTCCGAGGACACTTCGCTTAACAGCAAGCCCTTGATGTCGCTCACCATGCGGGGAAGTATCGACAGGTCGAACACCGCGTCTCTCATCCTGCGACGAGTCTCTGCACCAATGTCCGTAGGATTCTCAGCAGCAGTCTGAAACGCCACGGGAATCGAAATCTCCGCCTTGTAGAGGTCAGCGATGTCGTACACAAACGATCTCTCATGTCCAGTGTGAACAAATCCCAGACCAGGAGAGCACCCCATGGCAACTATTGCGGAGTGAGCGAGCGCGTAGAGACAGAAATGCGCTGCAGATAGTGCCTTGTTGATGTCTGTCGCATCATCGAAATCATCGGGGTTGTATGTTCTGCGATCCCAGGCAACACCAGTCTTCTTGGACCACTCTTTGTACACCCGACGCACGCGTATCCCCTCGCGGCCTCGAAGCTGTCCCATTGTGAGATGGCTCACATCCTCGCCAGGAAATCTCATGCCATACATCTTTCGAGCAATCTCGAGCCTGGTCCGTGTATTTGAAACCAGCCTGGCTTGCGCCTGGAGAAGCACGCTCGAATGGGTGAGCGGCTTTCCAAAGGCATACATCCTGATGCCCCTCTCGCCCACCCAGACGACGGTTGCCCCGCATTCGCCGAGCATAGTCATGGCGTCATGTGTAATCGATGCTCCTGGGCCAAGCATGAGCACACTCAGCGTGGCGGACGGGACATAGGTGGTGCCCTCGTCATCCCGTACGGTTATCGCATTGTCCGCACGATTTATTCTGCAGCGCTCGAAGTATAGGAATGAAATCCTGTCCTCGACGCGAACAAGGTCAACGATATCCGGCGGAGGGGCGCCCCTCCGATTCGACTTCCCTCCGCCGGCAATCGCATCGGACATGGTCGCCCCTCCTTGGACGAATTCTTATTGAGGCGTGCTTTCTTTAACTCACAGGCGAGACAGTCAATAGCCCGCAGCCAAACCCCTTTGCCCGCCCCATTCCAAAGCAAAGGGCGTGCCGCAGGAGGTCCGGATCGATTACGGTAAGAATCCCGTCATACATAGCAGTGGTAATGGTGACTCTCTTTCCCTTCCGCTCATACTTCTCCGTATGCCGCTGAGAAACTGTGAGCAGAGGGAAACCCTCGTCGCTGCTGGCCACCGTAAAGCCATGGCTTTCGGCACGGCCCAAGAGCCACTCGACCTGCTGGGCCATGGTTACGCATCCCTGAATAGTCCCCACGACCTTTGGGTTTGGGTCTCTCCCCTGGTCGACAAGAACTTTGCGTGCTGGGTTTGCCTTTAACCTGAAGCGCCACGTCTGTCCGGCATCAATCCGACCAAGTACGGGCGAATAGTCCTTTGTCTCGCCAGCGCTTGTGGCGGGCCACCCGCATTGCTCAGCAATGTGCGAGAAGTCGGGACGGTCGGGACTCACAACGTACAGCCAAGTTTCATTTGTGGGCGCAGGCGACGAGTCGATTCGCCACAGGATTCTTCCCTCGTCTGACGCTCGGCAAGCATCAGGCGGAAAAGCATTCTCAACTGCAGCGTGCATGCGATAGGGCGAGGAGAGCAGCCGAATGGCCTCCGGACGCCTAGCGTTAAGAGGAAGCCTCGAGATATACATGGTGGCACCTCCTTTCGTTCCCTAGAAAAATCCCATTGGGTCGTGATCAGGAAGCTTTGTAGCTCCAGAACTGGTAGAGGGGGCCTTTCCATCACCAAGCTGATTGACGGGGACTCTGAACCTATACACACCTCTGCCTGCGTACTTTCTCCCTGCTCCGCTAAAGCTCAGCGGGAGGTCTGCCTGGCTCTCCGCCGCCTCCCCTTCACGTGCGTCGCATGCCACCTCAAGCTCGGTAACCTGCTGGTGCCTACGCCTGTAGCGCATTGTGGCGAGCCACGGCTCAGACGAGAGCGCCGATCTAACGTCCTGGTAGCTCTCGCGCACACCTCGCGAGGGCGGCATATCTGGCGGGCAAGATCTTCTCCCCAGAAACAGTGGCCAGCTGGGGTGACTCAGCGCCTCGTCAAGTTCGCGTAACCAGGAAGTCTCTCCGGCAAGCGCAACCAGGAATTTGGCATCTGCGAGGTAGTATCTGTACGAGAGGGGCATGGCCTTGTTAGAGTCCCCAAGGGGACGCTCCGTCTGGAAGTCGACCAGCAAGCTCCCCGGCTGATCGAGACGCACGCCAAATTCAAGAGACGAGAGGTCATCGACCTTATCTTCCCTCGACCTGCCCAACGCCGAGGCGAGCATACCCACCACGCCGCTCTTGGTTGGCTCCCAGCGAGTCCCCCTCTTCACGTAACGAGAGGAGTCGCCCCAAGATTGGAGTGGACCCGAGAGTTCGAGCAATAGGACGGCCATTACTCCTCACCCTTCGAGAGCGCATCGAGGACGCTGGCGCTCACCTCATCGAGCATCTTGGGGAACGTTACCTGCTCGCCAATCTGCTTAAGCGAATCCGTACCGCCATCCACGGCAGTCCACCACACCTTGACGGGAGCGTTGCCATACGTCTCGGTAAATTGAAGGAGCTTGGTCGCAAGGCGATCCTCTGCCTGGTGCGAAATCGACACATCCTCCTTCGGTGCAACAGGAGACTCAAACGCAGAGACACCATTGATGGGCTGGTCATTCCTAAGCACAACGAGTACGGCACTCGGAAGTGTCCTGTTTGCAAACGTGTTCTGCTTACCGGTTGGCATAGACTCGACAAATGCCTTGAGAAACGCGCGCACACCCTGTGACGCTGCCTTGGCATCCCCAAGCTGCTCCTCCAGGGAAGGCAGGCAGACAGTTGCGTATCGATACAACGTCGAGGAGTTAAATCCAATGGTGTCAAGCATTGCCGCACCCGCATTGTCTTCTGCAGAGCAGTCGTCTACCGCAGTGAAGTAGTCATACTCCTGCGAGACCTTGTTGACTGAGATAGCATGCGCAACCTGAGCACTCGCATCCGTGTTCAGGTCGGGAGCATCTGCGAGCATCCTTCCAAAGAGAGCAATATCCAGCGCCTGGATACCATGGAATGCAGACGAGACGGCCTTCTTTATCTCCTTGGACGGCTTCGAGAGATTCTCACCGGCATCGTGCGCATCAATGGCTATGCGTGCAAGCTTCTCGACCTCAGACCTAGCAATGAAAATGAGGTATTGAGATACGGAAGTTCCCTCTTCTGATCCCGAACGCCTAGATGCCTCTACCTTCACCCCCGTGACCTTAAGGACATCGCTGGCAAGGTCGCCCGCCACATCTGCCAAATCTGGCCTCTGGCGCACAATATCGTCTTCGATAAGGGCAACGGCGTGCTTTGTCCTCACGCCCAGCTCCGAGGAATCAACCAAGCTTGGGAACATCTCTCTCATGGCGTGCTTCCACGCTTGACTCGATACACGAGAGCGCTGGTACCCACCGTAAATCGCTGTCTTGGGCGTGCCGGTGTCGTCCCTGTTCATATCGCATGGCGGAACGTTCTGAATCACATGCAGGTCAAGGTACATCATTCGAGTTCCCTCCATTAGTTTCTGTCTGCCTTGGCGTCCTGGCCATCTTGCTGGGGATTTGCCCTGTAGAAGTCGCGTGCCCAGCGCATGAAGACGTCTCCCCTTGTGTCCTCAAACTGAATTTCGAAGAGGTCCGAGGCAAGCTGTCCAAAATCCAACTGAATTAGGGTCTTTACCTTTGCGGTGCGTATGAGCCTAACAAGCGAGCGGACCCCAATCATCGCTCCAGAAAAATCCGTAGCTGCCTCGATTGAGGAGAGGCGGCGCTTTACACCGGATTCCCCATCGCCATTACTGGCTGCAACGTAGAGACGGCAGGCGTTTCCAAACGACCCTGCGTTCCCACCATCAGTGGGAAACGTCTCAACGGGGCTCTTTCTCGACTGCTGGAGAATGGCGTAAAGCTGGAGAGCGGCCCGTACGCTTTCCAGCTCCTTGCGCTCCGCTTCCTCCCCGAGATTGTAATTAGGGAGATCGGCAAAGAGCTCCTCGCCCACACTCATCCAGGATGCCTCTCCTGCCGTGTCCAAGCGTCTGAGGCGCGCGAGGCTTGCCCTCGAGGACGCCCTGCCCGCAAGATAGCCAGACTGCAACGTGCCAACCTTGGAGTCGACGCATCTCGCAATTGCTCTAGAGACCTCTCTTATTGACATGGCCGGAATCACTCCTTCCCTTCCTCAGTCCTGATATCCGCTGCGCCTTCAGGCACTTTCCTCGCCTTTCCCGATGCTCCGAGAGTCTCAAATAGACCCGCTCTCAGGATTGCCATCGCCCTTCCCACGGTCATGCCATCGTGCTCCTCAAAGAAGGACCGGTCACACTCATTCAAATAGCGCGAAGCATACGAGAGAAGCCTGCGACGAACTTCGTCTCTCCAGTCTGCGCAATAGGTCTCAACGGCACCCGATTCATTTGGGAAATGGGCGAGCCGGCTACGGCAGATGGCATCGAGTTCCGCAAAGACGGATTCCCTTACCCGGTTTCGTTCCTGCGCTGCGACGCTCGTCGACGCCTTGTCCCCTGCCGCTTTCTGCGTATTCGAGACAAAGTTCACCACCTTTCCCACTGCCTGATCGATGGAATCAATGGTTGCAATCGCCCGATTGCACGCATTCGAGTCATGCTCGAACAAAGAGACGCTCAGGTCGAACTTGTCATCAATGGCATCAGCGAACACACTGTTCTGCGTGCCGTACGCCATGCCCTGCGCATGGATTGCAACCACTGGGAACTCTTCCGGCGAGAGAACCTCCTCATAGCGAAGGCGCTCTATCCAGCGGACAACACCCGGTCGAAGATCGCCATCCTGCCCCACAGAAACTATTGAGGCGAGGCTGCGCCAGATTGCGCGCGCGGGGTCATGCGATTTTGGCAATCGAGGAACATATGGAAGACCCAGACTCTTCTGCTGAGAAGCGCTTAGCCTCCAAGCCGTCATGGGTTCCGAGCCTTCCTTGTCCATGACAACGGGAATGTCTCCGTAGCAGCCGATCACCCCAATGACTCGTGTGCCATCGTCGTTGGGGACCAGACGCATGCGCCTGCTCTGCCAGGTGTAGCACTGGACGGGACCATAGGGTTCGCCCGGACTTGGAATGCGATAGTCGGGTGAAATCTCACCTCGTTCCCAGGAGGGCACGTCCTCTTCGCAGCCTACGATGGGCCTTCCACCGCGCGCGTTGTCAAAGAGCACCAGGTTAAGCATGAGGGTCTGGAATAGGTTGGCTCCTTCGAGAAACATACCGCCCTCTGCGCCCAGCATGCCTGTGCCAACAGCTCCCTTGGGTGGATATACCTTGCCGGACTTCACGTGGGTATTTCCCTTGACTGGCGTCTTGATGCCGGCTGTCGCGTATGCCTGCTGGAAGATGAGCCAGCGGCTTGCCTCGGCGAAGGACAGCCCGTCAATGCGATTCTTGTTTCTCAAGGAGAAGAGAAACTTGTCGCTCTTGGGAACGTCGGCTATCAGCTCGTCCACACCATCAGGGTCTTTGTCGGCATACTCGAGACCCGCCACCTGATAGAACGGGCGACTCAAATCAAAGAGGTCGAACCTTTCCTTGACTGATGTTAGATATGCGACGATTCCATCCAAGTCAAAACGACCGTTGTCCCAGGTCTCCCCCCACCAGTCGAGCTGGGCATCCTCAGTTTTGGTACCCCCTTGCGAGAGCTGCCTATAGAGGATTGCCAGCAACAGGCGAAGTATTGGCTCCACCTGCTGCGGGGAGTCCCCACTGATCTCCCTAATCTGATCGACGTCCCGAAACAAAGCCTCTATCGACACTTCTCGACACACGCCGTCGTGGTAGATGACCGGTATCCAGGGATCGGTAGCCAGGTTGAAATGGGGTTCGACCGCTTCGCTTGCCATTGCTCCTCCTTTCCTAAAGACACGTTGTCGCTTACACGTAAGCCCCGCATTCGCGGGGAGCACGAAATCCCCTCCGCCTACTACGGATCAACCCCATATGGATGGGGAGCTATGGATTACAAGTCAGATAATATCTGAATTAGTAAGTGGATGGGATGTAGTTCCGCCAACGGTCGAAAAACCCTCTCGACGGGTGTATCGGAGTTGTTTGCCGAGAAGATCCGCTTCCAAGACGCCAGGTTCGACTTCATCCATAGGGAGCAGCAGCCTTCCCGCGAGCCAAGGAGACTCCTGCCAGCAGCGAACATACATGCCGCTGCGCCTCTCCAGCTCCTCGATGCATGAATCTATCTGCGGCAAAGGGCAAACAGACAGCGGTAGCCTCACGGCACACTGGGCTAACAAAAGAGACTGCTCCCTACTCGGCTCAAAATCTGTTGGCAGCTCTTCTCCCCTCTCGACCTTCTTGTCACCAACCCATGGCAGCAGCGAAATTCCATCATCGGGCCTCTTTCGAACAAGTAGCACCTCGACGGTTTCCTGCGTGTCGCGAACCGCCCGTTGTCCGCGGTCTTCGTCCCGCGAATCATCGGTAACCGCCCGGGTCTGATCGCTCAGGTTTACAAGCGACCACTCGTTCTGAATCGCGTGCGGCAGCTCTGCCAAAAGACACGTTTGGGCCCTGTGAACCTTGGAGGCAAACTTCTCGTCTCTCTTTGACCTTTGGGACGCATACTCTTCCAACCAGGAATCTGGAATGGCGTTCTGGACATCGTCCGAGTAGGCGGTCCTTACAAGCCCGGGGATGTCGTATGGAAGCGCAATTGATGTCTCGCTATCCATGGTGTCAAGCCCAAGGACAGCAAGAGACTCCGTAAGGGTAGCCTTGTCATACACACGAGTCAGACCCTGTGCGAATTCAGGACCCTTATCCCCGAACGAAGAGACTCCCCGTACATAACACGTAGCGGTTCGAAGCGATGCGGGCCTGTCGCATTCGCCCTTCCCACGATGATGTCGATGTGTCCTTCCAAGCCTCTGCAGCACTAGGTCGACCGGCGCGATATCGGTTACCAGAAGGTCGAAGTCTATATCCAGCGACTGCTCAAGCACTTGCGTACCAGCAACAATTAGAAGCCTCGGCCGTTTTCCGTTGGCAGTAGTCGCCTGGGAACCAAGTAGGTCCCTGAGCACCCTCTCGTTCTCCATTCGGTCAATGTCCATGAATCGAGAATGGTCGAGCATGACCGCCTTATCGCCAAAGCGAGCGACAAGCGTGCGTTCCACCTCTTGGGCGCGGCCAACGGTATCGCATATCACACCTGCACAGCCACCGCCAGACAGGCGATCCGCAAGGAGGCCTGCGAGCGTTTCGACGCTGTCATCGACAAGGGACACTTCTACGCTAATGGCACGGCCAGATGGCTTGGTCTCTATGCTTCTCGCAGCGTCTCCGTTCGAATAGGTGATGAGAGGATATGCGTCGTCATCCCTATTTGAGAGAACCGCCCTGCCATTCTCGTTCTTGGCCCGTGCCTCTTCGGCCGAGGTATCCGAGAGCCCCCGGCCTTCGAGATACTTGGAAACCATCTCATTGCGCTGGCTGGTAGGCAGCGTTGCGGAAAGCAGAATAACCGGGACGCGCCAGTATCCAAGCCATTGGAGAAACACGTTGAGGTACTGCCGCATGTAGAGGTCATAGGCGTGGCATTCGTCGATAACAACCACCTTGTTTGCCAAGGCCAGTTGCCTTAGCGAAAGGTGCTTCATGTTCAAGGCGCCCATTAGCACCTGGTCTACGGTGCAGACGACAAAGTTCGAAAGCATTCCTCGCTTGCGACCAAACATCCAATCCGAGACCAAGACGTCATCTGCCCTTGAGCGGCCGTTCTCGTCCACCATGTCAACGCCAACCTCAAAACGAGACGTTTGGCGCGAGCGGCGAATGAGGCCCTGGAAATGCTCGTTAAGCCGAGCCTTGCCATGTGCGAGATAAATATCTTTGTCAGGACCAGAACCATCATGTGGAAGACGCTCGAGCCAAGACTCCACACGATCAAACATTGCATCTGTGGTGGCCATGGTTGGGAGAGCCACGCACACGCCGCTCAAGCCATATCTCCACGCGAGTAGTTCCCCTGCAGAAAGGGCAGCTTCGGTTTTGCCCTCTCCCATGGGAGCTTCTATTACCATGATGCCGGGCTCATCCAGCTCCCAGGCAACGCGAGCGGCTGCTACCTGAATAGGCCGCGGTTTGGCACCCTTGGGAAGTGCGAACCTCTCGGCAAAGAACTGGTCAAAGGGCAGAACGTCCGGACGCGACTCTGACCAGGCGGGCAGGATAGAGGCGGCATCCCATGCCTTGGCGCACCGAGTTTCGAGATCGATACGACCATCTTCGTCTTCCCCAAACAGAGAGATAAGCGGAAAGATGTCCTGGTCGCTCGCAATCCAGTCGGTCATGATAACCAAGCCGGTGAGAATGCTCTCGGTTGCAATGGTAAGACGATGGTTTGCCAGGCGAGGAACGTCACCCTCAGAGAGATCCGCCAGGCGAAGGGCATACAAGATCAGCTCCTCTTGGACACGAACCCAATCCGCGGAGCCCTCGCCGCCCCATCCAAGGGGAATTATGTCTTTCTCTGCATCACCGAGACGCGACGTGGAGGGAAATCGCCCATGATGCGCTCCGACAATGCACGAAATGGCAGACGCTTGCTTCTTTGCCTGTCTCCTCGCTTGTCTTCCCTGCACATCTCCAGCAAAGCCATGCTCTTTGAGGTACTTAGTGAGCAGCACTTCGCCAGCAATTGGATGCGTTGGACAGGGTCTGCCAGAGCGGTCATGTCGAATGACTAGTCCCGCATGTTCCGGCTTCCACAGAATGTCGCCTTCTCCACCCGGCCTAAAAGACAGCCCCTTGACCTGAAAGGCAGGCGTGGCCTTCCCAATGTCATGAACTCCCGCAAGGAACACGAACAGCGACCGCGCGAGCGCCTCGTCCCCATCAAGTGCCCGCTCGATGATCCCCTTGGAGGAACGTGGCACCCAGCTGTCCCACAATCGCGATGCCACTCCAGCGGAGTCTGCCATATGTACGTAGAGCGGCAGCCAGCGCTCTCCCATCCCATAGTCCGACTTTCCCCAGAGGGAACGCGCCTGATAAGAGAGCGACACATCAAACTTTGCATCCGCTGTCATGCTGACTCCCTTCGCGGGACAGGGCGGAACCCTTTTAGGAACCTTGTCCACACTCTGGCACAAGCACGCGACATTAATAAGGCCATCAGGCAAGCGGAGTCGCATATGCCTCTAAGGGACAAAGGGCCCGCGGCAGCAGAGATCAGTTTGTTCTCGCACTGGCGACAGCGGCTTGCATTCATTCAAACCAGACAGCACTTCACGCAACGGGGAATCGCAAAAGCGCTCGCAGATGCAGCCATGTGAGCGTTGTATATTTGTGCGAAGAGCTGCGGAAAGAGATCATGGCACTCCGGCGATAAACCGCGCTCGCATTTTCCCAGTTGGCCGCTCACGACGTACGACCCGAGCGCCGCTTACACCCCGCCGTACCCCCTGCGGGCCCCATCCTCACTCACTTCCTGGCTTCCAGCTGGCAGCAGTTTTGGTGAGAATCTTTATGTGACTGCGACGCCATAGCAATTACCTGACTTGCGGTCCATCAGGCTTCGAACCATTTTGTACTTGGGGTACCCCTGAAAAACCGTAGCCCAATCGAAAAATGAGGCGGGGCGCCCATGCAACCCCGCCTCTCAATTACGTATTCAGACAGTCCAAGTGCCCGGAGTCAGCTATCGGGCAATGAAACAACGACTCTATCGCGGGCCGAGCAGAGAGGCCAGGTACTCCTTGAGCTCCTGCTCCCAGTCGGGCATGCGGAACCCCGTGGCCTCCAGCTTAGCAAGATCGAGCGCGGAGTGGACGGGGCGCGGGGCCACGGGGCCGGCGGCGCCGGCGTAGTACTCCGCCGTCGAGACGGGCACCACCGCGTCGCCGTTGCCGTTGGCGGCCTCGAAGCACGCCCGGGCGATGTCCGCCCAGGAGCGCACCGCGCCGGAGCCCGTGCAGTCGTAGGTGCCGTAGGGGGCGTGCGAGTCCAGGAGATGGAATATGGCCGCGGCCATGTCGCGCGTGAAGGTGAGGCGGCCCAGCTGGTCGTCCACGACCGTGACATGGTCCAGCCTGTCCTCCGGGTCGGCGACCCTGTCGCTCAGGCCCACCATGGTGCGCACGAAGTTGCGCCCGTCGCCGATCACCCAGGAGCTGCGCAGGATGTAATGCCTCGGGCAGCCCGCCACGGCGAGGTCGCCCGCGGCCTTGGACTGGCCGTAGACGGAGAGGGGCGAGAGGGGCTCCCCCTCGTCGTGCACCTCGCGGGTGCCGTCGAAGACGTAGTCGCTGGAGACGTGCACGAGCGTGATCCCGTGCTCCGCGCAGGTCCGGGCGAGGAGCGCCGGCCCGGTCGCGTTGGCCGCCCAGGCGGACAGGCGCCCCCCGGGGGTCTCGGCCCTGTCGACCGCCGTGTAGGCTCCGCAGTTGACCACGGTGCCGTAGAGGTCCCAGTCGTATGCGTCGTACTGGGCGGGGTCGGAGAAGTCGAAGGTGTCGATGTCGCAGAAGTCGAAGGTGCCCGAGACGCCCCTCTCCTCGGCGAGCGCCCGCACGGCCCTCCCCAGCTGGCCGTTGCAGCCCGTGACGAGCGTGCGCCTCGGCGCCATGGGGACGACGTCCGCGAGCATCGGGTGCCCCTTGTCCGCCTCCGAGAGCGTGGCCTCGGAGAGCGGGATGGGCCAGTCGATGCCGAGCGCGGGGTCGGCGAGGTTCACGAACGTGTACGTCTTCTTCAGCTCCGCGGACCAGTGGGCGTCCACGAGGTAGGTGTAGACGGTGCCGTCCTCCAGCGCCTGGAAGGAGTTGCCGACGCCGCGCGGGACGTAGATGGCCCTCGAGGGGTCGAGCCTCGTGGTGAAGACCCTCCCGTAGGTCCCGCTCCCCTGGCGCAGGTCCACCCACGCGCCGAAGACGGAGCCGCACCCCACGGAGACGAACTTGTCCCAGGGCTCGGCATGGATTCCGCGGGTGACGCCGCGCTCCGCGTTGAAGGACACGTTGTTCTGCACGACGCGGAGGTCGGGGACGCCGAGCGCGACCATCTTGGCCCTCTGCCAGTTCTCCTTGAACCAGCCGCGGGGGTCGCCGTGGACGGCGAGCTCCACCACCTTGAGCCCCCTATGCCGGTCTCCTCGACCCTGAGGTCCTTCTCGAACTGAATGCCTGACATGCCTCTCCCCCTACTGGCCCTGCGCCGCGTACCTGGCCTCGGTGGCCTCCTTGGCCGGGCGCCACCAGCCCTCGTGCTCCTCGTACCACTCGATCGTCTGAGCGAGGCCCTCGCGGAAGTCCGTGTGGAGCGGCCTCCAGCCGAGCTCCCGCTCCAGCTTCGTCGGGTCGATCGCGTAGCGGCGGTCGTGGCCGGGGCGGTCGCGCACCCAGTCGAAGTCGTCCTCGGGCCGGCCCATCTGGCGGAGTATCTCGCGCAGGACCTCGATGTTGCTCCTCTCGCCGTCGGCGCCCACGAGGTAGGTCTCGCCCACGCGGCCCCTCGCGAGGATGTCCCAGACGGCGCGGGAGTGGTCCTCGGTGTGGATCCAGTCGCGCACGTTCTCGCCCGTGCCGTAGAGCTTGGGGCGGATGCCGCAGAGGACGTTTGTTATCTGCCTCGGGATGAACTTCTCCACGTGCTGGTAGGGCCCGTAGTTGTTGGAGCAGTTGGATATCGTGGCGCGGATGCCGTAGGTCCTCGCCCAGGCGCGGACGAGCAGGTCCGAGGACGCCTTGGTCGAGGAGTACGGGCTCGAGGGCCTGTACGGGTCGTCCGGCTCGAGGCGGCGGGGCTCGCCGAGCGCCAGGTCGCCGTATACCTCGTCCGTGCTCACGTGGTGGAAGCGCACGTCGTACCTGCGGCACGCCTCCAGGAGGCGGTAGGTGCCCACCACGTTGGTGCGCACGAAGGGCTCCGGGTCCGCGATCGAGTTGTCGTTGTGGGACTCCGCCGCGTAGTGCACGACCGCGTCGTGGCCGGGGACCAGGCGGTCCAGCAGGCCCGCGTCGCATATGTCCCCCACCACCAGCTTCACCTGCGACTCCGGCAGCCCCGCGATGTTCTCGGGGTTGCCCGCGTAGGTGAGCTTGTCGAGCACCGTCACGTGCACCTCGGGGCGGTTGGCGGCCACCCAGCGCACGAAGTTCGACCCTATGAAGCCGCAGCCGCCGGTGACGATTATGTTCCTCGGCTCGAATTCCTCAGCCATTCCCTACTCCCCCGTCCTTCCGTCGGGCACGATTCCGCCCTCGGCCACGGCCCGGAGGTGCTGGCCGTATGCGGACTTGCCGTACCTCCCCGCCGCGCCGAGCAGCTCGTCCCTGCCTATCCAGCCGTTCTCGAACGCGATCTCCTCGGGCACCGAGACGGGCAGGTCCTGCGCCTCCTCGACGATGCGCACGAACTGGCCCGCCTCGAAGAGCGACTCCATGGTCCCTGTGTCGAGCCAGGCATAGCCGCGCCCCAGCGTCACCACGTCGAGTGTGCCGTCCTCGAGGTACATGCGGTTGAGGTCGGTGATCTCGTACTCCCCGCGGGCGGAGGGCGTCACGCGCTCCGCGTACTCGGTGACGCGCTCGTCGTAGAAGTAGAGGCCCGTCACGGCGTAGCTGCTCTTGGGGTGCGCCGGCTTCTCCTCGATCGAGACCGCGTTGTAGTCGGCGTCGAACTCCACCACGCCGAAGCGCTCCGGGTCGTCCACGCGGTAGCCGAAGACCGTCGCGCGGCCGGCCTCCGCGCTCGCCGCCGCGCGGCGCAGGTGGCGCGAGAGGCCGTTGCCGTAGAAGATGTTGTCGCCCAGGGCCAGCGCGCACGGGCCGCCCGCCACGAATTCCCTGCCGTAGTGGGAGGCGCGCGCCAGGCCGTCGGGCTCGGGCTGCACCGCGTAGGAGAGGGAGACGCCGAACTGGGAGCCGTCGCCCAACAGGCGCTCGAAGTTGGGCGTGTCCTGCGGCGTCGAGATGATGAGGACGTCGCGGATGCCCGCGAGCATGAGCGTGGAGAGCGGGTAGTAGATCATGGGCTTGTCGTAGACCGGCAGCAGCTGCCTGCTCGTCACGCTCGTGAGCGGGTACAGGCGCGTGCCGGAGCCGCCCGCCAGGATGATGCCCTTCATTGCAGACAGCTCCTCTCCAGCCTTGCAATGTCTTGCGCTGTTCAATAATACGCGTGACACATGTAAACTTGAACCGATAACAGCGAGCCAGCGCGGACACCATGGAAAACGGACGCGCCGAGAGGGGCAGCGGACGGGGCCTCCGGGGTCACTTTCACGCCCGAGAGGCCCTTTTCTACGTGCTTGCTTCGATAATGCATGCTCCAGCGCCAAATCGGCGCCCGAAGGCGCGTTCCCACAGAGAGGGCACAAACCCTTGCCCGAGGCACCTCTCCCATCCCCCGCCACAGTGCCGGTTGGCAGCAGTTTTTTGTTTAACCCCTTATATACCAGACCGCGAGTGGCGATTCTCTGACCTGCGGTCTGACAATGTTCAAATCAGTTTGTACTTGGGGCACCTCGATAAAACCGTATCCCAACCGTGAATTCCCGCCAACGCGACATCGCTATGCCAGGCGAGGCAGCATGCCCAACCCCGATAGAATAGCGTTCGGTTGGGACCTCCCATGAATGTGGCAAGCCGACCGAGCTTCCAGCTCTGCCGAGCCTAACCCACGTTGCTCGCCAGGGGGCCATTGTTTCATGACGAGGGTCCCGGCCCGTTCCGCGTCGCTTGACCTCACTTGAGGACGCTAGCCCAACCGCTTGCACCCTCCCCACTCCAGGGGAAGGCCGAGTCCATAGAAGAACGCGGGTTCAGACCCTATCTCCTCCAGTTTGCCGTTTCCGCGCCGAACCCACGATATCCCGCCCGCATCAGTGAAGGCGCCCTCAGGAGCCGTGCGAACATGCATGCCCGAGCCTCCGGTTGGAAGCCATACATACCAAGTTCCAGGCGGAAGAGTGCCAACACACGTCCGATAGGGGAAGTCGCGGTCGTTGTCCTCACCTCTCGGCTCTGGACCGGCACCGCTAATTCCGACGCATGTGACAATTACATCGTAGACAGGAGACTCGCTAGCATTCCGAAGCACGACTTCCTGCCACACGAACCGGTCATCTCTCGGCCAATCAGTTCTATCTCGATGCTCCTCGTACCATAGAGATATCCGCGTCGACTGTTTACGCCTCTCCTCTTCCATCCGGAGGATCTTCTCACGGTGTACCTGATATAGGGAGACCATCACGCCAGCCAGAGTGGCAATCCCGATAATGGCTTGGGCAATCAGGTTTGCAACGTCTATACACAATTTATCCTCCAGCCGTGCTTGCTCCAAATTCTCAGTGACTCCAGCGATTTACACGTAAACCCACGCAGGAAACTACTGGTTCGCTTGGTTAACCTTGGTTCAACCTATCGAGGTTATCGATGAGTGCTGGCATGTCAGTCCATGGCGCAAAGTCAAGACTATCCAGACGCTCGCGTTTCGACCTTCGCTCGTCAGTGTTATGGCGCTCGGCATTTGAAATAGCATTCTCCAAGGCATCAGCAACATCACAAACAAAGGCAGAGGACAATGCCTTGTTACGTGGGCCGTCCACAAGACCCAACGCCTCCGCCTTTTCCTCACATGCCTTTGTAGTAGTAAAGGAGTCGGGACAAGTCTGTCGATAATCAATGAGCCAAACTTCAAAGCAGGGGTTTGATATTACGAGCAGCGCACCTACCAAGTCGCACTTTCTCTGGGCCATCCGAAATCGCTCAACACGGAACTCGTCAACATCCACCACGATGAAGATGGCTTCGTATCCGTCTTCGTCCGCTCTTCCTTTCCCACCAGAAACGATCGCCGATGCATAGCCGGCAAGCTGATCAGGGGCTCCAACATCCGACTTTACGCAAAACACTAGGTTTTGATAGTGAGCTTGAAGGACCTCGAAGTACCGCGCCTCAGTTACCTCTCCCCCGCTCACGATTAGGCAACGTTTCTTGCGATTTCGGATATTTGCCCGAGGACGACCTTTCTTGAGGGATGTGTGTTTTGACGAACGGCCTGCCATAGTAGAAGCTCACCCCCACTTAGCTCTTAGATGCCTCGTCGCTCTCAGCGGCCAGAGCAACGGCACTTGCAAACGCTTGGTGGAACGATGGCTGCGGGGCAGCCCCGTAGATGCCGTTCAGATAGTTCTTCCCATAGTTCTCGCCTGCACGCGACTTGATTTCGGAGAGCGGATACAGAGTCGACTCGCCGGATGGATTTTTCTCGACAAACCAAATTTGGTCGCGGTCCAAGGTTGTCTGCCCTTCCATCGAGCGGCTAATCAGCGAGACATCATGGGTGGTAAAAATGAGCTGTGATTGGTTGGGATTTGTCTTGGGATCAAGGAACAGGCGAACCAGTTCCTCGACATACAGGGGATGGAGGCTTGTATCTATCTCGTCGACAATGACAATAGACCTCCTTGACAAGGTGCGCAGCGCCATTGAGAAGAACGCCAGCGCAGCTAGGGTTCCTCTGGATTCGTCCGCTTCGGAGAACTCGCCAACGTAGCCATTACGACCAGCATGAGAGAAAACTAGCTCTGGGTGGACCGGCGAGGTGTTTGTCATGAGCTTGCGAACGAGCTCTTCCCGCTCTTCGGATGACAAGTGGGGTTTTGAAAGGGCGATTAGGCCCGAAGCGAGTTTCTCGTACTCTCCGGCTCTAGAGTCATCTTTTGATGTGCTTGCCTCATAGAGTAATTCAAGAGCGTCCTTGGCCTCAATAACGTTAATTCCCAGTCCGGAAGACGCCATAACCATTTGAAGCGCACGCCCCATTGGGGTTCGCTCAGACAGATCTTGTTTGATGAGGGACAGCTCTCGCCGGTAGCCAGAGGCCTCAAAGAATCCAAAGTTGTCAGAAAACTCTTGAAACGCTTCCTCGGTCAGCTCGCAGTTTGCAACGTGAAGTGCCGAAAGCATCAAAGCGTCGGGGCGGGTGATATCCTCGTATATTTTTTTGTTTCCCCTAAAGGCGCGGCCATAGCTGTACATATACTCACTCTGATTAGTTGAGAATTCGCGCAGGAATAGTCTGGACGAGCGTGCGCCGTTGTACTTCCTAAGCTCCTCGTAGTAGACGCGCTCTCTCGTGATGTCGAACTCATATTGATAATGCCCCTCATTCGGGCCAATGAACTCAACCAAGAACTTTGTCGCATCGTTACGCGAGTCGTTATCAAGGAGGAATGGACATAGCTCCTCAGCCAAATCGATGTTCCCGCTAAAGCCATGCGCGATATACCCCGCAACAAATCGAATCGAGTTGAGGAAAGCACTCTTTCCGGATGCATTTCCACCGTAGACACCCGTTGCGACGGATACGTTGTTGTGGCCCCATGTTGCAGAGTCACGCTTTTGAGCCGATTTAGATCGCTCCATCGAGAATTGCTGCGCATCACGGTAGCTTCGAAAGTTCTGGAAGCTGTAATTGAGTAGCATGGTTCTCGCTCCTTCTCCTCAAAAACTACTTGAATTGTATTCTGAGCTATTTTTTGCGAAATACGGTAAAAATATCGCTAAAACGCATCGAATTCATCACTGAAAGAAATGACGTCTTGAAACATCTGGCCTTTGCGATGGAGAGGCGCTCCCCGATGGCGTCAAATCGCACTACAATCCCCTCGGCCGCCTATCGTTCCGCTCCACGTTCCACCGGCACAGAATAGAAATGCCTATTCAAACCGAGAATGCCGTTACCAAGATTCCATCCGGCCGATTCTGATCCATCCAACTGTTCCAGACGCAACTGCACGCCACCCACAAGTGAGTACAGCTCGACCGAACGGATTTTGCTCAAGCACACTTGACTAAAGTGTGCTTGAGCAAGTAGACAAATGACTACAGCAACAATATCCAGCTCTTGCCATTCCCGCCAAGGACTTTGATGCCATCTCCTAGCGAAAGCTTCAAGCCCCAAGCGCATTGACTATTTCAGGTCCTGACATCCACGAGAAACCTGGGGATTCGCGTCGGAAGCGCTTCCCTCTTAGCCAGCGATACTTAGCGATACTTAGACACAGTGAAGAAGGAAGCTGTAGTCGGCCTGCAGACCTGCGGTTTCTCGTGCCCACATGCCCCCAGAGCATCCCAACGATCCCCCGAGCGATACTTGGCGATACTTCAAGTTCAACTTTAGGCCCAGTATGGAACGTATTGCATGTTGCGAGGGGAAGCGTCTGGGTCAACCTGCTTGATGAGGCCTGCGGTCATCGTATCCTTGATAACTCTCGTCGCTTGCGCTTTCTTTTCGCCAAGCCCAAACGTCATACGGATGTCTGTGTTCGCTATGGCCTCAAAGTTAAGGTGGGCAAGGCAGTTTCTGGTTAGCGGACACGTCGCTCCTTCACTAAAAACTGGAGCTCTTGCTAAATAGCTTCTAGTTATCGGGTTTGAACATCGATGGATTGGCGACAGAGCTCGGGACCCCGGACATAAACTTGGACCTCGGAGAGGTCCGGGAGGGAGCCCGGGATGTACACCAGGCAGGAGCGGGAGGGGTTCCTCTGGGAGTTCCACCTGAGCGGGATGAGCGTGGCGGAGGCCTGCCGCAGGCCCCCGCTGTTCCCCAACGAGTGGAACCCGAGACGGTGGCCGCGCATGGAGGGGGCGGGGGAGCTCGCCTCCCGCGAGATGCCCGACCGGGCCTCCCGCATTGTTGAAGTCAAGATAGATTTCACCAGATTAGACAGCGAACCGCCCCCATCCGCACCAACGTACATTCGCCAGTCCCGTCACCGCGGGGCGCCGGAATCGGCGACCGCTGCCGGCGAGGCCCTGTCCTGCGGCGCGAGGTCCTTGGTCCTATAGGACCTCTGAGCCGTAATCTTTTGGTGGACAGCGGGATGGCAGGAACCTGCAGCCGATATG
>CADFJN010000032.1 GCA_902834555.1 Atopobiaceae bacterium
TCGCCGAAATCGCCCTTCCGGCGACAAAAAGTCGCCGGAGGCGCCTAAATGTTGCAAATCTCGCCAAAAGCGGCTCTCCGGCGACAACGTCCAGCCTGGCGTCGCCGCTCCGGCCGCGCCGGCCCCCGCGGCGCTACACTCCCTGGATTGCGATCCCCACGATCTCTGGTCCGGTGTGCACGAGAAGGTCCGCCGAGATCCCCGAGCGAATGACCTCCACCGCATTGTCCACCTGCGCCAGCACGCGCTCCTCAAGTTCGTCGAACATGTCGACGCACGCGCTCGAGCAGCAGATAGCCACGCGCACCTTGTCGTACTTTCTCGCCTGCTCCTCGACAAGGGCAATCTCGGTGTCGATGGAGCGCTCCCAGCCGCGCGCCTTGCGCGCCACCACGTAGGCGCCGTCCTCGTTGCAGGTGATTACGGGCTTGATGTTAAGTGCGGTGCCCAGGCGATATACGGCAGCGCTAATGCGCCCGCCCTTGCGCAGGTAGTCCAGGCTCTTCACCGAGAAGAACACAGAGTTCTTATGTGCCACCAGCTCAAGCATCGCGCCAATGTGCTGCAGCGTGATGCCCTCCTCGACCATGCGCACGGCCTCCATCACCACAAGCCCGGCGGCAACGCCAATGGTCCTGGTGTCCACGACCTCAACGGGGAAGTCGTCCAGCTGGTCGGCGACCATGCGCACGGTGTCGCAGGTGGCCGAGAGACCCGAGGAGATGCTCACAAAGACCGCGGCCACGTACCCGTCGTCACGCGCGCGGTCAAACTCGCGGCGGATGGTCGCGGGCGAGGGCAGCGAGGTCGAGGGCACCTCGGTTGCCATGCGCTCGACAAGTTGCTCGGGCGTAATGGTGACGCCGCTCTCGTACGTCGAGCCGTCCGAGAAGTTAATGCGCAGCGGCACAATGCGCACGTCATGCTCGCGCGCAAAGGCGGCAGGCGTGTCCGTGCCCGTGTCGGTGATGACTGCGATTCTCTGGCTGTTCAACGTTTCCCCCAATGGACATCGGAGAAGGAAAGCGCGTCCGATTTTTTCGTTGTCACAACTATAGCCATTGCATCTGGTTTTTAATACTAGATAATCTAATCACACAGAATTCAAGTGCTTGCGAGAGGGGGGCGCTATGGCGGACGAGCAGGACCAGGGGCGTGCCCAGCGCACGTGCGTTGCCTACCGTACGCTCGCCGAGCGCATGACGAGCATCCACATCTCGCGCTTCTCGGAGCTCCCACGCATCGAGCTTTACCTGGACCAGCTTCTCTCCTTGGTTGACGACGAGCTCTCGTTCATGCGTCTTCCGGATGAAGGACCGCTGGTCACGGGCTCCATGGTGAACAACTACGTAAAGCGCCACGTGGTGCCGGCGCCCGTCAAGCACCGCTACACCAGGCGCCACGTCTGCTACGTGGTCTGCGTGTGTCTCTTCAAGCGCGTGCTCTCGATTGAGCAGGTCACGCGCCTCATTAGCCACGTGGAGGAGGAGAACCTCGACCTTCGCCACACCTACGACGAGCTCTGCGCGGCGCTGGAGTGCGCGCTTGCCGAGCAGTTCGCGGTGGGGCCGGACTTTGTGGCCCCGGCCGTGGAGCCGGTGATCGACCTGCGCGACGCTAACGGCGAGAAGGTCGACTCGCCGCTCGACCGGACCATCGAAGCCGCGGTGGTGAGCCTTGCCGCCAAGATCTACGTGGAGCAGGTCCTGGCGCTGGGGGAGGAGACCGCCATCGCCGAGCAGCCCGGCGCGCACGTGGACAGCGACACCCACGCAGCAGCAACCACGCCACCTGCCGTAACAACGGTAAAATAATTTTGCATCATTGGTTGGGTAGGATAAGAGGGTAACGAAGGGCCCGAGCGGCCTCTCCTCAAGGAAACGGACAACACAACCAATGGCAAGCATCTACGGTGAGCCCGCAGTCATCAGGCGCATCGAGCAGCGCAGCGCTGTCCACAAGGTGACCTCCAACGGCACCATAGCCGCTGCGGTCATGGTGTTCGCTGCCATCGCGGCGGTCATCACGGCCAACTCGCCCGCCTACGAGGTGATTGAGGAGGTGCTCCACGCGCCCCTCTCGCTGGGCATTGGCCCCGCGACCTTTTCGATAACCATCGAGGCCTTTGTGAACGACTTCCTCATGGCAATCTTCTTCTTGCTGGTAGGCATAGAGCTCAAGTACGAGATGACCGTGGGGCAGCTGAGAAAGCCCAGGCAGGCCGCGCTTCCCATGCTCGCCGCAGTTGGCGGCGTGGCGGCACCTGCGATGATCTACCTCATCCTCAACGCCGGTGGTGCCGTGCACGGCTGGGCCACCCCCATCGCCACCGACATCGCCTTTGCGCTGGGCGTCATGTCGCTTCTCGGTGACCGCATTGCCCCCGCGACCAAGGTCTTCTTCCAGACCCTGGCTATCGCCGACGACATCCTGGCCATTGTGGTCATTGCCCTCTTCTATGGGCAGACGCCCAACGTGGCCTGGTGCGCCGCGTCTCTCGGCGTGATTGTGGTGCTGTGGATCATCTCTCGCATGAAGGTCTACTCGGCCAAGCCCTACATGCTGGTTGGCCTGGTGCTGTGGGTGTGCATGTACAACTCCGGCATCCACGCCACGCTGGCCGGCGTCATCTTGGCGTTCTTCCTGCCCGCGCGCTCCGATGTGCGACTCTCCAAGCTGGGCAACTGGCTTGACGCCCGCGCCCGCGAGCTGGACGACACGTATGACGAGGAGAGCCACGTCCTGGGCCAGCACGACTTCACCACCGCCGCCGTGCGCGTGGAGCGCGTGATGCACCACGTCACGCCGCCGCTGGAGCGCATGGAGCGCTATATCTCGGTGCCGGTGAACTTTGTGATCCTGCCCATCTTCGCGTTTGTGAACGCGCAGGTGAGGATTGTGGACATGGACCTTGCCACCATTATCGCGGACCCGGTCACCAAGGGCGTCTACTTTGGCGCCGTGCTTGGCAAGCCCATCGGTATCATCCTGGTGACGTGGCTTCTCGTGCACATTGGCTTTGCCAAGCTGCCCAAGCACGTGGACTGGCTGCAGATCATTGCGGTAGGCATCATGGGCGGCCTGGGCTTCACGATGTCTATTCTCATCTCGGGCCTGGCCTTCATCGACCCCAACGAGGTCATGGCCGCCAAGTGCGCCATTCTCGCCGGGTCCGTTACCTCGGCGATTCTGGGGCTGCTCTTCGTGCACGTGGCGAGCGCCATAAAGGAACGGCGAGAATCCCGCGAGCATGGCCTCGAGATGGGCGACGAGTCGTAGCTGCTGGGGAGCGGCGGCGGCCACCGCCGCCGGCGCCGCTCACTCCCCTTGTCTAGTTCCCGTGCACAGAATTTGCGGTTGCCGGCCCTTTTTGGGTGAATCGCCGAGTACGAAGCCTCTAACTTTTTACAGAGCCGCAGGTAGGGAAATGGCACTTCTGGGGTGATACTAAGCGGAACCCCGAATTTTTACCGGCAACCGCAAGTTTTGGGTAGGCATGCGGCTTTCTTTGCGCCTCGACTCGCCGACCGGACTTCTCTCTGGCAAGCAAACCGACACCCCATCTCCGTTCTTTAGCGGTTTCTGTGAAACGGAGGCCGTATTTGCCCAGTTGGCGAGCAACGCGATTCTCAAATACCGCTAAGGAATGCGGGGGAGGAGATGGGGGAGGAGATGAGAGGTCCCGCCTAGTACCGCTCGAGGCGCTTGCGGATGGCGAAGTACTCGGAGAGCAGCAACACCAAGAGGATGCTCATCACCACTACGGCGCCCACCACGGCGCCGGAGAGCCCCGAGAACCCCACGAGCAGCCACAGCACCGGCACGGAGAAGGCAAACGCAATGAGGTAGAGCCTGCTCACGGCCTGCTGCTCGCGCAGCACGGTGATGATCTGGTACAGAAAGTCGATTGCCGCGCAGATGCCGCCGTTTACCACCATCACGTAGACCAGAGGCCTAAACTGCTCGAAGTCCAGCCCGTACAGGAAGCTCATGATGGGGATGCCCAGCCACCCCATAAAGAGCCCCACAATCACGGTGATGCCCGCAATCACGCCCATCATCGCAAGGATGATGAGGTCAAAGCGCTTGTGCTGCTCGGGGTCGTCCCAAATGCTCGCAAGGCGCAGCAGCTGCGGCTTGTAGATCATGGCCGCAGCCATGAGGATGGCGTGCGCGGGGAAGTACATGGCGTTGTAGTAGAGCTGGTTGTCGTACGAGAGCACGCCCTCGATGGCAAACTTGGGCATCGAGTCGATGAGGTTGTAGAGAAACGCCGCCAGGAACAGCGGGAAGCAGTTGACAAAGATCTCCTTCACGCCGCGCCACGTGAGCGGCAGCGAGCGCTCGGTCTCCATGAGCGCCAGCGGCAGCGTGAGCAGTACAAACGACGCCGCGGCACCCACCGCCATGCCAATGCTCGAGACCACCATGTTGCGCGTGATAAAGAGCAGCACCGTGAAGACCACAAACGAGAGCGCGCAGCGGACCGCCTGAGAGATGCCGGCCAGGTACAGCTTGTCCTTCTGCTGCAGCCTGCCCTCGTAGACGTCCCCCAGCGCGTCGAAGAAGCGGAATCCCATCACGCCGCACACGATGGCCGTCATGTCGCCGTCGTAGCCACGGATACGGCAGTACAGAAGGCCGATAAGCACCATGGCCACGCAGGTCGCAATGCGGTTGACCTGGTAGTCGTAGAACGAGTCCATCTCGTCGATGTCCGAGACCTGGTACGTGCGCACGCCATAGTTGCCCACAAAGAACAGGAGCGTGCCCACGACCATGGCCATCGAGAAGAGGCCGGCGTTCTCGGCGCCCACAAACTGCGTGGCCACAATGGTGAGTAGCGGGAAGAACCCTCCCCAGCACGCCTGGCCAATGGAGTTGCACACGTAGTCTCGCGTGGTCTGGTGCGAGAGGTACTGCTCGGACTGCTGAGAGATGCTGCCCGAGAAGACCGAGGAGATCAGGCGGTCCCACCAGTGGTTGGTGACGCGGCGGAGAAAGCCCTCCTTCTTGGGCTTGGCTGCGCGGCTGGAGCGGCTCTCGTGCCTGCCGGCGCGCGAACCCACGAGCGAGCTCAGACCCGTCTTTTGGGCTCTCCCGCGCTGCCTGCTCGTTCGTGCCATGCGCCGACCATCCTCTCGAGGCCCTTGGGGCCAAGCTTCTCTCGCCCGCTCATTATCTATAGGGGCCATTGTATCGCGCCGCGTGAAAGCGGTCTTGCACCTGGCCCCATCGTGTACGTTGCGTTTCGCCTTTGCGGATGCTCGGTGGGATTGGTGCCTAAAGTGGGTTGGCTTGCTAATGTTGTCCTGCATGCAGCGACATGCGGCACACGTGCAAGCCCGTCGGCGGGACCGGCGGGAGCTTGAGGGAGGACACATGACAACAACCGAGGCTTCGAGCCAAGGGGAGGGACGCGCGCTCGTGAGGGCAAGCGAGGCGGAGCAGGCAAAGTCTGCCCTTGCGCTGGTCGACGTGCCCGAGGAGCTCCGTGACAACCTGGCGCTCTTCCTGCGCCTTGTTCGCAAGGTGCTCAAGGAGAACGACCCGGACCTTCTCGCCACCTTCGACCTGCTGCTGGGTGACGCCATCCGCGTGACGTACGCCGACGGCGTGGCGCGCACGGACGACAAGGCCGCCCTGGCCGAGCAGGCGTTCCAGGAGTTTGTCTCCACCATCGACGGGCTTTCCATGGACAGGGCGACGCTGCTCATGCGCGCCTTCGTCACCTACTTCCATCTGGCGAACATCTGCGAGGAGAACTACCGCGTGTCCTCGCTGCGCCGCCGCGAGAGCGAGGTGCCCACCACCGAGACGGCCGATCCCATCAACGACCTCACGGTGGCCTATGGCCAGCTGGTAGACGAGTGCGGTCGCGCTAAGGCAACGGCGCTTCTCAACCGCCTTGAGTTCCACCCCGTCTTCACCGCTCACCCCACCGAGGCGCGCCGCAAGGCCGTCGAGGGCAAGATCCGCCGCATCTCCGAGCTTCTCGCCAAGCGCTCCACGCTCGCCGGCGTCGAACTGGTGGAGAACGAACGCCTTATGCTGCAGGAGATCGACGCGCTGGTGCGCACCTCGCCCATCGCGTACAAGAAGCCCACGCCCGTCGAGGAGGCCGACACCGTCATCGATATCTTCGATGCCACGCTCTTTGACATGGTGCCCGAGGTCTATCGTCGCTTCGACGACTGGGAGCTGGGCGAGCGCGCCGGCACCGTGCCGCCCGTGTGCCCGGCGTTCTTCCACCCCGGCAGCTGGATTGGCTCCGACCGCGACGGCAACCCCAACGTCACCGCAAGGGTGAGCCGCAAGGTCGCCGAGAAGTTCCGCGTGCACGTGCTTGAGGCCCTGGCCGACAGGACCTACTACGTGGGCCGCAACCTCACGCTGGACGCGCGCTTCACCAAGCCCTCTGACGCGCTTGTGAACCTGTGGAACCACCAGGTCGAGATGAGCGAGGTCCTCTCGCAGCGCGCGCTTGAGGTCTCCACCTCCGAGCTGCACCGCGCCGTCATGATCGTGATCTCTGACCGCCTGCGTGCCACCATCCAGCGCACGGCCGACATCATGTACGCATCCGCCGACGACTACATTGCCGACCTGCGCATTGTTCAGCGCTCGCTGGCCGCGGCCGGCGCCATGCGCACCGCGTACGGCCCGCTGCAGAAGCTCATCTGGCAGGCGGAGACCTTTGGGTTCCACCTGGTCGAGATGGAGTTCCGCCAGCACTCGCTCGTGCACGCCCGCGCGCTCGAGGACATCCGCGAGCACGGGCGCTGGGGCGAGAGGGGCGAGCTGCAGCCCATGACGCGCGAGGTTCTCGACACCTTCCGCGCCATCGGCAGCATCCAGCGCATCAACGGCGTGAAGGCCGCGCGACGCTACATCATCTCCTTCACGCAGTCGGCGCAGAACGTGGCCGACGTGTACGAGCTGGCGCGCCTTGCGTTTGCGCACGAGGCGGACGTCCCCGTGCTCGACGTGATTCCGCTCTTCGAGCAGGTGGAGGACCTGGAGAACGCCGTCGACACGCTCGACCAGATCATCAAGCTTGAGCCCGTGCAGAGGCGCCTTGCCCAGACCGGCAGGCGCATGGAGGTCATGCTCGGCTACTCCGATTCCTCCAAGGACGCCGGCCCCACCTCGGCCACGCTGGTGCTCCACGCCGCGCAGGCGGCCATTGCGCAGTGGGCCGAGAGGAACGACATCGACCTGGTTCTCATGCACGGCCGCGGCGGCGCGGTGGGACGCGGTGGCGGACCGGCAAACCGCGCGGTTCTCTCGCAGCCCAAGGGCTCGGTCAACTGCCGCTTCAAGCTCACCGAGCAGGGCGAGGTCATCTTTGCCCGCTATGGTGACCCCACGCTGGCCAGGCGTCACGTGGAGTCCGTTGCCGGCGCCACGCTGCTGCAGTCCTCGCCGTCCATCGAGTACGTGAACACCGAGACCACGGCCAAGTACGCTGACCTGGCAGCCAAGCTGGACAGCGCCTCTCGCCGTCGCTACCGCGAGCTCTTGGAGACCGAGGGCTTTGCGGAGTGGTTCTCCACGGTCACGCCGCTTACCGAGATTGGCCTCATGCCCATTGGCTCGCGTCCCGCAAAGCGCGGCCTGGGTGCCAAGTCCTTGGACGACCTGCGCACCATTCCGTGGATCTTCTCGTGGTCGCAGGCGCGCATCAACCTGGCCGCGTGGTACGGGCTGGGCACGGCGTGCGAGGAGCTGGGTGACCTCGACCTTCTCCGCCAGGCTTACGCGGAGTGGCCGCTCTTTACCACGTTCATCGACAACATCGAGATGTCGCTCTCCAAGACCGACGAGCGCATTGGCCGCATGTACCTGGCGCTGGGCTCGCGCGACGACCTGTCCGAGAAGGTCCTGGAGGAGATGCGCCTTACGCGCAAGTGGGTGCTGGCCATTGTGGGTGACGAGTGGCCGCTGGAGCACCGTCGCGTGCTGGGGCCGGTGATTCGCGCGAGGCTGCCGTTCGTGAACGTGCTCTCGGTGACGCAGGTGCGCGCGCTGCGCGAGATGCGCACCCGCGGCGAGCACCTCACGCCGGAGGAGCGCGAGCGGTTCATCTACCTCATCCTGTGCACTGTGTCCGGTGTTGCCGCCGGGCTGCAGAACACGGGGTGACGGCGGTCGGCCGCGGACGGCGTGCGGCGGCGGCCGGTGACCGGTGGTGACCGGTGACGCCCGAAGGCGCGTTTCCGAGGACGGCTGACGCCCGAAGGCGCGTTTCCGACGACAGAACGTACGAAAGCCCCTCTCCGGCGTCATTTTGGCGCCGGAGAGCTCGTTTTAGCAGG
>CADFJN010000033.1 GCA_902834555.1 Atopobiaceae bacterium
GCCCCCTCGCGGAGACCCATCCGGAAGCCCTCATAGGCACGTTATATTATCAATACTGCAATTTTACACCTAGAGCCAAAAGAAAAGCGCCCATCCCTAGGCGGTGAGTAGGCGTGTCAATGGAGCTATCGGTGACCACGGGGCGGCGTGTTCCGCGAAGCGGATCTAAGCCGACTCGTTCACCGATAGCGGAATTGACGCGGCGGGCAACTGGATAGACCAGACTTGATTAAGGGTCGATGGACGCTCTGCTCCATCGACCCTTTCCTTGCCTATGTCTCGGGTAAGTGAGACTTGGGGATGGCTCCTGCGAGGGGGCTTTCCGCGACCCCCTCGCAGGGGGGTGCCGAACCCCGAACCCCGAACCCTGACGGTTTTCCGAACCCGCACGCGCCGCCGCGTGCGGTGCCAAGCCGTAGGCGCGGAGCGACCCTAAGTCGTGGAGAACCGACGGTGGTACACTGTCGGCGCACCCCTTTTCAGGATGAAAAGGGGAGTGCGTTACCCTTTTGTTCCAAAAGCCGGGAGGTGCCGCCGCCGATGGGTAAGCAGTACGCAATCCTTCGAGTCCAGAAGTGCAAGGGTGCCGAGATAGGCGCCATGCAGTACCACAACGACCGCGAGCCGGGGAAGCACACGAACCCGGACATAGACCAATTCCGAACCCGGCTGAACCGCGAGATGTGCCCGCACGCCGACTACGAGGGCGAGGTGCAGGCGAGGATTGACGCGGGCTACAGGGGCACCCGCAAGGTGCGCAAGGATGCCGTGAGGCTAGTCGAGGGCATCGTGACGGCAAGCCCGGAGTTCTTCGAGGGCGCGAGCGCCGAGGAGGTGAGGGGGTTCTTCGAGGACGCGCTCGGGTTCTGCCGTGAGGAGTTCGGAGAGTCGAATCTGGTGCACTTCACGGTGCACATGGACGAGGAGACCCCGCACGCGCACTTCGGGTTCGTGCCGCTGAGGGACGGGAAGCTCTCGTGGAAGGGGTTCTTCCCGGACAAGGCGGCGCTCGGTGCGATGCAGGACAGGTTCTACGGGCGCGTAGGGGCGATGTACGGCCTTTCTAGGGGTGAGAAGCGCTTGGAGGGTCAACCGGCAAGGCGGCACAAGTCCGTGTCCGAATACAAGGCCGAGAGCCGCCGAGTTCAGGCCGAGCTGGACGAGAAGGCCGAGCAGCTCGAAGCGGCACGGGAGGAGCTTGCATACACCCGGGCGCAGCTCGCCGAGTGCAGGTCGCAGGTCGAGGGCTTCGCCGCGAGGTTCGAGCGCATCAAGGCCGAGCTGGCGCAGATATCCGAGTGCCTGTCGGTGCGCGGCTTCCTCGGGAGCTTCAAGGCCAAGCTCGCCGAGTTCGCCGAGAACCCTATCTGCAAGGCCGCGCTCGCGGCAGGTCGCGACTTCATGACGGCACGTGACGGCAGGCGCGCGGAGAAGGTGCTCGTCAACGGTGCCAGGGAGAAGGTTGTGGAGATGGAGGGGCTGTCGAGGGAGATGGGCGAGTGGTCTCTGCTCGATGAAGTCGGGGATATGAGGGGTGCCAGCAGGAAGCTTGACGGGCACGAAGCCCCAGCGCGACCGCTCGATAATCAGGTGCTTTGATTAGGTATACTAAACTGGTATACTTATTGGGGAAGAAAGGATAACGGCATTGGTCAGAGTACACGGGAACGCCCTCAAGCACGGGCTTACCAGCGATGAAGTCGCGTATGCGTGGGAGAACCCGATTCGGTGCCGTCAGCGAAACGGCACGGATGACCCGCCGCTCTGGATTTCGGTCGGCTCGCTTCCCGATGGGAGGTTTGCCGAGCTGATTGGATTCATGGATATCGACGGCGTTTGGTGCGTGTTCCACGCGATGGTGCCGCCGACGAAGAAGTTCAAGCGTGAGCTGGGATGGAGGTAGACATGAACGGAATCGTTGCCGAGAACGGCAAGGTCGTTACCGATGAGATGATTGCCGATTGGGAAAGCGCTCTCGAACGCGACGAGTGGCCAAGCGGATGGGTGAATGTGGGCGAAATCGTCGAGGGGAAACTCCCGAAAGCAGCGCCCGATACCGTGACGCTGTCCCTCAAGGTTCCCGCCGCCATGAAACGGGCGCTTGAGAAGGAAGCGAAGGCCGAGGGCAAGTCGACGGGTGCGTATGCCCGCGGAATCCTCGCCGATGGTCTCATGGCCATAGCGTAAAGCAGCAGGGAAGCTAACAGGAAAGGGGAGCCTTGAAGGCTCCCCTTTCCTGCCGGCGACCCTGTTGTAATTTGGGTCAGAGCTTCATGGCTAGCCCTTCCAAGCCCTCCTGAGCCTTTGCCAGCGGCTCAGCTTCTGCTCGGTCGATTCCAGCGCGAGCGTCTGGGCGGTCTCGTGGTGGAGCGCCTGAGCGCCCTGCACGGCCTTGGTGCTGTCGGCCACGGTCTCCATGAGCTTGGCTATCTGCTCGTCCTTCTTGGCGAGCTGGGAATCCTTGACGGCGAGTTGGGCAACCAGCGCGGACACCGCCGTCGATTCCGTCGATTCACCGCCGTCGGCAGCGCTGGCAATCTGTCTGGCAAATCGTATGGCACGCTCGACGGCAGCACCCTGCGACACACTCCATTCGGTGGAGAGTTCCACCAGTTCATCGTATATGTCTTCCTCGATTCGGAATGTCTTCTTAACCTTGGCCACCGTCGGCTCCCGTCTGGCAAAGTGTCTGGCAAAACGTCTGGCACGTATTCAACCACATCAGTGTTTCCCTTCCCAGTCCCTAATCGAAAACGCGTTCCGGGCTGATATCCCGGATTACCTGTAGGTAGTCTTCGCCCTCCGGTTCATTCATGTCCTCATAGGTACGCCAAGACTTAATGTTCTGCATGACCCAAGGCTGTTTAGAAAGGGTGGCGCAAACAGGGCACTGCGCTCCGAACTGCACCTCGCGGCTCTTTGCCTGCCAAGTGCCAAGGCCGATGCGGACGTTACCCATTTGCTCCGCGTATTCTCCCACGCAGTCGTAGAGGTCATCTACGTTGTAGCCATTCCTTTTTGCCTTCTCCTCATCGAACTCGATGGTGAAGCGCCAAGGTTTCGTTGTCATATCACTCACCCGCCTTGATTTCCGGCTCCGTCATATCGACGTGGATATGACCGCCCTCGTACCACGCGCCGTCCGGCAGGCCGTCGGTATCGCACTTCCAGACCCTCAGCCACTTGATGACTGTCGGTCGGGATACGCCAAGAGCCTTGGCTATTTCCGAGTGGTTGGCATCCGGATGCTCAAGGGCGTAGGCGCGGATTAGGTCGCGCTTCTCACCGCTTCCCTTCGGCCGACCTTGCAACGCATGACCGGCATCCTCGCTCAGAATCTCAAGGTTCGAACGCGCCATTCTGAGGTGCAGCGCCTGCTTCCTGTAGTTCCGCTTGTTTTTCGGGATCGCTATTCCCGATATCCTCTCCAAGTCCTTGATGGGGAACTTCTTGTACCGCAGGTCGAGGCATTCGAGAGCGTTCTCGACCTCATGGTCGTTGCCGAACGGGTGCTCGGTGTCTACCGAATCCAGGAACGGCACCAGCGAATCCATGTCCGCCTTGACGCGTTCGCGGTCGGTGATGCCGCACTTCACGGCGTATATCGCCAGAGCCATCAGGCAGAAGTACCTATGGCTGAACGTCGCACCCGCGCGTATCTTGCGCAGCCACCAGTTGTAGAGGTCTTCCTTGGCATCCCACGAGCCGTCGGCGCGTCCGCCGCCGACGATGACCTTCTCGTACCACTCGGGGAATCTCTCCTTGGCCTGTTCGAGCGTGTACCTCGTCTCCCTCCACTTCTTCGACAGGTCTACCTGCTGTTCCGGGGGAAGGAAGTCGTTCAGCTCTTCGAGCGAGAAGGGGTGCGTGTTGACCGCGAACGCCCTGACCGTGCCGCCGTCCTTCGTCTTGCCGCCGATGACGCGGAACCCTTGGTTGATGCCCTGATGCTGCGGGTGCTCCCATTCCCTCGACGTATGCTTGTTCCACATCCTGTCGGTCAGGTGGTACTTCATGTCCTTCAGCAGGCTCTTGGTGTTCGGGTATAGGTCGGCGGGTTCCTCGAGGACGTAGTACAGGTGGACGTTGTGGCCGCTCAGGATGATGTAGTTCGGCTCGGGATAAACGGGGTAGTCGCTTCGGCAGTTGTACAGGAAGGCCGTGAGCGTGCCGTCATCCTGCCCGTCGAGGTCGAAAATCATGGCGCACATCTTGCTCTGCGCGTCGGCGGTGTTCGCCCTGCCCCAGTAGGTGAGACCGTTCGTTATCGCCCAGTTCGCATCGCGGAACTCGGCAAGGGTCTCCTCGAACGTGTCCTCGAACAGGATTCGGCGGCGTCTCCTGTCTCCGACGAGCTTCCCGTCGCTATCGTAATGCCCGCCGAACGAGCCGAGGATTATCGGGTTGGCCTTGTGCAGCCCGCCCGGCTCGCCCTCCGTCTGGATGAAGCCATCGCCGAGCTGGAAGATGTCCGAGTAGACTTCCATGGCCGACACCTCGGAAGCCCCGTATTCGAGAAGAACAGACTCAAGAGACAACCCGCTCACCAACCCATCCCGGAAGCCCTCATAGGCACGTTATATTATCAATAGATTTATTTTACACCTAGAG
>CADFJN010000034.1 GCA_902834555.1 Atopobiaceae bacterium
TGCTGGCCGCATAGAAATCTGCGATTCCGCTGTCCATTATATTGACAGGGCTCAAGGGCTGGGGCGAGCTCTACGCCGCCCAGGCGGAGGGGCTCGGCGTGCTGCAGGACCTCGCGGAGGCCATCGAGTGGGCCAACGGGCTCGTCGCCCGCATCGATGCCGCACGGTAGCGGGAAGTCGCAGGCGACCCAGTCCTTCAATACCAGTTGCCGGCCCCAGAATGCGAGCACACCGCCACCGTTAGCACGGCGACGCCCAGACCACGAACCCGATTGGCCGCCAATCCCGGTTGGCTAGAATGGACGCAGATCGCAAAACCCGAGAGGGTTTTATGTGGCGGGGACGCACGAGCGCCTCCGCCTAATTTTTGCTCGAAGGCATCACTGGCATAGCCACCAAAACACATGGACACGAGACATGGAGTCGGGACGATGAAGTGGATCTACGATGCCGACGGCAACGCGGACCTCGAAGAGGTCGCGTTCGCGGAGAAGGGCATCTCGGCAATCCTGGAGAACGTCGACCTCTCTTCGGCGCCAAGTGACGCTGCGGACGCCGCGATGTGCTTCCTGGGGCGTTTGGTAAGGGAGCTCGCCGAGGCGACCGAGGCGCACTCCCATGCGGGAGGCGGCTTCCCTGCGCGGCAGGGTCATCCTCACCGTGCGGGCTAGGCGCTGCGTGAGTTGCAAGTCGGTCCCCACGCTCCCGCGGGAGCGCGGGGACATCGGGCCGGATGTGCCCTTCCGACATCCGCTGCGCCGGGGACATCGTCGGCATCCCCTATCCTCGCGGTCGTCGAAAGCGCCCGGCCGGCGCGGCAGCGGGGGTCGCCCCCGCGCCGGGTCGGTGTAGAAGCTCGCCGCACTTCCGCGCCGACACCTCCAAGCCCTCCCTCGCCCAAGACGCTGGCACAGGGAGCAAGCACCTCTTCCCGCTCCCCGGCGGCCCGCGCGACTGGTCGGCGCCGCGCCACGCCCGCAAGGGCGCGCCGCCCGCCACGCGGGCCTTGCCGCTCGTTGGGCGAGGGAGGGCAAAGGGCCTTCCCACGTCCTAGGGGGGTCACCATGACCGAGAAGACAGAGAGCGCCGCAGCAGTGCCCGAGGAGAGTCTCGTCGCCACGTGCGAGGGCATCGTGAGGGACTACCTCGCCCACAGGGGATACGAGGTCCACGCGGGCGACGGCTGGTCCTGCGACTGCGAGGACGCGCCAATCGTGGCCACGGACGGCGACGAGACGGTGCTCATAGCCGTCATCTCCGGCTACGAGGAGGGCTCGGCCAGGATGCCCGAGCTCAACGTGGGAGCCGCCGAGTTCGCGATAATGAGGCGTGCGTGCCTGCTCTACCTCGCGGACCACGGCGACGTGGACGCGATACGCCACGATGTGGTCTCCATCGTCGTGACGGGAGAGCGCCAGGCGAAGCTCCGCCACCTCATCGGCGCCTGGCAGTGGGCGGAGAGGGAGGAGTGACCTAGGACGTCATAGCACAGACACCGCTCACGGCAGGAAGGCGGCCGCTCGGGGAAACCCGGGCGGTCGTCCCTTTCCTGCCGCCACGGCCGCAGCCAAGCCCTCCCGCGGCCGCCCTCCCCGCCGTCAGGAACACCTAGCGACGGCGGGGAGGGAAAGACTCGCTCCTGCTGGCGTCATCCGTACGACGTTGGGAAACCTGGCTATCGGACGCCATCTTAATGAAGAGCTAATAGAGAGGCAGCCTGCGCCGAAGAGCGCTACACGTATGAACTAACTCGTCCATGGGTGCTACGGGGCCCTGGAGCGCGACATCTGGTTCTTCAACTGGGGGGCTAGCTCTGACTGTAATGGACACGCCAATTGGTGTGGCAGACGGCAAGGGAACCGTACTCACGGCAGTCATCTCTGCTTGCCGTGATTGCTCGGTCCGAATATCCAAGCCGAGAGTCAAAGCACCTGCCTTCACGATGATGCGGAGCAAATGCCTTTCTTACATGTATGAGCAAAGTGAGACATAAGAGATAGCAAGGCGATTAGAAGGGCATCTAGAGCAGGAATATGAGATCGCCACTTGCGCGGGTTATTGCGACGTACAGCTTTGCACGTGCACCATTACTAAGATTGACTGGCTTGCCTGTAATCCATTTTCGCATGTCTGACGTAGGGATGATGGCAACATCGCCAAGCGTGAGCCCTTTGGATTCTCCCATGTTCATTACTCGATAACCGTCAGGAACATTGGTGCGTTTATCATATCGGAGGATAGTGGGAGTAGAGTTGCGGGACTGGACCCACGTTTCGAAGTCCGACCTCTTCACCTTGAGGACTTGTCCTCCGCTAATATCGTCGCTTTCCTTGGTCGCCACAACCTTCGGCAACTCGGGAAACAGCTTGTTGGCAAGACTGATGATGTCATTTGAGCATCTATATGACACAGACAATGAAGTAGTGTCTATGGGGAATGAGGACCTCTGGTCAAAGAACTCGAAGACGTTCGAATAGCCTGAGTTGATCTGTCCGTTGTTGGTGCGATAGGTTTGCTGCCTTGGGTCGCCAACAATCGTCATGTTCTTGCAAGACCCCATCAGCGCCAGTAAAAGGTCGTAATCGTACCCAGCGAAATCCTGTCCCTCATCCACGAGGATAAGGTCGTATATTCCGCAAATTCGATGGCGAATCCTCAGAGCAAGTGCAACGACTGGTGGTGGTAGACCTCCCAGGGGCAC
>CADFJN010000035.1 GCA_902834555.1 Atopobiaceae bacterium
GTGCCTGGGCGGCCACCTCGTAATATCCCGTTGCACTCGGAGTGAGGATTCGCCATTAATTACCTCGCCTCCCCACTCCTGATTGCAGAGGGCGGCAAGATCTGAGAGCCTGCTCCTGAACACGACACCTGGCGCGGGGCAATAATAGTTCTCGTCTCCTCTGGTGACGTTGGCTATCTGGTGTGGTCTCCCCTGGTCGAAAAGCATTCGGTCTATTCTGTGCGAGATCCCGTGAGCGGGGAAGGGGCGGACGCCGTGTACAAGCAGAAAAGAAAACCAAGTCATGATTGTTATGCTGTGCGGGAGGTAGCCAATCCGTTCTGTAACTGTTGCCTCAAATTCCCAGGCATTTTGGTCCGTGTATGTGAGGTAGAGCACGTTCTTTGACTCACAGTGCTCCACTGCTTCATTGAGTAGTAGAGTCGTTTTTCCCGTGCCGGCACCGGCGATGACGAGGCGTCTCATAGTTGCTCATCGAGCCACGCTAGGCCGTTAGCAATATAGGCGGGAATGGTTATAGACTCATCTGAGTCAAAGAACCGGAGTGCTGTATCCGTCTTGTTGCTCTCCATATAGCTGAGAAGCCTGACGTCGCTGTCATAGGTCTTCCCTAGCACCGAATTGACGGTCTCCCTGCCGTTGCTTCTTATCATCTCTGCTTCGAGCGTATTCCAATTGAGCTTGCCGTTGGAATCGAAATTGTTGGGGTCTTCAGGTTGATAGATTCGCTCCTCATAGCTGATCATCACGTTAGGCTTCTCCACGTAGTCCTCGTACTTCTTCCTGAGCGATTCGGGTTTTCCGTCGTTGTCCGTCAGTAGGAGGACGGGTTTGCCTATTGCGCACGCAAGCACGAGAAAGCGCAGAAAACCGCTGCCGACGGATACTACGTCGATGCCCTCTTCGATGGGAAGCTTGTTGCTGTGCATCTGCCGATACGCCAACTGGACAATCAGCTCGTCTGAGGGTCCTTCGACTAGGATGGCAGCACGCGCGAGGACGAGCCTGAGAGTGTCATATCCGGGCAGCTTCTTGAAAAAGTCTAGTGTTTGGACATCAAGGCTGTTCAAAGGCAAGCATGCGAGATTAGCTGCGTCACCTCCGATTAACTGGAGGTTCTGGAGCCCAAGCGTGTTTGCAACGAAGCTAGAGTGCGTTGAGACGACAACCTTGCGGCCCTCCGCCCCTTCCGCTATCAGACGAATCAGCCTGTTGAGGTTTGCGTGGGAGAGATGGTTTTCTGGCTCCTCAAACAGAAGCAAGGTCGTCTTCTCGGGTCTCTGCTTCCTTAGGGCAAGCGAGGCCTGCATCATGCTCTGCGAGCCAGAGCCAATGTGCCCGTAAGGTATAGAGTTCAGTCGCACGACGATATTTCGCTTCCAGGAGTCAACGGTTCCGCTGTCAGCCGCAAGGTCGATGGCGCCCCAGTCGTAGGCATCAAACGAAGGCAGGAAGTCGCTGGACGCCTTGAGGTTTTCCGTATTGTTCCATGAATCGAAGGCAGTGCGCGCATCTTGGGCGAGAGCCATTTGTTGCCGCTCGGTCAGCCCGTCTATCAGTATACGGGCGGCTCTTTCGTCAGAGCGATTTCCAAGCCATTCCCCGGTTGGGTTCATCATGACGGAGTGGACGGGGAGCTTCCTCGGCGTGATGATTGATCCGGCAAAGGTCGTCCACTTTGCGTCGTAGTACTCGATTGGTACGCTTGTGATCCTCCCATTATCCAGAATGCCAGCCAGTTCTTCGATGAAGTCATTGTCGAAAGCAATGGTCAACGAAAATCCGCAATGCTTCGCACCAGTTGAGTTATTCGCTCCGGAGAACAGTTCGACGATGTGCCGTTCTCCTCCCGTCAGAAAGACTTCTATGTTGATGGAGGGGAGTTTCTTTGCAATGTCCAGGCCAGATGAGTTCAAAAGACTTTCGACGTCATCTTTATTAAAAAGCGACTGTGAAAGCGCGCGTCGTATTGACTCGCCTCGGTATTGGCCTGTGCAGGCGAGTTGAACAGCTTCAAGGATTGTCGTTTTGCCCGCACCGTTATTACCGACAAGGATGGTCAAAGGCTTGTCGAGTTTTATCGTCAGAGGTCCCCTGATACGCTTGAAGCCCCTAATGATAACCTTCTGGATTTCGAGGGCGAATCCTCACTCCGAGTGCAACGGGATATTACGAGGTGGCCGCCCAGGCACGACCTATGATGATGCTTGCGGAGACATGCATCATTGGAGGCACCATGGACGGCTACAGCCGTCTTGGCATCGCGGAGCGCGAGGACATCATGGTTCGCTGGAAGGGCCATGAGGGGGTCAGCCAGATGGCGAGGGAGCTCCACAGGGACAGGCCGGCCATATCCCGCGAGATCGGGCGGAACGGCTGGCAAGGCCCTGCAGGACGCCTGAGCCCTGTCAATATAATGGACAGCGGAATCGCAGATTTCTATGCGGCCAGCA
>CADFJN010000036.1 GCA_902834555.1 Atopobiaceae bacterium
GTGCCCCTGGGAGGTCTACCACCACCAGTCGTTGCACTTGCTCTGAGGATTCGCCCCCGTTATAATTATTAGAGCTTGAGACCGATAAGCTTAGTTATTATTGGTTTTGGTCTACCTAACGATATCAACACTGATATCGAATGTTGAAAGGAGCTGCACGATGTTTGGAAATCCCTTCTCCGCCAACGTAGAGCGGAAGATGACCAAGGAAGAGCTGGTCCAGGCAATCAGAGCAGACCTATCGGGTGAGCTCGAGGCCATCTATGGCTACGACGCCCACGTTCAGGCCACGGACGACCCAGTTGCCAAGGCCGTTCTCTCTGACATCCGGGACGAGGAGAGGGCCCACATGGGCGAGCTCCTCACACTCCTGAAGTACCTCGACCCGCAGGAAGGCGTCCAGTACGACTCCGGCGCGCGCGAGGTGGAAGAGATGCTGGAGGAGCTTGGCATCACGCCCGTCGAGCTACCGCAGGTCATTGAGGCCAACAGCGCAGGGACTGACGTCGCCAGCACCGTTGGCAGTCTCAAGGAATAGGAGGTCTTAGCAATGGATTACCTGATGCGTGATGACGCACCGTTAACAGATACGCAGTGGGCAGAGGTTGACTCGAAGGTGGTCACCGCCGCCAAGGCCGTGCTCACCGGCAGGCGCTTCCTCGACATCTATGGGCCGCTTGGCTCGGGCATCCAGATGCTCGAGGTTCCCCCCACGCAGGGAGGCCCCAAGAAGGCGACCGAGATTCCCCTGCTCAGCACTGACTTCACCCTTGCCTGGCGCGACATCCAGGCAGCGGAGCGCATGGGCATTCCCCTGTCCTACTCTGAGGTCCTCGTGGCGGCGACCGACTGCGCCCTGCAGGAGGACAAGATGATTTTCCTGGGCAGCAAGAAGTACGGTGTCGAAGGCCTCCTGACCCTTCCTGGCGCCCAGGTCATGGACGCAGGCGACTGGTCTGAGGGCGAGGGCGCCTTCCTCGATGTCGTAGCGGGACTCCAGGGCCTTATCCAGAACCAGGTCTACGGCCAGAAGGCACTGGTGACCAGCCCTGACGTCTACGCCCAGCTGCAGAGGATCCAGCCGGGCACCGGCGTGCTCGAGAGCAAGCGCATCCAGAAGCTCATTGAGGGTAAGATCTTCCAGACGCCCGTTCTTCCCCAGAAGACGGCCCTCCTTGTTGCCTGCAGCGAGCAGAACATGGACCTCGCCATCGGCCAGGACATGACCGTGGGCTACCTTGGCGCCACCGGTCTCGATCATGAGTTCACCGTGCTCGAGACAGCGCTGCTGCGCGTCAAGAACCAGAACGCCGTTATCAGGTTCCAGTTCTAGACTCGGCGCCGTGGCCAGATTCCAGCCATAAGCTCTCTGGCTAATGTCTCGTCAGGTCCATGGCTTGGCGAGAAGAACGTGCAATCGCGCCCCCGAGGACAACGTCTTCGGGGGCGCGATTCTTCCTGACGGGGATTCATTCCTCTTCGAGATGCTCCCCTGTGGCGAGGCGACCGGTGTCCTGGCCTCTCTCATAAGCTGCGACCGCTTCCTATGCCTTGAAGATTGCCTGGTCCAGATCGGCAATGATGTCGTCCACTTCCTCCTCGCGACAACGTGAGCCGATGCTGCGCGGGATGCCGATGACGGATGCGGCGCAATCCGCCACAGCCAGGGTGCGGATGCCCGCTATCGGCAGCTCGTCCCCCGTCTGTGGAAGCTTGCCGCCGGGCGTCGGCCCGACAAGCGCGTTTATACTTCGCGCAAAAGACCATATCGAGCGAGGGTGCGACAAGTGCCTCGAGGACATTGAAGCTGAGAAGATGAAGGCCACGCCCGCAAGCTCCGCGGAGTCCCTTATGCCCATGCCCTCCTCCCTTGCGAGTATGAACAGTCCTATCTCCTCTGCCCTGCACATGCGGACCAACCGCCCGGCCACCTACCAGTGATCCAACTTTTTGTCTGCACCCTCTTTTTTGGTGGTGGCGAATCCTCACTCCGAGTGCAACGGGATATTACGAGGTGGCCGCCCAGGCAC